>CAIQJP010000165.1 GCA_903872155.1 uncultured Actinomycetes bacterium | reverse complement strand
TGTGGACGATCGCGATGATGGCGCCTGCTGCACTCAACATTTTGTTGGCATCGGCAGCTGGCGGCGGGCATAACGCTGGCTGGCGCGGACTCGGACGAATTGATATTGAAGTTTTTGTTCGTTCAATCGGCGGATGGTTTGATGCCAAACAAGGCGACTTACGTCGTACATATTTCACTAACGAAGGTCCGTCGTGGTGGTCGTGGCTCGTCGCAATTACTTGGCTTGCGATCATCATCGTTGCGCTCTTCAGCATCGTGCGTCGGCGTCATTTTCTCACTGCAAACGCCGAGCTTGCCCTAGGTGCATCTGCCATCATTTCGGCCGGATTGGTTGCGGGAATGATGGGCTTTGACGCATTGGTCATTGCTGACAATCGGCTGATGTTGCCAACTGGAATTCTCACGCTTGCTGCGATCGTCTGGTCAGCACACGACTTCGTCAGTAAACAAAAAGGCGCCCGCCGAACTCAAAGCATTGCAAGCGCATTAGTGGCCTTGATTCTTTTCTCTCTGTTCGCGGTTCGCCCATGGAATATCACCGAAAGTTTCAGTGATAGTTCTGGGCTCAAGCCGTATTCGATTGCGGCACTTCAGTCGGGTGCCAAAATCATCATTACCAATGACGCAGACGCCGTGCATTGGGACACCGGACTCCCCGCTGCTTATGCACCACTTCCCGTTAAAGCACTGACAGGCGAGGCCCAAGATGTCACCGCTTTATACGAAGCTCTTCCGTGTGCTCTACTTCAACACGATGGCGCCGTGGTGTTAAGTGACGCCATGACATTCTCCGGCGCAGATATCAACCTGCTCACCCAACAAGTAGATAGCGGCCGATTAACACTTGAAGAATTCGATGGGGCAAGCGTTTACTTCGCTACCGCCACCGCTTGCAACTAATTCTTCTGACGGCGCGCCTTGTCATACAGTCGCCGAACAAACGGAATCAACATGGCTAAAACCATCACCGTCACGATGGGATCAACCATCGTACGGAAACGAGATTGTTCTCCCAGTTCGGCAATTGCTCCAACGATGACAGTAAAAGCAACGGTAAAAGATCCGACAAGATAAATCGGGGCAGTTGAACTCAATGCTTTTCGGCGCACACGTTGAATGATGTGCCACAAGCCAAGGAAACCGATGAACAAATACATCGGAATCAACATCAAGCCGAAATCGGTTCGTGCTTCTAGTTGACCGTAAATGGGCGTTCCCCATCCTTTAGTCGACAGCACTCCCCCGAAATCAAGTCGGGCGATAGAAAACAACCGATCGAGTCCACGCACGACGACTGACGGACTTTCCGATGGAATTGTTGAAACCGCCACGGTTGTTCTCAATGACCACAAGCGACCTTCAAGCCAAGCTTCAGGATGTTCCTTGATGACGGCGATTGCATCTTTGCCTGCTTGATCAAAAATCGGCAAGAAACATTCAGCGTTAAAGTTCGGACTCCATTCATCGGTAGTGCGCATTAGTTCAACTAGTGCCCGAAAATTGTGCTCGGGCACACAAGGTTCAACAACGTCTTTATAGAGGTCGTACCTTCCGAATGGTCCGATCATTGCGATATCCGAAACTTGACCCTGTGCGTACATTTCATCAAGTTGATCTTTTGGCAAAACCGGAATGACAGCGCGTTGCAAATTCATTCCGAACCAACTTGACATCGTCGCATGACCAAACACGACCTCGTTCTTGGCCATCCATCCACCCATCAAAATCA
>CAIQJP010000164.1 GCA_903872155.1 uncultured Actinomycetes bacterium | reverse complement strand
TGTACTCAGCCCAATTGCTTCAAACTGTTTCGTTCCGCATTGATAACTCGCAGTGGCGATGATGTCAGCGCCTGCTTCAACAAACGACCGATGCGCACGCTCGAGCAATGCCGGATCGTCAATCACGGTTTGTGCAGTCCACAACGATCCGCTGATATCTGCGCCTAGTAATTCAAGGGCTGTTGAAAGTCCGCCGTCGATCACCGTAAATGGATCACGAACAAACGGGTATCTATTCACGAACAATCACGATGCCGGTCGTACGATGATGCCCGCATCAAGCATGCGTTGCTTCGCTTGGGCCACTGTGAATTCACCGAAGTGGAAAATTGATGCAGCCAGAACTGCGTCAGCGCCACCTTGAACAACTCCGTCCACGAGGTGATCAAGAGTTCCGACACCACCCGAAGCAATAACTGGTACACCGACTGCATCGCTCACTCGACGCGTGAGATCAAGATCAAAACCTTCTTTAGTTCCGTCACGATCCATTGACGTCAAAAGAATTTCACCGGCGCCAAGTTGGCTCGCGCGAGTTGCCCATTCGACAACGTCGATCCCTGTTGGTGTTCGACCACCATGCAAGAACACTTCGTATCCTTCGCGCCCATCAGACCAGCGCTTGGCATCAATGGCACACACCACACATTGCGCACCAAATTCGGTAGCGATTTCGGTGATCAATTGCGGATTTTGCACGGCCGATGTATTCACACTCACCTTGTCGGCCCCGGCGCGCAACATTCGCCGCGCATCGTCAACACTGCGAATTCCACCACCAACGGTAAACGGGATGAATACTTGCTCAGCAGTTCGCGACACCACATCAACCATCGTCTCGCGACCATCGCTTGAGGCGGTGATATCAAGGAACACCAATTCGTCGGCACCTTCGGCGTCGTAACGCGAGGCCAATTCAACAGGGTCGCCAGCATCGCGGAGATTGACAAAGTTTGTGCCTTTCACAACGCGACCATTCGTCACATCGAGACACGGAATGACGCGGGCAACTTTCACTGCGCCCTCCCCTTTGAACCATTTTCATGATCACGCAATACGGCTACAGCTTGTTCAACAGTAAAGCGACCTTCGTAAATTGCTTTGCCCGTAATGACTCCCGCAAGCGACGGAATCGTTGCGAGAATGCGCACATCATCAAGTGACGCAACACCGCCACTGGCAATCACCGGAATTGTTGTTGCCAATGCCGCAGCGCGCAATCCGTCGACGTCTGGTCCTTGCAACATGCCGTCACGTGAAATATCGGTGATGACGAAAGCTGACGCTGACGGAAACCACGACAGTGCCTCATTGAGTTGTACGCCCGAATCTTTTGTCCATCCGTGAACGGCAATTTCACCGGCACGATGATCAAGACCAACGGCCACCGCCACAACTTTTGCTGCTGCTTCAACCAACGACGGGTCGGCGACTGCTGCCGAACCCATCACAACTCGTGCGACTCCCGCATCGGCCAATACTTGAGCATCAGCAACGGCGCGTACGCCACCACCAGTTTGAATTGATGCTCGACCCCGAAGGGCCTTCGCTACGGCAGCAACGACGGGACGATTGATGGGGTCACCGGTACGAGCAGCGTCAAGGTCGACGATGTGAATCCATGTTGCGCCGGCATCAGCAAAAGATGTTGCAACCGCTACTGGGTCATCACCATAAACAGTTTCTTGTGCGTAGTCACCTTGCAACAGGCGCACAACACGACCGCCACGAAGATCAATAGCTGGATACAAGTGAGGCCGTGAAAGATGAGAGTTCATGACGCACCGGCAGCTTTCACGAAGTTGTCCAACAACGCCAGCCCACTTGCACCCGATTTTTCGGGATGAAACTGCGTGGCAAAAACATTGTCCTGCCGGAATGCAGCATTCAGAGTGACGCCGTAATCACATGTCGCGGCCACAAGCGAGGGGTCCATCGGAACACCATGGAGTGAATGCACGAAATACACCCACGAACCGTCCGGTGCATCGCGCAATAATTCACCATCAAACATGGGATCATCGGGCTGACTAAAAGCGAGTTTGTTCCACTGCATTTGCGGGCGCTTCACACCCGGCGGAATCCACTTCACTGTTCCTGAAATGATGTCGAGACCGCGAGCATCAAGATCTTCTTGGCTTGACGTGAACAACATCTGCATGCCAACACAAATACCCAAGAACGGGCGACCCGAATCAACGGCGCCGTACACGACATCTTCAAGGCCAGCGCCG
>CAIQJP010000163.1 GCA_903872155.1 uncultured Actinomycetes bacterium | reverse complement strand
TGTACTCAGCCCAATTGCTTCAAACTGTTTCGTTCCGCATTGATAACTCGCAGTGGCGATGATGTCAGCGCCTGCTTCAACAAACGACCGATGCGCACGCTCGAGCAATGCCGGATCGTCAATCACGGTTTGTGCAGTCCATAACGGTCCACTGATGTCGGCGCCTAAAAGTTCGAGGGCTGTTGAAAGCCCGCCATCGATCACCGTGAACGGATCACGAACAAACGGGTAGTTACTCACGAATAATCACGATGCCGGTCGTACGATGATGCCAGCATCAAGCATGCGTTGCTTTGCTTGCGCCACTGTGAATTCGCCGAAGTGGAAAATTGAGGCGGCAAGAACCGCATCGGCGCCGCCTTCAACAACTCCGTCCACCAGGTGATCAAGGGTTCCGACACCACCCGATGCAATCACAGGTACACCGACTGCATCGCTCACTCGACGCGTGAGATCAAGATCAAAACCTTCTTTGGTTCCGTCACGATCCATTGACGTCAAGAGAATTTCACCGGCACCAAGTTGACTCGCACGAGTTGCCCACTCAACAACATCAATCCCGGTTGGTGTTCGACCACCATGCAAGAAGACTTCGTAACCTTCGCGACCGTCGGACCAACGCTTCGCGTCAATGGCACACACGACGCACTGAGCACCAAATTCGGTAGCGATTTCGGTAATCAATTGCGGGTTCTGCACCGCCGAAGTATTCACACTGACCTTGTCGGCCCCAGCGCGCAACATTCGCCGGGCATCGTCGACGCTGCGAATACCCCCGCCCACCGTGAACGGAATGAATACTTGTTCTGCAGTTCGCGACACCACATCAACCATCGTCTCGCGTCCATCGCTCGATGCGGTGATGTCAAGAAAGACCAATTCGTCGGCACCTTCGGCGTCGTAACGCGAGGCCAACTCAACTGGGTCGCCGGCATCACGCAGGTTGACAAAGTTTGTGCCTTTCACAACGCGACCATTCGTCACGTCAAGACACGGAATGACGCGTGCAACTTTCACTGAGCACCACTCCCCGACCCAAGATTGACATCACGCAGCGCGGCAACAGCTTGTTCAACAGTAAAGCGACCTTCGTAAATTGCTTTGCCCGTAATGACTCCGGCAAGCGCAGGAATCGTTGCGAGAATTCGCACATCATCTAGTGAAGCAACTCCGCCACTGGCAATCACCGGGATCGTTGTTGCCAATGCCGCAGCGCGCAATCCGTCGACGTCTGGTCCTTGCAACATGCCGTCACGTGAAATATCGGTGATGACAAAAGCCGATGCCGATGGAAACCACGAAAGCGCTTCATTCAGTTGTACTCCAGAATCTTTCGTCCATCCGTGAACGGCAATTTCTCCGGCACGATGATCAAGACCAACGGCAACGGCCACAACTTTTGCTGCTGCTTCAACCAACGACGGGTCGGCAACTGCTGCTGAACCCATGACAACTCGCGCGACTCCGGCATCGGCCAATGCCTGAGCATCGGCAACCGCTCGCACGCCGCCACCAGTTTGAATTGATGCTCGGCCTCGAAGGGCCTTCGCAACGGCTGCGACGACGGGACGATTGATGGGGTCACCGGTACGTGCCGCGTCAAGGTCGACGATGTGAATCCAAGTTGCGCCCGCATCAGCAAACGATGTTGCGACTGCTACTGGGTCATCACCGTAAACAGTTTCTTGTGCATAGTCACCTTGTAATAGGCGCACAACACGTCCACCACGAAGATCAATAGCTGGATATAACTCAGGCTGTGAAAGATGAGAATTCATGACGCACCAGCTGCTTTCACGAAGTTGTCCAACAACGCGAGTCCACTTGCACCCGATTTTTCGGGGTGAAACTGCGTGGCAAAAACATTGTCCTGCCGGAATGCTGCATTTAGGGTGACGCCGTAATCGCATGTGGCGGCCACAAGCGAGGGGTCCATCGGAACACCATGGAGTGAATGCACGAAATACACCCACGAACCATTCGGTGAGTCGCGCAATAACTCACCTTCAAACATTGGGTCGTCAGGTTGAGAAAACGAAAGCTTGTTCCATTGCATTTGCGGGCGCTTCACACCCGGCGGAATCCACTTCACGGTTCCTGAAATGATGTCGAGACCGCGAGCATCAAGATCTTCTTGGCTTGACGTGAACAACATCTGCATGCCAACACAAATACCCAAGAACGGGCGACCCGAATCAACGGCGCCGTACACGACATCTTCAAGGCCAGCGCCG
>CAIQJP010000162.1 GCA_903872155.1 uncultured Actinomycetes bacterium | reverse complement strand
GAGGCAACCGTTGAAGAAATTGAAGCACTGCACATGTTGTCATGGGAACTCGGCTTGAAGGCTGTGGCGATCTATCGCGACAACTGCAAAGTCGGTCAGCCATTGTCAACTGCCAAGAAGGGCGACGAGCAAGGTACTGCTGAGTCATCGGCAACTGCGGTTGTTGAGAAGATCGTCGAAAAGGTCATAGCGAAGCCAGTTCGTCAGAAGTTGCCGCGCAGTCGTCGTGGACGCACCTTCGAGTTCCGCGTGGCCGATTGCAAGGGCTTTGCAACGATTGGTGAATACGAAGATGGTCGCCCCGGTGAAGTGTTCTTGACCGTGTCAAAGCAGGGTTCAACCTTGTCGGGCATCATGGACGCCTTCGCCAAGAGCATTAGCTACGGCTTGCAGTACGGCGTGCCGATGCGGGCCTTCGTTGAGGCTTTCGTCAACATGCGCTTCGAACCAGCAGGTATGACCGACGATCCGGACATCCGTTTCGCCGCTTCAATCATGGACTACTTGTTCCGTCGTATGGCACTTGAGTACTTGACCTACGCCGAGCGCGAAGAACTCGGAATCTTCTCGATCGATGAGCGTTTGCAGCCGACGTTGCCAGGTGTTGAAGAGTCGTCGTACGTCTCATCAACCGGTAGCGATGTTGCTGCCGACCCAAAGAGCATTCCGTCAGTTGAAGAATTGGTGACTCAGCTCGAAATGGGAATCGCTCCGGTGGCTCCGGTGAGCGATCACTCAGCCGAGATTGCCCGTAAGGCGCAAAAGCACAGCGATGCACCGATGTGCATGCAGTGTGGTGTGCAAATGAACCGTGCCGGTTCATGTCACGCCTGCCCGTCATGCGGTAGCACTTCGGGCTGCAGCTGAACAACTCAATAACCGTTCACGATCTGGTCGGCTTTTGCTGAGGTTTTCTCCGCAAAATGCCGACCAGATCTTTTATTTTCCTCGAGCTTCTTGGCGACCGTGGGCGTGCGCCTCAATCGCGCGTTCTTTGTCAAATAGATGATGCGGCAAAGTGGCAATTTTGGCGGTTGCTGCGTTCGGTGCAAAAAGGCGAACGTTTCCACCACACGATTTTTTCCAGGCATCAATTTCTCGATCGGTATTGCGCTCAACCAAATTGTTGAATGGTCCGAACATTGCACCGGCAAGAGGAGCGATCACAATCAACAGATCAGCCGGCGCCGCAAGATCAACGCTCACACCTGATCGCACGCCACCGTCGATATACCAACGACCCTCAATGCGTTGCGGTGCCAATAGGCCCGGTACCGCCGATGATGCGGCGACGATTGTTGACAACGGAAACTTTGCTCCATCTAGTTCGGTGCGACGTAAACGCGGAATAGCACATGCGATTGCGTGCACATTGGAGCGCATCGCATTTCCGAACACCCGCCGGGCCGAATTGGCTAAGACGCCAGACCGTGGGTCGGGGAAACGGGGCACATCAAGTGCAGCGAGTTGATCAAAGCCAACTCCAAGCGCGGTTGCCGCTGCGGCCCACGAGCCCGCCGAAGTGCCGATCATTGGAGCCGTCGATAAATCAATGCCTTGATCGCGCAGTCCATCGAGAATGCCCATCGCATAACCGATTCCAAACAAGCCTCCTCCGCCAAAGGCGCCGGCAAGTGGAACATGGGTTGAGTGATGCATCAGCGTTCACCAATCAGTTGGTGTGTAGTCCTTTAAGAACTGGCCCCACACATGATTGCCAGTGTTAGCACCATCAATGATCGGGTCAACAATACGGGCCGCACCATCCACGATGTCAAGTGGGGGGTGGAAGTGGTGCTCGGAACGTTTGCGGTCAGCCAAGTGTGCGGGGTCTTCGTCGTTAATCCAGCCAGTGTCAACACTGTTCATGTGAATACCGTCGGCGTGATAATCGGCGGCCGATGTGCGCGTCATCATATTGAGTGCAGCCTTGGCCATGTTGGTGTGCGGATGGCGGGTGGTTTTGAGCTTGCGATAGAACTGACCCTCAACTGCCGACACATTCACAATGTGCTTGTCGCGGTTCTCGGTGCGCAGCATCAAGGGCTTCAAACGCGCATTCAACACAAATGGTGCGACTGCATTCACTAATTGTGTTTCGAGTAATTCAACCGACGAGACTTCGGCAAGGGTGAGTCGCCACGAATTACGATCACGCAAATCAATCTGCTGCAAGTCTTGATCGAGTTGGCCCTCGGGGAATAGATGTGATGGGAGATCGCGATCTTCAGCAATGAGTTCTGCCTGTGAAAGTTCGGCCGAGCGCGTTATGCCGGGTGCTGTGGTGGAACCAAGTCCGGCAAGTTCTAAGGCTTCGTCTTCGCCCGCGGGCAACATGTTGTATCCGCGCAAACCTTCGTATGCACCCACGAGTTCACGAACATGTTCGGGCATATCGGTCATCGACGCGCTCTCGAGTTCCATCATGTGGCGATAAAACTCGGGTGGTCGACGCACTGTTTGACAGGCGTTATTCACGATGTAGTCAAGCCGGTCGTACTTGGTCATTACATGGTGACAAAAGGCTTCAACACTTGGCGTGTGGCGAAGGTCAAGGCCATAAATCTCGAGGCGATGGCCCCAATCAGCAAAGTCGGCTTCGGCTGCATAACGCATCGCTGAATCGCGCGGAAAGCGTGTTGTCACAATCAGGTGTGCGCCAGCACGCAACAACTTGATTCCGGCTTGGTAACCAATCTTCACGCGGCCACCAGTGAGTAACGCAACTCGACCTGATAAGTCGGCAGTTTCGCCGCGCTTGTTGTAATTGAATTCCGCACACGCCGGACACAACTGATCGTAAAAGAAATGGATCAATGTGTACTTGACTTTGCAGACATAGCAATGTTGTTCTTTGTTGGTTTCAACAAAGGCCGCGCTCGTTTCGTCACTGTCATTGATCTCGTCACCTTCAACGAGTTCGGGTGGAAAAACATTGGGGGTGACAAAGACTGGCTTAGCGCGAAGCGCACGAATGGCGGCCTGGGCCAGATTTTCTTGGTGCCGCGCGGTCTTTTCGTTTTTGTCGCTACGTCGCTGATCTTTAATGAGTTTGCGACGTAAAGCTAAATCGGGTTCGTACAAATCGCCGGCCAGGCTTAACAACTTGACGCGAACGTCTTTTGGAATTGCTGCAAGCAATGTGCGATCAGAAACAAGTTGCTCGAGTAATTCAATTGTCGCGGCAACCTGAGGATCAATCTCGCTATTTTCCGATTCGTTGTTCGACATGGGCGCGAGTGGTGTGCGGCTTATGAATTCAGTTCAAGAAACACCAAAGGAATTTCGCGATTGGTGCGATTTTGGTAGCCACCGTAGTTGGCGTACTTTGTGGTGATTTCGGGCCACAACTTGGCGCGCTCGTCTGAAGTAGCGATGCGGGCAGTGCGAGTTGTCTTCTTGCCACGAATATCAACCTCGACAGTGGGGTTGTCTTGCAAATTTAAGAACCAGGCCGGGTGATCGTCGTCTCCGCCTTTGCTGGCGACAATGACCCACGTTTCACCGATCTGAATGGGAGAGGTGAGCATGACGAGACGCTTTTGTCCACTCTTGCGACCGGTGGTGGTCAGTTTCAGAACGGGCATCTTGCCGGCGTCCCAGCCAACTTTGCCAAACGACACGGTGAGCAAGGTTTTGTGAATGGCGTTCATGGACTTCAGGACAAAGCGACTGGGCATGGCTTTTACGGTATCGGGGTCACCAGTCGCCGCGTCGGCCAGCCTTCTTGTCGCTGTCCTTTTTCTTGCTTGACAGGCGCCGTTCGATGGCGCCTCGGCTGGGTTTTGTCTTGCGCCGTGGTGGAGCCGGGGGAGCCGCGGCGGTATCGATCATCTCGATGAGTTTGGCGATGCATAACTCGCGATTACGCCACTGGCTACGAGTCTCTTGGCAAGTCACCGAAATCTGCTCACCAAAGGCAGCAATGACTCGCTCACATTTGACGATTGATCCACTCAGAGAGGCCGTTAGAACGGTCAGTGTGGCCTTTGACGAGACCTTATTGACATGTTGACCGCCAGCACCGGTGGAGCGAGCAAATGACCACTCAATGGCGTCATCAGGAATCTCGATTCCGCGCGGGGTTTTCACCTCGCCATTATGACGCAAGAAAATCGTGCAAGAAACTGATTGGTTTAGTTACGTGGAACCTTGATCCACGGCTGATCTTTGTCAACACGGGGTTCACCGGGCAGACCAAGAACTTGCTCGCCCAAGATATTGCGCATGATTTCACTGGTGCCACCCTCAATGGAGTTGGCTCGTGAGCGCAAGAATGAGTGTCGTACTCCACCTTCTGAACCGTCGACTGATAAACCATCGGGACGACGGAAGGTGAAGTCAAAATCGATCATGCCGTTGGCACCAAGCAACTCAACGCTGAACTCGGTGACCTTCTTGTTGAATTCGGCCAACATCAATTTCGCGATTGAGCCTTCTGGTCCGGGGTTGCCAGCTTTGGCAGCGGCTGCACCACGTGCATTGGTCAGTCGTAACGCCTCGCTCTTGCAATAGAGCTGCATCATTTGATCTTTGTGAGCACCTGTTTGCAGTTCGGGTGGCAATTCTTTCCAGATACGAATGGTTTCATCGATGGGTCCGCGACGCTTGGCGTTACCGCCACCACCTCCACCAATTGCAGTGCGCTCGTTCATGAGAGTTGTCAAAGCAACGCGCCATCCCTCGCCGATTTCGCCAACGCGCTGTGAATCCGGAACTCGAGCATCGGTCATGTAGACCTCGTTGAATTCAGCTTCACCAGTGATCTGACGTAGCGGTCGAACTTCAACGCCTGGTGAGTGCATATCGATCGCGAAGTAGGTCATGCCTTTGTGCTTGGGCTGATCGGGATCGGTGCGTGTGACGAGCATGCCCCAGTCGGCGAGGTGCGCCAAGGTGTTCCAAACTTTTTGTCCGTTGATGACCCACTCGTCACCGTCACGTACTGCGCGCGTTCCGAGACCGGCAAAGTCAGAGCCAGCACCGGGCTCACTGAACAACTGACACCACTTTTCTTCGCCAGTAAACATCGGGCGCAAGAAACGCTTCTTCACTTCATCAGAACCATGAGTTGCGATGGTTGGTCCAGCCAGTGCAATGAAGAACGTCGCGGGGTCTTGCGGCGCGGCGCCGGCTTTGCGAAGACGTTCTTCAACCAGACGATTGAGATCGGGACGAACACCGAGACCGCCGCAACCAACGGGGAAGTGCACCCATGCCAAACCGTGGTCGTAACGGGCGCCGCGGAAAGAAACGTTGTCCATTTTCTTTGGATCGTTAGCGGCTAGAAGCGCATCGAGTGCGGCTTCAACTGTGGCTTTGGCAGTATCGACTGATGTGGCGGTGCTCATGACAACAGTCTCTCAGCCGGCACCTGCCCGAGCAAAGTCGAGAGCTGTGAGACTACGTGTTATGGGCGATACGCGCCGTATAAATAGGCAGTTTGCTGGCCTGCAGAAATTTCAAGCGAGCGCCCCGCGACCCATTGAGTCACTGCGGCACCTGGACCAACGTCATCAATTGATCCTTGAATCAATAATGTCGGACCATCGGGGATGGTCCACTCCAGTGCATTTTCGACACATGAAGAAATGACAAAAGGCGAACCGGCAGAAGTTGCCTCTGGCGATAGATCCTGCACCCATCGAAGTTCACCTTGAACGTACGGGTCAAGCCATTGTTCTTTGTCTGACTGAAAACTTTGCATCAGGTTCATAAGCGCGAGTCCGTCACCAACCCAAGACGTGATGTCAACTCCGTCGGTCAAACACGCGTGTCCGAATAACCAAATTGTGATGTCACCACTTGTCAGGTCAAGGGCGCGATGAGTTTCAAGACTGAGGTCGGCCGCTGAGGCGAGGTCATCGACGACGCCCGTGCATTCATTGAGGTCACTAGAAATCATCAAAGGGTCGGCGCATGATCGGTAGCGAAAAATTGACATGTCAATCACCGAGGCCTGGACATCCGAAAACCAATTCGCGATATGCATCGCGTACATGCCGTCAGCTAATGGCTGCGCATCAGCAGTGAACTCAGGTGAGTCGGGGATTGCGGTGCTGCAACAAAATTCGGCAGTCGCGGCAATGGGAGCATCAGCGGTGCTTGCCTGAGTCCAAACACCGGTCAACGGCAGGACAACTTCTGAAGTGCCACTTTCGATGTCATTCGGCGTTGTTGTTGAGTCTCCGCCACACGAAACAGCGCTGATGGCAAATGCCCCAATAAACAAAGTGGCGATGATCTGACGTCGCATGAACTATTTCTATCTGAATATCGGGCGGCGATGTTAAGAAAATACTCAAGTTCGCGGTACCCGCCTGTCACTAGTTGTTCGTCATGCCCCCAAAGGCACCGCGAGCTTGAACTCGCTCCATGAAATCTGGCAAGTAAGCATCGGTCGGAATTTCGCGCACCATTTCATCAAGGATTGCTGCGTCGGCCCCAACCAAAATGCGCCAATCTCCACGCTTGACGCCATTCAGAATGACGGTGCTTGCTTCGGCGGCCGACATGGGAGCGTTATCGCGGAAGAACTCACCTTGTGCCTGAATGCCAAGACGTAAGTCTTCGTCGCTCGCGCCGCTGACATCGAGACCGGACTTGGCTAAGCGAACACGCATTTGTGCGATTTGTTCTTCGGTCATCTCTTTCGGGTCGGCCCCAAGAAGTTTGCGTGAGTTAATGGCGATTGATGTTCCGATGTGTCCGGGCATCACGACAGAGGCGCGTAACGTCGGGGCGTTCATGCGGAAATCGGTGATAAGTGCTTCAGTGAAACCCTTGACGGCAAACTTTGCGGCACTGTAAGCGGTGTGCGGAATGTTCGGACCAAGTGAAGCCCAAAAACCGTTGACCGAACTGGTATTGACGACGTGTCCGATCGGCGCATCAAGTAAGAGTTGCAAGAAGGCACGAGTGTTGTAGTACACGCCATACCAACACACACCAAAGGTTTTTTCCCAAGACTCACGATCATCTTCAATGATGCTTCCTCCACCGCCAATGCCGGCATTATTGAAAAGGAGATTGACATGTGGGCGCCAAGCGGCGACAGCGTCACGGAATGCCAACACTTGCGATTCAATCGAAACGTCGGCAATGAATGTCAAGACTTTGCCTGGGTTTCCATCGGCCGCGCAGATAGCAACCGTTTCAGCAAGCGTGTCTTCCATGACATCGCACGTCGCAACGTCGCAACCATCGGCCGTGAGCTGGCGAACCAGTTCGCGGCCCATTCCGGTGCCTCCACCTGTGACGACAGCTACTCGTCCAGCAAAGCCTTTTTCAAAACGTTCAGTCATGATTTCCCCCAATGTGTCGTGAAGAAAACCATAATCCACCAGTTGTGGTTGTGGATGGGTCGTTGGGACACGACGCGCTATAGGAGCGTTGTCCCTGCATATGGGGTTTTTCGCAAGAGATGCTCAAGACTTAGGAAGTAGTCGCCGATACCTCTTTTCGTGATGAGCCAGCAGTTTTTTCAAAACCCCCATGAGATGCAGAACCACTTGCCGCGCAAGTTTCGCTTTGCACCCTTTGTTCTTTTGATTGCGCTCGTTTCTTATGCAGTGATTGTGATCGCGATGGTGACGGCGCCCAATTCGGCCAAGGCCATGGGTTCAGCTCCTGCAGCTTCTGCCGCAATTGATTTTTCAAATTCGACTCCCTGGACCGCACCTGTGATGCCCGCAAAATGCACTGATGTGCAAATTGCTGCTGGCGATGTTGCATCATGTGTGATCGCCAAATACACCGATGCGACAAAAACTGGTTGGGGAACACCACCATTTCCGATTGCGGCAGACGGAACCATAAATGCTGGATGGAAAAGCAATGGATGGGCGTACTCGGGTTCGCCAGCGTTAAAAGAATGGGAAGCGGCCTTATGGAAAAATGCCAACAAGGTGGGGACAATCAAAGCCGGAGCGCTGCAAGCGCCTCCGGCCGCTTTGGCATTATTTGAAGGATTTTTGGGTGAGATTCAAGCCAATGGCTATCGCATCACCGATGCGATTGGTTACAACTACCGTTGCACGTCAAACACTCGCAAAGATTGTGTCGGTTTGACGAGCGCGTCATTGTCGAATCACGCGTGGGGCCTGGCGATTGATATCAATGTTGGAGCCAACCCTGAAGTTCGTTATGTCCCAACACCCGAATCGCCAACGACAGCATGCTCGGTTCCGATGGCCACCAACATTCCGCAATGGGTTGTGCAGACTGCGGAAAAGTGGGGACTTCTCTGGGGTGGCTATGGCTGGAGTGGTGGTTGCGTGACGTCAACAACTGTGAAGAGTTATGTCATTCGTGACCCCATGCATTTTGAATTTCGTGGAACAGTCGAAGAGGCTGTGAAGATCGCATCGGTCAACGGTGTCTCGGTCAAGCGTTATTGCAGCAACGTTGTTGAAGCTGGTGCAACAGTTCGCAAGTGCACCTGGCAAGATCGCCCGCAGGCTGGATGGCGCACTTCAGTTCCTTTACAGGGACCAGCTGGAGCGACTTCGGCCCTCGTGAACATCACCTTGACTGGAGCGAGCGAATCTGGATATGTCACAGCAGAAAGTTGCGATGGCAATGTCACCGGTGAACGTTCATGGTCAAATGGCAATGTTGCAGTTGGAGCAACAGTGGCCAACCTTGCGGTTGTTCCACTTGATGCTCTCGGTCGATTCTGTTTGTACAACTCAATAGCGATGCACATCATTGTTGACGCGCAAGGTTTCTTCATGCCGTCACGTCTTGCTGACAGCAGTGCCACAATGTTCACACCTCTTTCTCCGACGCGTGTGCTCGATACCCGTAACGCTGGTGGCAAAGTTGTTGCGCTCAGCGAAAATGGAGTCGTTGTTGCACATGCCCCGGCGGGGTCGGTTGCGATGTTGTCCAATATCACGGTGACCGGCACGGTCGGTGCGGGATACCTCACTGCTGATTCATGTGAAAACTTGCAACCAGGCGAACAGACTCGTTCGAATATTAATTTCGGTAACGATGACACGGTGGCAAACTTGGCAGTCGTGCCGATGGGTCTCGTTGGTGACAAGCCGGGGTTTTGCACTTTGGCCAATGCTGGACTGAATCAGATCATCGACGTTCAAGGCGTTTTTGCTCCTAGCCCAATTGGGCAATGGGGATATTCGCCATCAGCGCCAAGTCGATTAATTGATACGCGGAAATGCACCGACAATTGCGCCGACGTATTCAAGGCTGGTGCAATGATCAAGATGACCGCACCCGCTGGTGCATCTGCAGTACTCATTAATCTCACCTTGACGGATGCCAAAGCTGCTGGATATGCCACGGCCGACAAGTGCTCTACTTTGGTTCCTGGTCCTCAAGCGCAGTCGAATGCCAACGTCACGGTAGGTCGCTCGGTCGCCAACTTGGCCGTTGTCCCCGTGGACGCTGACGGTTCGTTCTGTATTTACACATCGTCAGCAATCAGGGTGTTAGTCGATGTTCAAGGAACCTTTTCGCCATCGGGAGATTTGCGATTCATCCCCGTGAGTTCAGTGCGTCGCTTCGATTCACGCGGAACGGCTAACTAGTCGTACTGCTCTTTGCCGAGAACTTGGACAACGTGAAGTAACCCATTTGCTGTCTGTCATTGTGAGAGAATTGGCGTATGCGCGGACGGCTCACGGCACTCTCAATTTGCCTAGCCTTGGTCGCTTGCTCACATTCTGAATCGTCGTCAGTTTCGAACCCCGCGACTTTGCCGCCAGTAGCCTTGCGGCCGCCATCAAATCTTGATCAAGGGATCGTTTCAACACTTGCCGCTGATCCAAATGTGACGACAGGTACTGCCCCTGCTTCGGTCGTTGATGAAACAACGACGTCAACGACTAGTACATCAACGACAACAACGTCGACGACAACGACGACGTTGCCTCCTGTACCAATTTCGTTGGCCTTTACCGGCGACATATTGGTTCAGCGAGGGCTGTGGCCAACTGCTGCAAAAAATGCTCAAACATTTGGTTCAACCGAACCCTATGACTTTTCGCCGATGTTTAGTGATGTCACAGAGTTATTGAGCAATGCCGATATGGCGGTCTGTCATCTTGAATCTCCGATCGCTCCGCCCGGCGCCGAATTGTTGTCGTATCCGACGTATCAAGTTCCTTCGCAAATTGTTACAGCACTTGCCGATGCTGGATATGACGCTTGTTCAACTGCGAGTGAGCATGTCTTTGATGGTGGAAGCGAAGCGGTAAATGCAACGGTGAGCGCGCTTGAAAACCAAGGAATACTGCAATCAGGTATGGCGCGCACGCCGTACGAGATCAGAGCATTGCCAACTCAAGTCGGCGAAGTGATAGTTGCGCATTTGTCGTACACGCTGCGTTATGACTCTCCGCTTCCAGCTGGCGAAGAATGGCGTTCAGCCTTAATTGATATTCCGCGAATAATCGCTGACGCCCGAGATGCGCGATCTCTGGGCGCTCAGGCAGTCGTTGTGAGCCTTCATTGGGGGAATGAAGATTCGGCAGTGCCAAGCGACGAGCAACGGCAGTGGGCCAATGAACTGACTGCCTCGGGTGAGATTGATTTGATTGTGGGTGCTCATTCACATGTGTTGCAACCCATCGAACAAATCAATGGTGTGTGGGTCATGTTTGGTCTCGGAAACTTTTTGACGAATATGCCAACAAAAGCATCGCGGCCCGATGAAGGTCAAGATGGAGCAATCGTGACCGTCACGATGACTCGTGCTGCCAACAACCGTGTTGTCGTCAGCCAACCAGTTGTCTATCCAACGTGGGTCGATAAGAAGTCTGATTACACCATTCGTAATCTCAGTGCCGATCTGGCACCAGCTTCGGCGATTGAGGCAGGAATTGCGAGCCGGCGATGGTTTGATGAAATGGCATCATTGCGTCGAACTCGCAATATTCTCGGCGACACTTATTTGGTCCCCGGGTCGTATTTGAAATGAATTCGGTTGACGAAACAGTCACAATGCGCGTGATGACCTGGAATGTTTGGCATCACTTTGGTCCGTGGCTAGAACGACAAGTTGCTATCGAGCATGTCATTAGATCTGAAAATCCTGATCTTCTGTTCTTGCAAGAAGTGCATACAACCGAACAGCAAGCTGAAAATCTGGCGATGCAACTTGGTTACAACGTTGCCGTGACGACAAGCCCCTGGAATATGGGAAACGCAATTCTGTCGAGGTGGCCAATCGTTCGATTTGGTCAAGTGGCGCTTCCCAATGCAGCAGGTGAACCAGCGCATCGTCGGGCACTATGGGCGGTGCTTGAAACGCCGTGGGGCCGATGGCCAGTCATCGGAACACATCTCGACCATCGCTTTGACGAATCTCATGTTCGTCAATTGCAAGTTGATGCTCTTTCTGATCTTGTGCTGACGTTACGTAGCGACCCAGTGGCAGATCTTCCGGTTTTGCTAGGCGGAGACTTCAATGCTGTGCCCGACAGCGATGAAATTCGTCGATTGACTGGACGGTCGGCTGTGAAAAATCGCAATGTCGTTTTCGCCGACATGTGGGAACTGAAGGGCAATGGTTTGGGTCACACCTGGAGCGATCGCAACGAATATTTGGCGAATGCCAATTGGCCCAATCGGCGACTTGATTATCTCTTCGTGACCTGGCCTCGACCAAAGCCGGTCGGTAACCCAGTTCGCGTGTGGCTAGCCGGAGTCGAACCGGTCGCAGGGGTGCAAGCCAGCGATCACTTCGCGGTCGTTGCTGATGTTCTCACAGTGCGGTCAGGCGACGCTAACGACTAGACCCGCCACCGACTAAGTTTGTCGGCGGTATGGCAACTCTGCGGTTTAGTTTCGGCACAATGGGCTCAGGTAAAAGCACTTTGGCGCTGCAGATTCATCACAATTTGGCGGTACGTGGCCGACAGGGATTATTGCTGACCAAACTTGATCGAGATGGAACCCAGGTAACCAGTCGACTGGGTGTTTCGGCTCCGGCAGTTGAAGTATCACCCGAAGTTGATCTCTTTGATTTGGCACAATCGCGGATGCCGCTCGATTTTGTGGTGTGTGACGAAGTGCAGTTTTATTCGATTGAGCAATGTGACCAGTTGGCGCGTATTTCTGACGACCTCAATGTTGACGTATATGCCTTTGGTCTGATTACCGACTTCAAGGGACTGTTGTTTGAAGGCACGAAGCGCATGCTTGAAGTCGCCGATGAGCGGGTTGAAATGCAAGTCGAAGCACGTTGTTGGTGTGGATCGCGAGCAACGCATAACGCGCGCGTGGTGAACGGTGTCGTGGTGTACGAAGGCGAAACAGTTGTCGTTGGAGATACGAGCGACGTCGCCACACCAATGTTTGGTGATGTTGTTCGTTATGAGTTGCTGTGTCGCCGCCACTATGTGCGTGGCGACATGGGCGAAGCCTCGACTACTGACTGATCAGTTCCAGGCGCAGGGCATGCGCTTGATGCCATTGATAAAGGCACTTTGCAACATGGCGGGTTCGCCAGTGATGCGCATATTGGGCATGCGGCGACGAATTTCATCAAACATGACTGACACTTCGCGGCGAGCCAGGTTGGCGCCGAGGCAGAAGTGAGGTCCGCCGGCACCGAAACCAACTTGTGGAGTTGCTGATGTGCGAGAGATATCAAATTTGAACGGATCAACAAACACCCGCTCATCACGATTTCCAGAGCAGTACCACATGACGACTTTTTCGCCGGCGAGTAATTTCTGACCCGAAAGTTCGGTGTCTTCGGTAACGGTGCGACGGAAGTGAATCACTGGTGTTGCGTAACGAACGATCTCTTCGACAGCAGTTTTGGTGTGTGCGTCAAAGTTGTTGAACCAGAGAGCCTTTTGATCAGGATGATCGGTTAACAATTTCATGCCATGGCTGATGGCGTTGCGGGTTGTTTCATTTCCGGCCACAACGAGCAAGATAAAGAACGAACCGAATTCTTGGGCAGTGAGGCGTTCGCCATCAATGACAGCGTTCATCATTGCTGAGGTCACGTCTTCTCGTGGATTCTTCACACGGTCTTCGCCAAGAGCTTGAGCATAAGAAAACATCTCAATGGCGACTTTCATCAAGTCGTCAAGCGACGAACCAAATTCGGGATCGCCAACGCCAAGGATGACATTGGTCCAATGGAAGATTTGCTTGTGATCTGATTCGGGAATTCCCATCATGTCGCAAATGATCTCGAGGGGGAGCGCGGCGGCGACTTCTTCAACGAAATCGCATTCGCCTTGTGGAAAGCGTTCAAGTAAATCGGTGACAAGCTTCTCGGCTCGTGAACGAACTTGATCTTCAATACGCGCTACTTCTTTAGGGGCGAAACCGCGTGACACGATATTGCGCAAACGGAAGTGCTTCGGGTCATCCATGTTGATCATCGAGCCGAAGAATTCGTTCATCTCGGTAGGAAGGTCACCAATGCTTGAGCCTTTGCCACTGCAGAACAATTGCGGGTTGCGACTCACCTGCCAAATGTCATCGTGGCGCGTGATGGCGCGATAGCCAGGGCCTTGGGGGAAAGGCGAGCCTTCAATGACCGCTTCCTCAAAGTATTGAAATGGCGATTCATCGCGCAGGGTCTTAAATGCCCCTTCGCGGTAAGCGCGATCCTTGAGCCAAAACTCGGGTGACGATAAGTCGATCTCAGAAAGGACTACTTGGGGGATTGAATCAAAATTGAACGTACTCATGGTTTCTTACCGTAGTGGGCGGGCAAGCTTTGAGAACTGTCGGGCTCTAATGCGACAAGGCGTATTGCGTATGGCATTGTGAAAATATGAGTGAGCAAACCGTTACTGAGTTCACCTTTTTTATGGATGCCGAATTGTTTGGTCTGGGTGGCTACGAGAGCGCTGCACTGGCGGCTGATGAAACAGATTTACATGAGGCCGGCGTGTACAACGTCGATATTCCGCGGGGATTCGGATCTGATTTAGGTGACCGCATCCCCGTACGAGTGACAGCCACCGCTCGGGGCCTCAGGTTCTATGCACGATTGCTCTCGCTGAAAGACCCCATGCAACTCGAAGAACTTGAACGGGTACGTGCGGCGGCACTGGCGCGCGATGACTAATAACGCTTGTTGGTGACAGTGAGTCAGTCTGTAAGCGGGATTCTGTGAATCGAGTTTCCCCGATTCGGTAACCATCCATCTATGCGGTCTACCCGAGGAGTTTCCGGTGACCCGGATGGACGGACCGCCCGTCTCCTCTGCTTGACCTTGCTCCGAATGGGGTTTGCCAAGCCATATGAGTCGCCCCACATGCTGGTGCGCTCTTACCGCACCGTTTCACCCTTACCTGTGCTGGTTGCCCAGTCATCGGCGGTTTCTCTCTGTTGCACTGTCCGTGAGGTCGCCCCCACCTGGCTCGCGCCAGCACTCTGTCCTACGGAGTCCCGACTTTCCTCGAATGACTCACGTCATCCGCGATTACCCGACTCACTCACTGTCAGCGAGAAGTGTACGACCGAAAAATCACTCGCCGTCGAGGTATTCGTACACCATCGAGTTCAAGCTTGGGGTTTCAAGGTTGAGTGAGGTGCGGATTCCCGATTCATTCGCTGCGCCGAGCACGACGGGAACCGGAGCCTTGGTGCCAAAAGCGGTGGGAACGGCGTAGGCGGCTGCTGGAACATCGGTTGTTTCCTGATACTCGGCAGCAATCGAAAGGCCAAAGGTTGAGACCAATCGCATGGGGTTCAGGATCGAGCCAATGACGGCCGCATGACGGGCTTCTTGTTCGCCGATTCCGATGGCGGCTGCACGCAATGCGGTGTCGGCCAACATGGGTACGTACACCTGGTAGGTCGAGCCAGCGATGGTTTCAAGTGCGTAGGCCAAAGCCAATACGTCTGCGGCGGGATCATCAGTGACGGGAATGCCCGAAGCATCATCGCCTGTGATCAATCGCAATGCCGGCTCAATATAAATCGACTGCAAACGAGGATTGGGTTCGTTGTACGCCGTGCCACCAAGTTTTTCGGTGAGTGACGCAGTTGCTTCAGCGTGAGCCTTGTGATCACTTAAGAAGCGAGCCGCCAATGTTGCGGCATCGCCCGACAACAATCCGGCGGCAGCTACTGCTTCGTAGACGAAAATCGCGTTGTGCTCGAGCGATGTGGCTGTACGCAACAAAGCGATGTCGGTCACGGGGGCATCAACAAGTTCGGACTTTGTCGGGGCCTCGCCAAGACGAGCGATTCCGGTATTGGTTGAACCACCGCAAGCAGCGATGAGTGCACCAAATGAAATCGTTGCACCACCTGCGATAAAGAAACGACGGCGGGATAACGACGATTGCAATGCCGGACCGAAGTCGGCGCCCTGTGTCGCCTTGACGATTTTGGAGAAGGCTTGTATTTCTTCGCGATGTGAGTTGCTCATGATGTTCTCCGAATCAGGCGATGGTCGTCGTGGTCTGAGCGTCTGCTGCTGCAGCCTCGGGGGTGACTAAGAATAAATCGGTGTCATCAATTGCTGACTTGCCAGCGATTGCAGCCAAAGCAACAACGTGGCGGGCTTCGATAATCACCATTGAGGCGATGAGTGCTGCGCCTTCGGTGCCAACAAGTTCTCCGACAAGTTCGGTATGTGCGGCAACCAGCGAATTTTCGAGGGCATGAGCTGCAAGAGCGGTGGCCATGGTGTCAGATCCGAAGTCGGCCTTATTGCTCGAGAAAACTTTGCTATCTCGAGCTTGCGGTGCGGCGCGACCAATGAGCGACGAAATTGATTGGGCGTAGGCGTCGTGATGAGCAGCGATCGAGACGAGGCAAGCCACATGCTCTCCGCCGGCACCTGCGGCAACTGCGGCCTGATAGAGATCGCGTACTGCTAATGCAGTGGCTTGGGCCGATGCGAGAAGCTCGGTATCGGCCGCAGTGGGCCGAACTGGGCTATCGCTGATGATCTTCGAAGCGGTCACGGGGTTCCTTTCACAAACTCTTATCGACAGCCTTATGTGCCGAGACAGGTAAGAGCAACTCCAAACTCTAGAAGTCGAGACTCGAAAGTTCGGTGATCCATCCGGCGGCACGGGTCACAGCTCGTTCCCATTGGGCTCGGACTGCGCTTCGATCGTAGTTGGACTGAGGGTCAACGGTGGTGTGTGGCGACCACAGAGATTCAATTTCGGCGAGATTTGACCAAGTTCCGACGGCTAAACCCGCCAAATACGCCGCACCGACGGTTGTCGCCTCGGTGACAGGCGAGACCGAGATGGGGCGGCCAGTCGCGTTGGCGAGGGCCTGAATAAATGAGGGGTTACGACTCATGCCACCATCGACACGAATCTCGGGCACCTCCACATCGGGGTAGTCAGATTCGATGGCCTCGAGCAGATCGGCCCCGCGATGCGCGACTCCTTCGAGAACCGAGCGAACAATGTGGGCTCGTGTTGTTCCTCGGGTAAGTCCAAAGAGCGCCCCGCGAGCACCGTAATCCCAACGGGGAGTTCCGAGTCCGAGCAGTGCAGGTACATACATGACGCCATCGGTTGAATCGCATGAGCGGGCAACAGCGTCGCTTTCGTCAGCCGAAGAAATCAGTCCCATGTCGTCGCGCAGCCATTCAATATTGGTTCCGGCCGACAACATGATCGCTTCAGCGCCCCAGGTCACCAGATGAGAAGCATCGTTTGCCACTTGACTCCAGCCAACAATGGGGAATGTGCCGTGTTGACTGCGTTCCGATGATGTGGGTTTGTTGTCTCCGAGACACACATTCATCATGCCGCCAGTACCAAAAGTGCACTTGGCCATATTTCGACGAACGCATGATTGACCGATGAGCGACGCTTGTTGGTCGCCGGCAATTGCTGCAATAGGTGGCGAACCGGGAAGCGCGGTTGCAGATCCAATGATTCCTGATGATGGAACAAGAGTGGGAAGCATCGAAATAGGTACGCCCAATGCTGAGTACGCACGTTCGTGCCACCTGATGTTTTCATGAGACAAAACATCAGCAAGTCCGGTGACTGCGGCATTGCTGTGATCGGTGACGTGAAGTGATCCCTGTGAGAGCGTCCACACAATCCAGCTGTCAACTGTGCCGATACATAAATCTTTTTCGCGTGCCGCGATCGCTGCTTCATCGCCGACGTACGTCTTGAGAAGCCACGCTGCCTTGGTTGCCGTTTGATTAGGCGCTAATGACAGACCATGCTCGGCCTTGGCCATGATGCATTCGCCAACCGTGCGTAAATCTTGCCAACCCAATGCAGGGCCAAGAGGAATGCCAGTCGAACGATCCCACAGAACTGTTGATGCTCGCTGAGTTGTGATGCCAACCGCGGCAACCGCGCCTGCTTCGGCGAGTGATGCATGGGCAACTTCAAGAACTAAACGAGCCATTTCTGTTGCATCAAACTCAACAAGACCGGCGAACGGCGAACTAGGGGCGAACTCGCGATAATGCAAAGCGGTGACAGTTGCGTCGGGCCGAACAACCGCGGCACGTAAACCACTCGTTCCGACATCGATCACAAGAATTGACGAACTCATGAGCGACGTCCCCTAGGTGTCGCGCCGGTCCTTTGCATCGTTGAACCAATAAATCCGCCAATCACACCAACGGTCAAGGTGACTGTCAAGTTGAAAAAGACGCCAAGCCAGCGCACGTCGCCACCACGCGCCAATTTGACGATGATAAAGACCGTTTGCGGAATGATGTAACTCAATGCTGCTGTCGCGATGGCATGAGTGAGTGGCGTGCGTCGTTGTTGATGCCAAGCGGCAACTGCTGCGCCTAACAAGAATCCGATCGCAGCACACAGCGACAAAATGACGGCGATTGCGCTATCGGAGAAAATTCGCGCCGCAATTGAAAATGGAACTGCAAAAACTAGTGCGACAGAAGCGCCAGACCTAATTGCCTGAGTGTCCCAACGAGATGGAGTTGAGCTTGACGACGTCGAACTCATGGCCACTGTGCTGCCTCCAAATAGTCGGGTAGGGGTAGCCCCATCTTGCCAGGATTCAAGATGCCTTGCGGATCAAGAGAGTTTTTCATGGCAACCAGCACACCGAATGCAGAACCGAGCGCCTCTTGTACGAAACGAGAACGGTTCATGCCGACGCCGTGATGATGACTGAGGTTTCCGCCATTGGCAAGAACTGCTCGGGTGCCGGCATCCCACAGCGCCACATAGGTATTTTCAACCTCGTCAGCCGGAGGATTAGCCGCGAATGTGAAATACAAGCAGGCGCCGTCGATGTAACTATGCGACAAGTGGCAGGTTGATGAACGGGCATGAGGAACTTTGAGCATCGCTTCACGGGTCGCATTGAAGATTGCGGGAAGGGTTGACCATGGCGCGGCAATCTCCATGGTGTCGACAACGAAACCCTTTTTGGTGAGCGCTTGCAGAGCACTGGTGTCATTGCGATGATGCATCCACCGTTCGACAGTTTCAATATCGCGAGGAATGCAACCGATTGTTGCGAGACATTCTTCTTCAACGATGTTCATCGATGCTGTCACTGATGCGACGTCGCCTTCATCTAAGACGAGAAGAGCACAGACCACTCCGTCGCCGCCTTGACCGCGTTGACTTTCGGGTGCGTCATATAAACGAAGGACTGCAGGAGTTGCCCCACGTCGCATGATTCGTCGACACGCGTCAAGACCATCTTCGAATGTCGCGAATCCAAATGCGGCCCGACGTTCTAGTGTCGCAATAGGGTGACACTTAAGCCAGACGCGAGTGACGACACCAAGAGTTCCTTCGCTACCAATGAAGATTTGATTGAGGTCTGGTCCGCTTGCTCCACGAGGAGAACCACCAGTTTTGATGATCTTGCCATCGGCAAGTACAACTTCGAGAGCGACCACCATGTCTTCGATCTTGCCGTATCGAGTTGAATATTGACCAGCACCGCGACACGCCACCCAACCGCCAACAGTCGCGATATCAAAACTTTGTGGATAGTGGCCAACGGTGAAACCCAACGACTGAATGTGGGCTTCGAGATCGGGTCCGAAAGTTCCGGGTAATACTTCGACTGTTAGTGAATCATCGTCAAGTGCGACGACGCCTTGCATTGCAGTGGTATCCAATATGACCCCGCCATAAAGGGGAATGGAAGCGCCACAAACACCGCTGCGTCCGCCCGCAGCAGTCACTGGAATCTTGTGCTCGTTGCAATACGACAAAACATGCGACACCTGCTCTGTTGATGTCGGTCGACAAATTGCCGCGGCACGAGTAGGTACTTCGCCCGCAAGAGCCCAATGCATGGTGAGTGGCCACCAATCACGACTTGCCAGTGCGGTTTCAATAGGGGCGGTGATGGTCTCGCATATGTTTTGCAGATCAGCGACCTGTTGATTGGTCAGTGAAATGGTGGCGTGCGCTAAGTGATTTCGTGCGGGTGATTGCGCATCTTGAATGAGATCAATGGGTGAAGTGATCTCGCGAGAAAAAGTCTTACCGGTCATGTGGTTCTCCGCTCAGGAATACAGTTCAGTTTCGGGCAGTGTGCCCATCGTTGCTTCGTGCTCGCAAATTTCTTGGAATGCCTGCACTTCTTGTTCAATTCGTTGTTCATTCCACTGTGCGTATGGTGCAATGAGTTCAGCGACCGACTTGGCAGCAATACGAGTTGCTTCCCGGTCAAAGAGTAAAGCGCGTGTACGGCGCGACAAAACATCATCAAGGGTGAGAGCCATTTCATGGATCACCGAATAAATAGCTTCGGCCTTGATGTAAGGCAGACCGGGTACGAGTGGATCGGATAATTGCGGATTGGCAGTGATCAATTCTTGAATGATGTTGACATCAGACCCATAGCGATGTGCAAGATGCGCTTCAACCGAACCTTCAATGCGCGGTTCTTTGTAACCCGTTGCTCCGTGAAGTTTCAAATTCTTGGTACGACACTTCTTGATACTTGTCGGTTTTGATGTTGAATTCTTCTCAAGAACTTTCAATGCAGCATCGACCGTGTCTTGAGCCATTTCGCGATAGGTCGTTAACTTGCCGCCAGTGACGGTGATGATGCCAGATTCGCCAGTAAATACCAGATGTCGGCGTGATAAGTCGGCGGTGCGGGCTGCTTTTCCACCTTGACCAGTTCCTTCTTCGGCATTGACTTGTTTGACGAGTGGGCGCAATCCTGCCCACACACCGGTGACGTCATCGGTGGTGATTCCGGTAGTGACGCTCGCGTTTAATGCCCGCAAGACATAGTCAATATCGTCTTTTGTACATTGCGGATCGTCAACCGGGCCTTGATAATCGGTGTCGGTAGTACCGACGTATGTATGAGTAAAGGTTCCATCGGGCTTTGGACCCCATGGAACAACAAACAGACTGCGCTTGTCTTTGGGGACGGGGATGATGACTGCGATGTCATTGCGAACTTTTTCCCACGGCACGGTGACATGAACACCTTTGGCTGGGCGAATGGTGTCGGGATCAATGCCTTCTTCAAGTGTGCGAACTGCGTCAGTCCAAACACCAGCAGCATTGACAACGACATGCGCGCGAATGTCGAATTGCTCGCCGTCGCACAAAACTGAAACTCCAGTGGCTTGTCCAGAGTCGGAACGCAAAATGTTTGTGACTGCACATTGATTGATCACTGCTGCACCGTGGTCGGCGGCAGAACGTGCCATCGTGACGCATAAGCGCGCATCATCAGCCTGTGCGTCGTAATAGATATAGGCCGAAGCCAAACGCTGACTCGGCATCGTTGGCATATGCGCCAACGCTTTTTGTTTGCGCAGCCGTCGGTGAATTTTTCCAATACGTGCGCCACCGGTGAAGTCGTACATCCACAAAGCAGAACCGAGAGCTCGCGCAATTTTGCGCGACACGAGACCATCTTTAGTGAGAATCGGTAGCAAGAAGGGGAGGAGTGTGACGAGATGCGGTGCATTGCGACGTAACCGTTGACGTTCATACAGCGCTTCATAGACCAAGCGCACTTCACCTTGCTGCAGATAACGCAGTCCGCCGTGGATCAGTTTTGAACTTTTTGACGATGTACCTGAAGCGAAGTCGTGGCGTTCAACAAGTGCCGTACGTAATCCTCGCGAAGCGGCATCGAGGGCCACGCCAAGGCCGGTAATTCCGCCGCCGACGACCACGACATCAAATTGCTCAGTCGCTAAGCGCCCGCGCATGGCTGGTCGGTCAAAACGCTCAGGGGATAACTCGGTAGGCACATGGCGAGAGTACTTGCTGCAGTCTCAGAGTGCCTGTTGAGACAAATTTCACGAGTTGCTAATCTGCATTGATTGCTAACTAGCACGGAATGTCACTAAGGTTCGGTCTGTGAAATCACCCACCGAGCTCACCGAAGCTTTTCGAGCCAATGGCCTGAAGGTCACTCCGCAGCGGCAGTTACTTTTCCGTCTGATGCATGGCAACACGATGCATCCGACCGCTGATGCCCTGTTTTCTGAAGCCAGCGTGCAGATGCCGGGCATCTCGTTGCGCACCGTGTATCAAACCTTGACCGATCTGGCCTCAATGGGCGAGTTGCGATTGATCGATGTTGGTGCAGGCGCAGTGCGTTTCGATCCAAACGTCGACGATCATCATCACGTCGTCTGTCAGGCATGTGGAGATGTGCGCGACGTGTATGTCGCAGGTTCGCACGAGCTGCGCATCGATGGTCTCAATGGATTCTCCGTTGATTCAACGTCAATTTTGTTCCACGGTTCATGCGCAAGATGCGCGTGAACTGACCACAAGTTTCTTGGGCCACTTGCGTTCAAGAAGTTCAGCAAAACAACAACCAAAACACACGAAAGAGAGACAGTCATGAGCCTCAAGGGCACCAAGACTCACGAAAACCTCAAGGAGGCGTTCGCCGGCGAGAGCCAGGCCAACCGTCGTTACTTGTGGTTCGCACAGAAGGCTGACATCGAGGGTTACCCCGACGCTGCTGCATTGTTCCGTTCAGTCGCCGAAGGCGAAACCGGACATGCACACGGTCACCTCGATTACTTGGCCGAAGTTGGCGACCCCGCATCGGGTGAGCCCATCGGTGAAACCGAAGCCAACTTCAAGGCTTCAATCGCCGGCGAAACCTACGAGTACACCCAGATGTACCCAGGCTTTGCCAAGACCGCTCGCGACGAAGGCTTTGCCGAAATCGCCGATTGGTTTGAAACTTTGGCTCGTGCCGAGAAGAGCCACGCTGGTCGTTTCCAGCAGGGCCTCGACGCACTCTGAGTTTCATTGACTCACATTGTTGGGGTGTCCAGTAACAACTGGACACCCCAACAAAAGTTCACCGCAGTCCTTTCCAGATAAATCAACCCGAATGAGATCTCCCTATGACGATTACTTACGATCCCAAGCATCCGAAGTATCTCGATGAGAAAGACGTACGCGACGAACTCACTCGTGTTTACGACCTATGTCACGGTTGTCGCCTGTGCTTCAAGTACTGCACATCGTTTCCGACCCTTTTTGATTTCATTGATCAACACGAAGACCAAGATGCTGGGCGATTGACGCCAGCTCAACAAGACCAAGTCATTGACGAATGTTTCCAATGCAAATTGTGTTATGTCAACTGCCCCTATATTCCTGGGCAAAGCGAATGGGAACTTGACTTCCCGCGTTTGATGCTGCGCGCTGATGCGATGCGCCATACCAACGACCAAGTGTCACTACGTGACAAGGTCACAACCAATGTGATGGGTCGCACCGACCTACTTGGCAAAGTCGCTACGAAAACCTCACCTTTGATCAACAAGATGATGGGTGCAAAGCCGGGTTCACTTGTGCGTAAAGCAATCGAAGTGACCTCTGGTGTTTCGAGTGAACGTGTGTTGCCGCCCTTTGCGAAACAACGATTCACAACATGGTTTAACCGCCGTCCGAAATTAAAGATCGGCAAGCGTCAGGGACGCGTTGCGCTTTTCCCAACATGTCTCGTTGAGTACCAGGCTCCCGAAGTAGGCCATGACCTCATCAAGGTGTACGAACGTAACGGCATTGAATGTTCGTTGGCCGACACAACTCAGTGTTGTGGTGCGCCGTTCTTGCACAGTGGTGACATTGAAAGTTTCACCAAGATCGCTGAGAAGAATGTCAAGGCGCTCGCTAACACTGTGCGTAAGGGCAATGACATCGTCGTGCCACAGCCAACCTGTGGCTATGTCTTGAAGAAGGATTACCTCGATTATGTCGGTGGCCCAGATGCCGAACTGGTTGCAGCCCACACCTTTGATGCCAGCGAATACCTGATGAAGATTCATAAGGCTGACGGCACAGCATTAGATATTGAATTCAACGGCGATGTTCCTGAGACCATTACGTATCACACTCCATGTCACTTGCGAGCGCAAAATATTGGTTTGAAGAGCCGTGACCTGATGAAGCTCACCGGCGCAAAAATCAAACTTGTTCAACAGTGCTCTGGTATTGACGGTATGTGGGGTCTTCGTGCAGAAAATGCCGAACTCTCGATTCCGATTGGTCAAAAACTCGGTGCCGAAATCATCAAAGCCGATAGTGATGTCGTGACTGGTGATTGTCACTTGGCCAACGGAGCAATTAACGAACAAACCGGGCGCGTGTCGTTGCACCCCATTCAATTGGTGGCGCGAGCGTACGGAATTCCAGAAGAACAACCCCTGAAGTAATCCGAGAACTGGAGAAAGTCATGAACACATTGACCCCCCGCAAACTCTCATTGTCAGATATCGCTGATGTTCGCGCCTACGAACGTGAGCGACCTGAATTTAGAGATCGAGTGATCGCACTGAAAGAACGTCGTCGCTTGTCGCTTGGCACGATCGTTTCGGTGATGTTTGAAAATCGCGACACGATTCGTTATCAGATTCAAGAGATGGCGCGTGTTGAACGTCTTTCCACTGATGAAGAAATTCAAGGTGAGATTGATATCTATAACCCGATGATTCCTGAACCTGGCCAGTTGTGCGCCACATTGTTCATTGAATTGACGAGTGAAGAACAAATGCAAGAGTGGCTACCAAAATTGGTGGGCATCGAGAGTTCAATCGTTTTCCGATTGGCTGACGGTCGTGAAGTTGCGGCTATCACCGAAGCTCAACATGAGAGTCAACTCACTCGTGACTATGTCACTGCTGCCGTGCATTATCTGCAGTTCGCCTTCTCATCAGATGACATCGAAGGCTTGGCGCAAGGCGGGGCGGTGCTGGCCTGCGCCCACCCTGACTATTTAGAAGAAATCACCTTGTCGCCAGCCAATTTGGCTGAATTCCTGAACGATTTACGCGCTTGACCTGACTTTTTTGCCCGATCGGGGCAGGTCAGAGCGATATTTGAACTTGCCTATTCACAAACGGGCAAGAGCCTTCTATTGTCTCGCTCTAAGAGAAGTCGTTGCCGTAATCGGACCGATGTCACTTGGGGGAATCCAATGGAAGTCATATGGCGGTCACTGGGAGCATGTCGGGGTCTTGACCCAGAAATGTTCTTTCCAGAAACCGAAGATCAGGCTGATGTTGCGAAAATGGTCTGCCACGGGTGCGATGTACGCATCTCGTGTTTAGAGCACGCGTTAGCAAGTCGAGAAAAAGTTGGTGTTTGGGGCGGTACCACCGAACGTGAACGCCGACGTCTCATTCGCCAACGCCGGCGCATTGCCTGATTGTCGTACAACCTTGGCAGTCGTACTCGCTGGCACATCTCGCTAGCCTCAAACGCATGGCCGAGGCTCCCCAGACTTCTGAGATCACCCTTGAATCAATCGGTGGTTGGCCTGAACTGATTTCTTCGCTGCTTGATCGTCACGACCTTGATGCGGCCCATGCCCGTGCGGCGATGACCAATATTTTGTCGGGCTCGGCAACGCCAGCTCAACTCATCGGATTTGTTGTTGCGCTACGTGCCAAAGGTGAAACACCCGAAGAACTTTCAGGATTGCTTGACGCAGTGCTTGAAGCGGCAACTTTGGTTCCCCTTGACGATGCAACTCGTGAGCGCGCGATTGACATCGTGGGGACTGGTGGCGATCGCAGTCATTCGATCAATGTCAGCACGATGTCGGCCATCGTTGTTGCAGGCGCAGGTGTGCCGGTGTGTAAACACGGTGCCCGTGCTGCTTCGTCGCAATGTGGAACTGCCGATGTGCTTGAAGCATTAGGTGTTGCCGTTGAGTTGTCACCAGAAGGTGTGAAGCAATGTGTTGAGCGCGCTGGTATGGGATTTTGTCTCGCCGCGCGTTACCACCCGGCATTTCGTTTTGCGGCACCATCACGTCGCGAAATTGGGGTGCCCACAGTTTTTAACCTGCTTGGACCGATGGCCAACCCGGGTCGTGTCAAGCGCCAGTTAATTGGTGTGGCAAATCCATTGGTTGCCGAACGGATGCTGGCCTCGCTGCGACTTCATGGTTCGAAGTCATCATGGGTCGTGCATGGCGGCGGGCTTGATGAACTCACGACCACTGGACCTTCCACTGTTTTAGAACTGCGTGGTGGACAAGTACGAACGTTCTCTGTTGATCCCGTGTCATTGGGATTGGCTCCGGCAATTTCTGAAGAGTTGACTGGCGGCACACCGGCATTTAACGCCGATGTTGTACGCCGAGTCATGAGTGGCGAACAAGGTGCTCATCGCAACATCGTCGTACTGAACGCTGGTGCAGGTTTGGTTGTCGCCGATGTTGCAAGTTCACTTGAAGAAGGCGTCGCTATGGCTGCTGAATCAATTGATTCGGGTCGCGCCAACGAAACTCTGACAAAACTCATTACCGAATCGCAAGCTGCTCTCGCCGAATTCGGCGCTTAGAAACTTCTGGCTGTACAGAAATGAATTTGGCTGTTCAAGTTCCTGCGACATCAGCCAACCTTGGCCCGGGCTTTGATGTATTAGGAATGGCGTTATCGCTGTTCGCCACCGTTGCTCGGTGTCCGATTGGTGACAGCGAGCCCGTGAGTGATGGTCACCCGGCGATGCAAGCTTTTATGCGCGCTGGTGGTCAAGGTGCGCTGTGGGTCGATTCTCCTATTCCGTCTGGACGAGGTTTAGGTTTTTCTGGAGCGGTTCGTGTCGGTGGTGTATGTCTGGGGCTTGCATATCAAGCTGGTGTCACTGAAAAGGATCTTCCGCTCTTTATTACTCAAAACCGTGACGACATCATCAGAATTGCCGCCGAATTGGAAGGGCATTTTGACAATGTTGCCGCGAGTGTGATGGGCGGAATCGTTAGCGCTTCACCTCAATCAACAGTGGCGGTGCCAGTAGCGGATGAAGTTCTCGATGGCATTCGTGTCGTTGCATGGGTTCCATTTTTTCAAACATCAACTGCATCAAGTCGTTCAACTCTGCCAGCAAACATTGATCGAGCCGATGCAGTCTTTAACATTGCCCGTTCAACGCAGATGGTGATCGCATTAACAACCGGCGATCTTGAATTATTGAGAACTTCGATGACCGACCGTTTGCACCAAGACCAAAGGCTCGATGAAACGCCGCAGTGTCGCGAAGTGATGAACCGCATGAGTGAACTTGGAGCAATCTCATCGTGGCTGTCAGGATCTGGTCCCACAATTGCGGCATTTGTTGAGCAATCTGGTGCCGAGACCATGGCTGAGTTGTTGAGTCAAGAGTTTCCAGACGGACACGCGAAAGTACTCAGTATCGATCGTCTCGGACTGCGCAGCTTCACTGTCTAAAGATCTAGGCAGCCCGATGAAAATCAAGTCGGCGAAGTTCGGGAACTGCTTGAACGGGAGATGCCCAATGGCCACTGCAGTCTTCGAGCACCGAATGCGTTGCTTCGTCATCTAAAAAGCGAGCGATGCACATCACTTCGTCAAAGATTTGACGGTCAAGCGGTCCGCTTTCAAGCGCTTCGGGCTGATGTGGGTGCAGATAGTCGACGACGCCTTGAAGGACCTTGCTGCGATGTGCCGTAATCGGGCTAAAGAGTTGATCTTCGCGACGTGTATTCACCAAGACACCTGACTCGATGTCGTAATGAATGTCACCAGAGCGGATACTCACTGATCCTGCAGACCTCAATTGGTCGCATCGGCGTTGGCGGTTAAGTGCAAGTACTAATGCCTGCGTGCGGTCGCGCATTTCGGCAGCCTCTTCAAACCTTTGAGCGGCGGCCAGTGATGTGATTCGTTCGTGGAGGCGCGCGAAGAGAGCAGAGGGTGAGTCAGTTAACGAATGCGTGATGAAAGAAACGATTGCTGCGTATTCATCAGGGCTTGCGGTTCCTGAACACGGGCACAATGCGACGCCCAATTGTGCGGCTGAGCACACGGGCGCATCCGATGGTGCGGTGTAATTGCGGCCCATGCGGACTGTGCACCGTCGAAGTGGAACCACCGACTCAATTGCTTCAACAACAAGTCGTGCGGCAGTACGACTAGTCAGTGGACCGATATGTAAGCCCTTTTTGGCGGGATTTTTCGTGATGACAAGGCGAGGCCACTCTTCTTCAACAGTCAGACGCACGTAGCAGTATTTGTCACTCGTAGTTCCGGCCTTGTTGTATTGCGGTAGTAATCGTTGAATAAGGCGCATTTCAAGTACTTCGGCGGTGAGCGCGTCGGGAGTTGCGATGTAGTCAACTCCATGAACTTGGCGCAACATTGGTCCAACTTTGCGGCGAGTTTCAGAAGTACTGAAATAGCTACGAACTCGTTGACGTAAGTTCGTGGCCTTGCCGACATACAAAAGTCGCCCGGCAACATCGGAGAAGATGTACACGCCTGGAGAACGAGGCAAATCTTCGGTGAGACGAAGTTTGGCGGCTTGGGGATGTGTTCCAAGCTTGGGAAGCGCGATTAAGTCGTCGAGTCCAAGAACTCCGAAACCTGCGGCGCGCTCAATCAGAAGGTGAAGGAGGTCGCCGGTTGCTAAAACGTCGTCAAGGGCGCGGTGACTTGGTTGGTGGGCAAAACGGAAGTGAGCCGACAACGTGCCCAGTTTGCAATCGGTGACTTCATCACGAACAAGGCGGCGGGCGAGAGGCACGGTGTCGATCACTTTGTTGGTGAGCGGATCTCGATCGTCGCGAATGAGGGCTGCATTTAAGAAGCCAACATCGAAGCGCGCATTGTGCGCAACGATGACGGAGTCGCCGATGAAATGGGTGAGAGTACCCAGTAACGATTCAATACGAGGCGCGGGCATGATCATTGCTTCGGTGATGCCAGTAAGGATCGTGATGAATGGTGGGATGGAGCACCCTGGGTTCACGAGCGTCTGAAACGTACCGATACATTCGCCGCCGAGATATTTGGCTGCACCGATTTCGGTAATGCGGTCGTGTTCGGCCGAACCACCGGTCGTTTCAAAGTCGATGACGCAAAAAGTGACATCGCTGAGCGGTGTCCCCATATCGTCAAATGATTTCTGCACCTTCAGAGTGTTTCCGAACAAGTGTTCTGTGTCAAGTCTTTACGAGAAGTGAAGCCACAGAATGTTCTGGATTTGGATGGTTGCCCTACGCTCGCAGTATGTCCACTCGTTATCGCTGCACCCTGTGCGGAAACTTGACCCGATTTGATGTTGTCCGCACGCAGCGAACCTCGGCTTATTATCACTACACAACCGGCGGCGAATTGTCGATTGAGGATGAGAAGGTTCTCCTCGACGATTTGGAGTCGGTGTCGTGTCGCTGGTGCGGGCCGACGGGGAAGGTAGAAGAATATGACGGGTCGGCCGAAGCCTCCTGAACTGATTGAACTATCCGACGGTTGCCTGGCTTACGTGCAACCCGACGGAAGTTGGGGTTGGAGTAACGCTGGTCTTGTTGTGGGAGACGGAGCATCGTTGCTGGTCGACACTTTGTTCGACTTAAAACTGACCCAGCACATGTTGGACGCCCTTGCACCGTTTACTCGTACGGCACCCATTCGTTCACTTGTCAACACTCATGCCAATGGCGATCATTGTTATGGCAATCAACTTGTTGACGGTGCCGAAATTATTGCCTCGACGGCTGCCGCTCATGAAATGACCGAGGTGCCCCCGGCGATGTTGGCAGCGCTGAATGCCGCGCCAGGCGAAATTGGTGAATTGTTCCGCAGTTTCTTTGGGGCTTTCGACTTTGCTGACATCGACATGAAAATGCCGACCCGCACTTTTGATGCACGTCTTGATGTGGAAGTAGGTGGACGACTGATCGAACTCATTGAGGTTGGTCCTGCACATACCAAAGGTGATGTGATTGCCTATGTTCCTGATGCGCGCACTGTGTACACGGGTGATGTTCTCTTTATTGGTGGAACACCTATCGTGTGGGCGGGACCACTTTCAAATTGGATTTCTGCATGCGATCTGATGCTGGGCATGGACGTCGAGACTGTTGTTCCTGGACATGGTCCGGTCACTGATAAACAAGGAATCGTTCAAGTGCGCGACTATTTGTCATTTATCGAACAAGGCGCGACGGCAAGATTTGAATCGGGAATGGATGCATTTGATGCAGCACGTGACATCGCTCGTGAAATGTCGGTGACTGGATCAACCTTTGCCAGTTGGGGAGAAGCCGGGCGAATCAGCGTGAACGTTGAAACGGCTTATCGCTCACTTGATGTCAGTCACCAAAGCCCCGATGTCGTTGAACAGTTCAGGCGGATGGCGCAGTTAGAGCGCGGTTAGCAATTGACTTGCGAACTGCGAGTACCCAACCAACGATGACTGCGGTTGAGAAAATCAACCATTGGATGGCATACGAAAGATGTGGGCCCTCACTGAGTTCTGGTGGACTGACGGGTGCAAGTACCGAACTATCAGCCGGTTGCGAACGCTCGGCGACTAAGGCAACGGGAATGAGTTCGGCATCGATTTGTTGCTGGAGACGCTTGATATCGAGGCGGAAGAATTCGGTGAGTTCGCCACTTGCTTCAGTTGCTTGACCAGTTGAGCGCTCTTCACTGGCGCGTAATGTGCCCACAACTTCGACCGTCCCAGTGGGTGCCGGAGGCGGAGTAGCGCTTAAAGCAATGAAACCTCGGTTGACAATGATGGCTCGGCCGTCGGCAAGCAATAGGGGAGTCAAAACGTTCATTCCGGCAATACCGCCTTGGCTGCGATTCAGAATGAGGACTTGCT
>CAIQJP010000161.1 GCA_903872155.1 uncultured Actinomycetes bacterium | reverse complement strand
CGACTTGATGTTGCCCTTGATGCCGATTGGCATGAATCGGAACATCGTTTGCAGATGAAGATTCCGACTGCTGTGTTAGCGCGAGAGGCAACATGCGGAACGCAATTTGGACATGTGCGACGTCCTCGGCATCACAACACGTCGTGGGATGTCGCCAAATTTGAAGTCTGTGCTCATCGCTATGTCCATGTTGGTGAACCTGGCTGTGGTGTCGCGATTTTGGCCGATGGACCACGTGGATACGACGTACGAGGCGACGCTCTGTCATTGACATTGTTGCGTTCGCCGAAGTTCCCTGACCCACAGGCAGATATCGGACGACAACGCGTTGAGTGGTCGTTGTACATCGATCAAAGTCCAGGCGATGTTGAAGCAATTGAAATTGAAAGTGCGAAGATTGCTCACCCATATCGATTGATGACAGGAACTCCGGTTGCAATTAGCTCTGGTATCCGCCTTGATGTTCGCGGAGCCCTCATCAGTGTCATGAAGCCAGCCGATGATGGCTCGGGAGACATTGTGGTCAGACTTTGGGAAACCAGGGGAGCGAGCACATCGGGAACGATGAGCATCTCGCGACCCACGGGAGTTGTTGTGCAGTGCAATGCCTTAGAAGAGCCCTTGAACTCACCATCGGTTTCGATCAGTGACGGAATCATTGCTGTGCACCTCGCACCCTTCCAGATTCAGACGCTGAGGATCGGTCTCTAATTGATGGCACAATTGCGCTATGAGTTCGCCGTCAATAGTTGAGCCAACACCGCTCCTCATTTTTGATGGTGACTGTGCCTTTTGCACGAGCAGTGTGCGATTCATCGAACGTCGTATTCGTCGTCATCCCCGCATTCAGCCATGGCAGAGATCTGATCTGGCTGGTCTTGGTCTCACACAAGAGCAATGCGAAACCGCGGTACAGCTGATTGAAAACGGACGAGTGACCTCAGCTCATGTGGCCGTCGCTCGGCTCTTGATCTATGGCAAGCGGGGCTGGGCTGTCCTTGGCTACCTGTTGTTAGTGCCAGGTATCAAACAGATCGCTGGTGTTGTTTACCGCTGGGTAGCAAAGAACCGCGACCGGATGCCCGGGGGAACCGCCGAGTGTGCATTGCCTCAGAGCGAGCGCACCGAGCGTGAAATTGGCAACTGAAGCCCCGCTAATTCGCCTTCGGGTGGGGGAAATGGGCTGGCAGTCGTCAGAATAGAGGCGTGACGAACCCCCGTGAACAATGGCAGAAGGCTTTCGACGCTTCGAAAGTTCGTGATGAGAAATATCAGACGATGTCGGGCATTCCGCTCGAACCGGTTTATGGTCCCGAAGACGGTGACTTCCCGGGCGTCTACCCGTACACCCGTGGGCCGTACGCATCGATGTACCGCTCGAAGTTGTGGACGATGCGCATGTTCGCTGGTTTTGGTACCGCGATTGATACCAATCAGCGCTTCAAAGAAATTTTGAAGTCGGGTGGCGACGGACTCTCCACTGCATTTGACATGCCAACACTTCTTGGTCTCGACTCTGACGATCCGATGTCACTTGGTGAAGTCGGGCGTTGTGGAGTTGCCATTGACACTCTCGCCGACATGAGCGACTTGTTCTCTGACATTGATCTCGGAAGCATTACGACGTCAATGACCATTAACTCGCCAGCGGCAGTGTTGTTAGCCATGTTTGTTGCCCAGGCTGAAAATGCTGGAGTGCCCCGCGCCAAATTGGGTGGCACTTTGCAAAATGACATTTTGAAGGAATACCAAGCTCAAAAAGAGTTTGTGTTCCCCCCACGTCAGTCCATGCGACTTGTTCGTGACACCGTGGCTTTCACTGCGGCCGAAATGCCCCGTTGGAACTCGATTTCGATCTCGGGATACCACATTCGTGAGGCTGGTTCGACGGCTGCCGAAGAATTGGCATTTACCTTGGCCAACGGTTTTGCCTACGTCGAACTTGCTCGCCAAGCAGGTTTGCCGGTTGATGCATTCGCACCCCGTTTGTCGTTCTTCTTTAATGCTCACATCGACTTCTTCGAAGAAATCGCGAAGTACCGTGCGGCTCGTCGCATTTGGGCACGTTGGATGAAAGAGCGTTACGGCGCAACGACCGAGCGTTCAATGCAATTGCGTTTCCATACTCAGACTGCTGGCGTGTCGCTGACTGCTCAGCAGCCCGAAGTCAACATTGTGCGTACTGCAATTGAAGCTCTTGCTGGTGTTCTTGGTGGCACACAGTCATTGCACACCAACTCAATGGACGAAGCCTTGGCATTGCCGACCGAACGTTCAGCCCGCATTGCGCTACGTACTCAGCAAGTCATTGGTTACGAAACCAATGTTGCGCACGTGGCCGACCCGCTCGGCGGTTCGTATTACGTCGAAGCACTCACTGACGAGATGGAACGTCGCGCCGAAGAGATCTTCGCCAAGATTGACGAGATGGGTCACGGCTCAATGCTCGAAGGTTGCATCGTTGGTATTGACGAAAACTGGTTCCAGGGTCGTATCGCCGACAGTGCTTATGAACTTGAGCGGGCCTTCAACCGTGGCGAGCGCACCATTGTTGGTGTCAGCAAATTCCTCGAAGGTAACGAAGAGGACGAAATGGACATTCTCAAGATCACCAATGCTGATGAAAAGAAGCAACGCGAGCGTTTGTCGTCGGTGAAACAAGATCGCAATGAAGCAGCAGTGCAAGATGCCCTTGACCGTTTGGCCAAAGACGCTGTCGACACCGAAGTCAACTTGATGCCAGCGTTGATTGATGCGTCAAATGTGTATGCCACCGTTGGCGAAATGATGAACACCATGGCCGGAGTTTTCGGTCGTCACGTTGAGGTACCGATCATCTGATGAACACTGAAAACACTTCACTACGAGTTCTTGTTGCCAAAGTTGGACTTGACGGACATGACCGGGGCGTAAAAGTTGTGGCTCGCTTGTTGCGCGATGCCGGAATTGAAGTCATTTATACGGGTCTATTTCAGACTCCCGAAACTGTTGCTGCGGCTGCTGTTGACGAAGACGTCGATGTCGTTGGTCTCTCAATGTTGTCTGGTGCTCACATGACTCTTGCTCCGCTCGTTGTTGCCGCGATCCGTGCGCGTGGCGTTGATATTCCTGTGGTGATCGGTGGAATCGTGCCGAACAGCGATGTTGCTGACTTGAAAGCTGCGGGCATTGCCGAAATTCTTGGCCCAGGTGCGCCAGCCGACGAAGTCGTTGCTGCTGTCCGCCGCGCCGCTGCTAACGCCGCAGTTTGATTAACAGAGTCTGATTGACTGAGATGACTCAACGACAGGCAGTACCGATTTCGGTTCTTGACCTGTCGATTCTTCGTGAAGGTGCGTCGAGTGCTGATGCGCTGACTCAAACAACCACGCTGGCTCAATGCGCTGATGCGTGTGGCTACAAGCGTTTTTGGGTGGCTGAACATCACAACATGCCGAGTGTTGCGTGCACAGCACCTCCAGTGTTGATTGGTCACCTTGCTGCATTGACATCACGCATCAACGTGGGTTCGGGCGGAGTGATGTTGCCGAACCACGCGCCGTTGGTGGTCGCCGAACAGTTCGCCATGCTTGAGGCTCTCCACCCCGGACGAATTGACGTTGGAATTGGCCGAGCACCTGGTACCGATCAGCGAACTGCTGCGGCGGTACGTCGATCTGTTGGTGCTTTAGGTGCTGAAGATTTTCCGACAGACCTTTTTGAATTGATGGATCTTCTCGGTGATCGTCGTTTTGATACCACGATTGGCGATCACTTCAAGGCGACCCCTGCTGCATCGTCGTACCCCAAAATCTTTTTACTCGGATCAAGTGGATACAGCGCGCATCTTGCCGCCAAGTTGGGACTGCCCTTTGGTTTTGCTCACCACTTTGACATGGGTGGAACATTTGAAGCGGCCGAGATCTATCGGTCACGATTTGTTCCTTCGCATATTTTGAGCGAGCCATACATGGTTGTCACAGCCAATGTTTTGGCGGCCGATACTGTCGAAGAAGCAATGTGGCACGCCAAGTCATCACGATTGACCGGCTATTTGCGGCGAACTGGCCGATTCTTGCCGTTGCCCTCGGCCGATGACGCGGCTCGTCATCCTGATATCACCGAAGCCGAACGTATGCCATCAAGTCGCATCGTTGGCAATGGTGAACATGTCGCTGAACAACTTCATCAATTAGTTCAACGAGTCAATGCGGATGAAGCCATGGTGACTGCGGTTGCGTACGAGACCTCGGCGCGCGTGCGCAGTCTTGAATTGCTCGCCAAATATTGGTGATCTAGTCAGCGACTGTTTATTGCAGTCCGTGTAGCGCTCCACCATCTAGTGGTAAGCCGACGCCAGTCATGAACTTGGCATGTTCTGAACACATGAATGCAGCGACATGACCAAAATCATCTGGGTCACCAACCACTCCGGCCGGAATTGAAGACGCAAGTGCCGCAGGGTCGGGATACAGCGACGACAAACGATCGGTGAGATGTAGTCCTGGCTGAATGGAGTTCACTGTGATTCCGTCTTTGGCAACTTCGCGCGCCAGCGTTTTCAAGAAACCGGTCAAACCAGCGCGTGCAGTGTTCGACAAAATCAAGCGATCAATTGGTTCGCGAACCGAACTTGAAGTGATCGCCAAGATGCGACCCCACTGTTGTTTTTGCATGGCGGGCACAACGGCCTGACACATGGCCACGCTAGATACCAGGTTCAGTCGTAATGCCACGTCGTATGCCTCGATGGGAGTTGAAGCAAAGTTGCCTGGAGGAGGCCCGCCGGCATTGGCAATCAAAATGTCGATTCCGCCAAGAAGATCATTGGTTTGTTCAATCAAAGAAGTGACCTGAGCAAGATCGCTCACATCGGCGACGACACAATGCACAGCAGCGCCATGTGCGGGTTTGATTGAATCCTTGGCGATGGCGAGTTTCTCGGCCGATCGTGAGGCTAAGACGACGCTGACCCCATCTGCGGCAAGAGCGCGAGCAGTAGCGAGACCCAAACCACTTGAACCTCCGGTCACTAGAGCGCGACGACCAATAATTCGTAGTTCCATGCACGACATCCTAGGCAAGCGCCGATTGGCGGTGACTATCTCTGGCGGGCCGCAAGAACTGTCTTGAGTCGAGCATCTGCCGAGGGTCGTGCCCCGATGTGCTCAATGACCCATGCCGAAATTGTGGTCGCAAAACGTGCTGCCTCAACGGGCGATTTGTGTACGAGATAATGCGCCAAGAAAGACCCGGCAAAAGAGTCACCAGCACCAGTTGCATCAACCAGGTTGTTAGTGGCTGGCGGAATGTGCGTTGACTTTCCGTTGTCGTACAGCAAAGCACCTTCAGCATCAAGCTTGAGAACGATGAGTGCCTTGGGAAAGATTTTTGTGAGTGCTTCGGCGATCGCAACTGGCTCATCGCAACCAGTAAGAACTTGACCCTCTTCTTTATTGGGGAGCACGATGTCAAAATCAAGATCGGCAGTCACTGCCAAAAAGTTACTGACACCCATCTCTTGGATCATTTGAAATGAGCCTGGGTCAAAAGAAACTGTTGCGCCATGTTCACGAGCAAGGCGAGCCGCTTTGCGAGCAGCCGAACGAGGGGGATCGGTGAAGAAAGACCAAGCAGTGAGGTGTAAGTGTTGTGCTGAGGAAATTGCTTCAACGGGCAACTCGCTCGACATGAGATAGAAGTCAGCGCCGTGACCCGAGACCATCGAGCGTTGGCCGGTGTGATCAACGAATACTGCAACTGATCCTGTTGAGTGAGCTTCGGTTTCAACTAAGTGGGCAATGACTTTTTCGCGTTCGAGGTCTTCTTGCGCAAGCTGTCCAAATCGATCACGACCAATTTTGCCGACGAAGCGTGTATTCATTCCGCATCGACTTGCCCAAACCGCAACGTTGGCTGCACTTCCGCCAGGAGTGAGCATCACTTCACCAAAAGTGTCTCCGCCACGCAGAAGTTCGGAGTTCGTGCGAATGAGTACGTCCCAAGCAAAGTCACCAAGAACGCACAAAGGCGTTTGGGGATCAGCCAGGGAACTTGAGTTGGCACCCGAATTGGTACTCATGTTGTTCAGGGTATCTGCGAGACTAGAAAGAATGCCGAGTAGTACCCCCGCCACTTTTAATCGCACCGTCGTACTATCGCTCGCAGCGGTATGGGTCATCTGGGGATCGACCTATTTGGCAATCAAGATTGGTCTTGAGACCATGCCCCCTTTCCTGATGCAGGGCATTCGCTTTACCGTGGCAAGCACCGTGATGTTGAGCGTGTTGAAAGCCAAAAAAGTTGCCTGGCCATCGCGAGTGCAGATACGTAACGCTTCGTTGATTGGAGTGCTGTTACTGATCGGTGGTTTGGGCATGGTGACCGTAGCTGAAGATCGCGGCGTCGACTCTGGCTTGGTTGCCACGATCATCGCGATTCAGCCGATGTTGATGTCGTTGTGGGGCGGATTGTGGAAGACCTGGCCCATTCGTATGCAGTGGGTCGGCATGTTGATCGGTATGGCCGGGGTCTTGGTGCTGGTATCTGACAACGGACTTTCCGGAACATGGAGTGGCACATCTCTTGTTTTTGTTGCGTGTCTCTCGTGGAGTTTCGGTTCAGCCCTGAGTCGCCGTATTGATATGCCCTCAGGGTTTATGGCAACCGCGTTTGAAATGGCGGCAGCGGCGATTGTTTACTTGATGCTGACCTTGATTACTCATGAAGACATTCAGATGCCAAGCATGCGCAGTTCGTTAGCCGTTGTCTACTTGATCTTCATCGGATCCATTGTCGCCTTTACCGCGTTCACCTACTTGATCAGTCATGTGAGTGGTCCACTGGCGATGAGTTATGCCTATGTCAATCCGGCTATCGCGGTGTTGCTGGGTGTCGTGCTGAGTGATGAACACGTTTCAACCAACATGGCAATCGCCTTGCCCATTATTTTGGTGGGCGTTGCCATCGTGACGAACTCGTCACGCGGCGTTGAGTCGTGACTCAATCAGTTTGACGCGACTAATGAGTTGGGCAAATTCGTCGTTGTAATTATCGGATGGCTGAATCAGTACGGCATCAACCAATCCGCCAAACCAATCGTTAATGACATTTGGCAGTTCGTCCCATGTCCCAGACGGAATGAGGGCATCAAGAACTTCATCGGTCATCAGTTGTCCGAGTTGCGACCAATCTCCGCTTCGAGTCATCAGCTGTAATTGGGCGCCTAGATCGTCCCAGCCAAAAAGTTCAAGGGTTCGGCGATAGGCCGGCGTTGAATATAAGAAGCCCAACACTGCTCGTTGTGATTCACGACTTTGATCAACGGCTGATTGATCGAGGCCGGTGATGTATGGAATTGCAATAGCGACTTGAACATCATGTGAAGTTCGTTTGGCTGCGTTGATTCCTTCGGCGAGTCGGGGCAATGCTCTGTCGCGTAAAAATCGCGGATGCGAGTTGGTGGGGTGAGTCACAAACCAATCGGCAACTTCGCCCGCAAGTCGAATGGCGTTGTCATTAACGCCACCGAGAAGTAATTGCGGGCCATCATGGGGAAGCGGGCCGGGATTGAAAAATGGCTGCAAACGATTCATGTGGTATTGCTCGGTATCAACAATGAATGGTTCGCCAGTCGCGAAACTGTGCCATGCCGTTTTGACGGCGATGACATAGTCATTCATCTTGCGTATCGGTGATGACCACGGAATTCCGAAGCGACCTTCAATGTTTTGTTTGATCTGAGTTGCGAGTCCAAGATCGAAACGTCCGCCACTCATCTGCGAGAGATCCCACGATTGAAGCGCGAGCAACATTGGGCTACGTGGGAATGCCAAAGTGAGACTGGTTTGAACTCTCAAGGTGGTGGTGTGTTCAAGTGCCAATAGTGCGACGGCCATTGAGTCGTGGATTGTCTCGGGGATATGCAAAATGTCGTAACCGAGGGATTCAACATGTTGGGCGTAGCGACCAATGTCATTCAAGGGAATGCGGTCGCTCATGCCAGCAATGACTCTCATAGGGGTGACGAACTTTCTGAGTTATCGCTAAGAATCTCTGTGATGATTTTCATTAACTGTTCGGGGGAGTTCTCACATGAGGCAAGTTCGTTGGCATTGACGAGCAATTTGAGTGAACCATCTTCGTATTCGCCGACAACACAGGGCGCCATATATCCCGATGTGGCAGTGACCGAAGCCGGAGCATCGTTTCGGTGATGAAGGTGAAAATCGAGTCCGAGTTCGGCGACACAACTGTCCCAAGTACTGCGGCGTGAAAAAGTTGAGTGAGTGATATCGCAAAGTGAGCAATGTTGGTTCATGAAGGTTCTTCGGAGAAAATACGCTATTTCTCCGACGACTGTTCCGGTGGCGTCGTACACCCCGTGAAGTCGCACGACTCTGTTTGACAACGTCACCCTCATATGTTGGCATAACACTCTGATAATGGTTGTAGCAGTCGTCGCCACCTCGGTATTTTTGGTAGAAATAGTGCAAGGAAACGAGGTTGCCGTGGTTCATATTCCAGTTCGAGGAGAATTACCAGCTCGCTTAGGTCCGTCGGTGAAGGCGCTTCCCGAATATGGCCCAAGCGTCATGGACGCGAGCGTGTATCGCGACCCGACTCGTTTTGAACTTGAACGCGAGCGCGTACTTGGTCGTCATTGGATGATTGCTGGACGCAGCGAACAAGTACAGGGTTCAGGCGATTGGATCACTTATGAAGGTCACGATGAATGCATCGTGGTTGTTCGCCAGGCCGATGGATCGTTATCAGCATTTCATAATGTGTGTCGCCATCGTGGACCCGCAATTGTTGCGGAGAAAACTGGTTGCGGTGCTCGCCGTTTTTCGTGCCCGTATCACGGTTGGGTATACGACACCAAAGGCAAGCTTGTCGGAATTCCAGAGCGTGAAGATTTTGGCACCGATCACGTGACTGACATCGGAGCGATCCCCGTTGCAGTCGGCGAGTGGGGCGGATGGGTCTGGATCAACTTGGCTGGACCAGACAAAGCAGTGCCGTTGCTTGAGTCAATCGGCCCTGACATCTCGAACGATCTTGGTGCTTTCAAGATGGAAGACATGATTTTGCATGAAGTTCTTGAGTGGGACGTGCCAATCAATTACAAAGCCATCGTTGATGGGTTTAACGAGATCTATCACGTGACCGAGCTGCACCATTCTCCACCAGAATTCACCAAGGCAACTCGTTTTGCTTCGTTTCATGTCACGGGCGACAACTTCATGTGTTTCGTGCCGAGACCGGTATCGCTCGAAGAATTAGGTAGCGAGTCATACGACCACCATCGCAATTCAATTTGTCACTATGTGGTTTTCCCGAACACAGTGTTTAATTGCAACCCCGAACATCTTCAGGTCTTTCAGCCCATTCCATTGGGAGTCGACCGCACGAAGTTTTTGTGTTGGGAACTCATTTACCCTGGTGACATGAACGATCCGGAATATGCGTCTTATTACAAAAAGACCATGGCGCATTGGGAAGTTCTGAAGGGCGTCGTTGGCGAAGACATCGGCGTCTACGACCAAATGACACGTACCAAAAAATCGAGTGCTTTCAACGAACAAATACTTTCCGAACGCGAATTTAAGATCGCGATGTATCACGAAAATATGGATCGCAAGATTCGCGATTAGTTTTCTGCGGGCTATAAAGCCTGCTCAGAGTGTCATTTTCAAATAGTTATTCAAGTTCTTCGTGAACGGGTCCGATACAAAAACCCGTGAAGCGAAGCATGAAAATCATGAGCAAGACACTTGCAGTGTCATTGTGCTCGGCAATCATGCTTGGCGTTGTCGGAGTTCCGGGCGCCCTTGCAGAATCGAACAAAAAGACATCAAGTTCATCATCGGCAACTGCAACAACTGGATTGACTTATGTTGTCGCCAAGAACGATTCATTGACTGGTATCGCCAGCAAAGCAAAAGTGAAGTTCAATGATTTGCTCGCTGTTAATGGCTTTAAGGCCACCAGCGTGATCTTGCCCGGCCAAGTGATTGTTCTTCCAGATGCAGCAGTAGTGGTAGCTGCCTCGTCGAATAATGCTGCTACGGCCGCAGTACAAAATGTTGCAAGTGGTGCAACCTATACCGTCGCGAAGAACGACTCGTTGAGCGGTATTGCGTCCAAGGCAAAAGTTACATTTGCGGCGTTCTTGGCCGTGAACGGTTTCACCAAGAGCAGTGTGATTTTGCCAGGCCAGATTGTGAAATTGCCCGAAGGCGCTAATGCAACAGTGGCAACGTCACCTACTTCAACCCCGGCGGCCCCGTCGCGACTGCAGGTGGTTCTCGATTTCGTGAAGGCTCAAGTCGGTAAGCCGTACGCATTTGGCATGGCGGGTCCGACGTCGTACGACTGCTCGGGCCTCACAATGGCAGCTTTTGCCCAAGCCAAAGTTTCATTGCCGCACCAAAGTTTGGCGCAGTCAAAACTTGGTAGCGCCGTTGACTGGCGCTCGACCGGTGTACAAGCAGGTGACTTGGTATTCACTTACTCGACGAAGAATCAGGCGCAAATCAGCCATGTTGGTATCGCAATTAGTGCAACCCAGTGGATTGAATCTCCGTACACGGGTGGCTCGGTTCGTATCTCTTCTTTGCCAAGTGTCGACAGAATCCAAGCGGTTCGTCGAGTTCTCTGATGATTGAACAACCGCACTTCGAAACGTTGCAGGTCAAAGTTGATGGCCGCATTGGTCGGGTCACTCTCAATCGACCAGAGAAACTCAACGCTCTCTCACGACTGTTGATGAGCGAGATTGTTCAACTTGGTGCGTGGCTCAAACTTCGTGAAGACATTCGCGTCATCATTGTTGCGGGTGCTGGACGTTCATTTTCTGCAGGCTTCGACCTCAACGATTTTTCTTCGGCAAGTGCCGGTGAAACACCTCGCCAGGCTGCCGATCTTGGTCGACTTGCTACTGATGCATTAACGGACGTCCCGCAGCTGACGATTGCCGCTGTGCATGGTCACTGTGTCGGTGGTGGAGTGGTGTTCGTGGGTGCATGTGACCTACGAGTCGCAACGACAGACACCACGTTCATCATCCCTGAAGTCGATTTAGGTATCCCGTTGGCGTGGGGTGGTATCCCACGTTTGGTTCGCGAAATTGGTCCAGCCCTCACCAAAGAATTGGTATTGACCTGTCGTCCCTTTGGCGCAGATGAAGCAAAATCGATTGGTTTCATCAATCAAGTCGTGGCTCCAGGCGATTTGGAGGCCACTGTGACTCATTTGGCACAGAATCTTGCGTCGAAGACTTTGTATTCACTTCATTCGACAAAACAACAGGTCAATGCAGTGATGGAAGAGATTGCCGGCACTGGCCGCAGCGCTGGTGATGCCGACATGCTGGTTTATGCCATGCGTGATCCAGAAAGTCGCGACGCGACGGCTAGGTACATGGCCCAACGCAAGTAGTGTTGAAACGTGAGTACCAATTCCACGTTGACCGCCGATTGGTATATCAACCCAGAAGTTTATGAAAGTGAACGCCAAACAGTTTTTGGTGATTCATGGGTTCATGTTGGCTACGACAGTGACATCCCAAATATTGGTGATGTGCTGCATGAGTCAGTCGCCGAGATCGATATCGAAATCGTTCGCTCGTCGGCGAACTTGGTCGCGAGTGCTTTGTTGAGCGGAGGAAAGCGCGAGGCCATTCTCGTTGACTCTTTCCGAGGAATGATTTTTGTTGCTCTTGATACCAGCAACTGTTCACTCATTGATTGGCTCGATCAATTTCCGACTGCGCTCATAGATCTTCCCTTAGAGAAGTTAGTCTTTCATTCGCGAACGATTCGTCGGGTGAAGTGCAACTGGAAAACTTACGCCGATAATTTTCTCGAGGGCTATCACGTTCCCTCAGTGCACCCCGAAATGGCCCGCGATGCCGATGCGTCGAATTATTCGGTGATCTTGGGCGATGATCGTCGCTGGAATGTCCATGTCATGCCGCCACGTGGCGACAGTGTCTTTGGCATGTTCGGTTGGCTGTACCCAACTTTTGCATTCAACGTGGTTCCTGGTGGCTGGGCCGTCGAGAGATGGTTGCCGCGTGGTCACAACGAAATTGATTTGTACTTTGAGTACTTCTTCGAACCTGGTGCACCCGATTTGGAACGAATTCATTCCATGAATGAAACGGTCGCAGAAGAAGACGTGCGGATTTGTGAAGCCGTACAAAGAAATCTTGAGTCGGGCGTTTATTCAGAAGGACTTCTGAGCCCCAAGTGGGAAGAACCCCTATTGGTCTTCCACGACATGATTCGCGAACTTGGCGAAGTCAGCGGATACGCACCGACAAGCAAGTAACGCAGCCTTCGAGTTTGATGAACTCGCTGATGTCGACCTCGATCACGAAGTAACCCATATCGCGCAAAGTCTCGGCAGTCTCGGGGGCATCGGCTGCCATCAACAATCGCTTTTCTCCGACGATGACAACATGCGAACCTGACTCTTCAGGAACCGCGATGAAATCGGGGAAAATGCTGGGGTCATCAACCAATTCTTCAAAGCCAATGATTTCGCCAGAAGGCAACGCGGTAACTGCCGACTTGAGATGCAAAACCTTGGTGATCGGAACCGTGACAACCTGTGCACCAAGCGGTTGAACAATTGATGCGAATTGAGCGATTCCTTCGGCGTTGGTGCGACCGCCAAGACCCACATAAATGGTGTCATCAACTTTGAGAACATCGCCACCATCAAGGGTTCCTGGCTCGGTGATGCGTGATATTGGGTGACCGAGTTCGGCGACAACCTTTTCAACTTCAATGATCTCGGGCTTGCGCGAGTCGCTACCGGGTCGGGTGATGATGGCAGTGCCTTTGTACATCACGACAGCATCTTCAATAAATACGCTGTCGGGGCAATCGTCAGCGGCCGGAACCTCAACGATCTTCCACTTGCAGAGTCGCAAAGCTTCGACATAGTTGGCCCATTGTTTGAGGGCGAGTTCGTAATCGACTGGGGTTCTTTCAATATGGGTCACGAGACCTTCGTCGAGTCGTGGGCTGGGACGACGAATGAGAGCAGTGGGTTGGTGGACCATCGCTCTAACGGTAATCGTTGGCATGGATCAAAAGGCAGTTCTTAAATTTTGATTGCTTGCTTGATGCTGTTATGAATAACGGAAGTGTTTATTGATCTCGCCAAGTCAAATCGTAAAGAGTTGCCGCGCTGCGATGTTGCGGTGATTGGTGCCGGTGCTGCGGGGATCACTCTGGCCCTGGAATTAGAAAAGTCCGGCCTATCAGTTGTCATTCTTGAAGGTGGATATCGCGACTACACCGAGTTATCTCAAGACCGCTACAAAGGCGAAGTCTCCGCAGGTCCCGGATTCACCTATCCCGATCTTGATGTTTGGCGATTGCGGTATTTCGGAGGCACGACCAATCACTGGATTGGTTGGTGCCGACGTATTGAAGAGAATGTGTTTGGGTCGCGCACGAATGAACTCGGCAATGGTTGGCCATTTCCTCGAGCCGATCTTGAAGATGACTATCAAGACGCTTTAGAGATCTGCACGCTTGGCCGAGATGTGTTTGACGCGAGCGTTTTACTAGATGGGCTCGGCGCGAAGAATTTGATACCGAGTAACGACGTGTTGGCGACGCCGGTGTGGCGATTTCCCAAAGAACTACGTTTCGGCGGCTATTACCGCATTCGAATGCAAGAATCTGCAGTCCCAGTTTACTTTGGGGCGAACTGTCAAGGCTTTTCGTTTGAAGAAGTAGACGGAGTTGCGTATGCTCGCAAACTTCATATCAAGAATGACCTAGGAGTTGATTTTGAATTAACGGCTGATTGTTTTGTGTTGGCATGCGGTGGCATTGAAAACACTCGTCAATTGCTGGTTGCCGCCGACGATGTAAAGGGCCTACGTCAAAGCGACACTTTAGGTCGAGGCTTTCTTGAGCATCCCCATGGTGCTGTTGGCGCAGTGATGTGCGGCGATCACGCACCAGAAGATTTAGTTGGCTTTACCGATTACCCACTCGATGTTGACAAAACACAGTTCAAAATTGGCTTGGGTCTCAACGAAGAATTCGCCGCCGAACGAGGAATGATCAACACATCATTCACGATGGAGCCTCTTGAATCAATTCCGGAAGAGTCACTTCATGGAGAAGCGTTGCGAAGGTTGTGGGAATCGTCGCGACCATCGGCGTTGAAAAGTAAGTCGTCACACGTCATTGGCTTGTACGCGCGTACTGAGCAGCGTTGGAATGCCGAGAGTCGTATTTCGTTGATCTCAGGCAAGGATGATTTGGGTTCAAAGCGAGCTCGCCTGGATTGGCGCGTGAATGATCAAGATGTTGTAGACATTAAAATTTCACTTGAATTGGTGGCCAAAGAATTGATGAAGGCCGGTTTTGGTCCAGTGACATTTGGTGACCCCGCCGAGTTTGTCACCATGGAAGGTGGCGGGCATCACCTTGGCGGTGCACGGATGCATGAAAGCCCCGATCACGGAGTTGTTGACGCCAATCTCAAATGTCATGCGATTGACAATTTGTATGCAGTAGGAGGCTCGGCGTTTCCAGCAGCCGGATTCTCGAATCCGACTTTGACAATTGTGGCGTTGGCAGTTCGTTTGGCTCGCACGTTAAAGGAACGTTTGTAATGCGTCGGCGCGAGTTATTTGAACGTACTGCTGGCATGACTGGACTTGCTGCATTGTTGGCTGCATGCGGCGCCGACCCTGCCGATATGAATGCGGCTGTACAAACGGAACCTTCAACCACGGTTCGAATGCCGGTTGCCGAATTAGATGTAGACGAGTTGGCTTTTGCGAGTGCCTGGAAGTCATTGATTGACGCCGAGATGATTGATTTTGGTACCTCGGTCATGGGTGCATCTCCAGAGGCTGTTGATCATGCTCGTGACGCTCTGTCTGATTTGTCAGAAGGTTCATCGGTGCTTGCTCGCGATGAACTGTTCGCCGCATGCTGTCGAATTGATTCTCTTGCTGGTGATGTCGTCGTCGTTGACGGATGGATGGTGCCGATAACACTCGCTGGTCTCGCGGGTGCGTTGTCACAGTTCAAGTCGTGAATGTGTGCTGAGTACGCTTTGATCGTGGAGTTGTCACAAGTTTCTGAACCGGTCATTGTCTGTGAGCGTTTAGATCTACATCACATTTCGGCGAGCGATGTAGTGACGTTGTATGAAGACCCCGAAAACTTGTCGATTTATGGTTCGGGCCAATTCACAAATCCGTATCGGGTGCTGGTTGACGGTCATTCACCTTTGCGTTGGCGAGTCCCGCAAGTGAAAGCGAACCCCGAAGTCAACAAATGGTTCGTACGTTGGATGGTCTTGCGTGAAACTCGAGAGATCGTTGGCAGTCTGAGTTTTCATGGTGCGCCCGATGAAACTGGAATGCTCGAGATTGGCTTAGGAGTTCATGAAAACTTCTGGCGCCAAGGTTTTGGCTACGAGGCTTTGAAAGGGATGTGGCTTTGGGCGGCATCGCAGTCGGGCGTGTTGAAGTTTCGCTATACGGTTGATCCGAATAACGAAGCTTCGGTGGGGTTAGTTCGCAAGTTTGGTTTTGCGCACGTCGGTCAACAGATTGATGACGAAGACGGTCCCGAGGACATCTACGAAATGAGTGTCAAGAATTTCCTGAATCAGCATGGGTGACGGGAGCCGTCGCTTCGCTGGACGATTGAAGTGACCCGGGTGACGGGATCCGTCGCTTCGCTCCTCCCGATTCTTGAGACCAGTGCATAGATAGCAAAAGGACCCCTCGCAAGCTCGGGGTCCTTTTGCTATCTATGGAGCGGGTGACGGGAATCGAACCCGCATAGCCAGCTTGGAAGGCTGGAACTCTAGCCATTGAGCTACACCCGCATATTTCGTTGGTCAGTCTAGTGGGCAAGGTCAGAATCACGAACCTGAGTCGCCGATTTCGTAGCCAATGTGTGAAACTGACGGCGGTTGGGACTGTTCACAACAGTCCAGGATAGGGGATCTGATGAACCGTACCGAGATTGAAACCGTGCTCAATAACGACCGTGTGTGGTTGTTGAAGGCCATGTCGGAGTTGTCTGAAGAACAGCTCAATCGTCGATTGACACCAAGCGAGCACGACCCTTCAAATATGTGGACGGCGATTGATCACTTCGTCCACCTGGCACTGATCGAACGTAATTTCGCAGCCATGATTCGCAGACATATAAGTGGAGCGCCAAATCCAGTTGGCCTTTTGAACGATGACTCGGGCAAAGCCCGCACCCGCGATCAGATCATGGCAACGGTGCATGCAATGACCGAAGAGTGGCAAATTGAGCATCGTGGAATTTCGTTGAGTGAAGCGATCGCGATTACTGCCAGCGCGCGAGCCGTGAGTCTGCAATTGCTGTCTGAGCTCTCTGATGAACAACTTGAAGAGACTTTGCCCGGGGCACCGTGGGCTGATGGCACCATTGGCGGAGTTCTGTCGGCCAATGCGGGGCATGGGCGCATGCACTGGGGTTGGTCAAAAGACGCCGGACTGCTTGAGCACTAGTACTGACCCGCAAAGTGGGCTAACTTACCCTTCGTAAGATCGCAAACCGGGGGGTTGCAATGCTCGATTACGTCATTAAGGGTGGAACCATCGTTGACGGCACAGGAGCCGATCGTCGCCAAGGCGATGTTGGTGTGCGCGACGGCGTGATTGTTGAAGTGGGTGGCTCAATTGCCGAGTCGGCCAAAGAAACCATCGATGCCGACGGTGCCATCGTCACGCCCGGCTGGGTTGACGTGCACACGCACTACGACGGTCAAGTGAGCTGGGACGAGGTCATGGACCCGTCGGCCGGTAACGGTGCAACAACAATCGTGATGGGTAACTGCGGCGTTGGTTTTGCGCCAGTTCGACCCGGCGGTGAGAAGTCGTTGATCGAACTCATGGAAGGTGTCGAAGATATTCCGGGCACTGCGCTCTACGAAGGTATTGAGTGGGGTCGTTGGGAATCATTCCCCGAATACATGGACTACATCGCGAGTCGTCGTTACTCGCTAGATATTGGTGCCCAGATCGCCCACGGTTCATTGCGTTACTACGTGATGGGTGAGCGCGGTCGCATGAACGAAGAAGCAACACCCGAAGATCTTCGTCAGATGTCGCAACTTGTCACTGAAGCAGTACAAGCGGGTGCACTTGGCTTTAGTACGTCACGAACAATTGGTCACCGCGCTCTTGATGGTTCGCCCGTGCCCGGAACTTTTGCTCCCGATCAAGAGTTGTCGGCGATCGCTGACGCCATGGGTCGCGCTGGTCGTGGCGTATTCGAAATGATTCCCGCCGGAACTGTTGGCAAGCTTGAGCGACTCGGTGGTGAGCGCACCACACCAGAAGCCGAAGTGAAATTGATGGCCGACTTCTCACGTCAGAGTGGTCGCAAGGTGACGTTCACACTGGTGCAATCACCCGACTATGCCCCTGATACTTGGGAACGCCTACTCGAGATGGTGGTGACGGCAAATCAAACTGGTGCGCAGTTGTATCCGCAAGTGTCGTCACGACCGATCGGACTTGCGTCTGGACTTTCTGGTTATCACGCCTTCCAGCGGCGCCCAACGTATATGAAGTTGGCGCACTTGTCGTTGGCCGATCGTGCCCGCGAAATGGCGAAGCCCGAAATTAAGGCAGCGATCATGTCGGAAACTGATGTGCTGGTTGATCAGCCAGGTTCGATGGCCAACATGTATCAGTTGTTCCAGACCGCGGCGATGTTCATGTACCCGCTTGCTGATCCGGTTGATTACGAGCCAGATCCGTCCGAAATGTTGGGTTCACGCGCTGCAGTAACTGGACAAGATGTACTTGATCTGTTGTATGACTACATGCTCGAACAAGATGGCGCTGCAATGTGTGCGTTAATGGGCGGACCAAACGTTCATGACAGTCAAGAAGTGTTGCGAAAGATGTTGATTCACTCCGAAACAGTGACCGGGCTGAGCGATGCTGGCGCACACGTGACACTCATTTGTGATGCCACTATGCCAACCACGCAACTCACGTTCTGGGCTCGCGACCGTCACAAGGGCGAGCGTTTGCCGCTCGAGTTCTTGGTGGCTAAACAAACGGCACGTAACGCTGATTTGTATGGGCTCAAAGATCGTGGTCGTTTAGCCGTGGGTCTTCGTGCCGATATCAACGTGATCGACTTTGAAAATCTGCGGGTATCACCGCCCAAGGCATTCCATGATTTGCCCGCAGGTGGAACGCGTTTGATTCAGCCGGTGCAGGGTTACTTGGCAACATTGGTGAAGGGTCAAGTCACCCGTCGCCACGATGCCGACACGGGTGCTCGACCTGGTTCGCTCGTTCGTAGCTGATCGGAGAAGTCGTGAACAAGGTTGAAGCGTTCGCGGAGAAGTTCGCCCAGTCATTGAAAGTGACTCCAGTGAGTTTGGATCGGGTGATTACCGAGCCAAGTGGATTGACGCCTGAAGAGATGATGACTGCGTTAGCGCATCCTTTGGTGGGTCAAGCAGGTATACATCTCATGGCCGACTTTATGCACCCCACCAATTCGCGATACTTCGACGCCATCTATGGTTCGTATTACGGACAAAAAGACATTCGTGGTTGGCTTGTACCGATGATGTCGGAAATCAGTTTTATTGAATTCGTTCCGACATCTGAGCCTGAGTTTTTTGATGACGGTGAAGGAATCACCACGGTTGACGAATGGCAAATGGTCGCCGATATGGCAGTCATGGGAATGGGCGAAGGAAAAATGCCGATGTCACGCGGAGTCAGCGTGCGTCGCTATCGCGAGGGTTGGATGACCTGGGCCTGCGATGTTTATGACACCGGATCTTTTCGAGTTCCGCCGCCACCAGGAGTTGAAGCCGCTCCGTTACCCGATGCACCATCACCGAACCAATGGGAACGTCATGCGGCGACACCAGTGACGGTGTGCTCAGAAGTTGACTTTGATGCCGACTGCGAACAGTTCCATCCAACCGATTCGGTGTACATCGATCCGATCTTTGGTGAGTTTCATGGGCGTGACGAAATCAAGAGTTGGATCATGGACATCATGCCGCGCGTTGGACGTATTGAATTCGTCCCTGTTGGTCCCGAACTGAATAATGGATCCACTTATTTGCAAGAGTGGATCCAGGTAGCAGTGACATCTGCAGGTGAACGAGTGCCGATGACTCGCGGAACCAGTGTGCGTCGATACAAAGATGGTTCAACGATCTACGCTGCTGACTATTTTGATACTGCAACGTTGACAACACCCGACGTGTTGGACGCAAGTCGTGATTGTGGATCAACCATCACGACTGACGACATTATGAAATACAAACTGCGCGGTTTGTAGTTGTTACTTAGGCCTTGGCAACCTTTGGTCGAGGTTGCATGGTGCGTGAAGCATCGGCGTCACTGATTTTGAAGAATGCCCACACCGCGGCAATTGCAAAGATTCCAACCGAGGCATAGAAGCCAGTATGGAATCCATTGAGCATGGCCTGACGGGGTTCGGTGCCACTTGCAACCATGTGATTGGTTTTAGTGATGAAGATCGTGGCCAAAATGGCCACGCCAAGTGCTGCTGAAGTTTGTCGTTGCGCCGAAAAGATTGACGAAGCACGCCCAGTGTCGGGTCCTTCGATGTTGGCATAGGTCGCAGCCTGCAATGGCATAAATGCAAAGGCCATTCCGCATCCACGTAAGAACATCAATCCACCGATGGTCCACAACGAAGTATTAAGTCCCAAGAACGCGAAGGGAAGTGTCGCTGATCCCGCTGCAATCATTCCGAAAGTGACGAGTCGACGTGGTCCAATCGTGTGATACAGCCGGCCAACAACTTGGCTCATGGCAATGACACCAACTGCCTGTGGGAAAGTGGCGAGACCAGATTTGAACGCAGTGACTCCGAGAAGAGTTTGCATGAACTGTGGAAGCAAGAAATAGAAACCGATGAAGCCGCCATACGACAGCGTGGTTGTGAAGTTGGCGTTACGGAAAATGCGGTCTTTGTATAGGCGCAAAGCCAACATGGGTTCGGCGACCGTCAATTCAACCTTGACCATGATGGCCATGAGAGCCAAACCACCGAGTCCGGTGAGGAGAACTGCGTTTGATAGCCAGCCATGCTCTGGCCCTTGGGACAGTGCATACAAAATTCCTGCAAGCCCAAAACCTGACAAGAGGAAACCGGCAATATCGAAGCCGCCAGCACGAGGTTCGCGATGTTCTTTTAAGAAAAGAGCCGAGAAGATAATTCCAATAATTCCCACTGGAACATTCACATAGAAAATCCAACGCCACGAAGTGTTGGTGACGATTGCGCCACCTAAGACTGGTCCAAGTGCTGGTGCGATCACGCTCGGAATAATCAGAACCGCTGAAGCGCGGGCGCGTTCTTCGGGCGGGAAGGCGCGATACAACATTGCTGTTCCGACAGGAGTCAACATTCCACCGCCGACGCCCTGCAGAAGACGGAATGCAATGAGTTGGCCGAGCGAGTTTGCCTGGCCACACAGCATTGATGCGAGCGTGAACATGGTGAGGGCAAATAAGAAAGTCTTCTTAGTTCCGAACTTGTCACCAATCCAACCCGATGATGGGATGAAAACTGCGAGCGAGAGCAAGTAGCCAAGAATGACCCATTCCATCGTTGCTGGGGTTGCCGAGAAATCCTTGGCCAAAGTGGGTATGGCGGTGTTGATGATGGTGGTGTCCAGGATTTCCATGAAAAGGCCAAGGACAAACACGACTGCAACTATCCACTTATATTCAATTTTCTTCACGAGAGGTTTCCGTTCAACCGAGCTTTGATGTGCGTTCACCCATGGTAGGCGTGGAGACTGCTGTCAACGCTCTTCTGGTGGGCGGACTGACCGGAATTGGAACAATAAGAGCAAGTCGTAGGTGATTTTGATGATTCCTGCAAGAAGTAGAGGCCAACCGAAGTTGGAATGATCGAGCATGGCCCCTGTGGCTAGTGGGGGTAGGGCTGCAGCCAAGCTGCGCGGCACATTAGTGACACTTGCGGCTGCGGCACGTTCGTTGGCTGGAACTATCGCCATGACGTAACTGGTTCGGGCTGGAACATCCATGCTTGAAACCAGGCTTCTCAGAATGAGACAGGCGATTGCAAGCGGAGCGTTCGGCATAAATGCTGCGGCAATCAAGAAGATGCTGGCAGGAATGTGAGTGAAGACCATGGTTCGCACGAGACCGAATCTCTTGGCGACTTTCGGAGCCAAGAGAATGGAGAACGCTGAAAGTATTCCGGTGACAAAAAGCAAACTTCCGATGCGAGCCGTAGACATGTTGAAACGTTGCCCAAGCCAGAGCACCAACATTGATTGCACCACGAAGCCACCACCAAAGGCATCGATGCTGAAGAGAATTGATAGCCGAGTGACATTGCGCCGGCTTGTCGCAAGTGGTGTGCGCGACGGAATGGGAATTGCCGGAAGTTGGAGTCGCTGATAATTGAAAAACAGAAAGAGTCCACCGAGTGCGTATAGCAAGAACACATAACGATCGACTGTCTGCACATGGACGTCGTATGTGTTGGCAATAAATTGGGGGAGTCCAGCGGCAAGTGCGCCAATTGCTCCGATCAACGAGGCAACCATTGCGTATCGAGCAAACACAACATTGCGGTTCTTGTCGGCAGTTGTGAGGGGCAGAAGTGATTGCTCTAACGGTAGAAACGGACTCACATCGCCTGAAGATGGATTCATTGTGCCGATGGCACCAATGATGAACAGAGCCCAGAACCAAGTGATCGTTGCAAAGCCGATTCCGGTGAGAGCCATGAGACCGGTGAGCCACATCAATAGTCGAGTTGGTGTTTGGCGGAATCCGCGCAGGCCAACGGCCAACGTGAGCGCGGCAGAACCAAGAAGCGTTGCAGTAACTAAAGCCCCCACTTGGAAACCGGAGTAACCGAGATTGATTAAGTACGCCGGAAGAATGACCGAGATCAGGCCATCAACGAATGCACGGACACCTCGGGAGGTAATCAGTGAATTCGTTGCATTGGGCACCTAGTCAGTATTGCTGAGTTCTAGTGGTCATAATCACCAATGTGTTGCTGTTGTAATGTTGATCGGTATCGGGCTCGTCGCCTGCTCGCCGGTCTCCAACCAGATGCCACCGAACTGTGAAGTCAGATCGTTGACGATCAAGGCATCTGATGTTGTCACCCGACGACAGGCTGCGCCCCACACCGATCTGACCCAGCACAGTGATCTCAACGTGAGCACGGTGAGAGTGATCTGACTGGTGAGACGTAGCTGGTCGTGGGAGACGAACGTCGATTGAGCCCACACCACCAACACGACACAGAACTCGGGTATGTGGGCGACGTCGGTGAGTCAACCATGAGCCAGCGACGAGTCTCACCACACCCGAACAACTCACGCCGATGCGAAACCACAGCTGGTGTAGCGATCGATCCGTTTGATGCGATCGTCGCATCAATGATCGGCCAGGTACGACGCGTTGTCATGAGTTCACCGAGCACCGTGATTGATCTCGGACGCAAATCACGACTTTTCACTGGTTCATCACGAGAAGCAATCTTTTTGAGACGAAGAAAATGTATTTGGCCAGGATGCACGGCTTTAACGTGTGAAGCCGACCATCGCACACCATGGTCTGAAGGCGGAACAACATCACCCGATAACGGCGACCCGTTATGTCGAAAACACAACAGATATAAAGCAACCGCGGGCTACACCACAACCATCGAACACGACACCGGCATTAGCAGTGTCTATACATCAGACGGAAAAGAACTCGTCCCCGTCTAATTGCGACTTCAGTTTCCTAAACCGCAGGTTGTAGCCCATTTGCTACGAAAGGTGCACATCACATTTTTTGTCTGAGTATGGTGGTGATTGGCATCAGTCACTTCGACCCGAATTATGTCTTGTACATGCTCGAGGATGATTGGTGATGCTCGCTCTTGATGTTTGCCGGTTGCCTTCTACTGGTGGCACGAATGTTTTTATTCTTGCTGGTTTATCGTTGTTGGTCGGTGGTGTGATTGCTGCGCGTTGGGTGCGGTCATCTGCTGGTCGACTGTCTGTGACCATGGTGCCTTTGGTGCTGTTGGGTGGACTTTTCTTGGTTCCATCGACTGCAGATAGTTGTTTGAACCTTGCGACTGACGCTCCGTCGCTTGCTGTTATTGAGGGTTTGCCTGCATCTTCGACACCCTTGTTGTCGAATGCTGCGGTGGCCACTGGAGGAGCGGTGACGGTGGTGATCGGTGGATTCACCCCAAATGAGATGGTGCAATTGATCGTTGGGTCAACTCCACAAGTGATTGGATTAGCGGCAGCAAACGGTCAAGGGTTGGTGACGTTGACTGGGACTCTGCCGCAAGGTCTGACTGCAGGTAACTGCACTTTGGCGGTGTATGCGCCGGTGAGTGGTATTGGTTTCGCTCAGGAGATCACAGTTGAGTCGTTGAACATCTCGACAACCCTTGCACCAACGACTATGGCCGTGACAACCACTTCGACAACGTTTACACCGACAACGACAACAACGTTTGCACCGACAACGACAACAACGTTTGTACCGACAACAACAACGACATCCACAACACCGACAACGACGACAACAACTACGACCACGACAACGACGACAACAACAACTACGACTACTACGACTACAACGACGGTTGCACCTGTTGTTTACAGCGTCGGTGATCCGGGTCCGAGTGGGGGAAAGATCTTTTTTAAGGATTTAGCTCGTGCTGTGGGTTCCCAATATTTTGAAGTGGCCTGTGCCGATTGGCAGAACAACTGTGGTGGAATCAACTCGTCCGATCCAAAAGTCGACTGGGACAGCGCGATCGCGGCAGTAAACGAATTAGTTTTAGGGGGTCAGGACGATTGGTTTATGCCGTCGATAGATGAGTTAAACGAGCTATGTAAATATGCTCGAGACACACACCAGGTGGCGGGTTCAGAAACGGTATGTCAGGGTGGGGCACTACGAAGTGGTTTTAATCCTGACTACTACTGGACTACTTTTGAGTACGGTCTCGATGGCGCAAATCTTCAGAATTTCGACACTGGCAGCCAAGGCGGTGGCTGGAAGGGCTACGCCGGTTCCATCCGCCCTATTCGGGTGTTTTAGCAATTTGTCCTTAGCCTGATTCGGGTGAAAGCGATCAAGGCACGAGCAAAGTACTTCGTTACTGTTTTTCTGTTGATCGTTCTTGTTTTGTCCTCAGTGGGCTACGGCAGTCGGCAAGTCAAGGCATCGGCGTCATCAGTTGCTGTACTTGTACCCTCTGTGTTAACGACCGACGTTCCCGCCAATGCTTCATCGTTTGTTCTTTTGCCGCAATCACAACGGGTGCTTGATACTCGTAACCCTGGTCAATCAATCGTTGAGGCTGGTGGCACCAGAACAGTCATGCTCACCGGACCGATTGGTGTTCTTTTCAGTGCATCCGTAACAGCCGCTGTCGTGAACGTCACCGTGGTTGGCCCAGCGGCGCCCGGATACTGGACGTTGTGGCCCACCGGTCAAGCCCGACCAAATGCTTCGCAATTAAATGTCGACGATTACATCTCGACCTACGGCGGAGCAGTCGCTGTTCCAAACTTGGTCACGGTGCCGGTAGTCAATGGCGGCATCAGTGTGTATTCCAGTGATGGTGGCAACGTTGTTGTCGACCTCGTTGGCTACTACACGCCGTCGGCAACAGCAACGTCCACGGGTCGCTTGGTGAGTCGCCCCGCACCAACGCGTATCTATGACTCGCGAAACAGTTCAGTGATGATCGCTGGCGAAACAAGAACTATTTCTGTTCCGGATTCAATTTCTAGTTCTACTTCTGCAGTAGTTCTCAGTGTGACAGTGATTGGACTCAGCGAGGGCTACTGGCAGGTTTTCCCAAGTGGAAATAACAAACCTGATTCGTCAAATCTCAATTCATTTGCCATAGGCGCGATATCAGCCAACCAAGTAATCACGAGTGTGAATCAAAATGGCCAAGTCGATGTCTATTCATCAGGCGGTGGGCATGTGATCGTTGATCTAGTTGGCTCATTTACTGGTAGCAACGCTCCGCAATCGACCGACGGTCTCTTCGTTCCGTTGGATTCACCGTCGCGTTTTCTAGATACGCGTGCTACTGGTCGCATCACCGGAACTGGCTCCGTTGAAGTAGACGTCCAAACTCAACTTGGTCATTCGAATATCGCCGCGGTTGCCATGAACACAACCATCACCGATGCGTTCTTGGCTGGATACGTGTCGGTGACTCCCGCTGGAAGTTCACCAACGACGGCTACGTCACGAAGCACGAGCACGACAAACGTCATTTACTCCAACCAAACCGTGGCGAGTCATGCGGTTGTCCCGGTCTCGTCACGCGGGTTTGATGTGTTTACCGAAGGTGGCGGTCAGCTCATCGCGGACATCTCTGGTTGGTATGTAGGAATTCCACAAACAGCGAGTTACGCAGTTCGCAGCAAAGTAGTGCAAGCGACAACATCTGGTTGCGTGGGTGTTGCTGCCTGGCCGGTCGGACCAATTCGTACAGGTTCTGGACCTGACGCCGTCAAGCGTCTGCAATTGCGATTGCTCGAACTTGGTTTTTGGAACTCGGGGGCTGACGGCGAATATGGATTGTCAACCAAACAAGCAGTGATGGCATTTCAGAAGTGGACTGGTCTGGCTGCCACATCGGTCACCGATGCAACGACCGCCGCATATCTCAACACAACACAATGCAAGCCAGTCGCTGGTCGTACCACAGGCGACTTCTTTGAAGTTGATAAAGCCAAGCAAGTTGCGTTCGTCGTACGCGAGGGCAAAGTTGTCTACACATTCAACGTGTCGACTGGTAACGGTAAGGACTACGACGAAGAAGACCAACTGTCAAACGGCCGTGTTACTGGTGTTGCAAAGACGCCTGTTGGCGACTTTAAGATTTATAAAGAGCGCGACGAAAAGGTTTACGAAGGAAATCTCGGAAGTTTGTATCGACCAAAATTTGTCGTCGGAGGAATTGCCGTGCACGGATCACGCAGCATTCCTGCCTATCCAGCATCGCACGGATGTATTCGAGTCGCGAACCCAGTGATGGACTTGATTTGGTTTGAAAACTTGTTACCCAAAGGCGCCAAAGTCTGGATTCACGACTAGCGAATATTTAGCTCGTAATTACTTCAAGTGTGATTCGATTGCGGCAACTAACGCCGGGTCTTCGGGTGTGATCATTGGGCTAAAGCGACCGAGGATTTCGCCTGAACCATTGACCAAGAACTTTTCGAAGTTCCAACGAATATCGCCATTGACACCTTCGGCATCTGCGACATCAGTGAGTTGCTGATAGATCGGGTGGCGATTATCGCCATTGACATCAATTTTTTCGAGTAGCGGGAACGTCACGCCATAAGTCGTGGAACAGAAAGTTGCGATTTCGTCGGGTGAACCGGGCTCTTGTCCCATGAACTGGTTGCATGGAACACCAACCACGCTGAATCCTTGACCGGCATACTTTTCGTGCAGGGCTTCGAGACCGGTGTATTGCGGGGTCAGTCCGCACTTGCTCGCCACGTTGACGACCAACATGACTTTGGCACCAAGGCCGCCAAGTGAGGTGGGTTGACCGGACAGGGTATTAATGGAGATGTCGGAGATGCTCATGCCCAACATTGACATATGAATGCCATGGGTCTGTGACCGAACGGGATGACGACTAACAGAATTTAAAATGACAATAAAGAGAATTGGTCGGGGAGAGGAGACTCGAACTCCCGGCCTCCTGCTCCCAAAGCAGGTGCGCTACCAACTGCGCTACTCCCCGAGAAGCAAAATTGTACCTCGTGTCACCTGCGGAAATGGTCTCGTCAGAGACTTGTCTCGGCGTACGATCAGATATCTGCAACATTGATTTTTCCCGAATCGTTGGACTTTTCCCCGTGACACGAGGGTTCAAACCTTGAGAAACCCGATGTTTCGCAATTTCGGCGTGCTGGTGGCATCGGCAGCGACCGCTTGGTCGACGGCGACTGGAAGTCTTGACGTGCGTTTTTCCATGGCCGTTGTGGTCGGTGCCGCGCTGTTCTGGGGTCGGGGAGCTCTTATGTCTGGGCTGGTCGGTCTTGGGGGCGCCTATCTTCTTTTCGGCAGTTCGGCCGATCACTCGATCGTTGATGGCCATATTGGTTCGCTCATCGCGGTGACCGCGTTGGCAATGCTTGAAACGCTCGCGTTATTCGTGGCTATTGAGCGAACGATTGCTCGGGTGCATCCGGTGACTCCATCAGCTCGAATCTGGAAATTCCTGTTTTGGGTCGCACTGATTTCGGTCGTTGGTGGGTGGAGCGAAACTCTATTGGTGTCGTGGATCAACCGCGATGTCGCGATGGCTTCAGTAAGTCAAGGTATTGGTATCGCAATCGCGTCAATCATTGCGGCGATCGTCGCGTCGCGTAAAGGTTCACATTGGTTTCGTTACGACAAGTCTGTTGCGGCAGAACTCTTGGCTCCGCTCGTCATTGTGATGATGACTTTGGTCGCTATCGAAATCACGCGACAGGTTTGGGAACGGCAAGATGAAGACAATCTGACGTTCGTGGCTGAAGCTGCACAAACTGGATTTCTCAAGTCGACGGCCGAACAGTTGTCAATGTTGAGATTGCAAGTTGATAATTCAGAATCGGTCATCGTGCAAGATCCGACGCGATTTGAAGAACAATTACAAACATTGGTTCTTGGGCAATCTGAGATCTCGGTCGCCGCGCTTGTCAGCGTTGAAGCAAATGGTTCGTTATCAGTTGACCAGTCTCTGAGTCGGCTTGAATCGCCAAGTGTGAGCTCGTTCAAAACTGCCGTCGGCAAATTTGATGGGGCAATACTTGATTCAACACAAAACAACGAAGTGCAGTTACTCGGGATAGAAGATATTGCGTTGTCGAGTTCAACCTTTGAGCCGAATATCTACTTCGCCCTTCCGGTAAAAGAATCTCCATCGCAACAATTCGTCGTCGTATCGTATTCAATCCCCGAACTCTTGCATTCGGGAATGGTCGCGTTCAGTGGACTCGTTGACGATGTGCAAATTGAAATTGCTGACATCGCAAACAACGAGATTTCAACATCGCTCTGGATTGAGGGCGACAACAAGTCACAACCTTCGCAGTCTTCTTCAAGTGATGGCGTCATTAGCGATCTGCGCCTGCGGTTTACTGCAAGCCCGATGGCGAATTTCGGAATTGAGGTTCGCTCAACTGTCTTGGTTTTGGGCATTGAAGTTCTCTTCGGCCTCGCAATGCTTTTGGTACTTCTTCAAGGTGCGAACGCGCAGTATCGATTATTTCTTGAACGTCGTCGACGAGAGTTGCTACTTGAGGCAGCGCTCGATGCCACGCCTGGCAAGTCAGTTGTCTTTGATGAATCGCTCAAGGTGCTTGCGGCCAACCAAGAGGTGCGCGATGAATTCCCCGGCGCTATCCCCGGACTTGATGTCACCGCGATCTTTGGGTTGGATCCCGATTCGGGTCGGGCCCGACTCGTCATTGATGCGTTACAGCAAGCACTTGACGGCGAAGTTGCCCATGCCGAATTAGGTGAAGACGATCTTGATAGTTCGATGCGTATCGTCGAAATTGAGGCGTATCCCATTCACGGAATGTCCAATGACCGCGTGGGCTTTTTGCATGCAACCGATTCGACGGAACGTCGTAGTTTGGCTATGCGCTCTTCGCAATCTGAACGAATGGAGTCACTTGGCGCTTTGGCGGGTGGCCTGGCCCACGACTTCAACAACTTGCTTTTTGTGACGCTCGGCAACTTGCAGCTCATGGCGATGAATGACACCATCGCGAATGATGAGAAGTTGTCCAAGTTTGTTTCTCGGTCGATGTCGGCTGTTGAACGTGGCGCCGAAATCACCAAGTCGTTGCTCGCGGTTGCGCGTAGTCAACCGCTGGAAGAGAGCGCAGTCACGTTGTCCGATTTGGTGAAAGGACTCCTGCCACTCATGAAGCAGGCACTTGGTGCGGGCCGACAAGTTGAAGTAGATATTCCCGACCCCAGCCTGCAGCTGATGGTCGACGCGGGCCGACTATCTAGTTGTATTTTGAATCTTACGTTCAACTCACGAGATGCCATGGGTCCGACCGGAACGTTAAAGATTTCCGCACGACAGGTGCCCGAGACTCAAACGTTAGAACTCGCGGTGGCCGATGATGGAAAAGGCATGCCGGCAGATGTTGTGGCGCGCGCCTTCGAACCGTTCTTCACCACCAAGCGTGCGGGTAGTGGCACTGGCCTTGGCCTAGCGACGGTGTACGCATTTGCCAAACAAAGTGGTGGTACTGCGTATTTAGAGAGTCGACTGGGTGTTGGCACGACGGTGACTTTGAGTCTTCCCATTCATACTGGCGTACAGAAAACCGATGAACGGGCAGTGCAACGTCGCTCGGGTCGCCGAGTCGTAGTAGCCGATGACGAACAGTCACTCGCCGAAATGGTGGCGTCGTGGCTCATTGATATGGGTGTCGATGCGCGTTTCGAAACCTCGCCAAAGGCCGCACTCGAACTCATCGAAACTTTTGAACCAGACGTATTGGTCTCGGATGCAAACTTCGGTGAAGAGATGGACGGTATTCAGTTGGCTCGTCTGGCGGTTGCCATCGTGCCCGATCTTGCGGTGATCTTTATGACTGGTTACTCAGCGAGTATGAAAGAATTGCAAGAACAGGGCGAACGTACTTTGGCCAAGCCATTTTCACGCGAAGACTTGTACAACGCTTTGTCGCCGCTCATTGCTGAAGCGCGAGAGAGTGAGAGTACAGAAGATATTGAGGGTGGTGAACAATTATGAGTGAGACGCCAAAAGTACTCGTCATTGACGACGAGGAAGCAATCTGCGAATTGATTGTCGCTGTCGCCGAGTCAGCAGGGTTTGACGCAACGTCCGCCAGCAGTCCGAGCGAAATTGAGGCGGCAATTGTTGGGCGTTTTGATCTCGTGGTTCTTGACTTGTCACTCGGCGAAATGGACGGCATTGAAGTGATGAGCAAACTCGGTGCAACCCATCGAGGAATGCCCGTGATCTTGGTGAGTGGTGCTGACCAATCGTTATTAGATACTGCAGGTCGTATCGCTGAAATGCATAAACTTCGCGTGCTCGGAACCTTCGCGAAGCCCTTCTCATTAGATGTTCTGAAAACAGCAATGCTTGAATTGTCACAAGTGTCCGAAATGGGTGTCGACCCCACGGGACCCAAAGTCATTATTGATGCCAACTTGTTATTGCAGCCCGACTTTTTGCATTTGGCGTATCAACCCAAGGTTTCTACTCGCAGTGGTGAAGCGTTGGGTGTTGAAGCACTCGTGCGTTGGCGTCACCCCGAGCACGGTGATGTCTCACCCGGAATCTTTGTTGCATTGATCGAACAAGAAGGTCGAACGGGGGAACTGCTTGACATCGTGATGTCGATGGCAGCGCGCGATCGCAAGCGTTACCGGGCGCTTGCCTCAATGCCTGATATCTCGATCAATATCTCGGTGCTCGATCTTGATGACGAAGAGTTGCCGCGTCGGGCTCAGAAGATTTTGCTTGAAGCGGCAGCGGCCGAACGTTGGACTTTTGAAGTCACCGAAACCGCGCCGATCACCGATGTTGCTCCAGCGCTATCAATCTTGACTCGTTTACGTATCGCGGGATTCAAACTGTCAGTTGACGACTTCGGAACTGGCACGAGTAATTACGAACGATTGTTGGTCGCGCCGTTTACCGAATTAAAAATTGATCGTGCCATGGTCAGTCGTCTCGATATCAATGCCGCCGAACCCGACCCGATGGTGCGATCGGGAATTGATGTCGGTCACTCATTGCAACTACAGGTGGTTGCTGAAGGCGTTGAATCAGTGGATCAATTCCGCATGGTGCGCGACCTGGGTTGCGATGCGGCCCAGGGTTATCTGATCTCTCCACCAGTGAATCCGGTGCAACTTGATGTTGCACTGGACGACTGGCGACGCAAGTTTGAATATCTGTCGTAAGTCAGTTCTTGTCAATCAACTGTTAAAGAGTGACTTGATCGACGCGTTCAAAGTCTCGCGAACTTTGCTGTGCGAAAGTCCCAGGGCTTCTTTGAGATAGATGATGTTCTCAAGTGACAACGTGTAATCAAGGATTCGTTCTTTGTTTTCAACGTCGCTCACCGATTTCAATTCATTTTCAAATTGTTGCAATGCTCGTCGACCCATTATTTGTCGCCGTTCTTTCACTGCCATCGCAACGACCTGAGACTTATAGGCCGCGACGACGGCGACGCGCATGACACTTCCGACTTTGTCGTACAACTTCAGACGGTGGTCAATGATGGAGTTGATTCGTTTCGTGAGATCGCCAGAGCTATCAAGGGTTTCGTACAGTTCACGGACCCGTTCCCACTGGACGTTGATAGCGCAACTGGCGAGGTCTTCCATGTCATCGAAGTAACGAAATACCGAACGCTCGGAAACCCCGGCTATTTCGGCAATACGCGCCGCCGGTGGTTGAACTTCACCCTGGCTGTAGAGCTCGAGAAGCGCTGATACCACGGCCTCTTTATTGCGAGCACCGCGTTCGCGACGCCCATCAAGAGAGATGGTGGTTGCTGCGCTCGAAGTCGGGGACATGCAGACAGACTAGGGGAAAGTGGCGGTTGACTGCCACTTCCTAGGCTTTCGCGGCGTGTCGTTATGGCGTGACGATGAGTGCCGTCACCATGCCGAACATGCCTTGAGGTCCTTCGGCGTGGCTCAAGATGTGACAGTGCCAGGCCCATACTCCAACATCTGTTGCCTTATAAAGGACGGTGTAACGCTCGCCGGGAGCAACCCAAATGGTGTCCGACGGTTCGGGTGTTAAGAGCGGCACGCCATCTTTTGCGATGATCCAACCGACTGGTTGGTGAAGATGCATGGGGTGACCCATTAAGCCTTCATTTTGATAGTGAACCATCATGACTTGACCGACGCGCAATGTGTACGGATCGGTGGCGGGGAAGGATTTTCCGTTCAACGACAAGCCGATGGTGCCAGAGTCATTCAGAGTCATAGTGACTTCTTTGTCGACCTGTGTGAAGCCCTTTGCTTTCAACACATCGGGTATCGGCATTTCACCAACGATGAATGCACCGAACATTCCGTCAGGAATTTGCACTTGTGCATCATGGTGCGAGTGGTAGATGCCGACCGCGGGCTCAAGCGTTGTGAATTCATAGGTGAAAGTTTCGCCCGGCATGATGGGCTTCTGCGTGTACGGGTCGACGCCGTCGTACTTATTCGGAACACGAATTCCGTGAAAGTGCACAGAAGTTGACTCGTTCAATTCATTGGTGACAACAAGACGCACTTTGTCGCCGACATTGACGTGAATTTCGGGACCAGGCACCGTGCCGTTGTAGGTCTTAGCTTTCACGATCTTGCCCGGTTCGACTTCCCAATCAACTTCTTTCACGGTGATATTGAAAACCTTGGTGCCGTCGGCTTCGACGACGGGTACAAATGGTTGGCCACCCTTTTCGCCTGAAGTGGCGGCGGGGTATGCCTTGGCACGAATTTCCATGGCCTGATCCATTGCCTGCCAATTGGCGAAGCCATGAAGACCGCCCGACGCTGAAGTGTCGGTTGGGCTAGTGCCTGTAGTGACGGTCAGGGTTCCGACCATTCCCGAACCCGCATGCCCAGCGATCTCGCACAAGACATCCATGGCGCCTTCAGAGAGAGTTCCGAGATCGAGAGTTTCAGACTCGCCCGGATTGATGTCAGCAGTTTTTTTACTTAACGACGGAACCGAAAAGTTGTGCACCATTGTTCCGTTATTGGTGACGCGTATTTGTACGGCACCTGGTGGAACAACTATCGCTGCTGGCGTGATGGCAAATTCTGAAAGTTGTACATCAACAACAGTTGGACCAGTCCCCGAATTGGAAGAACTTGATGAGTTCTTGTCAACTAAACCTGTCATGCTCGCGATGGCTACAAATAATGCAGCAATCGCGACACCAAAAGAACCCCACATCAATACGGAACGGTCGTCTTTATTCATGCGTCTACCTTGCTCGTTTTTTCAGCAGGGTTCGCAGGGATAACAGTTAGGTCCTCTAGGGACCTAAGTCCCAACTGTGGAACTTATCACGAGTATGAAACGACGAAAATCAAACGACGGGAACAATCCATTCGACGAGTGTTCCGCCGGATTCAAGTGGAATGAGATTGCAGGTCCCGCCATGAGTTGTGGCCCGTGTGCTGAGATTACGCAGTCCATTTCCTGGACTTGATTGAGCTTCTTGAGGAATTCCGACACCGTTATCAATGACTCTCATCGTCAAGGTGTAGTCGCGAACGACTAATTCAACGGATACGACAGTTGCCTGAGAATGACGGGCGACATTGCCGAGTGCTTCACGTAACGAAGCGGCGAGGTCAATGCGTAATGCACCTGACACCATGTTTTCAAGAGCGCCTTCAATGCGAAGGCGCGGTGAAAAACCCAGCACTCGTGCCGCTTGAGCAAGGATGTCGCCGATTTCTTGACCCAATGAACCATCGCGACGGGCCGCACCCAATGTGAACACGCTGGTGCGAATTTCCTTAATAATGTGATCAATCTCATCGACTGATGTTTCAAGTCGTGTCACAGTTGATTCGCTATCAGGCACACCCGATTGCTTCATGGCCATCGCTTGAAGTTCTAAGCCAAGACCGAAAAGTCGTTGTAAAACGGTGTCGTGTAGATCGCGAGCAATGCGTTCGCGTTCGGTTGACAAGGTGAGTTTTTCGCGCGTCGAACGCAAGCGTTCGGCATCAGCGAGTCGATCGGTGATATCGCGAATCGAGGCAATCGTCATGCTGCCCGTTGGCGAAACAACGGGAGACAGGCTGATTTCGACGGCAACCTCGGATCCATCGGATCGAACCGCCGACAATGTCAGCCCACGACCCATTGGACGCGAGTGCGGGGACTCGATGTAACCCTCACGTCGTTGAACATGAGTGTCATGTTCGCGATTTGGCACGAGCATTTCAACTTGTTGTCCAATGAGTTGATCAGAGGTGTAATCAACCATGAGGCACAAAGCTTCATTGACGAATCTGATCGTTCCAGCGGCGTCGCAGATCAGCAACCCATCGGGACTACTGACAATGGCTTGATGCAAGATCGCGTCGGAAAGGACTTCAAGATGAGAGCGACCGTGATTTTTATCTTCCTCGCTCCCCATAGAGGGCATCGTATGCCATGAACGGTGGGCCTTTGATTCGGCGGGTGTCGGAGCGCGAAGGAAGTGACCTTGGTCCCTGAACCACATGGTAAATCTCAGGCAGACTTCACGTATGACTACCCCCGTTCCTGTTTTCTTACTCGACGACCACGAGGTGGTGCGACAAGGCGTGCGCTCTTTGCTCGAGGCAAGTGGTGAGGTCAAGGTCGTTGGCGAAGCGGGACTGGCTTCGGAGGCGCTTCCACGTATCAAAGCCTGTCAACCCAAAGTCGCCATACTCGATGTGCGTTTACCCGATGGGAACGGCGTGGAAGTATGTCGTGAAGTTCGTAGCGAATTTCCCGAGGTGTTTTGCTTGATGTTGACGTCATATAGCGACGACGAAGCGTTGTTCGAAGCCATCATGGCCGGAGCTTCAGGTTACGTACTGAAGCAAATTCGTGGGAACGAATTAGTGGCTGCGGTGAAACGTGTCGCGTTAGGCGAATCGCTTCTTGACCCCGCCGTCACCGGGCGAGTTCTCAAACGTTTACGCGAGCCGACTCCAGAAGATGAAAGATTGGCTCGTCTGACCGAACAAGAGCGCAAGATTTTGGACCTCATCGCTGAAGGTTGCACGAATCGCCAAATCGGTCAACGCCTGCACCTTGCCGAAAAAACGGTCAAGAACTACGTGAGCAACATGTTGTCCAAACTAGATATGGAACGCCGCACCGAGGCTGCAGTGTTTGCGACTCGCCTCGAATTCACCAAAAACAAGCCTGAGGCCTGATCGGAAGCTGTTTTAGGCGCGGGATTCGGCCTTGGCAATGCGCTTGGCGGCTCGGCCGATGGGGGCGATATGGCGGGCGTCAAGGTCCCCGATTTCGATGCCGTTATTAAAGAGAATGCGGTAGCGCTGCCAGTTAAAACCATTGGCGAGGAGCACTTTGCCCTCGGTGCCGGCGGGGACATCGGCTAATTGAGTGGTTGCAACGACCTTGTCTTTGATACGAAGAGCGATTTGCTCCGCATGGGGAGTGGCCAGAGCATGGGGCTTCCAGATGGGCTTAAACGGCGACTTCATAACATCTTCCTGACTTCACTGGGGTGTGTTCACCAACATACATCAATCCTGTCTCTTCGTGGGTCCTCGGTGCCACCTCGCCGATACACTCGGCTGTCTGTGAAGACGACATGTGAACCCCTCGAAGGCAACAAAGTCAAGCTCTCCGTCCTGGTGGATGAGGCTGATTTCGCCACTGACATAGACGCCGCTTTTGCCAAGATTGCTCAAGAGGTCCGCTTGCCGGGCTTCCGTGCTGGTAAGGCCCCTCGCAAAGTTTTGGAGGCTCGCATCGGCATTGCAGCTGCTCGCGAACAAGCTTTGCGTGACGCGGTTCCTCAATATTTAGGACGGGCCGTGCGCGAGCACAACGTCGACATTATTGCGACACCCGAAATTGACATCGTGGGCGGCCAAGAGTCTGGTCCCGTTTCATTTGACGCAACATGCGAGATCCGTCCCGTCATCACCCTGCCTGGATACGGCGGATTGCGTGTTGAAGTCCCGGCGATCGATGTCGCCGATCAAGAAGTTGACGATGTGCTTGACGCCGAGCGTCGTCGCTTGGGCAAGTTGACCACGATTGACCGTGCCGCCAAAGAAGGCGACTTTGTTGTCGTTGATCTTGTTGGTTCACGCGATGGTGAACCCGTGGTTGGCCTCGCAGTTGATGACTGGTCATACGAAATCGGTAAGAAGTGGGTTGCTCCGTCATTTGACGATGAACTCATTGGCAAATCAGCCGGAGCATCGTTCACGTTTACCGACACTCCTTCGGGCACCCAAGAAGCTGCTGATTTCGCAGTGACCCTGAACTCGGTCCAAGAGTTGGTTGTTGCCGACCTTAATGACGCTTGGGTTGACGAAAACATTGATGGTTTTAGCACCGTCGCCGAATGGCGCGAATCAGTTGTTGAACGCCTGACGACGAACCGCCTCAACCAGGTTCGCAATGTGGTTGTCGAAAAAGTGACCGACTCACTCGTCGCACTCGCCGAGATCGAAACCCCAGAGGCCATGGTTGCCGCCGACTTGCAGCGCCGAGTTGAAAACACCATTCGTCAGTTCCAGTCGCAAGGAATCAACATCGATCAGTGGATGCAAGCCACTGGTCAAGATGCACAGTCATTCGTTGAAGGTTTGCGCCCGCAAAGCCAAAAGGCCGTCAAGGTTGATTTGGCGCTGCGCGCCGTGGTGAGGGCCGAAAACCTTGACGCCACCGAAGACGAAATCGAACGCGAGTTTGAGTCAATGGCTGATCGCACGAACGAACAAGCAGTCCGCGAACACCAAATGGCTGGTTCGCCAAAGAACAAGAAGATTCGCTTCATTAGCGTCGATCAAGTTCGTGCGGCGTACCAAGCCAATGACGCTGTCGTTGACTTGGCAGCCGAGATCAGCAAGTCAAAGGCTCTTGACTGGTTGATCCACCGCGTTGAATACGTCGACCCCAGCGGCAAGACTCTTGACAGCGATGTCGTGATTGGGCACTCAGAGGCCGATCACAATCATGATCACGATCATGATCATTCAGACCACGATCACTCCGAACACGACTGATAGGAACATTATGGACCTCGAGGCAATCAACTATTACGTTCCGACAGTTGTCGAACAGACCAGCCGCGGCGAGCGTGCGTACGACTTGTACAGCCGTTTGCTCAAGGAAAACATTCTCTTTATTGGCACGCCCATCGATGACACCATCGCCAACTTGGTGTGTGCACAGTTGATTCACCTGGAGAGTGAAAATCCCGATAAGGACATCAATATCTACATCAACAGTCCTGGTGGCGACATCACGGCATTGTTCGCGATTTACGACACGATGCAGTTCATCAAGAACGACATTGCCACTATTTGCCTTGGTCAAGCAGCAAGTGCTGCTGCAGTTTTGTTGGCTGCTGGAACCAAGGGTAAGCGCCTTGCTCTTCCACATAGCCGAGTGTTGTTGCACCAGCCGTACGGTCAAGTCGGATACGGCCAAGTCACCGATCTCGAAATCGCGGCGAAAGAAATTTTCCGAATGCGCGACATCCTCGAAGAAATCTTGTCGGAGCACACCGGTCAGCCCCGCGAGCGCATTCATGCTGATACCGATCGTGACTTTGTGATGGAAGCAAACGAAGCTCTGGCCTACGGAATCATCGACGATGTCATCTCATCGCGATCTGCTGTTGACCGCACGGGTCCCATTCGCTGATGACCTGCGGTTGTGTCCGATAGCCAGTAGGGCATCCAACCACTGAAGGACCCAAATGTGTAAGGCTGTGAGGCGAAAGGTTGGGTAATCGTGGCAAAGTTTGGTGACACAGGCGAGATCGTTAAGTGCTCGTTTTGCGGTAAGTCGCAAAAACAGGTCAAGAAAGTTATTGCCGGACCTGGTGTCTACATTTGTGACGAGTGCATTGACCTCTGCAACGAAATCATTGAAGAAGAAGTTGGTGAAGCCTCCGACCTTCGCCTTGAAGAACTTCCCAAGCCGCGCGAAATTTCATCGTTCCTTGACGATTATGTCGTCGGACAAGATCAGGCAAAAAAGGTTCTCGCCGTTGCCGTGTATAACCACTACCGCCGTCTTCAATATCAGAAAGAAACTGGTATAGCGCGACGCGACGAAGTTGAGTTGGCTAAGAGCAACATTTTGTTGCTTGGCCCAACCGGATGTGGCAAGACTCACCTCGCACAAACGTTGGCGCGCATGCTCAATGTTCCATTTGCCATTGCTGACGCAACAGCATTAACCGAAGCTGGATATGTCGGTGAAGACGTTGAAAATATCTTGCTGAAACTGATTCAAGCCGCTGACTTTGATGTGAAGAAGGCCGAAACTGGCATCATCTACATTGATGAAATCGACAAGGTGGCGCGTAAGAGTGAAAACCCTTCAATTACTCGCGACGTGTCGGGTGAAGGTGTGCAGCAAGCTCTCTTGAAAATCCTTGAAGGAACAGTTGCCTCGGTTCCGCCACAGGGTGGACGTAAACACCCCCATCAAGAATTCATTCAAATTGATACAACAAATGTGTTATTCATTTGTGGTGGCGCATTTGCTGGCCTTGACAAAATCATTGAGCAGCGTATTGGCCATAAGGGCGTCGGCTTTCATGCAACGGTGAAGAATAAGGCCGAAAAAGATGCCGGCGACTTATTCGCTCAGGTATTGCCCGAAGATTTGTTGTCCTTTGGTTTGATTCCCGAATTCGTTGGTCGTTTGCCAATGGTTGGGGCAGTACACAGTCTCGATAAGCCAGCGTTGATCAAGATCTTGACCGAACCGAAGAATGCGCTACTGAAGCAGTTCCAAAAGTTCTTTGAATTTGAAGATGTCGAACTCGAACTCACCGAAGAAGCGCTTGACGCCATAGCCGAACAAGCCCTCGGGCGCGGCACAGGCGCACGAGGACTGCGAGCAATTCTTGAAGAGACTCTCTTGAACGTCATGTACGACCTGCCGGGTCGTGCCGATGTGGCCAAGGTCATCATCGATGTTGATTCTGTCAAGTTGAAGTCGCCGCCAACATTGGTGATGCGTTCAGCGACACGAGTGGCTCGTCCACGTCGCGCCGCTAGTTGATTCCAGTCGTAGGGTTGAGGTCATGACGTACCAGCAGGCTTTGGCATATCTCGACGAACACGCCGGATATCAAAAAACTGGTCGTATCGACTCGCCCTCGCTTGACATGATTTCGCGGTTGTGCGAACTCATGGGCGAACCGCAACATTGTGCCCCCGTGGTGCACATCACCGGAACTAATGGCAAAGGTTCAACTGCGCAAATGATCACGCGACTCTTGATGGCGAGTGGTTTGCGAGTGGGAACCTACACGAGTCCTCACCTTGAGCGGGTTAATGAGCGTTTCACGATTGATTGCGAGCCAATTCCCGATGATGCGTTCGCCGAGCAGATTGCGGCGATCGCCGATTTAGAAATGCTGACTGGTTCGCGTCCTGGTTATTTCGATATCTGTACCGCTGCGGCGTTTAGATGGTTCGCCGACGAAGCAGTTGATGTGATGGTGATCGAAGTTGGACTTCTTGGTCGCTGGGATGCAACCAATGTTGTTGATGCCCAAGTTGCCGTGATTACGAATATTGGTCTTGATCATATGGAATTCGCCGGCCCAACTCGCGCTGATATTGCTCGCGAAAAAGCCGGAATCATCAAATCGCAAAGTGCTGTGATCTGTGGCGACACTGATGAAGAGATCGTCGAGATTTTCGCTCAGGCTGGCGGTGCTTCATTGCTGGTTCGCCAACGTGACTTTGACGTTGACTCAAATCAATTGGCACTCGGTGGACGCATGGTCGATGTTCGAACACCGACAACGATTTACCCCGAGGTGTTAGTTCCGTTGCACGGTCGCCACCAAGCTGAAAACGCGATCGTGGCGATCACTGCGGTTGAAGCATTTTTTGCCCGACCATTGGCAGCCGACATCATTGACGAAGCATTTGGCAATGTGTCAATGCCGGGTCGATTTGAAGTCATGGGCCATCAACCATTGGTCATCGTTGACGGCGCACATAATCCGGCTGGCGCCGATGTGTGTGCCGCAGTTTTTCTTGAGGATTTCGATCCGGCTGGCCGACGACTACTGGTCATTGGCTGTCTGAAAGGGCGCGATCCATTTGACATGTTGTCGGCTTTGCGAGCGGATGAATTTGATCTTGTGATCTGCTGTACGGCTCCGTCGCCGCGAGGATTGCCGGCCCAAGAAGTGGCCGAGGCGGCCCGTCGATTGGGATGCGACGAAGTTGCGACCGTCAGCACCGTTGAGGCGGCCATTGACCGTGCCATGCAAGAAATCGGGCCCGATGATGCCTTGCTGATAACCGGATCGCTCTATGTAGTTGGGTCAGCCCGACCGTATTTGCGCCGACTACTGCCCTGACCCGAACAGCGAGGACGCGAACTGGGCGGTAGGGTTAGTGACCATGTCTGACCGTACCCTTGTCCTTTTAAAGCCCGATACCGTCGAACGCGGCCTCATCGGATCAGTTTTGTCCCGATTCGAAGCCAAAGGTCTCACCGTTGTGGCCCTGGAATTGCGTCAACTTGATGCCGACACACTGGCTCGCCACTACGAAGAGCATGTTGGCAAGGGCTTTTACGGCGAATTAGTGACCTTTATGTCGCGTGGACCCGTGGTGGCTTTGGTGCTTGAGAGCCCCGAAAATACCTGGGAAGTCGTCCGCAACATGATGGGCGCGACCAATCCTCGCAACGCCGCCCCTGGCACCATCCGTGGTGATCTTGGCATCTTGTTCACGGAGAACTTGGTGCACGGCAGCGATTCCTTGGCTTCGGCCGAGCGCGAGATCAGTATTTTCTTCCCCAATCTGTAACATTTCGGGGACCCCTGCTTTTTGGCAGGTGCCGCACGTCGTAGGAGGCTCTGGCCATGGCCCGCAGTAATCCGCTGGCCCTCGGGCGAGATATAGCAATCGACCTTGGAACAGCCAACACGCTGATCTATGTCCGGGGTCAAGGCGTTGTTTTAAATGAGCCGTCCGTGGTTGCTCTTGACGTTTCTGATGGCAAGCCCGTAGCGGTTGGCCACGAAGCTAAGCGCATGATGGGTCGTACCCCGGGGCACATTCGCGCCGTACGACCACTCAAAGATGGCGTCATTGCGGACTTTGATGTGTGCGAAAAGATGTTGCGCTATTTCATTCAAAAAGTGCACAGCAGTCGTTGGAGCAAGCCGCGTATGGTGCTGTGTGTGCCGTCGGGGATCACCGGAGTTGAGCAGCGCGCTGTTCAAGACGCCGCCGAATATGCCGGAGCCCGCAAGCCCGTGCACATTATTGAAGAACCGATGGCGGCGGCTATTGGTGCAGACTTGGCGGTTCATGAACCGAGCGGCAACATGATCGTCGATATCGGTGGCGGTACGACCGAAGTCGCGGTGATTTCATTGGGTGGCATCGTGACCGCCCAGTCGTTGCGCATCGCTGGAGATGAACTCGATGAAGCGCTATTGGCCTATCTGAAAAAAGAGTTCTCATTAGCAGTGGGTGAACGAACTGCTGAAGAAATCAAAATTCAAATGGGTTCGGCATGGCCATTCGAAGAAGAGATGACTGCAGACATTCGTGGTCGTGATCTCATCAGTGGATTGCCGCGAACAATTTCGTTGTCGACCGATCAAGTTCGTGAAGCCATCGCCGAACCTGTGGCTGCCATCGTTGATGCCGTACGTACAACTCTTGACAAAACTCCACCAGAGCTAGCAGCCGACATCATGCACCAAGGGATCACGATTACGGGCGGCGGCGCGTTGCTTGCTGGAATCGATCGTCGTTTGGCCCATGAAACCGGAATGCCGATCAATATCGCTAATGATCCGTTGTATTCGGTCGTTATTGGCTCGGGGCGAGCCTTGGAAAATATTGAGATGATGCGCGGTCTCTTGTCGCAGAGCGACGACTAGGTCAGGATCTGATTCATGCCGGTTTATTCGGTAAGTCGTCGTCGGGCTATTGCCCTTCTCGCTCTGTCTTCAATATTGCTAATCACCCTTGACCTTCAAGGAAGCTCAGTAGTCCATGGATTGCGCAATGTTTTCAGCACAATCTTTGAACCAGTGCAGAGTTCTGCGCGTGTCGTCACGCGGCCGCTTGAAAACACATGGCGTGGCATCACCCATTACGGCGATCTTGAAGCCGAGAATCAACGACTTCAAGACCAACTCGATCAACAAGAAGGAGCATTTATTGCTGCTCTTGCCACCGTGCGCGATGCTCAAGAATTGTTGGCGTTGAATGGTATTGACAACCTTGCTGATATCTCGTCTGTGACAGCCCAAGTGGTTGGCGGTACGCCTTCTAACTATTCGCAAACGGTCGAAATCAATCAGGGAAGCGACCGAGGTTTGCGAGTAGGAATGCCAGTAGTGAATGCAGCGGGGTTGGTTGGTCGAATTACGTGGGTCGACAACAATCGCTCGTTAGTGCTTCTTGCAAACGATTCTCTTTACGCAATCCCCGTTCAAGTAGTGAATCAACCGGACATGGTGCCGGCGACGACCACCACAACGACAACGTCGACAACGACGACGACCAGTACGTCGACGACAACTACAAGCACAACAACGACAACTCTTGTGCCTGTAGGTCCGCTAGCAACAGCAATCGTTGATCCAAATGCACAGACAACTTCATCAACAACATCAACGACGATCGATCTATCTGGCGTTGACTTTGGGGCTTTGGCTCCAACGACAACTGGCGACATTGTCACGATTGCCCCAGGCACGACTGCTGGTGGTCCGACAACCACGATCAACCTTGACGATCTCCCAGTTGCTGAGACTGGGATTTTCCGAGGTCGCGGAATCGATAATGCTCCAGTCGTTGAATTCATCGATCAAAATTCGCGATTTGGTGAAGTTCAAGTTGGTGCATTGGTGATTACTTCTGGTGGTTCGCAAAGTTTGGCCCCGCGTGGAATTGTGGTTGGCCGAGTGATCAAAATTGTTGAACGTACAGGAACTTCTGGTGCTGTTCTGGAAGTCCGTTTGACTGCCAAATTAACTGCTCTGAACTTTGTGCGAGTTTTGTTGTATCAGCCCGTCGCAACAGGAACTCCATGATTGATTTTGTGAACAGACCCTTAGTGCGATTGCTCTTGGTGGGCCTTCCTGCCTTGGCGCTACAAACAACTTTTTTTGCAGAGGTAAAGATTTTCGGTGTTGTTCTACAAATAATGTTGGCGTTATCAATCGCTGCTGGTTTAGCAGGCGGCTCAGAAAATGGAGCATTAGCTGGTTTTGTTTTCGGTCTGATGTTTGACCTTGTTGTCACTAGTCCATTGGGGCTTTCAGCTTTGGTATACGGAGCGGCGGGTTGGGGCGCTGGGTACCTTCACTCACGCGCTATTGAAAATCCAAAATGGTTAAATGCTTTAGTCCTAGGCCTCGTGAGTGGACTTGCAACTTTTGTGTTGCCAGTGGTCGCCAATTGGATCGGTGTTGAAGGTTGGTTGTCGTCACGGCTGACAAAAGTGATCATTGTGGTTGCTATTACCAATGCGCTCTTTAGTTTTATTGCAGTGCCGATTGCTCGATGGTCGCTGGCAGTACGACGCAATCAACGGCTCGCACCCCCTGCTGAGGTCTTCTTGTAATGGCGACGCCACTCACTGCAAACCATATGTCAGGCTATTGCGATGGCAACTGACAAACGTTCAAGTCGGTTGGCCGCAATTGGCGTTGTTGCGATGCTGTTGTTTGGTGCGATGGGAATGCGCATGTGGTTCTTGCAAGTCGTTGACTCACCGGCGCTCGAACAAAAGGTGCAATCAAACAAGACGCGCACCCAAAAATTGTTACCCGAGCGCGGACGCATTTTTGATCGTTTCGGACGCATCATGGCCGATAACGAAAAGATGTTGACGGTGACCGTGTCGTGGGAAGCATTGCGTGATCAGGCAGATCGACTTGAACTATTTGGGCGGCTTGCTCCGATACTGCAAACAACGGTGACAGATTTAGAAACGCGTTACGCCGGGCCGCTCGGATCGGACGGGAAGCCGAAGGGTTCAAAATACAGTCCTTTACTCCCTCTGCCGATTCAAGAAGATGTCGGTGAAGACACTGCGATGTATTTACTCGAACGCAGTGAAGACTTCCCCGGAATCGATGTCACAACTGAATGGAAGCGCGCCTATCCCTACGCCCCAATAGCTGCGCACATACTTGGTTACCTTGGGGCCATCACTCAAAATGACAGTGCCCAGTATCTCGATTTGGGTTACAACCTGAATGAACGAGTTGGTCAATTCGGTGTTGAAAAGGTGTACGAACGTTATTTGCGCGGAACTCCTGGCTATGTGAAATATGAAGTCGATTCCCGTGGTGCAATTTTGCGGGTTATTGAACGAGTTGAGCCGATCCCTGGCAATGACCTGCAACTCTCAATTGATCTCAACTATCAGCAATTCGCCGAACAGGCTTTAGAAACTCAACTTCGCTTACGTCGTTTTGTGGAGACGTGCCAAGCCAAGGATGCAAAACGTAAATCGGTCAAGCCGCAGTTCCCCGATTGCCAAAATCTAAAGGCCCCGGCAGGTTCGGTGGTCATGATGAATTACTCGACTGGCGAAGTGATGGCGCTAGCGAGTTATCCAACATTTGATAATCGTTGGTTCAACTCCGGAATTTCTGGAAGCAAATTCGCGGAGATCTTTCCTAAGACTGATGATCCAGATAAATCACTTTTGGTGAACCGAGCAATTCAGGGTCAGTACAACTTGGGTTCAAGCTTTAAGCCTTTTGTTGCCTACGCAGCCCTTGATACCGGGCAGTTGCCAGGTGGCTCTGAATATCGTTATCTCGACCAAGGCGAATACACATTGGTCAGTATCGATAAAGAGACGTGTCAAATGATTAAGTGCATTTATCGAAATGCATTGTGTGGTGGCGGTAACTATGCATGTCGATACGGCAAGGTCAACGTTGAAGATGCTCTAGCTGTCTCATCTGACACTTTCTTTTACAAGATTGGAGAAGAAATATTCTCTGAACGTGGTGGTCAGCCAATCTTGCAAGAAGAAGTTCGTAAGTTTGGTTTCGGAAGTTTGACGGGTATTGATTTGCCTTTTGAGTCGGCTGGTCGAGTGCCCGATAAGGAAAGTAAAAAGAAGCTGGTTGAGAGTGGTGTCTTGATGGAAGGTGAAAGCACTAAGTATCTCGTCGGCGACAATGTGCAGCTGGCAGTCGGTCAGGGTCTCTTGGCCGCCACGCCGTTGCAGCTAGCGCAAGCTTATGGAACTCTGGCAAATGGTGGCGACGTCAATCGTCCATTGCTCGCACTTGCATTGCTAGAACCGGGAACACCAAATTCTGATCAAGTAGGCGTCGCCGATCTCACTAAGTCAACTGTGGCGATCAATCTTGGTACCAAGGACACCATTCGTAGTTTGAATATTGCCCCCGAAGTTCTTGATCCGATTGTGCGCGGATTAACTCGAGTCATCACCGGCCCCGGATTGTTTTACGATTCGTATCACTACACAACTGGTGAAAAACTCTTCCAGAGTTATCCCTACGAAGATTTGCCGATTGCCGGAAAAACAGGAACTGCCCAGGGTGCGGCAAGTTTGCCGTGGAATGACTCGTCTGCTTTCGCGGCATTTAGTATCGATCCGAATCAACCCTATGTTGTGACGGCTTATCTTGAAAAGAGTGGTTACGGATCAAAGGCGGCTGCGCCGGTTGTGAAGTGCATGTTTATGGCAGCCGCCGGTGCGGCGACAATGGCCGAAGTACTTCCATCTAATCCACTTGACATCACAGCGACGGTTGCTGCTCCCGAACGTTCATTGCCAAGTAATCGTTGTCTTGGTGGAGCTGCTTATGGTGGTCGCGACTGATGGCTTTTCCAATTCTCAATAAACGACCACAAAGTCGTTTAGGAAATATTCGTTCTGGTCCTGGTGATCCGCGCCGCAATATTGATTGGACAATGCTTGCGCCCGTCGTACTGCTGGGAGTTATCGGGGCATTTGCGATCTATAGCGCGACGTATTGGAAAGTTGATGCTGATCCGTATTGGTTCGCCGTTCGCCAAGTGACGTTCTTGATTGCGTCGGCTGTTGTTCTCGTCATTGTGATGGCATTCGATTATCAACTACTTCGCGAGCGAGCATATTTCTTGTACGGATGTTCCGTTATCGGATTGTTGATGGTGCTATCGGTCGGTGCTCTGAAAGGTGGCGCCCGACTTTCTTTTGACTTTGGTCCCGTGGCATTTCAGCCCGCTGAATTTGCCAAGCCAGCAGTGTTGGTCGCGTTAGCCGCGTACTTCAGCGAGTCTCGCGAAGAAGACATGAGTTACTCAAAGTTCATTGGAGGTCTGGTGCTCGTCGGAATTCCGACGGCATTGATCATTGTGCAGCCCGACCTTGGTTCGGCATTCGTATTGATCGTCGGTTCGTTGTGCGTTTTGGTCATGGCGGGAGCTCGGCTGCGTTACCTGGCTTTAATCAGTGTGCTCACTGTTGGCACGGTCGCAGCCGCAATCGTTGCTGGAATTGTCGACCGATACCAGTTGAAACGAATTACGGCTTTTATTAATCAAAACTCTTCCGATAAGGACCTGGAGAAGTACGTCTTCCAAGTGCGTTATGCCAAGCGTGCCGTTGCGACCGGGGGTTGGTTTGGCAAGGGCTACCTCAAGGCTCCACTGACTAACGGCAAATTCATTCCGGTGCAGCAAAGTGACTTCATCTTTTCGGCGATTGCCGAACAGTTCGGGATGATTGGCGGGGGAGTCGTTCTCGGACTCTTCGGACTACTACTTTTCCGTATTTGGCGAGTCGGGCACCTCAGCAAAGACCTTTTTGGTTCGTATATCTGTGCGGGCATTTTTGGGGTCATTTTGTGGCATGTTTTTCAAAACATCGGCATGACCATGGGCATCATGCCCGTGACCGGTGTGCCCTTACCCTTTGTGAGCTATGGCGGGTCGTCGTTGGTGTCTTTCGCCATCATGGTGGGCCTGGTCGAAAGCATCCACATGCGCCGCATGCGGTAGACCGGTCGTATTGAGAGTGGGCTGACTTATCCACAGGTGGTCTGTACCGATAAGCGACCCGACTTGGCGGTCTGACGGTACAATTCGCAAGTCATGACATCCCTGTGGTCGCGGCTAGAACCGCTTCTTGCTCGGGTGCGCAAACCAGCCCGCTATATCGGGTGCGAAGATGGAGCGATAGTTCCTCAGCACGGCCACGGCAAAGTGGCTTGGCTCCTCGCTTACCCCGATGTGTATGAGGTCGGCCTGCCCAATCAAGGGCTGCAGATCCTGTACGAGATTCTGAATGAGCGCCCCGACGCCGTAGCCGAGCGTACGTACGCGCCCTGGGTCGACCTTGAGGCCCTGATGCGTGAGCGGGGGATTCCCCTCTTTTCGGTCGACTCACATCGTGCCGCCGAAGATTTTGACATCTTGGCTTTCAACTTGTCATCCGAACTGGTTTTCACGAATTTGCTCAATATGGTCGACCTTGCTGGGGTCCCAGTGAGGGCCGAACTCCGTTCGCCGACCGATCCGATCGTCATGATCGGTGGTCACGCCGCCTTCAACCCCGAACCCATGGCCGACTTCATTGACGTCGCCGTTTTAGGTGAAGGCGAAGAAGTCATCGGCGAAATCACCGAAGTTGTTCGTGAGTGGAAAGCATCGGGACGCACCGAAGGCTCGCGACTTGCAGTTTTGAAAGCTCTGGCGCAAATCCCGGGTGTCTATGTGCCGTCGCTGTATGGCGTCGAGTACGACGGTGAGCACATTCGTGAAATCAAGCCGTTGTACGCCGGTGTTCCTGAGCGAGTTATGAAGCGCACCGTCTCTGATCTTGGCGATTGGGATTACCCGCGCAATCCGCTTGCACCAATAACTGAAGTAGTGCACGACCGTCTTGCTGTCGAAGTTTTCCGTGGATGTACCCGCGGCTGCCGATTCTGCCAAGCCGGAATGATCACGCGACCAGTTCGCGAGCGCCCGGCTGAGCAAGTTCGCTCAATGATTGTTGATGGATTGCAACGTACGGGGTATAACGAAGTCAGTCTCACGTCGTTGTCCACCGCCGATTTCAGTGGTATCGAATCAGTCATTTCGTCAATCGTTCCCGACCCGACCGCATGCGGTGCACCAACGGTCAGTTTGCCGTCGTTGCGCGTTGACGCTTTCACTGTTGGTCTCGCGGCCAAAGTTGCGGGCGGGCGTCGTAGCGGATTGACCTTCGCCCCCGAAGCAGGCACGTGGCGATTGCGAACAGTGATCAACAAACTCATTACCGAAGAAGATCTGTACGGTGCCGTTGAATCAGCATTTGCTTCTGGATGGTCGCGTGCCAAGTTGTACTTCTTGACTGGTCTGCCCACCGAAACCGATATCGATACGCAAGGCATTATTGATCTGGCGGCCGGATGTGTCGCGGTCGGTAAGCGTCATACGGGACGAGCCAATGTGACAGTAAGTATTGGTGGATTCGTCCCTAAATCGCATACTCCTTTCCAGTGGTTTGGGCAGAACAGCGTTCCCGAATTGCGTCGCAAAATTGGTTTGGTACGCGATGCCGCGACCAAAACCAAAGGTGTCAATGTGAAGTGGCACGACCCGTCAGCATCGCTGGCTGAAGGTTTGGCAAGTCGTGGTGACCGCCGTATCGGAGCTGTCATTGAGCGCGTATGGCGCGACGGTGGCGTGTTTCAAGAGTGGTCAGAGTATTTCAAACTTGATCGTTGGCTTGATGCAATGGCAGCCGAAGGATTGTCTCCTGATTTCTATATCACCAGACATCGTGACGAAAAAGAAATTTTGCCCTGGCATCACTTGTCAGCAGGCCTTCACCAAGATTTCTTATGGCAAGACTGGCGCGCCTCATTAAACGAGTTCGGTCTTGAAGATTGTCGTTGGACTCCGTGTTACGACTGTGGAGTATGTACCGGTGACGGACTTGAGCACATCGTTGCCTCACCTATTCCGCCAGCAGGCGGTAGCCAAGGGACTGGTCAAGATTTGTCACGCGGCGGAATTACTCCTGTCACCTTGCGCAGTAAATCAAGCGTGGGTGCGTCATGAAGATTCGCGTGAGTTATTCAAAACTGGGCAAGATTCGCTTCACGGGTCACCGCGACGTGGCTCATATGTGGGAGCGCACGATGCGCAAGGCTGGAATCGCCGTCGCAATGTCGGTCGGTTTTACTCCTCGGCCGAAAATGGCTTTTGGTTTGGCACTTCCAACCGGTGCCGAATCTTTGATTGAACTGATCGACATCACTCTTGATCCAGCATCGGGAGTCACCGCCGACCAACTTGATTCGATTGCTGATCGGCTTTCGACGAGTTTGCCGGTGGGTATGAGCGTGACTGGCATTCGTGAATGTGCCGGCACCGAGGTTTCTTTGCAAGAAGGTGTTGTTGCGACAACGTGGGTCATGTTGGTCGCAGAGCCAGATGGTGGACCAGATATTGCATCCGCCATCGAACGTGTGAATAACAGCGCTGAGGTGCTGTTAACGCGCGAACGCAAGGGAGAAAAACACTTGGACAATATTCGTCCAGGAATTTTGGAACTCCGTTCGGCTGACGCCGAATTGATGTCTTCGTTACCGGCTGACTGGATTGGTGAATCCGTTGGCCACGCAATCGTTGCAGTTCTCACCACCTCGGGTCGTGGGATTCGACCCACCGAGTTAGTCGAAGTTTTGGTACCTGAAAGTGATCCACCAATCAATCCCTGGGATCACCTCAATCGGGTACTTCGTATCAACCAATGGATTGAGCGAGACGGTGAGCGCGTTGACGTGCTGACTGGCCGCGCTGCGCACACTTCGGTGAGCGCATGAGAAAGGAACATCATCATGAACGAACCCTTATTTACGGATCCGGCCGACGAACCATCAGCCAACAGCGAGATCATTGATTCAACTGAGACTGGCGAGGTAAACGAGACCGGAGACAACGACGAAACAGGCACGAGTGCCAACAACGCCTATAAAAAGCGGCGTCGTGGGTCACGAGGCGGCCGCAATCGTCCACGCCCTCAAGGCGCATCGTCAGATTCTGATGATGACGGCGATGAAGAATTTGACGAAGACGACGATGGCGACTTCGATGACGACGACAACTACGACGAACCAGAGCACGTCGCGACGCCAATCGCCGGTGTGCAAGACGATTTCGAGTTACCCGAGCGCATGAGTGAAGGTCGCGCCGATGTTGACGCGGCGACTGAGGCTTTGGTTCCGCGTCCCAAAATCGGTGACACTCGACCAAGTTCGGTGCCGGCGACTCCGCCCTTAAGTTCGACACCGTCTGGTGTGACGATGCCTGGAGGCACGCGTGCTGGGGGACCACGTCCCAACAACCAGCGCAAGGGCAAAGGTCAGCAAAACGCCAAAAAGAATGTCCCCAAAGATGCTGCAGCTCAAGATGGCGTGACACCTGATCAGGAAGCTGTTGTTGAAGGCGTTCCGACTTCTGGTGAGGCTGCTGCTCCGACTGGTGAATCAGCGAATGCCAAGAAGAAGCGTCGTCGCAACAACAAGCCCCGTGGTGGTTCTGATATTCGTAACAACGACCGTTCAGATGCAGCCGTCGTTGAACGCCGTAAGGGTCGCGAGCGCAATGGTCGTCCGATCGGTCGCTACTTCATGGCTGTTCAGGTTCGTAACGATCTCACCCAAGTTGCAGTCATGGAAGGCCGCAGCCTGATCGAGCATTATGTCAGTCGTCCTGCAGACGACGTCGCTCAGATCCACGGCAACATTTATGTCGGCAAGGTTCAAAATGTTTTGCCCGGAATGGAAGCAGCTTTCGTCGATATTGGCACGCCCAAAAATGCCGTGCTCTATCGCGGTGACGTGCAGTACGACGCCGAAGACATTGTTGATAGCGAACCTCGGATTGAACAAATCCTGAAAGGTAAGCAACTCATTGTGTGTCAGGTCACTAAGAATCCGATCGGACTCAAGGGTGCACGACTGACTCAAGAAGTGTCGTTACCTGGTCGCTTTGTCGTGTTGATTCCGAACTCAAAGACCTACGGCATCTCGAAGCGTTTACCCGATGATGTACGTAAGCGTTTGCGTGGCATTCTTGACCGAGTGAAGCCGGCCGAACACGGACTCATCGTTCGAACAGCTGCCGAGTCTGCGACCGAACATGAACTCCATGCCGATATGACCCGTCTGCTCGACCAGTGGAACGCTATTGAGGCCAAGGCCGCCAAAGCTGGCGGACCGACCTTGTTGTATCGCGAGCCACCGCTTGCAGTACGCGTGATTCGTGAAGAGTTCAACTCTGACTATCGCGGCGTCATTATTGACGATCATCAGTTATTCGAAGATGTGCATTCATATGTGCAGGCGTTCAACCCCGAGCTCGCTGATCGTGTTGAATATTTTGATCCAGCCAATGAGGGACTCCCGATCTTCGAGAAGTTCCACGTGCACGAGCAGATCCACAAAGCCCTTGATCGCAAGGTGTGGTTGCCCTCAGGTGGTTCGTTGATTATTGAGCACACCGAAGCCCTCACCGTGATCGACGTCAACACCGGACGCAATGTGGGTACCTCCAACCTTGAAGCAACGGTCTTCCAGAACAACCTTGAGGCGGCCGACGAGGTGGCGCACCAACTGCGCTTGCGCGATATTGGCGGAATCATCGTCATCGACTTCATCGATATGGAAATCAAGGACAATCGCCGCAAGGTGGTGGAGGCCTTCAAGACCGCTTTGTCGCGAGATAAGACCCGAACTCAGGTATTTGACATCTCTGAACTCGGACTTGTGGAAATGACCCGCAAGCGAATCGGCGAGGGACTTTTGACGAACTTCGCTGGTCAGTGCCCTGAATGTCAAGGTCGCGGCATGCTTGTCAACCACGATCTGCTCAACTAATGAACGACATTAAGAAAGACGTCAAGATAAGTCCTGAGCAAGGCGTTGGTTTAACGTCGTTGAGGCAGGTAGAGTCGCTATTCGCTATGTATGCAGTGATCGCAACCGGTGGCAAGCAGGTCCGTGTGGCCGAAGGCCAGCAAGTGCATGTTGAACTTCTAGGCCTCGAACAGGGTGCCTCGGTGGACTTCACGCCCGTGCTGGTCGTCGATGGCGACACCGTGCTTGCCACACCTACTCAACTCGCCGGATCAAAGGTCTCGGGTCGCATTGTCGGCTCGGCGTCAGGTCCCAAGATCAACGGCTTTACCTATAAGCGACGCACTAACCAGCGCCGTCGCTACGGGCATCGCCAGCACTACCAGGTGGTCGAGATCACCTCAATCGCGAAAGGCTGACACCATGTCAAAGACTAAGGGCGGCGGTTCTACACGTAACGGCCGCGACTCCAATGCACAGCGCCTCGGCGTCAAGTCCTTCGGCGGTACCTCAATCACCGCTGGAACCATTCTTATTCGTCAGCGCGGAACAACATTCCATGCTGGCAAGAATGTCGGCCGTGGCGGCGATGACACATTGTTCGCTTTGGTTGATGGAACTGTTCAGTTCGGTACCCGCAAGGGTCGACGAGTGATTGACGTCGTTCCGGCCGAATAATTTCGACACACTTTTGTTTTCAAACGACCGCCTTCGGGCGGTCGTTTTGTTTTGGTCAACTTTTCGTTAGACGTCAATGCCGCGGGGAAGTTGATCGGTGCTCCAACCAAGTAAAACTGCGCCTTGACGACACGCAAAGCGGTCGGTCATTCCAGCGACGTATTCAACTGCTGAACGCTGGGCTTCGTTTGATCCACTGGTTGCGCGCATTGCTTCGGGCAAATGAATTGGTTGAGCAGTGTAAAACTCGACGAGTGCTCGTAACAGCGCGATGACTTGATCGGCTTGATGACGACTCTCTGGTCGTAAGTACACCTGCTCGTAATTGAATTTGCGAAAGGCAGCAAGGGCTTCAGCAATATCGGGTTCCATACCGATTCGCCCGCTGTTCATTGCGGCCCGGACCATTGATGTGATGAAAGTTCCAAGTTGTTGTGAACGAGTGGTTCCGCAACGTGATTTCACAATCGTTGGCAATTCATCAGGCGTCACAATTCCGGCATCGACGGCATCTTCAAAGTCGTGACAGACATAGGCGATGCGGTCGGCCCAACTGACGACTTCACCTTCAGGTGTTGCGGGAGCTGGACGGCTCCATGAATGATTGCGAATGCCGTCGAGGGTTTCGCGACATAAGTTGAGCGGCACAAGCGTGACATCGGCACCCCAGAGCGCATGATCGAAGCCGTTGTCAATAAACGGTGCTAGTGCATCTTCGCTGGCATGCCCGCCAGGACCATGACCACAGTCGTGGCCGAGCGCGATGGCTTCGGTGAGGGTGACGTTGAGTCCGAGCGGTCGAGCAACCGATGCTGCCACTTGAGCGACTTCAATGGCGTGGGTGAGGCGAGTGCGCTGATGGTCGTCGGGAAAGACAAAGACCTGAGTTTTGCCAGCAAGTCGACGAAATGCAGTCGCATGCAAAATACGGTCACGATCGCGCTCAAAGCATGTCCGTAAAGGGTCGGCTTCTTCGGGGATAGCCCGACTTCCCGCTTCGCTTGAACGGGTGGCGAGGCGACTCAGTGACGACTCCATGAACTCTTCGCGCTCGGCCCGCAAGCGACTGCCAGTTGACCCAGTGCCGGCCCACGAGTCGGTGTGGGCCAAGGTAATACCGACGGGGGACGGAGAGCCGCCCATTGTGCTTGCCCAGCGTTCGGCACGTTCTTGCATATCGGGATCGACATGTATCGAGGGCGGTGACGATTGCGGAGTTGTTTGCTGGGGTTCATCGGTCACGACACAACAATACGTCGGGGGTGAGGCAACCAACGGGGGTATCGTGGTTGGGTAGTAGTGAGAGGTCCTGATGAGTCATTTCGTTGACGAATGCCAATTGAATGTGCGCGCCGGAGACGGTGGAGCTGGATGTGTGTCCTTCCGACGTGAGGGTCCCGAAGCCATGGGTGGACCAAACGGTGGAGATGGCGGCCAGGGCGGAGACGTCTGGCTCATTGCTGACCGCAACGTCGCCTCACTTTTGGCATTCCGTGATCACCCACACCGAATTGCCGGCAACGGTGTTCATGGCAAGGGCAAAGACCTGCACGGTAAGCGTGGCGAAGTGATGGAAGTCCATGTTCCTGAAGGAACCCTGATTCGCGATATGTACACCGACGAAGTTCTTGCCGACCTCACCAACCACGGCGATCGTTGGCTGGCGGCTGGTGGTGGACGAGGCGGACGCGGTAACGCTCGATTCATGGCGAACCGCCGTAAAGCGCCGAGTTTTGCTGAGCAAGGTGAAAAGGGCGAAGAGCGCTGGCTCAAACTCGAACTCAAACTCATCGCCGATGTGGCACTTGTGGGATTTCCTAACGCCGGCAAAAGCACGCTCATTAGCGTGATCTCAGCGGCCAAACCGAAGATCGCGGCCTATCCGTTCACAACTCTTGAACCGAACTTGGGTGTTGTACGCATTGACAACGTCACTGAATTTGTTGTTGCGGACATTCCTGGTTTGATCGAAGGTGCAGCCGAAGGCAAGGGTCTTGGGCATCAGTTCTTGCGCCACGTTGAACGGGCTCGAGTGCTGTGTATTTTGATCGACCTTGCACCTGTCGACGACACATCACCGCAAGCACAACTTGATGTTTTGTTGCGCGAACTCGAGTCATACGATCCGCAACTGCTTGAGCGTCCACGCGTCATTGTTGGTACCAAAACCGATTCTGCCACCGTAGAAATGGTGGATGAGTGGGACGGCATGCTCATATCAGCGATCACGAATCAAGGATTACGTGAACTCGTGGGTCGCCTTGCATCTCTTGTGCACTCGGCGCGACAAGAATTGCCAGTTCTTGAAGGCCGTGTGATTTTGAAGCCCGAATCAGAAGGTTCATGGGTCGAGAAATTGGGCAGTGGTGGATTCCGGGTGCATGGTCGTAAAGCTGAACGCACTGTTCACCTCAACGATGTAACTACGCCCGAAGCAATGTCGTATATCGAAGAGCGACTGAAAAAACTTGGAGTCCCACGACTGCTAGCTCGCGCCGGCGCAGTGACAGGTGATGTCGTGTGGATCGGTGAATTTTCATTTGATTACGCGCCGGAAATGTGAAGGCTGCCGCAATGCGTGTTGTCGCCAAGATTGGAACTTCCTCACTCACCGATGATGTCGGCGTCATTGATCGCGCCATGATTGCCAATATCTGTGAGCAAATTGCCCGTTTGCGCGCCGATGGTCATGAAGTAGTGCTTGTGACATCAGGCGCGGTATCGGCAGGAGTTTCTGCGCTCGGTATGAAAGAACGTCCGAGCGATATTCGAACTTTGCAGGCCTTGGCAGCTGCGGGTCAGAGTCGACTGATGGAGGTCTACAACGCCGAGTTTGCAAGTCATAACTTGGTGGCAGCTCAAGTTTTGTTAGTACCGCATGATTTCGTCGATCGAACCCAGTACTTGCATGCTCGTGACACCCTTGAACGACTTCTTGAACTTGGTTGTGTGCCAGTCGTCAACGAAAATGATGCAATTGCCAATGATGAAATCCGCTTTGGCGACAATGATCACATTTCGGCATTGTTATCGCATCTGTTGAAAGCCGATGTGCTCATTTTGTTGACAGATATCGAGGGTCTGTATACATCTGATCCGCGCTCTGATGCATCGGCAACTCTCATCACCGATGTTTTTGAGGGCGACCCATTGATGAGCGTTGATGCTGGAGCCTCAGGATCAAATCGCGGAAGTGGTGGAATGGCGTCAAAACTCTCTGCTGCTCGTATTGCTTCCTGGTCAGGTGTACGCGCTGTGATCGCCAGCGCCGACATCGCCAACGTTCTCACTGACATTGTCGCTGGCGCTGTGGCCCAAACATCTTCGATCGGCACCACATTTCATGGCTCTGATCGCAACCTCTCGGCTCGACAATTATGGGTGGCATTTGCGAGTGAAGTCAGTGGGCGCGTTCATATTGACGCGGGCGCCTCAAAGATTTTAGTTGGTGGAACCGTGTCGTTGCTTCCGGCAGGTGTCACCCAAGCCGACGGAGATTTTGAATCTGGCGACACCATTGAAATCATTTCTCACGACGGCGTTGCTATAGCTCGGGGCAGTGCTTCAATGTCGAGTGCCCAAGTGGCTCAATCAATTGGTCGTCGATCAACTGAACTTGAAGATGGATTTCCTCAAGTAGTCGTGCATCGTGATGCTTTAGTCTTGTTGCCCCGCTGAATTGCGGTTGCTGATAAAGCGTTGACTGACTGAACGTAATCCGGTGACTTCGGGGACTCTCAAGAGTGTCAATGCGCCAAGGTATACCAAAGTTCCGATGACAATTCCGACAGAGATTTTGAGCACTGCGCCAAAACCATCGTTATCGCCAACGGGCTTGAGTGCAAGCCAGAGAACCGCTCCCATGACTGCTGCTGCCATCAACATGCGAGCCAAACTGATCAGCACATCTCCAACTGGGAACGTCCGAACTTTGATTCGTAAAACATATAGAGCGACGACAGCACCAATGATGTATGACACGGCGAAAGCGACCCCTAGTCCAAGTACCCCGTAGGCGCGTACAAGAGCGAAAGCCAAAATAATGTTCAATACGTTCTGAACCAGATTGATCAAAAAGGGTGTGCGCGTATCTTGGTGCGCGTAGAAGCCCCGCAACGCAAAGAGGTAAATCGAATAACCGATAAGGCCCAGTGATAAGCCAGCTAGTGCCCGCGACGTTGTAATCGTTGCACTTGCGCTGAATTCGCCGTGTTGTAGGAGCGCGCCAATGATTGGTCGAGACAGCACTAAAAATGCGAATGCGGCGGGGAAAGTCAAAAGTCCGACGAGACGTAAGCCAAATGCGGTGCGCTCCACAAATGCTTCGCGATCACGTCGGGCGACGGCTCGTGCCATTTCTGGAATGAAAGTTGTCGCGATACTCATCGCTAAAAGTCCATGCGGAAAATAGAAGAAAGTTGTGGCTTTGGTAAAAGCGTCTTGCCCACCGCTTCCTGGCTCGGCCAGATTTTTGACAACGATCACGGTTGCTTGATTAGCCATGACATAACCAAATGTCCATCCCGACAAACGCATGAGGTGACGAACGGCTGGGTGTCGTGGCCGGAAGCGAAAACGGAAATTCAAACCTGCTTGATGAATCGCCGGCAAAAGAATGAGTGCTTGTAATGCGATTCCACCTGTTGCTCCGAGTCCAAGAAGCCAACGGAATGAGGGGCTATTGAGAACTTCAACGAGGGGGATTCCATTATCTGGATGATGCAACAAAATTGGAACATAGAGAAGCGAACAAATGATGACAATGTTGGCCAAGAGCGGAGACCATGCGGCGGCGAAGAAACGGCGTTGTGCATTGAGCAATGAACCCAAGACTGCAGAGATGCCATAAAAGAAGATTTGCAGCAAAAAGATACGAGTAAGTGCGGTGCCAACTGTGCGGAATTGATTGGCATCAATGCCAGCAGCGGGATTGAGGGAAAAAGCTCGGAATACCCAAGGTGCAAAGAAAACAGCAATTGCAGTGATGAAAGTCAACGCAACAATGGCTGTTCCAACGACTGCTTCGGCTGAGTCGCGATCATCATCTTCGAGCATGCGACTGAACATGGGGACGAGAGCTGCCGATAAAACGCCACCAAGAAGAAGTTCGTATACGGCGTTGGGGGAGTTATTTGCTCCGTCATACGCATCAGCGAGCGCAGTTTGCCCGATGACAACACCAAATACGATGACTCGCAACATCCCAGTAAGTCGCGAGAGGCCCGTGCCGAGCGCAACGATGGCATTACTTCGCAATAGTTCATTGCCCGTCGATGGATGCGATTGACCCGACGAAGGCGTGGACTCACCAGTAGTGGCGTCGTGCCCTGATTGCGTCCCCTCGCTATTCATCGTTGTACAGGGTAGGTCGTGAAATAGGTGACTTTGACTCATTCGAGCGTCTGAATTCTTGAGTTTGGGCGCCAACTTGTAGGGTGAATGACATGGAACACCGTTTTTCTTCCGTTCAGCAGGTCCGTGACAGCCTGAAGGACGTCAACTATCTCGCCGATGATGGCATTGCTGGCGTTGCTTTCTTGGCTGATCGCTTAGCTAAGCCAATTTTGGTTGAAGGGCCAGCCGGAACGGGTAAAACCCAATTGGCCAAGAGCGTTGCTGAAATGCTTGGGGCTCGTCTCATCCGTTTGCAGTGTTACGAGGGTCTTGATGAATCAAAGGCCTTGTACGAATGGAACTACAAGAAGCAATTGCTGCGCATTCAGGCCGACAAGAACAGCGATTCATGGAGCGAAGTCCACGACGACATCTTCAGTCGCGAATTCCTTTTGACCCGTCCGCTTCTTGAAGCAATTAGCGCTCCAGATCCGGTCGTGCTGTTGATTGACGAAGTCGACCGTGTTGAGGTCGAAACCGAAGCTTTGCTACTCGAAATCTTGTCGGAGTATCAAGTCTCGATTCCTGAACTCGGAACCATTACCGCCACACAAATTCCGATGGTGTTCTTGACCTCAAACAACACTCGTGAACTTTCGGAAGCCCTCAAGCGTCGTTGCTTGTACTTGCACGTTGATTACCCATCAATGGAACGCGAAAAAGAAATAGTTCTCGCCAAGGTTCCCGACATCACCGAGAACTTGGCCGATCAGGTCGCGCGCATCGTGCGCAGCATTCGTCAGCTCGATTTGAAGAAGGCACCAAGTGTGAGCGAAACCCTCGATTGGGCTCGCACCATGATGTTGCTCAACATTGATTCAATTGATGCGCAAACGGCTAAAGAAACGTTGCACGTTTTGCTGAAGTATCAGTCTGATATCGCCAAAGCTGCCAAAGAACTTTCTGTCGGCTTGACCTGACCAGAACGGTTGTCTGTCGCTCATGCTTGATCTACTTTCTGGCTTCGTTCAGGAACTTCGTAACGCCGGTTTGCCGGTTTCGTTGACGGAGAACCTTGACGCGATGGAAGCGGTTCGACACATTCCGCTTGAAGATCGAGACGCGTTCAAATACGCGCTCGGAGCAACGATGGTCAAGAACAGCGCCCACTGGCGTTCATTCGAGACTGTTTTTGAGGTGTATTTCTCAATGCGTGGGCCCGAGTACAAAATCGGTGAGGGCACCGAGGACGAACTCGAGCAAATGTGGCGCGAGATGCAAGAGCAGATGCAACAACAGCAAGGCGAAGGTAAGGGTTCGTCCGGAGGAATGGACAGCCTGACTCCCGAAGAAATTGCCCAGATGTTGATGAAGGCCCTCATGAATGGCGACCAAGGTCTCATGCGGGCATTGGCCAAGCAGTCGGTGCAACGGTTCGCCGGCATGGAGCCAGGTCGTCCCGTTGGTGGCACGTATTACTTGTACCGCACCTTGCGCAATCTCGATCTTGACAACATGTTGCAAAAGCTCATGGAGGCAAGCAAGCAAGAAGTCGGTGGCGAACTGACTCCTCTTGAAGAGCGGCTTGAAAAAGATGAATACGAAAGCCGTATTGATCAATTCAAAAAAGAAATTGAAGCCGAAATTCGCCGACGTCTGGTAGCCGATCGTGGTGCCGAAGCAATGGCAAAAACTCTTCGCAAGCCCTTGCCGGAAGATGTTGAATTCATGCACGCCAGTCGTGATGAAATGCAGGCATTAAAGAAATCGCTGTATCCGCTCACGCGTAAGTTGGCGGCTCGTCTGGCTCGCAAACGACGTCATGGTCGCAAGGGACCACTTGATTTCCGCAATACGGTTCGCCACTCACTTTCGTATGGCGGTACTCCCGCCGAACCAAAGTTCAAACAACCGCGACCGTCAAAGCCCGAACTCATGGTTGTCGCCGATATTTCTGGAAGCGTCGCCGCATTCGCGCGCTTTACATTGATGTTGGTCTACGCAATTCAGGGCCAATTCTCTAAAGTGCGTTCTTTCGTTTTCATTGACGGAATCGACGAAGTGACCGAGTTCTTTAAAGGTACTGATGACATCAGCGAAGCCATTCATCGGGTGAATACTGAGGCAGATGTTGTGTGGGTTGACGGTCATAGTGACTACGGCCATGCCTTCGAAGTTTTCTGGGACAAATACGGCAAGGACGTTGGCCCAAAGACCACCGTGTTGTTCTTGGGTGATGCGCGCAATAACTATCACGCATCACAGGCTTGGGTCATCAAAGAGATCCGGTCAAAAGCTCGCCAGGTGTATTGGTTGAATCCTGAACCTAAGTCGTACTGGAACACTGGTGACTCAATTGTCGGTGAATACGCCGCTCATACTGATGGCGCCTATGAATGCCGTAACTTACGCCAACTCGAAACTTTCGTGGAGAAATTGGCGTAGTCCCGTATGACGCGTTTAATTCTTGTTCGCCACGGCGAATCGCAAGTCACCGTCAATCGCGTTGTTGGCGGACCACGTTCGTGTATTGGGTTGTCCGATCTAGGCCGTCAACAAGCGGTGAAGTTGCGCGATCGATGGATGCAGAATGCTGAGTTCACACCCGATCTCGTGATCTCGAGCGCCTACCCGCGTGCTAAAGAGACCGCCGAAATTGTGTTACCGGCGTTTGCTGGTCAGTCGATTGAAGTCATCCCCGAATTTGGTGAGCACGACCCAGGACCACAGTGCGACGGTTTGAAATACACCGAATTCACCGAACGTTTTGGTGATCCCGATTGGGAGAACGATCCGTACGGAGTGACTTTCCCAGGTGGAGAGACGATTGCTGAATTCCAAATTCGTATCGGAGCAGCGACTCGCGCGTTGATTGAACGAGTGGGCGCCGGGACAGCAGTTGTTTTCTGTCATGGTGGTGTTGTTGACACTGTGCTGCGTCAAGCTTTGCGTACGTCGGGTACAGGAATCTTTGAAATTCATACGAAGAACACATCAATTACCGAATTTGTGATTGTGCGTCCAGGCCGTTCGCGTCTCGTGCGTTACAACGATGCGGCTCATACAGCCGATTTGCCCGCATCAACCAATCGACCCGACGAACTCTGATACAAAGATCACCAATGAGTGACTCACAGCGCCCTGACGTCATAGTGATTGGTGCTGGGTCGGCCGGTTGCGTGTTGGCCGATCGACTTTCAAGTCGTGGTTTATCGGTACTCGTCCTTGAAGCAGGACCCGATATCGCGATCGGCAAGACCCCTGCAGGTATTGACGGGAATTCCTTTTTTGCCGCACTCGAAGAACCTGGTCGTCGCTGGCCCGATCTCGTAGCCCAACGCGTTGTTGGACAAGAGCGCCGTGAATACGCGCGCGGTCGCGGCGTTGGCGGATCTTCGGCTGTCAATGCAATGTTGGGACTATGGGGTGAAGTTGAGGACTACGACTCGTGGGAACGAGACTTCGGTTGCACTGGTTGGTCGTGGCGTGATGTTGAGCCGTATTTTCGACGAATAGAAATTCCGTTGACTCAAGCCGATGTTGGTGCCCCGTCGCGAATCGGAGCAGGATTGTTTGAAGCGTGTCGAACCGAAGGATGGTTGTGGCATCGAGGTCCGTATCCACTTGGTGCGGTTGGTAGCGATGTCGGTCCAGCCATGTTGACTCGCACATCTGATGGTCATCGAGTTTCGGCAGCAGATATCTACTTGAACCGAGCTCGGCTACGTCCGCATGTGCAAGTTGTCTGTGATGTGTTTGTTGATCGCATTGCGATTGAGAACAACCAAGCAGTTGGAGTCGTACTTGCTGATGGCACGTTTATCGCGGCAGCAGAAGTAGTTGTCGCAGCTGGCGCAATTCATTCACCAGCGATTTTGTTACGCAGCAAAATTGAACGACCAGGGGTCGGGCAAGGCCTGCAGGATCATCCTTCGGCACCGTTAACGATTGCGCTCGCCGAGTCGTGTTCTCCTCATGAATTGGCCGTGACAACGTTGGCGCGATTCACTTCAGGTTTTGAGCCTGCCGACTTGCAGCTACTTCCGATTGATCATCTGGGTCAAAGTTCTGAGGGCTACGGATTGTTGAGCGTGGCTTTAATGTTGACGCGTTCACGCGGGCATATTGCTTTGGCGTCATCTGACCCGCTGGTTGATCCGGTCGTGAGTTTCAATCTGCTGGCCGATGAGCGCGATATCGAAGCCCTGTCTGTTGGTGTTGAAGTGGCTCGTCACTTGCTTGATTCGCCAAGCCTGAAGCGAGTTGCATCGGAAGTATTTATTGATGATGTCGGCACGCCATTGTCGGCTCTCGGTAATAGCGCCCACGAGGTTGCTGCTTGGTTGAAATCTCGTACTGGTGATTACGTACATGCGGCCGGAACTTGTGCCATGGGTGAGTCAGACAACGAGGCGGCAGTGGTCGACCCAGTGGGGCGGGTGCACGGAATCAAGAATTTGCGTGTGTGTGATGCGTCAATCTTCCCGATGTTGCCCCGTGCCAATACCCATTTCCCAGTCATGATGGCAGCAGAACTCATTGCCGATCGCTGGTGACATCACGGCAATCAACCATGAAACTGGTGTGAGCAGGGGCAAGGCCTCCAACGGCCGAGAACTCGTACCCGTGTCATCGAGGCCAGCGGTTTCCTAAACCGCAGGTCGCAGGTCCGATTCGTGGCGTTGGAGCGAGCAGTTCTCCGGACTGTGTATGGTGGTGATTGGCATCAGTCACTTTGGCCCGAATTATGTCGTTGACAAATTTGAGGTCGGTTTGTGATGTTTGCTGTTGATATGTGTCATTTGCCGGCTACTGGCGGGTCGACGTTTGTTTTGATCGCTGGTTTGTTCTTGTTGGTTGCTGGTGTGATTGTGGCGCGATGGGCGCTGGCATCAGCTGGTCGATTGTCGGTTGTGGTGGCGCCTTTGGTGTTGCTGGGTGGTTTGGTGTTGGCGCCTCAAGTGGCTGATCCGTGTGCACCAGCGACAACGACTGTTCCGTCAGCGACAACGACTGTTCCGTCAGCGACAACGACTGTTCCGTCAGCGACAACGACTGTTCCGTCAGCGACAACGACTGTTCCGTCAGCGACAACGACTACGACGTCGCTTGTGGGTGCGGCGTTGACTCCAACATTTGGAAGCACGACAGCTACAGCTGATGGTTTCACGGTGCAGATCAGCAACTACAGTGCGTTGTACACGTGGGCTGGTGCAGCGACCGCGAATGGCTCGGTAGTGGTCAGCGGCACTGGTTTGATCACGGTGAGCGGTGTGGCTGCTGGAACGAGTTCAACAGCGACGATCACGACGACACGAACTGGGTACGCCGGTGGCACGGCAACAGTCACGCAGACGTCGGTGGTGGGTGCGGCGTTGACTCCAACGTTTGGGACCCAGACTGCAGCGCCTGGTGGTTTCCAAGTGCAGATCAGCAACTATAGTGCGTTGTACACGTGGGGCGGTACAGCGACCGCGTCGGGCTCGGTAGCGGTCAGCGGCACTGGTTTGGTCACAGTGATGGGCGTGGCTTATCGAACGAGTTCAACAGCGACGATCACGACGACACGAACTGGGTACACCGGTGGCACGGCAACAGTCACGCGGACGTGCGCGTCGGGCGGTTCGTGTGCAGTGGGTGACCCCGGCGGCGGCGGTGGCATCATCTTTTATGTTGATATGAATCGTCCTGTGGGTTCCCAATATTTTGAGGCAGCACCGGTAGGGGCTGAAGTTCAACGGTCTTGGGTTACTGGAGCAAACCAGACTGCAGCCGTTGCTGGACCTGACGGTACAGTAATTGGTACGGGCGCACAAAATACTATTGACATTGTTGCTCAGTCAGGAAATGTGGCAGCGACATCGGCTGCCGTTTATTGCAGCGAACTAGTTTCTGGTGGACAATCAGATTGGTTTTTGCCGTCGAAAGATGAGTTGAATCAGATATTTACGAATCTCTATAATGTGAGCTCACCGCTTGGTGGTTTTTCGATTGGCGCCTATTGGAGTTCTTCTGAGTTCGACGGCGACTTCGCGTGGTACCAGCTTTTCAACAGCGGCAGTCAGATCAACGTCAGCAAGGGCGCCACGATCTTCGTCCGTCCAGTGCGGGCTTTTTAAATATTTATCTATTCATGTTGTGTCGGCGTATTTCTCGCCATCCCCTAGGCACTGTGCCATACCCCTTGGGCAGGGTTTAGTTATGAACTTCCCGAACCAGCCACGCCGTACCAAAATCCATCTCGCTCAGCTTTCCCCGGCCACGCCGGACAGTTCGTCAACGTTGATCGATTGCGGCACATGCGTGATGCGTGAAACCGATGCTTGCGCCGACTGCGTGGTTACTTTCTTGTTTCAAGAGCCCTCGGGTGAGACCGAAAATGACGAATCGTGCCAGGTTGGAGCCGAGTCCATGGCAGTTGTGTTCGATATCTCAGAAATTCGGGCGATGCGTGCCCTCGCTGAGGCTGGTTTAGTGCCTACGCTTCGTCATCGTGCATCGGGTTAAGCGAAATAGTCCTCCAGTCGATACAACCGACCCGGCATACCTCGAATCCCTCCTGCAATTTGCTCGTGAACTCGGACTTGACCGAGTAGGAGTCACCGATGCAGCGCCTCTCAGTCGAGCCCGAGTTGCTATTGATGATCGCAAGGCCCGCGGGCTAAGCGACACCATGGGATTCACCTATCGCAATCCATCGCGTTCAACCGATCCGAACACCGCCGTTGAGGGAGCGCGTTCAATCATTGTGGCGGCACGTAGTTATCACTCTGAACAGCCCGATCATCCCGGCGGCATTTCGGCCCGTGTGGCGCGCTACGCGCAAGATGATCACTACACGCCGTTACGACAAGCGTTACAAAAGATCGCATTGCGCTTACGTGCTGATGGCTATCGAGCGGTGGTTTTTGCTGACGAAAACAACTTGGTCGATCGCGAAGTGGCGTATCGCGCTGGTCTTGGGTGGTTCGGCAAGAACGCCAATATTTTGCTTCCTGGCGCTGGCAGTTTTTTCAGTCTTGGATCAATCGTGACGACTGCGGTGTTAACGCCAGCAGCGCAACCAGCGCCTGACGGTTGTGGAACCTGTCGCGCGTGTTATGACGAATGCCCGACTCAAGCAATTGTCGCTGACGGAGTCATTGACGCTCGCCGTTGCCTTGCATGGTTAGTGCAAAAGCCCGGCGTCTTTCCGCGCGAGTTTCGAGTGGCATTAGGTGATCGCTTATACGGCTGCGATGATTGTCAAACCAGTTGTCCGCCAACGGTCAGACTGCACACGCGTCATCACTCGCGGACCGCGCCAGTTACGGGACCAGGAGCATTTGTTGATGTGATTGAACTTTTGAATGCGTCCGATGAAAGTTTGTTGGACAAATTTGGCAGTTGGTATCTAGCTGAACGCGATCCACGTTGGTTGCGTCGAAATGGCCTCATCATTTTGGGAAATATTGCGCCGGTCAATCATCCTGCCCCCGATAATTCAGTCATAAGTCCAGTTGAGCAACTGTTGCGCCGCTACCTTGGAGATATTGATCCGATGCTTCGACTTCATGCCTTGTGGGCCGCGGTCCGTTTAGGTCGACGTGATCTTGTTGAGTCACTCGCGGTTGATGCTGACGAATCAGTACGAGATGAGTATTCGCAGATTGATTCAATTCCCGTTCGAACGGTGGCCTCATGAAACATCTTCTCGTCACCAATGATTTTCCGCCCAAGATTGGTGGGATTCAATCGTTGCTGTGGGAATGGTGGCGTCGACTTCCGCCCGATTCTTTTGCGGTGTTAACAAGTCCCTATGAAGGCACCGCCGAGTTTGATGCGGCCCAACCTTTTCATATTGAGCGCACCAAAGAATCAGTACTTTTGCCTCATCCATGGATGGTGAAGCGCGTCAATGAAATGGCCAAACGAGTTGGCGCCGACCTCATAGTTCTTGACCCAGCAGTTCCGCTTGGAATCATCGGGCCATATCTCGATTTGCCATACGACGTCGTTTTGCACGGCGCCGAAGTCACTGTCCCTGGGCGAATCCCTGGCTCGAAGCAGGTTTTGGGACGAGTATTGCGGCACGCGCGCCATGTCGTTGCCGCTGGCGGATACCCAGCAGCCGAAGCAGTGCACGCTGCTGGTCGCGAGTTGCCAATGACAATTGTTCCGCCAGGTGTTGACAGTGAGCGGTTTGTTCCGTTGAGTGCTCAAGATCGCGCGCAGGCTCGACGTGATTTTGGCTTCACCGACAAAACAGAGTTGATCGTCGGAATTAGTCGACTAGTTCCACGAAAAGGATTCGACACTGCGATTCGCGCGGTCGCCAAGTTGAAAGATTCGCGACCAAACTTGGTTTTGGCAATTGCTGGATCTGGTCGCGATCGCGAGCGATTAGAAAAGCTGGCGCACGAACTACATGCCCCGGTCACATTTCTGGGGCGGGTTGCTCACGATGACTTACCGCGTTTGTATGGATGTGCCGATATCTACACCATGCTGTGCCGTAATCGTTGGGGCGGTCTTGAGCAAGAAGGCTTCGGCATTGTTTTTGTGGAAGCTGCTGCCTGTGGAGTTCCGCAAATCGCGGGATCAAGTGGAGGAGCGGCTGAGGCAGTTGCTCATGGCGAAACTGGATTTGTCGTTGAAGAATCTGAAGATGTCGAAGCCGTTGCGAGTTACATGGAGACGTTGTTGAACGATCCAGATTTGCGGCGACGTATGGGGGCCGCATCGCGCGAACGGGCGATCTCACAATTTTCCTACGAGATGCTCGCCGAGCGACTCGGTCATGTTTTTGGAGTCTGGTCGTGAGCGGTAAAAATATTTTGCGATTTAATGTTTTGGCAACAGCGGTGTTTGGTGTGTCGGCCATCGTTGCGGCAATTGTTTTTGACGGTTTCGCCAAGACTCAAGGGGTCATCGTCGCGCTCTCGTTATTTACGATTGGTATCGCCGCATTTCTTTGGGGCTATTGGACTGCGGTACAAAAAAGTCGCGAACTCGAAATATCTGTTGCCGAGATGTACTTCTTATTGGGGCGTGCTATTCCCAGGAAAGTTAAAATCGTGATGCACTCATGCTTGGCCGCGCAAAGTGTGATTGCCATCGCAACGGCGATTGCTCGTCCGAGTACTTTGCAAGAGGGAGCGCAGAATTCGAGTCGTGGGTCGACGTTGGCCTTTGGAGTTCTGGTCCCGATCTTGGGTCTCGGATTGAACGGATTGTGGGCAGCAACCTACGGATCTTTCGGGGCTCGCCGGCTGAAAGGTGACTCTTCCCCAGCCGAGAGCCACCCCGATGACCGTCAGATCGGCTAGAACATAGTCATGGCTGACACCGCGTCATTGACGATCACCATTCAGGCTCCCCACGAAAGTTGTTGGGCGATTGCAACAGATTTTGAGCGTTACCCCGAATGGGCCAAAGATGTGAAATCTGCAGTTGTGCTGACGCGCGACGATCAGGGACGTGCCACCCAAGTTGAATTCCGTACGTCGGCACTTGGTCGAAGCACGCATTACACCTTGTCGTACGACTACAGCGCCGCTCCTGCTCGTTTGTCGTGGCACATGGTGTCAGGTGACATTATGCGGGCGGTTGATGGTGCCTACATGTTCTCGCCAGATAATTCAGGTGGTGTCGTTCTCACCTACAACTTGTCGATTGAACTTGTTGTGCCGCTTCCCGGTTTCGTGAAGCGTCGAGCTGAAGTTCGGATTCTCAACACTGTGAAAGAGTTGAAGGTTCAAGCAGAATCCAATCGGTGAAGGCAAAGTTATGCCTATAGCGAACGGACGTCGCGCCGGGATTGATGTCGGTGGAACCAAGTGCCTTGGTGTTGTCTGGCAAAACGGGAAAATTGTTGATGAGGTTCGCCGTGATACACCAAAGGGTGCCGACCAAATTATTGACACCCTTGTTTCGATTGTTCGTGAACTGGGCGAGGTTGATTCGGTAGGTATCGGAGTCCCTGGGCTCGTGACCAGACAAGGTGTATTGCGGGCAGCTCCCAATTTGGTCGATATTGCTGATTTTGCCGTCGGCCCAATTTTGCGGGAAGTTTTGCTCTGTGACATTGCGATTGAAAATGATGCGACGTGTGCTGCGGTGGCCGAATGGTCAGTTGGAGCGGCTCAAGGATTTGACGATGTCGTTGTCGTGACACTCGGGACGGGCATTGGTGGTGGACTTGTCTCTGGTGGACGTTTGGTGCGCGGTACGAATGGTTTTGCTGGCGAAATTGGACACATGGTCGTTGATCCTGCGGGTCCCAAATGCGTGTGCGGACAACGGGGCTGTTGGGAACGATACGCATCGGGTAATGGCTTGGCGTACCTCGGTACGTTGGCGGCCGAACGCGGACAAGCCCAGATGGTCCAAACTTTGGCCGGTGGTATTGCGCACATTCGTGGTGAGCATATTCGCGAAGCCGCACTTCGGGGTGACGATGAAGCCTTGGCGATTGTCGATGAGTTTGCGCGGTGGGTGGCTCTCGGACTGTCAAACCTCACCAATCTGCTTGATCCATCAATGTTGGTGATTGGCGGAGGACTAGCAGGATCGGGAGATTTATTTCTTCGACCGATTCAACACTGGTTTGGAGAATTGCTGTATTCGCCCGAGTTGCGACCCCACCCAAAACTTGTACTTGCGAAATTTGCCGAACAAGCCGGTGCAATTGGGGCGGCCCTGTTGCCCGAATACGCGCACATTTCAGACATCTAATGTTCACGGCACGGTGCCATCTGACTGGTTAGTGTCAAGGCGTGCAAACTTACGTCTTACGTCTGTGGCTTCCTGATATTCCAGGAACACTCGGTCGAGTGGCCGCCGCAATTGGGCAGGCCGATGGTGACGTGATCGGAATTGAAATCCTTGAACGTGGTGCTGGCATGGCAATCGACGAATTAATTGTGGCATTACCGACACAAGGGTCGACTCCAAATGATGAAGCGCGTCATGAAGAACTGAACCTCGAAAAGCTGATCAGTTGCGTGAGTCAAGTGGAAGGTGTTGCTGTTGAAGACGTGCACCGAGTTGCGCAGGATCGGCCAGATCAAAGTGTTTTGGCGCTCGACACTGCAGCGCGCATCATGGAGACTCCTCACGATGAGCGAACTGAGGCGACCTGCGAATTGGTTCGTGACATGCTTGAAGCGGATTGGTGCACAGTTGTGCCGAACGGTGCGCAATCACCGCTCGCCGTTTCGGGAGACGTCCCTGACTTGCCATGGGTAATGGCATTCTTGGGCGGCATTAGTCATCTTGCGAGTGATGCTCAACATGAACATACGCCCGCTGATGTGGCATGGGCACCGCTTGACCTATTAGACGCGGCAATCGTTGTTGGCCGTCAACGCGGAGCATTTCGATTGCGTGAACGCCAACATCTCACCTTGATTGCTCGGATCGTGAGTTCTGCGTTAGCGAGTAGTTAGTCAATAGCTATTCGATAGTTGTCGATTGCTCATGGTCAGCCCAATCGCGTGATCGGGACACTGCGTTGAGCCAAGTTGAATGCAGTGCATCAGCGAAAATTCTTTCAATTGACTCTGGTTCATGCGGGGTGACAACGATGTCAGACACCCAACGTTCGCTGAGCGCATCAAGTGACGGCCAAATATTCTCGGCGAGTCCCGCAAGAAAAGCAGCTCCGATAGCCGTCGTTTCTTGATCAACTGGTCGACGAACCGTGATACCGAGTTGATCGGCTTGTAACTCGAGCAGGAGATTCATCACTGAGGCTCCACCGTCAACGCGTAATTCGGCAAGATGAGTGCCGCTGGCCGACTGCATTGCCTCAACTGCGTCTCGTGTTTGCAGAGCCATGGCTTCAACGACAGCTCGCGCAATGTGGGCACGATTTGTTCCACGAGTGATGCCAATGAGTGTCCCACGAGCATATGGATCCCACCACGGGCTTCCGAGACCGGTGAATGCCGGAACTAAGTAAACACCACCGTTATCGCTCACTGATTCGGCGAGCGGTCCAATGTCGGACGACGAAGAAATGATTCCGAGACCATCTCGCAGCCATTGAACTGCTGCGCCGGTCACAAAGATCGCGCCTTCAAGTGCATAGGTCGTCGTGATCGTGCCATCGGGGTGAGAAATGCTCCATGCAACTGTGGTGAGCAGTCCTGGTGTTGGTTCGGGGCATTGTGAACCAACATTCATCAAGATGAAACTGCCCGTGCCGTACGTATTTTTGGCCATTCCCGTTGCAAAACAAGTTTGTCCAAAAAGTGCCGATTGTTGATCGCCAGCTATTCCAGAAATCGGAATCCCCAATGGCAGTTCGGGTGAGGCGGTCGTTCCGAAGCGACCGCTTGATGGGAGAACCTCGGGAAGAAAATGTACAGGTACGCCAAGTAGTTCGCTCATCGTTGAACTCCACTCCAACGAGCGAATATCAAACAACATTGTGCGGCTGGCATTTGAGGGATCAGTTGCGAATACCTGGCCGTGCGTCAATTTCCAAAGAATCCAACTGTCAACCGTGGCAAGGGCCAAATCAGCCGAAGCCGGGACCCCGTGGTCAAGCATCCACGCCATTTTTGTGCCGGAAAAATATGGGTCGAGAACGAGACCAGTGATTGACCGGACAGTTTCTAAATGGCCGTCGTCGGTGAGTTGCTCACACATCGGGGCGGTACGACGATCTTGCCACACGATTGCTCGGCCGTAGACCTCGCCCGTCGCGCGATTCCATGCAACGACAGTCTCTCGCTGATTGGTGATTCCGATTGCGACAGGAACTCCAATTTTGCTGACGACTTCATTGAAGGTTTCGACGACTGCGCGCCAGATTTCTTCCGCATCGTGTTCAACCCAGCCTGGTTGTGGGAAGTGTTGCGTAAATTCGCGATACGCGGCGACGGTTTCTTGACCATTAACGAATACTGCTCGGCATCGCACACCGGTCGTGCCGGCATCGATGGCCATGACGTATGGCGAGCCACTCATTGTTATCGCTTTTTGCGCTTATTCGAACGATGTTGCGATGGACCCGTCGAAGTGCGACTCGTCGGCGCGGGCCGAACTCTCGTTGGTGTAGAACTGGTCGATGTGGTGCTGGTTGAACGTCGACTTGCTCGGGGTCTACGCACCGGAGTTTCGCGGCGGAGATCGCTCAGTGTTTTGCGTTGGTAGCCCATTTTGGCGAGCGCGCCACCAAAGATGAGATACATCGGGAATGAGGCAGCAAGGCCAGCGACCGATCCAGCTGACACATTGTCGCGGAGAAAAATCACAAACACCGCTGACATCACTACCGCGTAAACAACCCACTCGCGCGTCAGGCGTCCCCAGTTCACAGTTCTTGTCGAGTCCCAAGCCATCCCTTCATTGTTTCATGCCTAGGCTGAGGAGATGCGCATCGGAATCATGACAGGCGGAGGGGATTGCCCAGGATTGAACGCAGTCATCCGAGCGGTGGTCCGCAAAGGTATTGCCACCTATCACGACGAATTCTTAGGATTCCTCGATTCGTGGGATGGTGTCATGGAGCAACGTTACGTTTCATTGCAAGAATCCGATGTTCGAGGACTCTTGCCGCGAGGGGGAACGATCTTGGGCACTCGCCGCGGTAGCCCATATGACATGGCCAATGGTGTTGATCTAGTTCGGAAATGTTTTGCCGAACAAAAGCTTGACGGACTCATTGTCATTGGCGGCAATGGGTCATTGACCGTCGCATCATTGATTTTTGAGCAAACTTCACTACCTATCATCGGAGTACCAAAAACGATTGACAACGATGTTTATGGAACCGATCTCACATTTGGGTTTCATACCGCGGTGCAAATCGCAACTGATGCGATTGATCGCTTGCATACAACTGCCGAAAGCCATGACCGAGTGATGGTCGTTGAACTCATGGGCCGAGACACTGGCTGGATCGCTTTGTATGCCGGTATTGCAGGTGGAGCAACGGTGATTTTGGTTCCAGAAGAACCCTTTGACATCAGCAAAGTGTGCGAACAAGTCGCTAATCGCCATCAGGGAGGGCGTTACGCATCAATTGTGGTAGTTGCCGAAGGTGCTCAGCCAATACCGGGAACGATGAAGTTGCCTGAATATGAGCACGATCAGATTGGTCGACCACGATACGGCGGAATTTGTGCGACGATCGCTCAAGAAATTGAAACTCGAACTGGCTATGAATCGCGCGTCGTACAAATTGGTCACGTGCAGCGAGGTGGTACGCCGACAGCATACGATCGAATTCTCTCAACACGTTTTGGTCTTGCAGCTGTTGACGCGCTGCACAATGGTGCAGTTGGCCATATGGTCGCATTGCGTTCGTCTCAGGTCACGACGGTCCCGTTGAGTGAAGTTGTCAACAAAAAGCGGCCGATTGACAAGAATCTCTTTCACGAAATCGGTTCGGTTTTCTTTGGCTAATGCGGAGAAATCAGTTATTCGCTCAGCGTGTTCACGATGGCGGGGAAAGCCGGCTGACTGCTCACAGCACGACCTGGAAAGTCAAATGCCGTTAAAGGTTGCGACGTCAGCGATCCATCACCTTTGGGCCATTCGTTGACTTCTCCATTGACGACAATGATGACTCGCTCAATGCCGGAGATATCACACAAAGTGAGAACAATTTGGGCAATCGAAGAGACGAGATCATCGCCAGTCGCTTTAAAGATTTTGTCGGTGAGATCAACCTTCACCAAATCAATAGCGACATAACGGGCTGATAACACTTCAGTGGATGCGGGAATTGCACTTCGGAGTCCAGCATCTTGTTCGGCCTTGGTGGGTCCGCTGAGCATCACTTGAACGATGTCTAATGGATCACTGGAAATATTGCGCTGCACTCCTGTGAGCACAGAACCACCAGTACTCTCAGATCTTTGAAGGTAGATGCGTCCAAACCCAACACCAACCTCATTCGACGAAGTCGTCTCATTCAATTTCTGTTGCTGAGATTCAGGAATCATTCGCGGTTGACCCTCGGGACCGAATGAGCAGCCGGTCATGACTGCGATGAAAAGAGCAGGCGCAATAAATTTGCCAACGACCTTGAACTTTGGATGATTCATCGTTACACCCGCTCCGCAGGTAATTCGATAATGAAGCAGGCGCCGTCAAGACCATCAAGGCGATCCTCAACCCACACTCGTCCTTGATGCAGTTTGATGTGTTCATCAACCAGAGCGAGGCCGAGACCGGCACCTTCTGATCCACTACGACGTCCAGCAATTGACCCACGAGCAAAACGTTCAAAAATGAGATCTCGTTCATCATGGGGAACGCCAGGTCCATGATCTTCAACGGTGATCCAAATTTGCGATGGTGGATCTTCGTCATCGGGAACAAAAACCGATATCTCAAGTTCCCCTCCGCCGTAAGCTCTGCCATTGTCAATCAAGTTGGCAACGACTCGAGCCAGGCGGCGGCGGTCTCCTTTGATAATCATTTCTTCAGCTATTTCGGAAACCAGAATTCGTGTCTCTGGGGCACTGCTGATCGCGATTGCTTGACGCACAAATTCGCCAACAAGTAGTTCATCAACGTTGAGTCGGATTCCGCCAGCATCAAAACGTGATATTTCAAGCAAGTCCTCAACGAGTCCTTGAAACCGAGACACATCGGCAACGAGCAAATCGAGTGCGGCCTGAGCGCGTTCGGGCATCTCGTCGCGCCGTGCCTGCATGACTTCGACCGAAGCGGCGAGCGTCATGAGTGGAGATCGCAATTCATGACTGACATCGGAAGTGAAGCGAGTATCGCGTTCAACACGTAATTGCAATGCGCTTGCCATGTCATTGAATGAAGAAGTTAGAACCGCAAGGTCGGGGTCTTCAGTTTCCTCGAGACGTGTATCAAGTCTTCCACCTGCGATGGCTTGTGCTGCTTGACTCGCAGCAGTGAGTGGGCGCACAGCTCGTGAAGCAGCAATGGCTCCAAGAACAATGCCAAGAAGTGTCGTGATACCGGCGGCGAGAATAAGAGCAAGATTGACGCTGTTCAATGTTGAACGCACATCGTCGACAGAAGGAAATTCAAAATAGACCGCATCGACTGAATCAATCGGGACTCCAACTGCGAGTACTAATTCGTTTTCAACTTCAATTCGCATTGTTGTTGGTTGACGTTTTTGTAAGACGGCATTGAGTAATGAAGATGGGATGACGGACGACGAAAAACGCGCGTCGTTACCCGTCCAAGTGCCTCGGAAATAAACGAGTGGACGATCGGCCCCAAGTCTTTCGAGCACAGTTTGGATATTGGTGGGATTTGAACGGAGATCTACTGCTAGACGAGAAGCGTTGGCATACGTTTGGTCAACAGCGCTAGCTGTTCGTTCGTCGACCAAATTTGAACGGGTGAAACTAAATGTTGCCAGCGCCAGAAAAAGCGACAAAGCCAAACTTCCGAGGCCAAAAGTCAAAAGTATGCGACCCCGCAATCCCATTGGGCGAATGCCCCTTCGGCGGGATTTTCCCGGTGTTCTCATGGAACGAGCCTTTGGTGCCGGCGACTCGATCATGTCTGGCTCGATTGTCACCAAGTATCAGGCCTGTAATCGGTAACCAAGGCCACGTACTGTCACGACATGACGTGGGTTGGCAGAATCACTTTCAACTTTGGTACGAAGTCGACGGATGTGAACATCGACAAGACGTCCGTCGCCAAAGTAGCCATAACCCCAAACATGATCAAGCAGGTGTTCACGACTAAAAACCCGTCCGGGATTTTGTGCGAGTTCACACAACAATCTGAATTCTGTTTTCGTCAAATGAAGTTCGGTACCTGAGCGCAAAACTTTGCCTTCATCGGGAATGATCTCAAGGTCGCCGAATACGAGTTTTGGATGGGCAGGGTGAGCTGGCCGGGCTCGACGCAATAAGGCTCGAATCCTTGCCGAGAGTTCTTTGGGGGCAAATGGCTTGGTGAGGTAATCGTCGGCTCCAGCTTCAAGTCCAGCGACAACATCATGAGTGTCGGCCCGAGCCGTCACCATGACGATCGGAACATCGCTGGCTCGACGAATAGTGCGACACAATTCAAAACCGTCGATACCGGGCAGCATGATGTCAATGAGGACGACATCGGCTGGTTGGCGCAGGAACAAAATGGCAGCTTCTTCGCCACTTGCAGCTTCGTCGACGGTCCAGCCTTCGTCTTCGAGCGCCAACTTGACGGCGGCGCGAATTCGTTCATCATCTTCAACTGCAAGGATTCTTGTTCCCACGCCTACATCTTGCCCTATGACAGGCCTGCGGCGGGGACAAGTGTGATGATTCTTTGAATTCAGCTCATAAAGATGAGATGAGTGACGAATGTATTCGAGGTGTCGTCACGACGACTTCCGATGGAATGATGGGGCCTCCGGAAAAGTTAGAAGCGACGGCGCCAGCCTCAGCCGCGATTAATTGACCCGCAGCGAGGTCCCATGGTTGGAGACCTTCCTCAAAATACGCGTCGATGCGCCCGCATGCGACAAAACAAAGATCGGCCGCCGCCGCCCCGCATCGGCGAATATCGCGAACACGAGGTAGCAACCGTGCAACTCGTTGTCCTTGTGTCTCTCGTCGAGTCGAACTGTAAGAAAACCCGGTTGCTACGAGTGCAGTTTCTAATGATTCACATGGAGACACGTGCAGAGGGGTCGAGCCCAACCAAGCCCCATGGCCTTTCGCGGCGACAAAAAGTTCGCGTGTTGCGGGAAGAAAGACGGCGGCCGCAACTGGATCAGTTCCGAGACACGCAGCAATAGAAACTGCGTACCCACTTAGGTTGTATAGAAAGTTTGTTGTCCCATCAATTGGATCGACAAACCACGTAAAAGGCGACGAGCCTTTGATCTGGGTTCCCTCTTCTCCGACAATCGAATCATGAGGTCGCAGGAGACCGAGTTGTTTCAAGATGAACTGTTCACTTGCGGTGTCCCACTGGGTCACCATGTCGGTTGCCGATGACTTTGTTTGAACGTTGCCTGCTCCGTTGCGACGACCAACAAATACCAAATCGCCAGCGTTGCGAGCAATGCGGGCCGCGACATTCATCAAGGCAACGTAATTGTCATTCATGAATCGCGGTCTCCGATATCGCGCCATTCGCCAGTTGCTCGCAAAACGAGGACTGCGATGATTGCTGTTCCGCCTGCGGCTGCAATGGCACCGATCACGAGCCCCAGCCCAAGAGGTGTCACGCTTGCACCATCGTATTGAATGTCGACCAGCATGTAGCCGATGAGTGCACCACCCAAGCCCCCAACGAGTACGGAAATAAAGGCCACGATTCGCGCTAAAGGCGACGGAAGAGCCGAGAGTGGACGTTCATTGGTCACGTCTACATCGTAGGCTCGTGAGGTGATCCAAGGTTCGGTTGACGACAAAGTTCTGCCAGTGCGACGCGTGATAGTGGTGATACCGACCTACAACGAAGTTGGAAATATCGCGCAAGTGATTGCTGGGGTGACTCAAGCAGTGCCTGATGCATCCATTTTGGTCGTTGATGACAACAGTCCTGATGGAACCGCCGACCTAGTTGACAAGATCGCGACTGAACTTCCCGCGAATTTTCCAGGCTTTGTCAAAGTTCATCGACGAGAGACTAAGGCCGGACTAGGTGCGGCGTATCGTGACGGTTTTGCCGTCGCCCTTGAAATAGGTGCAACGATTTGTGTCCAGATGGATGCTGACCTCTCACACAACCCAGCGTATTTGCCGGCCATCGTTTCAGTTGTTGACATGGGCGCTGACGCAGCGCTTGGTAGTCGTTACATTCCGGGTGGTCGAATTGAGAACTGGCCGCCGTTGAGACACTTTCTGTCTCGTTGGGGTAACCGGTTTGCCGCTGGCATGTTGGGTCTCGCTATTAACGATGCGACGAGTGGGTATCGAGCGTATTCGCGATCAATTCTTGAACGCATGGACTTTGCGAGTGTTGAAGCTGAGGGCTATGGCTTCCAAATTGAGATGTCACATCGAGCAGTTCGCTGTGGCGGTCGCATCGTCGAAGTTCCGATCTTGTTTACCGATCGAGTTGTTGGTGAATCAAAGTTGACTCACCACATCATCGGAGAGGCATTCGGCCTTGTCGTGAAGTTGTGGTTGAGAGATCGAGTTTTGCGACGTTTTCAACGTCGATGATCATGAGACAATCCCGTCATGACTGAACATCGCACGATTTTGCATGTCGATATGGATGCATTTTTTGTTTCGGTTGAAATGAGACGGCATCCCGAATTGATTGGTCAGCCAGTTGTGGTAGGTGGAGCTGGATCTCGCGGAGTAGTCGCAGCCGCAAATTATGAAGCGCGTCGCTACGGAGTTTTCTCGGCCATGTCATCGTCAAAAGCGCGACGACTGTGTCCGCAGGCAGTTTTCTTGTCGGGTGACTATGCCGAATATGCAAAAGTCAGCAAACAAGTACACGCAATTTTTGGACAGTACACGCCGTTCATCGAACCAATCGCGCTCGATGAGGCATTCCTTGACGTGACGGGTTCGATCAATCTCTTCGGCGATGGCACAGCGATCGGCTGGAAGATTAAGGAACAAATACAGAGCGAACTTGAATTGCCCTGTTCGGTAGGAGTCGCGACTTCAAAGTTCATTGCCAAGTTGGCGTCAAAAAAGGCTAAGCCGATTCCAACGAGCGGCGGAATCGACGCCGGGCACGGAGTTTTGCTGATTGTTCCTGGCGAAGAACTGGCCTTTTTGCATCCCTTGCCGGTGCAGTCATTGTGGGGAGTAGGCCCTGCCACTTTGGCGAAACTTGATCGACTCGGGGTGCGACTGGTCGGCGATCTCGTCGCCCTCGGAGAAGACACCCTGATACGAGCAGTTGGTAAAGCTCATGGTCGTCATTTGTTCGCCCTGGCAAACGGAATTGATGATCGATCGGTTGAGACCGTACGTGATCTGAAATCAATCGGCCACGAGGAAACCTTCTCTCATGACATCACCGACCGTGCAGCGATGCGGCGTGAAATTGTCCGCTTAACCGACGCAGTGTCATCACGGTTGCGAGCTCACGAAAGTGCGGCACGAACTCTCACTCTCAAAATTCGCTTTTCAAATTTTGAAACAATTACCCGCTCAATTACTCCGGGTAGTCCGTTGGCTAGCGCTCCAGCAATGGTGAAAGCCCTTGATCCATTGCTCGAAAAGATCGATCCAACAATTGGTGTTCGCTTAATCGGTATCAGCGTGTCGGGATTTGTTGAACCTGTGGAGCAACTGTCACTACTGAATTTCGGCGGCGACGGGAGCGATCAATCGGTAGCAGAAGGTCGAACGACAGCCGACCTTGAACGTGATTGGAGTCCGGCCAGTCAAGCAGTGGATGAGATTCGTGAAAAATTCGGACGTGATGCAATTAGTCCAGCAAGTTCAATCACAGCTGTTGGCCGACGTGTTTTAGGACAGTCACCGTGGGGTCCTGGTGAAGAAAAACCAGGGGATGCTTTGCCTTGAGCGGTTCAGTCTGTGAGACTATAAAGACGACCGTGAAAGCAGGAGGTGAGACCCATGGCATTGTCCGAAGACGAACAGCGCATTTTGCGCCAAATCGAACAAGAACTACAAAATGATTCAAAGTTTGCACAAGCCGTGTCGCCTTCGGGTTTGTATACCCACTCGGCAAAAACTGTTCGCTTGGCTGTGGTTGGGCTCATTTTGTGCTTAGTACTTTTGGTCGTTTTATTACAGGTGCACTACATCGCAGCTTTCGCGGCCTTTGTGGGCATGTTGGCACTGCTTGCTGTTATTGAGCGCAATGCTCGGGCGATGGGTAAGGCCGGGATCCAAGACGTGGCGGGGGCAATTCGTAAAGCACGTTCCTCTGCTGGTCGTCGAATCCAGTAGCAAAGGTCATGACGGGCGAGATTGAGAGCCGCCAGCGAGTTTCCAGGCAAGGCGCGGGCTGAGGTATTTGCGAATCTGGATTTTTAATGGCAATTGCGCATGACGAGTTGTCACAAAATCATTCAGATCTTGGTGTAAGGCGTTATTGCTTTCAAGACTTGCGAATAAATGTTGTGACACTTGGTTGACGATTCGCTCGATCAATTCGACTTCACCCCAGTTGTGTTCCACGAAGCGCTCTCCAATTTCAAAAACGGTGAGCTGCCTTGGGAGTTGACCATGGACAGCTTCAAATTGAGCAACAGCAGATCTCCATCGCACGAGAGTCACGTTACTTTCGCGTCGACGAACTGCGGACGCGACGAACCGGGGCATCGCGAATGCCCACAATGCTATTAATGCGATGACTACTGCAAGACAGACAAGTACAGGTGCTGAACTTTGTGTGTTCTTTGTTTGAGGCGTCGTAGGAGGCATTGAGTCGACCGGAACTGTTGTTGAATCGTTGGCGGTTGTAGTTGATGGTTGATTGAGCGACGTCGTACTTGGGGCAACTGCAGTGGGAGTTGAGTCATCTTGGGCAGGCGCAACTTGTGTGTAATCAGCCGATGGCGCACCTCGACCAGGCGTCGGTTCAAAAAGGACCCAACCAATTCCATCAAACCAAACTTCGGGCCAGGCGTGTGCATGTTGGCTGCGAACATTGAAAAGTTGAACGTTGGAAGTCCCGATCGGGGACTGCTCGCCCGGCGTGAACCCGATCGCGACTCGAGAAGGAATCCCCATGAGTCGAGCGAAGACCGCGAATGTTGAGGAGAATTGTTCGCAATAACCGGTTTTTCGGTTGAGGAACTCAAGAGTTGCGGACGCCGAATTGCTTGCAGGAACGTCAAGAGAATACGTGAAGTTATCTCGAAAGTAACTTTGTATCGCGAGCAACTTTTCGTAATTTCCTGTTGCGCCCTTGGTGATCTCAGAAACGATTGGTTGAAGTTGCGCAATTTCTTGGTTCTGGGGCAGTTGCAAGTATTCGGCATCAGGCGGAGATGACGATGTTGAGATTCGCAACGCATCTGCAGAAGGCACGACAACCGTTGAAACGATCTGGTAACTGTCGTTTCGCTTTAGCCCATCTCTGCTGACGAGCAAAGTCCCGCTTTCAGGTTCATAGAACAAACTTCGTGTGGCTGAGCGTAATTGCACTGGTCGGTCGGCAACCGGTGCGAAATTTCCGGCAAGGCTTTGGATAGTGACGAGTTGAGTGACGTCTGTTTGGGCCACTCCAACTTCAGAAATCGTTGCTGCGTTTGCGAGTTGGCCACCGGCAGTATCCAATAGGTCTTGTGAAACTGTCCATTTTGTTCCATCAAAATTGGGGAGCGAGGTCGTGCGCCAATAAGAGGGCGATTCTGCGGCGACACTGAAAAGAATTTCGTCGGTGGGATCATTCAGGCGACCACGGATATCAACAAGTGGATCAAGTTGCGGTCCAGATTTACCCGAGTGGTTTGATAACCAAGAATCTTCAGTGGCTCCGGGAAGACGCGGTCCGATGATGAGCGCAATCACGCTGGCAACAATCGCCAGGATGGCGATGTACGAGGCTGACACCAGAGTTGTCTGACCTGGTCGATATCCAAAAAGTTTGCTGCTTCGTGTGAGTTGAACGCGAAGGCGCAATACAGCAACCGAAATAATGGCCGTAGCGATCCACAGAGTCGTCACGATGACTCGATTTCGGTCAATGCCCACACTTGAAAGAACGACAAAAACAATCGTCGAAGGAATCAGTGATTCAACGCGTCCGGCAAAGCGAAACGCGAATGCATCGGACAAGAATGCAATGAGGCCGACACTGAGCAGGCCGATGAATCCAAATCCTGAATGAAGGGCAAGGGGCGGGACGGCATCGCCAAGGAGTTTCCATGAACCAGAAATTTCCTCCCAAACGTACGACCAAGTACGTCCAAGTGGGAGTCCAAAGGTCAAAGTTTGACGGGCTTGAAAATAGGCAGCGAGAAGATAAGTAAACAACGTGCTGGCAACCAGGGACAAAAAGAAGGGCAATTTCGCTCGTCGGAGCATGTAGGCAGCAAGATGTGCTGATGTTGCAATAACGAGATACGGAAGAAGAAAGCCCCACCCACGAAAAATTCGGCAAAAGGAAATGGCCGTCACGAAGGTCAAGGACCACAAGGTGACGATTCCGAGTAAATCGCGGATGATTCGGTCGTAGGCGATGCCCTTGTTGGCGAGTGGCGAAGATGTGTTGGTCACGGACAGACAATTCAGACGAGATACTCAGCTGATAGCGAGGATAGGTGATTCCAACTTGCAGCAAATGTGTCAAGTTGAGGGCAAGTAAGCACAAACCAATGCGCGGGAAGGTTGACGGCGGAGGAGGATGCGTCGCACAAGATAACAACAACTATTCGGGCTGACCCGCTTTGCTTCCAGGTTGTCTCAATCCATTGAGTATCTGGACTTCCTGAAATAATTATGTCGACTTTGAGTTGGCCTGCTTTGCGTAATGCAATATTTGAAGAGTCTTGATCGCTCGTGTCAATCTCAGCGAGGAATGTCAGTACTTGCATTGCTTCTAATGGATCTGCAATAGAAAAGCTTTTCGAGCCACAGTTGATACCGACTTTGGTGAAGTCTTCAACATTCTGATTCGCGATGGATCGCGCAAATGATGCGGCGACTGAAACCGCACGCTCAAATCCTTCAGTGGAATATGACCGTGTTCGTGTATCAAGAGTGATGTGCGTATCGATTGCTATTTCGGTTTCGTATTCGTTGACCACCAAGTCTTCCCGCTTGGCACTTACTTTCCAGTTGATTCGGCGTGGGTCATCACCAATTGAGTATTCGCGCATCGAGCGGAACTCGGAACTAGTTGGTTGATGATGTATCGCTCGCTTTATCGCATCAACTAATTCGCCGGTATCCGTTTTTGGATCGGCAATTTTGATATCAACGGATTGGGGGTAGACAGTGATTGCCGTTGATTGACCTAATTTTTTTGATCGTCGTGAAAGTCCGAGTGGATCGGCAACTTCCACGATTGCCGGTCCGAGGACTAAGCCGCCCCGGCGCTGAGCAGCGATTTGATAACTCGCTCGAGCGACGTGTCCTGAAGGAAGCGGTGCCAGTGAAATATGGACTTTCCCTCCATCAACTGTTACTTCGTGTACATCACATGAAGGGATTCGTGAACTGGTGAGAAGACTGAGTTCAACTTGGATCACTTGTCCTGCTTCGGGGCTGATTGGGTTGACTTCGCGGTTGATTTCAATATTTGGTTTTTGAGTGGTGACCAAAAGCAACGCGACAATCACGCATGAGATGAGCGCTGTGCCCATGATGAAAAGCTCAAGTAGTCCGAAGAGGCGTCCGACAGCGATGGTGATCAGACCACCGAAGAAGAAGACTCCGGATTGCCGCGAGAACATATTTATCGTCCGGAGGGGACAGGAACAGTTGCCAAAATTTCTTGGATGACGTCACTTGCCGTCGCTCGACGACCAGAGCTGCTGTTTCGCATCACTAGGCGATGCGCGAGGACCGGTACTGCGAGTTCTTTGACGTCATCGGGAGTTGTGTAATCGCGACCCCGCGCTGCTGCGAGTGCTCGTATCGCCCGCGCTAACTGAATCATTGCTCGAGGCGACAACCCGAGTGCGACTTGGGGATGCTTGCGGCTTGCGTGAGCAATGTCGACAAGATAATTCTTGAGTGGATCAACCATTGAAACTCGTGAAGCCACGGTGATCATTTCTTGAATATCGCGGGCAGACACAACAGGTGCGAGTTGATCCGTTACATCGGCACCAGTTCCGGGTTCGAGAATGTCGAGTTCGGCTTGGCGGTTTGGATATCCGATTTCCATGCGAATCAAAAACCGATCGAGTTGACTTTCGGGCAGTCGGTATGTCCCATCATGTTCAACCGGGTTTTGTGTTGCAATGACAAGAAATGGGTGAGGCAAACTTCGGGTGACACCGTCAATTGATACTTGCCGTTCTTCCATCGCCTCTAAGAGGGCTGACTGAGTCTTTGGCGATGCACGATTGATTTCGTCAGCGAGCACAATGTTGGCGAATAGTGGTCCTTCTTGAAACTCAAAGGCCTCGCGTTGTTTGCTCCAAATTGAAACTCCGACGAGGTCGGACGGTAACAAGTCGGGTGTGAACTGAACGCGTTTCCACGAACATTCAATAGAGGCTGAGAGGGCTTTGGCCAAACTTGTTTTGCCAACACCAGGTACATCTTCGATGAGTAAGTGGCCATCAGCGAGAAGACAGACAACGGCGAGTTCAATCGGGCCCTTTTTCCCTCGAAGAACTAGTCCAACATTGTCCACGATGGATTCAAACATGCGGGCAAAGGAACGAGAAGGCGTTGATCCGGTATGAGAAGACACGGTGACACGCTAGACGCTAGATACCGTGAGTGGGATGGCAACGACCTCAGGAATTCTCGCAGTTGATATTGGCGGAACGAAGTTGGCTGCTGCAGTTGTCACGGCTCAAGGTGACATCATCCGTCGAGATCGAGTAGCAACACCCGCGCGGGCCCCTTGGATCACGCTTTCAGCGTTGATTAAGCGTATTCAAGCTGCAGCCTCTGACATTGAATTAGTTGCTTGCGGAGTCGCATGCGGTGGTCCGATGAAAATTGGTGGAACCGAGGTTTCCCCGTTACATATTCCAACATGGGTTGATTTTCCACTGCGGCAATCCATCGCAGAATTAACGGGTTTGACGACCTACATCGATAACGATGCGAAGGCTCTTGCGTTGGCCGAAGGTTGGAAAGGCGCGGCACGCGATTGTGCAAATTTCATGGCAGTGGTGATCGGAACTGGTGTTGGCGGGGGACTTGTTGTGAATAATCAACTCGCGGTAGGTCGTAGCGGAAATGCCGCTCATTTTGGGCACATCGTGGTCGGGGGTGAGATTGTTGGGCATGACGATCGGCCGTGTCGTTGCGGAGGACGAGGTTGTCTCGAGGCGTACCTGTCGGGACCTGCCATTGAACGAGAAACTGGCCGCGACCCCATGTACGCGCCAATGAACTTGAAGGTCCGTAATGGAATTTTGCTCGGACGAGCCGTGGCATCGGTTGCTGCGGTCGCTGATATCTCGAGGGTTGTTGTTGGGGGAAGCGTCGCTTTGGGATGGGGGGACCCATTTTTTGCAGCAGCCAACGATGAGTTGGCTTCTCGTTCTAAATTGCCCTTCACGGCGGGGATTTCGATTGTGCCCCTCGGGCTTGGCGACTCATCGGCGTTAATCGGCGCTGCCGCTGTAGCTCTGACCAGTATGACGAACTAAAGATTCACGGACTGCAGCAAATGGCGAGTAAGTTCGCAAGTATGCGTCCGATGTATGACCCTGAAGTAGATGTCTTTCGTAGCCAAGTACAGTCGTTCCTCGCTCAAAACCTTCCAGGCGACTGGCGTGGGATTGGTTTACTGCCAGCAGACGAAGCCCATGCCTGGGTGATGGATTGGCGCAAGATTTTGCACCGCGAGCGTTATCTAGCAGCAGGCTGGCCAGCCGAATATGGCGGCGGAGGAATGTCGGCGCTTGAACAAGTGATCTTGGCTGAAGAATTCGCCAAGGCGGGTGTACCAACGGGTGGACCAAATGATGGCTTTGGTATCACCATGTTGGGAAACACCTTGTTGACATGGGGAACTGAAGAACAAAAGCATTATTACTTGCCGCGCATTTTGTCCAACGAAGATGTGTGGTGTCAGGGTTATAGCGAACCCAACGCGGGTAGTGACTTGGGAAGCTTGGGTCTGAAGGCAACTCTTGATGGTGATCAGTGGGTGTTGAACGGACAAAAAATTTGGACCTCGGCTGGACATTTGGCCGATCATATTTTCACCTTGGCGCGAACCGATCCAGATAGTCCGAAACATAAAGGTATTTCATTCCTTTTGGTTGATATGCGTCAACCCGGAATTGAAGTTCGCCCGATCAAAATGATCAATGGCGAGAGCGAATTCAATGAAGTCTTTTACACCGATGCAGTCTGTCCAAAGGACAATGTCGTTGGTGGATTGAATAATGGTTGGGCCGTCGCAATGACCTTGCTTGGTTACGAGCGTGGCGAAGGTGCGGCCACAGTTCCCGTGCGTTTCCAAGCCGAACTTGATCGTCTGCTGCTCTTGGCTAAAGAGTGCGGGGTAGACCAAGATCCTCGTATTCGACAAAAACTTGCCTGGGCCTATTCGAAGGTTCAGATCATGCGTTATCTCGGACTGCGTACCTTGACGAAATTCCTTGCCGGAGGTCATCCTGGACCTGACGGTGGAATCTTCAAGCGTTACTGGAGCGAGTATCACCAAGCCGTCACTGAACTTTCGATGGAAATCCTTGGAGCTTCAGCGATGTGCCCCGAAGGACGGCCGCCTCTCAACTCGTTCCAACCAGACGACCGTAGTGCGCCGAATTCGAGCGGAAGTTGGACTGGTGCTTTCCTGAACGCTCGCGCTGGCACAATTTATGCAGGCTCGTCGCAAATTCAGTCGAATATTATTGGCGAGATGGTGCTCGGATTGCCGAAGGAACCTCGCTAAACCATGAACCGAATTCGCCGAGCTGTCACGATGATGTACATCGTGTTCGGTGTGATTGTTCGACCGCGCTATTGGGTCGTCGCGACACGCGTCGCTCGGCGTATGGTTCCATCGCGTTGGTGGACGATGCGCCCTTACCTGCCGTTGCCGACTGGTGACTATGTGAAGTTTCGCCTGGAAACCCAATACGGCGGAAGTTCACCTCAAGCAAATTTGCCGGATGTCTTGAAATACCTGCAATGGGTCCGCCAATGGGATGCCGCGTCATGATCATTTCTACAGTTCGTCGGGGAATTTAGTTTCATATGAGGAGCGCGCTGGTACTGAATGCAACGTATGAGCCGCTGAGTGTTGTGCCTTCTCGTCGCGCCGTTTGCTTGGTTTTGAGTGATAAGGCCGAAATGGTTGAACACGACGGAGCTTTTATTCGCAGTGAACGATTGTCAATGCCGTCTCCCTTAGTGATTCGCTTGCGCTATGTCGTCAAAGTTCCGTATCACCGCAAAACTTCTTTGTCCCGTCGCGCCGTTTTTGCTCGAGATAACCATCGTTGTCAATACTGCGGAGGTCTCGCCGAATCAATCGATCATGTGATGCCGCGGTCCAGGGGCGGTCAACACGCATGGGAAAATGTTGTAGCGGCATGTCGTAAATGCAATCTCGGTAAGCGTGATCGGACTCCTGATGAAGCTGGAATGCGTTTAGCGATTCCACCGATGACACCTCGCGAACTAGCGTGGGTAACTGTTGAAGCAGGGACCGTGCCAGATGCATGGAAGCCTTATTTGTTGAAAGCCTCGTGAATTACTTGTCATCGCGTATTAATAGGTTGACTGGGTCATGCGAAGAGTTTCACCAACGTTCTTTTCCAGGTGGGAATGATTGTGTTATCTCGCTGTTCACACCAGTGCAACCAACGATCATCCTTGGTTCAACGCAAGATCGCTCGTTAATCAATGAGCAAGCTTGTTTGGTGAATGGTGTTGAAATTGTCAAGCGACGCAGTGGTGGAGGAATTGTCTTTTTGGCACAAGACTCCACGATTTGGATTGACGTTGAAATTCCTCGCGAACATTCGTTGTGGTTGAACGACGTCGGCGAATCTTCACTTTGGCTTGGCGAAGTTTTTGAAAAAGAACTGGCCGAACTTGCTCATATCAATCTAGAACTGCATCGCGGTTCGATGATCAAAACCACTTGGTCCTCGCTTATCTGTTTTGCCGGACGCGGGCCAGGTGAGGTGTTTACTCAAGACGGTCGCAAAGTTGTCGGCATTAGCCAACGGCGAACACGGGATTGGGCCCGATTTCAATGTGCAATTTCTTTGCAATGGAAACCCGAATTACTACTCAATTTGTTGAACGAACCGCGTCCGACAATTTCGGACATTGAAAATTGCGGGTCAAATCTTTCGTTGGATTCTGCAACGGTTGCGACGAAGTTAATCGACGCAATTCATTTGGCTCTGAACTAAGCGGCTGGCACCGTTGTTGTCGGGCTAGTAGTCGTTGGTGCTGTCGTTGTTGGGGGAGTCGTGCTCTTGCAGGCATCAAGTGGTTTGACGACTAGGTAGGGATTGCTCGCAGCTCCACCACCAGGGTGATATTCGAAGTGCAAATGTGGAGTGGAACTACTTCCGGTGCTTCCTACATATCCAATGACTTGCCCCGCGACGACCGTTGCTCCGAGCGCAGCTCCGTCTGCGAAGGCAGAGAGGTGGGCATAGTGGAAATATGTGCCGTCAAGTGCGGTCAGGCGTACTGCGTTTCCACCAAGCGAACCTGGATGGTCAAGGAACACGCGGGTGATCGTGCCATTCGTGACCGCATAAATTGGCGTCCCGGACTTGGCGATGATGTCAACTCCTTCGTGTTGACGTCCACCAGAACGTGGCGCCTTCCAAGTGTCGGTAAACCAGCAAGGACCAAGTACAGGGAAAACGGTCGGGAGTGTTGCTGGCGTATTTGTCGGAGTGGTCGAGGGGGGTGTCGTTGTCGTCGTCGTTGAAGCGCCAGGAGTGGTGGTTGCCAGTCCTGGAATGAATCCGAGATACAACGCGGTACGCAGATCAAGTATTCCGGTGGCCTTGAGACCCTGTGCATTTTGAAATGCGCTGATTGCTGTGCTTGTCGCTGTGCCAAATTTGCCGTCAGCGCCGCCTTTGACGGTCATTCCAGCAGTGATTAAGAGATTTTGCAAGACTGTGACGACATCACCAGAGTCGCCTTTTTTGGGAAGCATCGGTGCTGGTGTTAAGCCCAGCAATTGAGCGGTGAGTTGATCGACTACTCCAGTAGCCGCGACCCGCATGTTTTGTTGAAACGTTGTGACTGCATTAGTTGTGCCGGCACCGAATCGACCATCAACTCCGCCTTTGAGTGAAATTCCTGCAGCAACCAAAGCCTTTTGCAATGCTTTCACTGCGTCGTTGTTGTCACCACTTACAGGGAATTGGCTCGGGGTAGCAATGACGGGAACAGTTGTCGATGGCGCCGTTGTTGTCGGAACCGTCGGGGACGGAACGGTTGTTGTTGGAACTGCTTGTGCTTGAGTGCTTCCTTCAACGATGCCAAGTGAAATTGCTGTGGTGATATCAACGACACCTGTTGCTGTGAGTCCATGACTTGTTTGGTACGCCGCTACTGCGCTTGTTGTGCCGGCTCCAAAAATTCCGTCAATGCCACCGCGTACTGAAATTGATGCATTTGTTAACGCTTGTTGGAGCGCTCTCACACTTGCGCCGCGTTGACCAAATATTGGCAAGGCTGGACTCGGCGCGAGTCCGAGAAGAAATGCTGTTGTTGAGTTCATAGCTCCTGAGACATCGAGTCCCTTGCTCAACTGAAAAGTTTTCAGGGCGCTCGACGTGCCTTGCCCGAAAATTCCGTCAACACCACCGATCACGGTGACACCTTGCGCAACGAGTGCTTGCTGGAGGGCGCGAACTGCTTGACCTCGGTCGCCAATTTGCGGAAACGTCGAGGCCTTCTTGGTCGTAAGTAAGTGAGTGACTGAATGTTGTGGCGGCGCCGTGGTGGCATGAACCGTCGTTGCGCTCCAGGTAAAAGAGAAAGCCAGCACCGTGACCGCCACACCAATGGACGCGAAGGTCCGAGTGCGAAATGGTGGACGTGAATCCACGAGATCGGGGTGGTTGGCGATGGGCACCTATGGGTATCGGCGCGTTCTCATACCCAACTTGAGGATTTCACGAAGATTTTTCGCTGAAATTGGCCTTTTGCGCGCTCGTCAGGCGAACCGAGCTAAAAAAATTCAAAAAAGTGGCGCGAAAAGGGGAAAAGTGGTTGACAAAGGGGGGTCGTGGGGTGCAAAGTGGAGGACATAGGGGAAATGTGGAGGCAGAAACCACATTTTCTTGCGTTTTCATCACAGCAAGAGAGGCAGATCAGTGGAAGGTTTCGTTGGAAGGTACGAGCGTCAGCTTGACCCCAAGGGTCGAGTCGCGCTTCCGGCGACCTTCCGAAACCGTCTCGAACCTCGTTGCTATTTAGTCCTTGGGCAGGACAAATGCATCAGCGTGGTCACCGTTGCGGTGTCTCTGGCCTGGGCTGAAGAAATGACTTTGGCGGTCAAACGTGGCGACAAGACCCGCGCCGAATTACGCGCCATGGCCGCCAATATGGTCGAGGTCCAAGTTGACGGACAGGGGCGCATCACGCTCGATGACAACCTGCGTCAGTTTGCTGGGCTGAGCGCTGGTTCAAAGGTTGTTGTTTCGGGAGCCTTTGATTCAGTTGAAATTTGGGAACCCAGTCGATTCGCCCGAATGTTGGCCGCCGGCGAAGGTGTCATTGCCGGTGAGGGTGAATGATGACGACTCAGCCAACAGTTTTTTCGCACGATCCCGTGATGGTTCGTGAGATCACCGAACTCTTCGCGAGCGTTCCCGACGGTGTCGTGCTTGATGCAACTTTGGGCGGCGCCGGGCATACCACGGCCATTCTTGACGCTCATCGTGGGCTTCGAGTGCTTGGTTTAGACCGCGATCCAGCAGCGCTTGAAGCATCGCGTGTGCGCCTTGCTCCTTATGGCGATCGTGCCATGTTGCAACACCGTCGCTTTGACGATCTTGATGCTGCGATGTCTGAGGCAGGAATCGAGGAGCTGTCGGGAGCACTTTTTGATCTTGGGGTCTCGTCGCATCAGTTTGATAGTGGCGAACGAGGTTTTTCCTATCGTCACGACGCGCCGCTTGACATGCGCATGGATACAACTGAGACGACAACTGCAGCCGATGTGGTCAATCAGGCATCAGAAGCTGAAATCGCCCACTTGTTGCGAGAGTTTTCCGATGAGAAGTTTGCCGGTCGCATCGCGCGAGCAATTGTTGCCGCACGACCCATTCACACAACTGCTGAGCTTGCTGACATTGTCGCCTCAGCTATTCCGGCCCCAGCGCGTCGCCGCGGTGGACATCCTGCCAAGCGAACTTTTCAGGCACTGCGGATCTCGTTAAATAAGGAATTAGAAATTCTGCCGAATGCCATTGATTCGGCGGTGCGACGCACCCGCAGCGGCGGCCGCGTTGCAGTGTTGTCGTACCACTCTGGAGAAGATCGCATTATCAAGGCGCGATTCAAACAACATGCCACGGGCGGTTGCGAGTGTCCAAACACCCTTCCATGTGGTTGCGGGGCGACGCGCACCGTGCGTTTGGTGCGCGTGGCGTCGAAGCCAAATGCCCAAGAGCAATTGGCTAACCCTCGAAGTAGTTCAGCTCGTCTTCGCGTTGCGGAGGTGATCTGATGGCTCGACCAGTCAAAGTGACACGCACTGCGCCACAACCGAAGGCTGCTCCACAGCGTAAGAAAGTAACGACGCGGACCGCACAGCAACGACGAACGCAGCCTTCGCCGATTGCACGCGCCGTGACCCAGCGCGACGTCACAAAGCGCACTCGTCGGTTTGTGTTTGCTGGCTTATCCATTGCCTTTTTGGCCATCGCCATGATGATGTTGGTTGTCGTATTTCAGACCCGTATCGCTGAGACTCAACTCAATATCGACAAAATTGAATCGCAGATTTCGGCCGAGCGTGACCGTTACGACGCCTTGCGGTTGGAGCGATCAAGTCTTCGTGAGCCAGCTCGATTGGTGACTGAAGCAACGGGAATGGGAATGGTCCCAGGAAATGGGACCGACTTTGTTTCAGTCGATCCATTAACAGTCGCTCAAGTATTGGTTTCAACTGGTGGAGTTGATCCAGAACTTCTCTCGGTTTCCCATGATCCACTCGTGAACTACGGCGCAGTGAAGTCGACGATCGGAGATCGGCCATGACCCCCCGGAAGCCGACTCCGACTCGTACGACTCGCTCGACTGCGGCAAAACGCACCGCGACGACGCCCCGTCGGGCGACTTCTTCACGGACATCGTCTTCACGGTCGTCTTCTTCGCGCGGTACGACTTCACGCGCTGCTGCGTCTCGACCAACTACCTCGCGATCAAAATCCGAGAGTGCGCGCAGTTCGCGTTCCCGTGCACCAAAGCGGTCCTCCTTTTTGGCTTCCCGTCTAGCACCGCGAGTTGCTCATCAAGGACGCGTCTGGCGAAGCGGTTCCGCTCGTCGTCGTTTCCAATGGTTTGTTGGAGTCGCGGTATTGCTTCTCACTGTTTTGGTCGGCTGGTCGATCAAGGTTCAAGTCGTCAGTGGAAGTGGCTATCGGGCCTATGGGGTCGCTCAGCGCGAATCAAGTATCAACATCCCGGCGGCTCGCGGGACAATTTTTGATCGTGATGGAAATGAGATGGCGATCACGGTTCCGGCACTTTCTCTGTATGCCGATCCTCGTGCCGTACTCGATCCTGCAGCGACCGCGCACGTGCTCGGTCAAATGCTTGGCTTTGATGCCGCTGCCGAATCAGAGTTAGCGACAAAGTTGGGGAATCAGAAACAGTCTTTTGTGTACGTACAGCGATTTGTTGATCAAGATGTTGCCGATGCAGTTCTTTCGTTGAATCTCTCGGGAGTCAATGGTGTCAGTGAACCCAAGCGAGTTCAGGTCGCTGGAGGACTAGCGGCCAACATCATCGGACGTACTGATCCATTCGGTGCTGGCGCAACCGGTCTTGAACTTCAGTACGACAAAGTGTTGACGGGCATCGACGGCGAAATGGTCAAGCAGGCTTCTCGCGGACGAAGTCTTCCGGGTACGAGCCACATTGTTGCGCAGGCTCGTCCAGGAACCGATCTAGTGCTGACGATCGATCGTTCGATGCAATATCAAACGGAGCAAGCGTTACTCGCTCGAGTCAATGAACTATCGGCAAAGGGCGGCAACGCGATCATCTTGGATACCAAGAGTGGTGAAGTGTTGTCGATCGCGAGTGTGCGACGAGGAGATGATGGGGTAGCCGCAATTACTGCGGGCAACTTAGCGGCAGTCGAGGCTTACGAACCTGGATCTGTGGCAAAGGTCTTTAGCGTCTCGGCCACAATTGATTCAGGGGTAGCGACTCCAGATCGGGTGTATGACGTCCCTGGTTCGTACACCTTTGATCCGGGTACGCCATATGAGTACTCCATTAAAGATGCTTACCCGCACGATCTTGAACCAATGACGCTGCGTAACATCCTGGTGCATTCATCAAACATCGGCACGATGATGGCAGCAAGTGAATTGGGTTCTCCGAGACTTCATGATTACTTATCAAGTTTCGGGTTTGGAAAATTGTCCGAACTTCAATTCCCTGGTGAGAGCACCGGAATTTTGAAGGCTGCCGAAGATTGGAAGGGTTCACAAAATGGAACCATTGCCTATGGATATGGATTTTCAGCAACTTCCTTACAGCTTGCGTCAGCGGTCAATGCTGTAGCAAATAAAGGCGTGTACGTTTCGCCAAAATTTGTTCGAGCAACGATTGATGAAAAGGGATCAAAATGGGAAACTCCAGCTGGGTCTACTCATCGCGTCATATCAGAAGAATCAGCTGCAACCATGACCGATATGTTGACCGGGGTTGTGTGTGAAGGTACTGGAACGCGTGCCCAAGTCAGTGGAATTTCAGTTGCTGGAAAAACCGGAACTGGTTACAAAATTCAGGCGAACGGTACTTATAAGAGTGATGATGGGTTGCGCTCGTACTTCGCAACTTTCGTGGGGTTCTTTCCGGCCAAGGATCCACAAGTAACGATTCTGGTGTCTATTGACGAACCAGATCGCTCGAGTCGTGACCGTTTCGGTGGGACGGCAGCAGCACCAGTCTTTGCAAATCTGGCCGAGATGGCTATCCATGAAATGTCCATTCAGCCAACACCAGGCGACAATGGTTGCCCAGTAGGTGGCTGATCGTGCCACAACGTCGAGTCGGAGAAATAATGAGCGCGTGTGTCGTCTCGGCACCACGTTTAGTGAACGGCAATGCAGAAGTGGTTGTCAGTTCAATGACTCATGATTCGCGTCAAGTTCGAGTCGGTTCACTTTTCTGTTGCATCAAAGGTGAAAAGTTTGATGGCCATGATTTTGCGGTGGCGGCAGTTGAGCGTGGGGCTGTTGCCTTGCTCGTCCAACGTGAAATCACAGATATCTCCGATGAGATCCCGCAGATTGTTGTTGATGAACCTCGGACCTGTGTTGGCTTTGCAGCTGCTGAGTTATTCGGAAATCCTTCACGTCATTTGTCGCTTGTTGGAATCACTGGTACTAACGGTAAAACGACGACTGCGCATTTGCTTGCTTCCATAATGAAAGCCTCGGGGATGCAAACGGAGGTCATAGGTACGCTGAGTGGAACATTCACGACACCAGAAGCTACTGATTTGCAGCGAAACTTCTCAGAAATGGTGACTAATGGAACTCGTGCTGTCGCCATGGAAGTGTCAAGTCATGCATTGTCTCTCGGACGTGTGAACGGAACCTCATTTGCGGCAGGTGTGTTTACGAATCTTGGCCGTGATCATTTAGATTTTCACGGGTCTGAAGAGAACTATTTTCAGGCAAAATCCCGACTCTTTACTCGCGAGTTCACTTCAGTAGGAGTGATCAATGCTGATGATGCATTTGGTCAGCGCCTTCTCCAAGAGTCTTTGATTCCGATGACTCCATTTTCGATGCGTGATGTTGATGATTTGCGCGTCTCGGCGACTGCTCATGAATATGTGTGGAGTGGTCGTACGATCCGAGTCGGCATCGGTGGAACAGTGAATGTGATGAACTCTCTCGCAGCTGCAACGACGGCGCGTGAAGTCGGAATCCAAATTGATGACATTGTGAACGGGCTTGAATCGGCACCTGCTGTACCAGGTCGTTTTGAGCAAGTTGAGGGTGGGCAAGATTTTGTCGTTCTCGTTGACTTTGCTCATACTCCAGACGGACTCGCCGAGGTTTTGCGATCTGTTCGCGCGTCGTCACCTGAATCACGAGTGATTTTGGTTTTTGGATGTGGTGGTGACCGCGACAAAATGAAGCGGCCAATTATGGGTGAGATCGCTGTCTCGCTTGCCGATGTCGTGATCGTGACATCTGATAACCCGCGCTCTGAAGATCCAGAGGCGATTATGTCGTCAATCATCGCGGGTATCCCAGATCACATGCGACATCGACTGTTATCAACCGATGTTGATCGCCGTCGTGCGATTCAACGAGCAATTACTGTTGCTCGTCCCGGAGATGTTGTGCTCATTGCTGGTAAAGGTCATGAAGTGAATCAAACAATTGGTACCGAAAATTACCCATTTGATGACCGTATGGTTGCGTTAGAAATGTTGAGGAGTGTCGCATGATCGCCGTCATGATCGCAGGAGCAACGGCCATGTTCTTCTCGTTGTTAGGAAGTCGTTTTCTCATTTCTTTCTTTCGCAATCGTGGAAAAGGTCAGCCAATTTTGGGCAAAGAAGACCATGGTCCAGAGCACCATCAAAAGAAGTCGGGAACGCCGACTATGGGCGGACTTGCCATTGTTTCTTCAGCAATGGTTGGGTGGACAGTGGCGCACCTTCGTGACGGACTTGCATTTTCTAATCAAGCTCTGATTATTTGGGTCGGGATTCTGGTGATGGCCGCGATGGGCCTTTTGGATGACGTCATCAAGGTCAACAAGGGCCATAACCGGGGAATCTTTTGGAAAAAGAAGGGTTACATCACCTTCGCTATGGCTTGTGGAATCACGTGGTGGTTGGCCGCAGCAACTGATATTTCTGAGACATTGTCGTTCACTCGCTTTGACCTGCCGGGTTGGCAAATTCCTTGGTGGCTCTGGGTTGTTTGGACTGCCGGCATGATGTGGGCAACGACCAATGCTGTGAATGTCACTGATGGTCTCGATGGCTTAGCCGGGGGATCGGCTTTGTTTGGGTTTTTGGCATTCACGATTATCGGCTACTGGTCATTTAGAAATCCCGAGTTATACGGCGTACTCGCAGGGGGCACTGTCAATCCACTAGACCTTGCTGTGCTATCTGCTGCTTTTGCAGGAGCCTGTGGGGGCTTCCTGTGGTGGAACGCTGCCCCCGCCAGAATTTTCATGGGAGATGTTGGAGCGCTCGGAATCGGTGCTGCACTCGGATTGCTCGCTGTGGCAACGAACACGCACTTCCTCTTGCCGTTGATTTGTGGAGTCAACGTGATGGAAGCTGGCTCCGTTGCAATTCAGATGGTGATATTCAAGGCATCTGGCCGTACTCGACGGTTCTTCCGGATGACACCAATTCATCATCATTTTGAATTGATTGGTTGGCCTGAGACCACGGTCATCATTCGTTTTTGGATTATCGGTGGCATCTGCGTCGCCGGTTCATTGGCTCTTTTCATTGGTGACTTCACCCGAATGAGTGACGCGATTCTTCCATGAGCAAACCGGTTCTTGTTTATGGCATTGGAGTTGCTGGTCTCGCAACAATCAATTTTTTGCTTCGCAGAAATATTGATGTCGTAGCGACCGATGATCACCTCAATGAATCAAGACAAGTTGAATTGCGCAAACTCGGAATTGAAGTTGTCGCCGCTCCGTCAGAAAATGTTCTGCGTGACTTGGTTGCGAACTCTTCGTACGTCGCTCCTGCGCCAGGGATTCCCGAAACTCATCCAGTGATTAGAGAAGCAGCAGCGCAGCATAAAGATCTGAAGACCGAACTTGATATTGCCTACGAGTGGGAATCGCAGCGAGTTGGCGGCGCGCGGCCAATCGTGGCAGTGACTGGCACCGATGGCAAAACCACGACCGTCATGATGGCTGAAGCAATTTTGCAGGCCGCCGGACGCGAGACAATTGCCTGCGGGAACACTGAAGTGCCTCTTGTCGACGCGATCGACATGGAAGTTGATTCATTCGTCGTTGAAGCATCTTCGTTTCGATTGGCCTTTATTGAGACCTTTCGAGCGGAGGCATCGGCTTGGTTGAACTTTGATTCCGATCATCTGGATTGGCATACATCAATGGGCACCTACGAAGCGGCCAAAGCGCGGATTTGGCGCAATGTGCGACCGACCGACACGGCAATTGGTGTGAGCGGTGAGGCCGAAGTTCTCAGGCATTTACAAGATGCAGCTTGTCGTCGTCGTGTAGTTGGAGGTTCGGGTGATTACCGCAACATTGATGGGACGCTGACCGGACCGCAGGGGGCGATCGTGTCCTCGTCAGAATTGCGCCGATCGTTACCGCACGATATTTCAAATGCGCTTGTCGCAAGTGCGTTGTGCATTGAATCGGGTTTGGCAAATATGGCCCATGCCGCGACGGCCTTAAGTACCTATGAGGCACCTCATCATCGGATCGAATTCATTGGAGAGAGCGAAGGAGTTCGATGGTTCGACGACTCAAAAGCAACTTCACCTCACGCAGTGGTTACCGCGTTGCGCGGATTCGAATCAGTTGTCCTGATCGCTGGCGGGCGAAATAAGGGATTAGATCTTGGACAAATCACTGTTGAAGCATCGAGGGTGAAATCGGTCGTTGCAATTGGCGATTCAGCTGAACTGATTTCGCAGATTTTTGCCGGCCTCAAACCCGTCGTTGTAGCCGACTCAATGCAGGCAGCAGTCGAACAAGCCGCCCGCTTGGCTTCGGCAAATGATGTTGTTCTTCTTTCGCCAGGATGCACCAGTTTTGATTGGTACGGAGGTTACGCAGAACGCGGTGACCACTTTGCTGGTTTGGTTCGTCAATATCTCTCTTCAGTTCGTTCACAAGGAGTTGTCAAATGACCGTAGCGATACAACGGCAAACTCGTCGACCGAAAGAAATTTCTGATCGTCGACGACTTGCATACGAACGTGCTCAAATGGCACGTGCGGGGCAAGGAAAAATTCGTTCGCGTTTTCGTGAAGACGTCAGTCGTGATCCAAAGCCACTTGGCTTCTACATGATTCTTGCTGTGTCAATCACTCTCGTTCTCTTTGGCCTAGTCATGGTTTTGTCGGCTTCGTCAATCACCTCGTTCCATAACGGTGGTTCGCCATGGAAACTGTTTATCCGTCAGGCAACTATGGCGGCAGCAGGCGGACTCGGCATGTTCACTGCGTACGTGTTTCGCTTGGATTATCTGCGACACCTAGCCAAAATTTTGCCGTGGATTGGTATTGCGTTGATGTTGATGGCCTTCATTCCCAAATTTGGCACGAGCGTCAACGGTGCTCGAGCATGGGTCCACATTGGCGACCAAAAACTTCAACCGTCCGAATTTATGAAGTTGTTCATCATTATTTTTGGAGCGGATTTATTAGCAAGCCGTGACAAAGAAATGGGAACTCTCAATCGAACGATGTTCCCATTCTTAGGTGTTGTCGGTTTAGGCGCAGGGTTATCGATTATTCAAAGTGACATTGGTTCGTGCATCGTGATGCTGGGAATTGCTGCATCGGTTCTCTTTCTCGCAGGTGCTCCGTTGCGCCCGATGGCAGGGCTTGGTTTGGGCTCAGCGGTTCTTGGGACGATTTACCTGAATATGAGTCCCGACAAGATGTCACGCTTTACATCGTTTTTGCATCTTGAAGCTTTACGAGAGAGCGACAGCTACCAGGTGTACCAAGCGCTCATCAGCTTGTCGAATGGCGGAGTGACCGGTACCGGAATTGGGGCAGGAAGCGGTAAATGGGGCTATGTTCCCTTGGCCCATAGTGACTTCATCTTTGCAATTTTGGCTGAAGAAATGGGTCTGCTTGGAGTCATTGGTCTCCTCACACTGTTCGCGTTCTTGATTTATTTCGGTCTTCAGGTAGCACTGTCGTGCCGCCATCGTTTCGGGATGCTTTTGGCTGGCGGAATCTCGGCTTGGTTCCTGATTCAAATTGTGATCAACATTGGCGGCGTCGTTGGTTTGTTACCTGTGACTGGACTGACATTGCCATTCATCTCTTTTGGTGGCACATCGCTTATTGTCTCAATGGTGGCTTGCGGATTATTGATGAACGTAGCGCGCCGTCCGCGATGACGACGTTTGCGGTGATCGCAGGAGGCGGAACATCTGGACATGTTCTGCCCGCAATTGCGATTGCTGAATCGTTGGTCGACTCAGGGGTTGACCTTCAGCAGATTTATTACACCGGCGCCCAGAGGGGTATTGAGACCGAACTCATTCCGCTCACTGGTATTCGTCATTCTTTTTTTGACGTCGTTGGACTACAACGAAGTTTTTCGGCAAAGGCTCTGCGAAACAATATGGCGTTCTTGCCCCGTTTGCTGAGGGCGCGCCGTCGCGCCGTGGCGCTCTTTAAAGAAGAATTACCAAAAGTTGTTGTCAGCGTTGGCGGTTATGCAAGTCTGCCGGCAGTTTTGGCAGCACGAAAATTGGATATTCCGATAGTCGTCGTCAGCTACGACCGAATCCCCGGACGTTCAAGCAAAATGACATCGCGATTTGCTCAAGCAACTGCCGTGGCATTTCCGTCAAGTGAACTTCGCCGCGCAGTGATGACGGGTGCTCCAGTGCGGCGCGTCATTCGAAATATTAATCGCGCTCACGATCGAAGTGCGGCGCGACGACGACTGGGTATTTCAGACGAGTCATTTTTTATTGGAGTGATCGGCGGATCGCTTGGTTCTCTCATGCTGAATAACGCAGTCAGCGAGTTCGTGAAAGAATTTCAAGATGATTCGCAATTGGCTCTTCGTCATGTCGTGGGGCCACGATTTATGAAGTCGTATGAAAATCCCTTGGCAAATTCAGAAGTAGCAATGACATACCAAGTGGTTGCCTACGAAGAAAACATGGCGGATATCTATGCCAGCGTTGATTTGCTGATTGGGCGAGGCGGCGCAGGGACAATCGCCGATGTCGCAACGACTGGAGTTCCTTCTATTTTGATTCCGTGGAAAGGCGCAGCAGACGACCACCAAACAGCAAACGTGCGTTACCTTTCGGAAAATGGAGCGGCGATTTTGTTAGACGAAGATTTCGTTGCGAGTGATTTGTCAAAAATCATTCGTGAACTTCGATCAGATTCAGAAAAGCTGCAACAAATTTCTGCGAGAGCATTTGAGATTGGTGAGGTAAATCGCCAAGGCACGATTGCTTCAGTTATTCAAGATGTTGCGAATGGTCACAGCGTATGAACCAAGTTCTTGACTTGCATCAGCATTCGCGGCTTCACGTTGTTGGTGTAGGTGGTCCTGGCATGAGTGCGATTGCGACGTGTCTCGTGCAAATGGGTCACGAGGTTTCTGGAAGCGATATCAAAACTTCCGAAGTCATCAACCGATTATCTGCTCTGGGTATACAGATCAATATTGGACATAATCATGCGGTCGTACATGGGTGTGATGCTGTCACAGCCTCCACCGCGATCCCACGGTCAAATATCGAATTAGTTGAAGCGGAACAAAGTGGTGTGCAGGTTCTTTCTCGGGCGGCGATGCTTGCAGCGATTTGCGCTATGAAGCCATCGATTGCTGTCGCCGGAACACACGGTAAAACAACGACGACATCATTGCTCGTTCGTATTTTCGCTGAAGCAGGCTTAGACCCCAACTTTGTCGTTGGCGGTGATGTTCTCGATGAAGGAGTCGGGGCAAGGTGGACGGGTTCGTCGTGGACGATTGTTGAAGCCGACGAGAGCGATGGGACTCATCTTGAATTGCCGTTAGCCGCTTCAATTCTCACAAATGTAGATTCAGATCATCTCGACCAATATGGGGACCTGGAAGGAGTCGCTTCAGGCTTCCAGAAGTATTTACGAGGAATACAAGGGCCAGTGGTTGTTTGTATTGATGATCCCCATATTGCAGGTATGGAAAAACCTGCAGACGCAGTTACCTACGGATTTTCTGCTGATGCAAAATTCCGATGTCACACGGTTGAAGCAACACATGGTGAAACGACATTTTCAATTACGTCAAATGATTCAGCAACTCATGCAGCAGAGCTTCAGGTTCGTATGTCGTTACGTGGACGACACAACGTCCTGAATGTCACCGGAGCATTAGCAATGGCTATAACCCTTGGCATAGATCCTCACGTAGCGATCGCTGCTGTTGAGAATTTTTCTGGGGTTGGTCGTCGGTTCGAAATCATCGGCAATGTCGATGGCATTACCTTCGTTGACGACTATGCGCATTTGCCACGAGAAATATCGGCAGTGATGTCAGCCGCGAAAACGAGCGACGATAATTGGGGTCGAGTCGTGGCGGTTTTTCAACCTAATCGTTACAACCGCATGGCGATCATGTCTGATGAGTATGCCGATGCCTTTGTCGACGCTGACCTTGTTGTAATCACCGATATCTATGCGTCCGGAACCAAAAAAATTGAAGGGGTGACTGGACGTCTTGTGGTAGATGCTGTGGCACAGGCCCACCCCGAGAGTCAAGTGCTTTGGCATGAAGACCGCGAATCATTGGCTGAATTCGTGAATCAAGTTCTTCGTCGTGGTGACGTGTGTATTTCTATGGGCTGTGGCGATGTTGAATACCTGCCGAGTGAAATTCTTGCAGTCAGATCAGGCGGACAGAATTCATGAATTCACAAATTGAGCAAGCTGCACAAATTCTTGGCGAATCAGCCCAACGCCATTTTCCGGTGTCATCATTGACGACTTATAAAGTCGGTGGAACCGCAGCATTGTTTAGCCGAGTCAATGATTTGGCGACTTTGTTCAATGTGGTGCAAGTCGCTCAGGATTTGTCACTCGATCTTGTCGTGCTTGGGCGAGGCAGTAATAGTTTGTTTGCCGATGAAGAGTTTGAAGGAATCGTGGCGCAACTTGGCGATTTTGCGCAACATCTAGAGTTGCCCCAGCAAAACGAAAAGAGCATTGTCACAGTTGGTTCTGCGGTTGCCCTGCCGGTGATGGCTCGACGTACTGCCGCCGCTGGGCTGACCGGATTCGAATGGGCCGTCGGAGTCCCGGGAACTATCGGCGGAGCAATCAAAATGAACGCTGGAGGACACGGGTCTGACATTGACGAATCTCTTATGAGTGTCCGGATGTATTCGAGTGGTTCGGGTCAGGTTCGCGAGATGGCGAAGTCGGAGTTGGGTTTGCGATTTCGCGGATCATCCATCGATGACGATGACATCGTTATCGATGCGACATTCCAATTGGCTTGGGGGAATAGCGAACAATCATTGAACATGATTGATGACATCGTGAAATGGCGTCGTGAAAATCAACCAGGTGGTCAAAATGCTGGCTCTGTTTTTGTCAATCCGGTTCCGGGCGAAATAGCTGCTGGTGAATTGATCGATCAAAGCGGACTTCGGGGATTTCGTATTGGTACGGCTGAAGTGTCGACCAAACATGCAAATTTTATTCAGGCTGATCCTGAGGGCCGAGCAAGTGATGTCGTTGCCGTGATGGAACATGTCAAAAAAGTAGTGAAGCAGGATCACGGATTTGAACTTCGCTCAGAAGTGCGACTCATCGGGTTTGATCATGAAAACAGAACTAGAGGAATTCATGAGTGACAAATTCTCAATCATTAAGAAACTTGTCCAAAAGGTTCGACCAACTGAGTTTGATGATTCGGAAGAATTGGTGACAACCAAAAAGGCTCCGATAACAAAAGTTGATAGTTCGGGGAAAAAGCGCGTTGTCATTTCTGACGACTCTGAGGTCATTGATCGAAAGTCAACTCGATCCGATTCTGACAATGGGGCTTCGCGTTTCCGACTGCGCCGCATCGCAGTTCGCCGCGAGGAGGGAAGGCGACGCCTCCGCTGGTTCACTGTGGTCGGTTTAATGATTGGCGTCGTCATTATCGTTTTGCTCTTGTTGACGAGTCCGATTTTGTCGGTCCGCAAAGTTGATGTGGAAGGTGTCGTGTATGCCGACACTGATCTCATTTCGGCAATCGTCGAGAGTGTGAAAGGTGAGCCGATTTTGACCGTCGATCTAGATTCTGCGGAAAAGAAACTGCTGGCGATTCCGTGGGTGCGCCAAGCTCGAGTTTCGATGCATTTGCCGGCGCGAGTCACCATTGAGGTGGTCGAGCGCAGTCCGATTGCGTTCTTCCGTTCAGTTGATGGATTCAACCGAGTCATCGATCGCGACGGGCGCGTGCTTGACGTGATTGAGGGAGACCCGACCGATTACACGCCCATTAACGGCACTGGTCCGAATATCTCGGCAGGGCAAACAGTGGAACAACCCTTTTTGGGGGCTGCCGAATTGATCAATGCGTTGCCGGCCGAGTTACGGGCACGGCTGTTGACAGTGACAGTGAGTCCTGAAGGCGAAGTTTCTTTAGCCCTCACCAATGACGTCGAGGTGCTCTTCGGTCGACCCGACGACTTCCAGGTCAAATTGGTGGCGGTCGTCAACGAGATCAAGCGGCAGGGGACTAATCGCTACGCCGTGATTGACGTTTCGAGCGGTCAACCGAGCGTTCGATGACCAACCCGAACATGATTTGCGACAATGAGGTCGCGACAATGGTCCCAATTGCTACTGTGAGCAGGACTTCTGATGAGCCCTCAAGTGGGGTATCCCCCCATTAGAGATTCAGAAGTGCGAGACTTAACTAAGAATTACTAGTAATTTTCAACTCAACGTCGGCTTGCCGACACCCGAAAGCGGAGGAGTCTCCCGACATGGTTGGTGGACAAAACAATTACATCTGCCAGATCAAGGTTGTTGGCGTCGGTGGCGGTGGCGTCAACGCAATTAACCGAATGATCGAGCGAAATCTGCGTGGGGTCGAATTCATTGCGATCAACACCGATATTCAGGCTTTGATGACGAGCGATGCCGAACTGAAGCTCGATGTCGGTCGTGAACTGACTCGTGGACTAGGTGCTGGTAGCGATCCTGAAGTTGGACGCCAAGCGGCCGAAGCTCATCGCGACGAGATCGAAGACGCGCTCAAAGGCGCGGACATGGTTTTCATCGCTGCTGGCGAAGGTGGAGGTACCGGTACTGGTGCTGCTCCCGTTGTTGCCGAAATTGCCAAGGCCGCTGGTGCTCTCACCATTGGCATTGTGACTCGTCCGTTCTCGTTTGAAGGACGCCGTCGCGCGGTGCAAGCCGATGCTGGTATTGCCAAGCTCAAAGAAAAAGTTGACACCTTGATTGTTGTTCCGAACGATCGCTTGCTCTCAGTCGTTGACGCTCGTGACACCGTGATGGAAGCATTTGCCCGGGCTGACGAGGTTTTGTATAGCGGCGTTTCGGGTATCTCGGAATTGATCACTAACCCTGGTCTCATCAACACTGACTTTGCTGACGTCAAGATGACATTGCAGAATGCTGGTTCGGCATTGATGGGTATCGGTTCGGCCAGTGGTGATAGCCGTGCTCGTGATGCCGCTTTGAAGGCACTGTCGAGCAATTTGCTCGAAGCTTCCATTGAAGGTGCTCGTGGAGTGCTTCTCAATGTCACCGGTCCTTCCTCAATGACCTTGATGGAAATGAACGAAGCCGCCGAAATCATTCATGGCATCGCTCATCAAGACGCGAACATCATTTTCGGTACGGTGATTAACGACGACATGGGTGATGAAGTTCGGGTCACTGTGATCGCTGCTGGTTTTGATCGCTGGGATGGCGCTCCGCAAGTTCGTCCGACTGGACGACCTGCTGCTCGCTCACAGCAAACCGGCGGAAGTGCTCGCCCGTCGGCGCCAGCGAAGGACATCTTCGCGTCTGATCCCGTGTCAACAGACGACGGCGATGACGATTTTGATGTCCCGTCGTTCCTGAAGTGAGACTGCGGGCCTGATGCCCGCCTATTTTCAGATTCCCAATTGTTCGTCAGTCAACTTTGTGGTGTCACAACGTGCTGATGGTGATTTCAACAGCGATGTTGTTGATGCAGTTGCTTTGGATTCTCGTCGTCGTGCCTTCATTGATTTGCCCTGGACGCAACTTCGAGAGATTCATGGCATCGACGCCCATTGGGTTGATCGCGCTGGTGAATGCGATGGTGAGCTTGGGGACATTGTTGGAACTGCGCAAAATCATGCGGTTCTCGGGATCTGGGTCGGTGACTGTGCACCAGTGATTTTGATCGGCGAGCGATCAATAGTTGGAGTACATGCGGGTTGGAGGGGCTTGCGAGATGGGGTACTGGATGCCGCGGTCTCCTTGATGACTCAAAACGGGGATCAAGTGATTCAAGGTTTCGTTGGCCCACATATTCATCAGTGCTGCTATCAATTTGGCGAACACGACTTGCAAACCATGGTTGATCGATTTGGTCTGACAGCACGGGGAGTTGACCAGATGGGATGCGATGCACTCAATGTCGCAGCGTGTATCCGCCAATTTTTTGCGACAAGAAATATTCCGCTGTTCGAGACCGAAGAATGCACCGGCTGTTTATCGGACAAGTACTTTTCTCATCGGGTACGCGGAGAACGTGAACGCCACATTGTTGGAGTATGGAGAACGTCATGACGACATCTGAAGCCATGCCACCTGAGGCGAAGCGCATTCGTGAAAATTACGAGTCGATTGTGCAGCGTGTGCGAAGTCTCGGAGGAAGCGATGTTCAAATCATCGCAGTGACAAAGACTTTTCCCGCGAGTGCCGTCAACGCCGTCGTGGCAGCGGGGTGTTTGAGTATCGGCGAGAACTACGCCCAAGATTTGTTGGAAAAGTGGCCAGAAGTTGATGTGAACCATCGGCCAGAAGTTCACTTCATTGGTCGATTGCAAACCAATAAGGTTCGATCGTTGAGCCACGTCGTCGACGTTTGGCAATCGGTCGATCGCATTTCGGTCATTGATGAAATTGCCCGCCGAGCGCCGATTGCTCGAATCATGTTGCAGGTCAACGCAGCTGGCGAATCTGATAAGGGTGGCTGTGCCATCCCCGAACTTGAAAGTCTGTACGACCATTGTCTCATTCGTGGATTGACGGTGTCAGGATTAATGACCGTCGGGCCAACGAACGGCGAAGTAGCCGCGACTCGACAGGCCTTTGAGACGACCGCTCGATTGGCTCAAGGTTTGGGCTTGCGCGAAGTTTCCATGGGTATGACTGGTGACCTTGACATGGCGATTGATTGCGGATCAACGATGGTGCGTATCGGGTCGGCAATCTTTGGTGACCGTCCACCCATGGCCGATAAATAGCGACTATTCTTTCGGTGATGTCAATTTTTAGACGAGCGATGGATTACCTCGGCCTCGGCGAGGACGATGCGTACGACGATTACGATGACCATGATTCGGTTGATCGATCGGGTGGCGTTTCGCGTACGGCCGACCCGCGTGGCGGTTTTGACGATTCGCGTCCGGTTGCCCGTCAGGTATCGCCTCGCGACACCGATCCAGTTCCCACTCCGCGCCGCCCTCAGTTTGATGATTCGTCAGTTCAGCCTCGTCCGATTTCAGCACGCCAGGGTTCGTCAGTGCGAACATTGGGTGGATCGACCCAGGGTGAAACTCACACCGTCAAGGCCATTCGCTTTAATGACATTCAAGAAGTCGCCAATCGTTTTCGTGATGGTCATGCCGTCATTTTGAATACTGAAGGCTGCGATGACGAAGTTGCTCGTCGCATGATCGATTTCTCAAGTGGTCTGTGTTATGCGTTGCATGGCAAGATCGAAAAAGTTGCTCGTGGTGTGTATCTGCTGAAGCCAGATACACGTCCTGCGAATCCCGAGTACTGATTTTCGTGTCGGCTCTCGGTGATCTACTGCGGCTGTACAGCTATGTCCTGCTTTTGCGAGTCATATTGTCGTGGTTCCCACCATCGTCGTCACAAGGGGCGCTTGCCACAGTTCAACTGTGGCTCTTCAAAATGACCGAGCCCGTACTTGGCCCGATTCGGCGTAAATTGCCCCCTATGGGTGGTCTTGATTTGTCGCCGATGTTGTTGTTGATCGTTTTGCAGGTCGTCGCTCAAGCGCTGGCGTAGTGCCGATATCCTTGCTCAATCGTTGATTTTCTGATTGAGACTGACTAATTATGACCGAGCGCCGTTATCCACCCGTTGAATCTCAGCCTTCATTCCCAGCGATTGAAGCGACTGTTCTCGAGCGTTGGAAGGCTGACCACACCTTTGAAGAATCGGTCAACCAGCGTGCTGCTGGATCAGATGGTGCCAATGAATTTGTCTTTTATGACGGTCCACCATTTGCTAATGGTTTGCCACACTACGGTCACCTACTGACCGGATTTGTGAAAGACGCGATTCCGCGTTATCGCACCATGAAGGGTCAACGTGTCGATCGTCGATTCGGATGGGATTGTCATGGTTTGCCTGCAGAAGTTGAAGCCGAAAAACAATTAGGTATCTCTGGTCATCCCGAGGTCACCGAATTCGGTATTGAAAAATTCAATGACTATTGCCGAACGAGCGTTTTGCGTTATACGAACGAATGGGAACGCTATGTCAACCGTCAAGCTCGCTGGGTTGATTTTGAAAATGACTACAAGACCCTCGACCTTCCCTATATGGAAAGCGTTATGTGGGCATTCAAAACTTTGCATGACAAAGGCTTGATCTACGAAGGCTTCCGAGTTTTGGCATATTGCTGGCGTTGTGAAACTCCATTGAGCAATACCGAGACTCGTATGGATGACGTGTATCGCGATCGTCAAGACCCGGCGTTAACAGTCAAATTCTCATTGGCAACAGGCGAAAAGATTTTGGCCTGGACAACAACGCCATGGACATTGCCATCAAACTTGGCGTTGGCGGTCAACCCTGACATCGATTATGCAGTTGTTGAATTAGCCGGCGAGAAACTTATTTTGGCAGAGGCTCGCTTGGCTTCGTATGAACGCGAACTTGGTGAAGCGGTACGAGTTGGAACCTTGAAGGGTTCTGAGTTGGTCGGTCGCACCTATACGCCACTCTTTGATTATTTCGCTGATACTCCGTCTGCCTTCCAAGTTCTTGGTGCCGACTTCGTCACGACAGAAGATGGAACGGGCGTCGTGCACATGGCCCCAGGCTTTGGTGAGGACGACCAGATCGCTTGTCTCGCTGCTGGAATTGAAACGATTTGTCCGATGGACAGCCACGGTTGTTATACGGCCGAGGTTTCTGATTGGGCGGGAACGCACGTCTTTGAGGCAAATCCCCTTGTCATCAAACACCTCAAGCAAACGGGGGTTGTTCTTCGTCACGACAGTTACGACCACTCATACCCGCATTGCTGGCGCTGTGCCGAGCCTCTGGTCTATCGCGCGATTTCATCATGGTTTGTTGAAGTCACTGCGGTGAAAGATCGCATGCTCGAATTGAACCAACAAATTACCTGGGTTCCTGAACACCTTAAAGAAGGGTCGTTCGGTAAATGGTTAGCGAACGCCCGCGACTGGTCAATTAGTCGCAATCGATTTTGGGGTTCGCCCATTCCGGTTTGGAAGAGCGATGATCCCACTTATCCGCGACTTGATGTCTATGGCAGTCTCGCTGACATTGAACGCGACTTTGGTGTTGTTGTCACCGATCTGCATCGTCCCGCAGTTGATGATTTAGTTCGACCAAACCCTGACGACCCAACGGGTCAGTCAATGATGCGCCGAGTGCCAGAAGTACTTGACTGCTGGTTCGAGAGTGGCTCAATGCCTTTTGCTCAAGTGCATTATCCATTTGAGAACACAACTTGGTTTGAACAGCATTACCCAGGTGACTTCATCGTTGAGTACATCGGGCAAACTCGCGGTTGGTTCTACACGTTGCATGTTTTGGCGACCGCTCTATTTGATCGTCCCGCATTTTCAACTTGTGTGAGTCACGGAATCGTGCTTGGCGATGATGGACAGAAAATGTCCAAGAGCTTGCGCAACTATCCAGACCCGATGGTTGTCTTTGATACGTACGGCGCAGATGCAATGCGTTGGTACTTGTTGTCGTCGGCAATTTTGCGGGGGGCTGACTTCTCGGTGACTGAGGCTGGCATTCGTGAGACCGTTCGGCAAGTGCTTTTACCGATGTGGAACTCGTGGTATTTCTTGAGTTTGTACGCCAACGCTGAAGGTGTTTCCGGAACTTTCCGTACCGACTCGACAAACATTCTTGATCGCTATATTTTGGCAAAATCGGCCCAAATGATTGAACGAGTGACTCACGACCTCGATGCCTACGATCTTTTCTCGGCATGCTCGGGCGTTCGTGATTTCTTGGACGTCTTAACGAATTGGTATATCCGTCGTTCACGTGATCGTTTCTGGGACGGTGACCAAGACGCAATCGATACCTTGCACACGGTTCTCGAAATTCTGTGTGGCGTCTCGGCGCCGATGTTACCACTTTTGTCGGACACCATCTATTCGGGCCTGACTGGTGATCGCTCAGTGCATCTCACTGATTGGCCGACTACTACTGATCTGCCAAACGACGTTGAACTCGTTCGGGCAATGGATCGTGTGCGCGAGGTTTGTTCTGTCGCCTTGTCTATTCGCAAAGCAAATAGTCGTCGCGTGCGTTTGCCGTTATCCGAACTCACGGTCTCGCATCCTGACTCATCTGAATTGGCCTCATTCATTGACATCATCGCTGACGAAGTCAATGTAAAAAAGGTGTCCTTAGCGACCGAAATTACTGGGGCGGCATCTGCTGTGCTGCAAGTGATTCCGGGTGCTCTTGGTCCACGTCTTGGTGGGCGCACGCAAGATGTCATCAAAGCAGTGAAGTTGGGCAATTGGCGCCAAGATGGCGACCAAGTCTTTGCCGGAGACATCGAACTTTTTGCTGGTGAGTACACCCTCAAGATGGTTGCGGCCGAAGGAACAGCGAGTAGTGCTCTGGGTGATGGTCTCGGCATGGTGACGCTCGATATTGAAATCACTCCCGAACTAGCTGCTGAAGGCACTGCCCGTGACCTGATTCGATTGGTTCAACAAGCTCGTCGTGAAGCCGATCTTGAAGTGAGCGATCGCATCGAACTGACTTTGGGAGTTTCCGAAGCAGTGCGACGTCAAGTTCAACCGTTCATTGATGAATTAGCTCGGGAAACGTTGGCCCAGTCTGTGCATTGGGGAACAGGGTCTTCGAACGCAATTTTGGATGAAGAAGACATCCATATTGGGGTCCTTCGCGTCGACATGCCCCCGAGATAGTCCAATTTGCGGGTATCCTGCCCAACCACACGAGTGAAAAGGACATATGCAATGGCTAGCAAAACTGTTAAGAAGCCTGCTCCTGCCAAGAAGTCAACTGCTCAAAAGGCCCCCGCGAAGAAGGCTGCGCCTGTGAAGAAGGCTGCACCAGCGAAGAAGTCCGCCCCTGTCAAGAAGGCCGCCCCTGTCAAGAAGGCTGCGCCAGCGAAGAAGGCTGCACCAGCGAAGAAGGCTGCACCAGCGAAGAAGGCTGCACCAGCGAAGAAGGCCGCGCCAGTCAAGAAGGCTGCACCAGTCAAGAAGGCTGCACCAGCGAAGAAGTCCGCGCCAGTCAAGAAGGCTGCACCAGTCAAGAAGGCCGCGCCAGCGAAGAAGGCCGCGCCAGCGAAGAAGGCTGCACCTGTCAAGAAGGCTGCACCTGTCAAGAAGGCGGCACCTGCGAAGAAGGCCGCGCCAGTCAAGAAAGAGGCTCCGGCCAAGGTTGCCAAGCCGGTTGCACCTGCGCCCGTCAAGGCTCCACCCGCACCTAAAAAGGTCGCCAAGCCAGTTTTCGTGAAGCCACCCGTACCGGGCAAAAAGGCTGTTTCAAAAGACGGAATTATCGCCAATAAAGATTTTGATCTCACATTTATTCGAAGTCAGCGAGCGTCATTAATTGAGCAGCGCGATCGCTTGTTGGGTCGTGCGGTCAGTCTTGAAAATGAATTGGAAAAGCTCATTGAAGAAGCTGGCATGGGCGACGATCAATTCGACGAAGATGGCGGCGAAGGCGACACGATGGCTGTCGAGCGCGAACGTGATCGCGTTCTTTCTGATCAGGCTCGTCAAACGATTGAAGAAATTGATGCGGCACTGTTGCGAATTGAAACTGGTGATTATGGATACAGCACCGTTTCAACTCGTCCAATTCCTCGTGAGCGTCTCGAAGTGATCCCGTGGGCAATTGAACTCGTTGAAGAACGAGTTGGCTGGAGATAAGTGAGTCAAAGCCAGCGCAAGATTCCCAGTCTGTCGTTGTTGATCGCTGCTCTTGTCGTCGGTATTGATCAGCTCAGCAAACATTGGGCGGTGTCTCAACTCAATGACGGACACACCGTTCATGTGTTGTGGACTTTGCGTTTTAATTTGTCTTTTAACGGTGGTATGGCTTTTGGACGTGGTCAAGGTTTTGGGCCGATCATTGGAGTTGTCGCCACGATTGTGGTCGTCGGATTACTTCTTTCATTGCGGCAATCGGGGAGCAAAATCTCCATTGTTGCCATTGGTCTGATTGTGGGTGGTGCCATGGGCAACATCGTCGATCGACTTTTTCGAGGCGATGCGTGGTTGCATGGAAAGGTCATTGATTTCATTGACTTCCAATGGTTTCCTATTTTCAATGTCGCCGATATTTGCGTCAATGTTGGCGGGGGACTCCTTGTTTTGAGCTATTTGCTATTCCAACCGAAAGTCGACCATGTCTGAGATCATCACTGAAGAAATACCAGATTCGTTAGCTGGTGAGCGTCTCGATCGCATCGTTTCGTTGATGGCTGAAATCAGTCGCGCCGATGCAACGGCAACGATCGCTCTTGGTGCAGTCGAACTTGATGGCGTCATTGCGCCGTCGGGAAAAGTGCGTCTGAAGGTCGGACAAATTGTTGCGGTTGACTTGTCAAAAATTCCTCAGCCCGAATTGCCTGGACCCGATCCGAGCATTGTTGTCGACGTTGTTTATTCTGATGAGCACATCATTGTGATCAATAAGGCAGCCGGAGTTGTCGTGCACCCTGGTGCGGGCAACAACGACAAAACGTTGGTGAATGGACTGCTTGCGCTGTTTCCCGAAATCGCCGGTGTTGGCGAAGAGCATCGTCCTGGCATCGTCCACCGTCTTGATGTTGGAACGACCGGACTTTTAATTGTCGCTCGAACGCAAGAAGCGTACGAAGAACTTGTCGCGATGATGTCACTGCGTGAAGTGAAGCGCCATTACACGGCGTTGGTGTGGGGTCATCCGGCTGCACCTATTGGGACGATTGATGCGCCGATCGGGCGTGACCCTCGAAATCCGTTGTGCATGGCAGTTGTCGCAAGTGGCAAGCCGGCCCGCACAAATTACGAAGTTCTTGAATCAATGTCTGACCCGGATGTTTCGTTGGTCGCTTGTGAACTCGAGACTGGTCGTACCCATCAGATTCGCGTCCACCTGCAAGCCACTGGGCACTCGGTCGTCGGCGACCCGCAATATGGCGGAGCACGAATGCCCTTGGTCATCGGCCGACCGTTCTTGCACGCTGGTCGTTTGGTCTTTGATCACCCCCTCACAGGTGAGTCCCTCGAGTTCACCAGTGAATTGCCCGCCGACCTTGAAGAAGTATTGAAGCGCTGTCGCGACGACCAATGAACTGCTAGGGTGCTGTCGACCGTGAAGTGAGTCCCGTGAGGCTCATACGGAGGACAACATGAATCAAGCGTCGGGCGACCGCCCCAACACAACTCTGAATACTGTGCCGAACCAGGTCTTGGTGCTCGGCCAAGCCGATGTCAATCGTGCGATTACTCGAATTGCCCATGAAATCATTGAACGCAATCGCGGTCTTGATGGAGTTGTCATCGTCGGTTTGCAACGTGGTGGGGTGTGGCTCGCTGAACGACTCGTTGCCACGATCAACCACATTGAGGGCGAGACCCGTCCCTCGATTCCTCTCGGAAAACTCGATGTCTCACTGTTTCGCGATGACATCAGTTTGCGTCCAGTCACTCCGGTGACGGTCACCGACATACCTGCCGATCTTGCCGGATCAAAAGTTGTTCTAGTGGACGATGTGTTGTTTACGGGACGAACCGTTCGCGCTGCGCTTGACGCGCTCAATCAATATGGTCGACCGTCTTCGGTGCAACTCGCAGTCATGATTGATCGAGGTCACCGTGAGTTGCCCATTCGCCCCGACTACGTGGGCAAGAACCTCCCAACTGGCCGTGACGAAGACGTGCTGGTATCGCCCGAGGGTGTGACCTTGTCAAAGAAGGTGAACGCATGAAGCACTTACGCAGCATCCCCGAACTTGGTGTTGACGGGATTGTGCGGATTCTGGGTTTGGCAAATCACATGGCCGAAGTCAATCGACGTCCAGTGCCCAAGGTTCCTGCGCTGAATGGTCGCACGGTGGTCAGTTTGTTCTTTGAAGACTCAACGCGTACGCGCATCAGTTTTGAAACGGCAGCCAAACGTCTGTCGGCCGACACAATGACTTTTAGTGTGTCAACGTCAAGCGTGAATAAGGGCGAGAGCCTAAAAGACACAATTGAAACGGTGAGCGCAATGGGCGTTGCGGCTTTTGTTGTGCGACACAAAACGAGCGGTATTCCGTGGCAACTAAGTGAATGGACTGATGCCTCAATAATCAACGCCGGCGACGGATGGCATCAACACCCAACACAAGCGTTGCTCGACAGTTTCACCATCATGTCAACGTTGGGTCGGGTGCCAAGTAATGACTGTTTGAAAGGTCTGAAGATCGGAATTGTTGGCGATATTCGCCATAGCCGAGTTGCTCGTAGTGATATCCAAGCGTTTACAGCCCTTGGTGCCACAGTTGTTTTGGTTGCGCCACGAACATTGTTGCCACCAGAAATTGAAGGTTGGCCAGTATCAATTTCGTCGTCGCTTGATGATGTCATCGGCGAACTCGATGTGCTGTACATGTTGCGCATGCAGCGCGAGCGAATGAACGAAGCTTTGGTGCCACACCTCGGGGAGTATTCAGCACGTTATGGCCTTGATGAACGACGCGCGAAAATGTTGCCAGGCCACGCGCTACTTATGCACCCAGGTCCGATGAATCGTGGTGTGGAGATGTTGATCGACCCATCGTCATTGCCGAACAACATGATTACGCAGCAAGTTGCCAATGGCGTGTCGGTACGAATGGCAGTTCTTTTTGATGTCTTAGGTGGAACCGAAACTGGAGCAGGAGTCGTGTCATGAAAGAAGTACAACTGATCAATATTCGCGGTGGCCGCATTCTTGACGAAACCACCGACGCGCAAGGACGGCTTGCCGATATTCATATTGCTGGAGGCGTGATTACCGAAGTTGTCGACGCTGGTTCAAAGTTGCCCAAAGCTGATATTGATCTTGATGCAACAAATTGTTTTGTCTCTCCCGGATTTGTTGATCTCCATGTGCATTTGCGTGAGCCAGGTCGCGAAGAATCAGAAACGATTGAAACAGGCAGTCGGGCTGCGGCTTTGGGTGGTTTTACTGCTGTTGTTGCGATGCCAAATACCGAACCGTCGCAAGATTCACGCATTGTGGTTGAGTTCGTTCGTGCACAAGGCGAACGTGCTGGACTGTGCGAAGTCATCCCTTCCGCGTGCATCACGGTTGGTCGGGCTGGGCAGGCTTTAGCGCCTTATGGCGAACTTCGCGATGCTGGAGTCACGTTGTTTACCGATGACGGCAATGGCGTACAAGATCCGCTCTTAATGCGCCGGGCACTTGAATACGCTCGCGATCTCGACATCACGCTTGCACAACATTGTGAAGTGAGCAGTTTGACTGTCGGGGCGGTCATGCACGAAGGATCGTGTTGTAGTCATCTTGGTTTGCCAGGTTGGCCAGCAATCGCTGAAGAACTGATGGTGCATCGAGATATCGAACTCGTGCGCCTGACGGGTTCGCGCATTCACTTCTTGCATTTGTCAACCGAACGCAGTGTGGAGATGGTGCGCCACGCTAAGGCCGAAGGTTTGCCGATCACCGCTGAAGCCACACCACATCACTTCACATTGACTGATGAGGCACTACGTAGTTTCGATCCGGTTTTTAAAGTGAATCCTCCATTGCGCACGCCGGCCGATATTGCTGCACTCAAAGAAGGTTTGCGCGACGGCACGATCGACGCAATTGCCACAGACCACGCGCCTCACGCGAGTCACCTCAAAGAACAACCGCTTGATCAAGCTCCGCCAGGAATGCTCGGACTGGAAACCGCGTTGGCATTGTCATTGACCGAACTGAACATGGATGCCCACTCGGTAGTTGCGGCACTCAGTTGGAAACCGGCGCGCATCGCGGGAGTTGGTGATCGTCACGGTCGTCCAGTCGCAGTTGGTGAGGCTGCAAATTTGGCCATTTTTGACCCGACCTGTGAATGGGTGGTCGATCGTGAAGTGGTGGCCAGCAAGAGCAAAAATACGCCGTATCACGGGCGAACAGTGCGCGGCAAGGTTCGCCACACGGTCTTTTCGGGTCAAGTTGTGGTCCGCGACGGAGTTGCGCAGCGATGATTGGGCAGATTGTTAATAATACACTAGAGTGCATAAATATGCAGAACAGGGATGATGATGGCAATTCGTGAAGCAGCGCTCGTGCTCGCTGATGGAAGCGTGTTTGAAGGAGAAGCCATTGGCGCCGAAGCACCCAACGGTATTTCAACAGGCGAAGTTGTCTTTAATACCGTATTAAGTGGCTATCAAGAAGTGGTGACCGATCCGAGTTACGCCGGACAGATCATTACGTTCACCTATCCGCATATCGGCAACTACGGAACGACCGTTGCTGACGATGAATCGCGTCGACCATTTTGCCGTGGTGTCATTGTTCGTGACTTGGCCCGTCGACATAGCAACTTTCGTGCTGAACAAAGTCTGAACGAATTATTGAAAAAGAGTGGCATTGCCGGGATCGCCGGAATTGATACACGGCGACTCACAAGAATCTTGCGCGATACGGGGGCCATGCCTGGTGCATTTGGCACTGCTTCACAAAGTGATTTACTTGCTGCGGCTCGTGCCGAAAAAGGCACTGACGGAATTGACCTCGTCGCTACCGTGACGACCGACAAGCCGTATTCATTCGGAAATGGTCCGCTGAAAGTTGTGGCATACGACTTCGGAATTAAGACAACGATTTTGCGATGTTTGTCAGAGATCGCCACGATCGAAGTTGTTCCTGCATCAACGACGGCTGCTGAAGTGCTGGCTCGTCAGCCTCATGGCGTGTTCCTGTCAAATGGTCCAGGAGACCCAGCTGCTGTTCCGTATGCCGTCGACGCAATTCGTGATCTTGTTGGCCAGGTGCCTCTCTTCGGTATTTGTCTCGGCCATCAATTGCTCAGTCGTGCACTTGGTGGCACGACTTACAAATTGCCATTTGGACATCATGGCGGCAATCATCCGGTCCAACATCTCGCATCGGGCCACGTTGAAATCACGAGTCAAAATCACAACTTCTGCGTTGACGCTGAAAGTTTGGGTGGGCGAGTGGCTGTGACTCACCTCAACCTCAACGACCAGACCAACGAAGGGATGCGAGTACTCGACGCGCCGGCATTCAGTGTGCAATATCACCCCGAGGCTGGGCCAGGACCACATGACAGTCGTTACCTCTTTGAACAATTTGCACAACTGATGCAGAACGGAACCTTCTGACATGCCCAAGCGCACTGATATCCACTCAATTTTGATTATCGGTTCTGGTCCAATTGTGATCGGACAGGCGTGTGAGTTTGACTATTCCGGAACTCAAGCGTGTCGTGTTCTTAAAGAAGAGGGCTACCGCGTCATTTTGGCAAACTCGAATCCGGCCACGATCATGACCGACCCAGACTTTGCCGATCGCACATACATCGAACCATTGACTTGGGAAGTCATCGCGAAAATTATTGAGCGCGAAAAACCTGATGCTGTTCTTCCAACCCTTGGTGGTCAGACCGGGCTTAACTTGGCAATGGCTTTGTACGAACGTGGACTTGTGGGTGTGCCAGGAACCCCTGAACTCATTGGTGCTAACGCTGAATCAATCTCGACTGCAGAAGATCGCGACAAGTTCAAAAAAGCCATGATTGAAATTGGTCTCAAAGTTCCCGAGAGTGGCATTGCTCACACGATGGAGGACGCGCTTGAAGTCATCAAGACCATTGGTCTTCCCGCCATTATTCGCCCTGCATACATTTTGGGTGGTCGTGGAACAGGAATCGCAAGTACTGCAGAAGAGTTTGCACAACTGGCAGCAAATGGTCTTGACGCGAGTCCAATTCGTGAAATTCTCATCGAGAAAAGTATTGCGGGTTGGAAAGAATACGAACTTGAAGTCATGCGCGATACTGCCGATAACTGCGTCATCATTTGTTCGATCGAAAACTTTGATCCAATGGGAGTGCACACCGGTGACTCCATCACGGTGGCTCCTGCGCAAACACTGAGCGATGTTGAATACCAAATCATGCGTGATGCGGCCTTGGCATGTATTCGTCGTGTTGGTGTTGAAACCGGTGGATCAAACGTGCAATTTGCGGTCAACCCGGCCAATGGTGATGTTGTTGTGATTGAAATGAACCCACGCGTTTCACGATCAAGTGCATTGGCGTCAAAGGCCACCGGATTCCCGATCGCCAAGATCGCTGCGAAGTTGGCGGTTGGTTACACACTTGACGAAATTCCGAACGACATCACCAAAGCGACGCCGGCAAGTTTCGAGCCAACGATCGACTATGTCGTGACCAAGATTCCGCGCTGGGCCTTTGAAAAGCTTCCTGGCACGAGCGGCATTCTCGGAACTCAAATGCAAAGCGTCGGAGAAGTGATGGCTATTGGCCGTACTTTCCCCGAAAGTTTGCAAAAAGCATTGCGTTCACTGGAGCAAGGACGTTTGGGTCTGAATTGTGATCCTGCTGAAAAGCAACTTGCCGAAATCTCAACCGAAGAGTTGATGCGTCTTGTTGATATTCCAACTCCCGATCGAATTTTCATTATCGGAGAGTTGCTCTTGCGCGGAGTTTCAGTAGATGACGTGCACGCGGCGTGCAAGGTTGATCCTTGGTTCTTAGATCAGATGTCAATCATCATTGAAGAACGCGATGCCGTCAAAGAATTACGTCCATCGGCGATGACCAAGGCCGCGTGGAGGCGCGTGAAGCGGGTTGGTTTCAGCGATGCACAGTTGGCATATCTCTGGGGTAGTTCCGAATCAGAGGTGCGAGAAGCCCGCGAAGCCGCCGGCGTTATTCCTACGTATAAGACAGTCGATACATGTTCAGCCGAGTTTGCTGCTCTGACGCCCTATCACTACTCGACGTACGAAGATGAAAATGAAGTTCGCGAATCCGATCGTCAACGAGTCATCATCTTGGGATCTGGTCCTAACCGCATCGGTCAAGGAATTGAGTTTGACTATTGCTGCGTTCACGCATCATTCGCGTTACGTGACGCGGGCTTTGAAACAGTCATGGTGAACTGCAACCCAGAGACGGTTTCAACCGACTACGACACATCAGATCGTCTGTATTTTGAGCCGCTGACCAAAGAAGATGTGTTGAACGTGATTGCTGCCGAAACGGCAGCTGCCGGTGGGAAAAAGCCCAAAGTGATCGTTTCACTAGGTGGCCAAACGCCGCTCAAACTTTCTGGTCAGATACCAGTCGATCTCATTGCTGGTACATCACCAGCGTCAATCGACCTTGCTGAGGACCGCGAGAAGTGGAATGAATTATGTGAGTCGCTCAGCATTCCGCAACCGCCAGGTGGAACAGCGGTCAATCTTGAGCAAGCCATGGCAATGGTTGATCGGGTGGGATTCCCGGTTCTCGTACGCCCGAGTTATGTGTTGGGTGGTCGAGGAATGCAGATCGTGCATGATCGCGATCATTTAGCTCGAGCCATGGCCGAACTCTCGGGGTACGGCAGTTTGGGCAAAGAGGGCGGGCTTTCGGCCGAACGTCCCGTCTTGATTGATCGTTTCCTTGAGGATGCAACAGAAGTCGATGTTGATGCGATTCGCGATCACACCGGAGAAGTGTTAATCGGTGGAGTTATGGAGCACGTCGAAGAAGCTGGCGTTCACTCTGGCGACTCGGCATGCGCTATTCCTCCGCAAACACTTCCCGCTTGGGTTGTTGAAGTCATCGAGTCGTACACGACTGCGATTGCGACTGCGCTTGACGTGCGTGGACTGATCAACGTGCAGTTTGCGGTCGCTGGAACCAATGTGTATGTGATTGAAGCGAACCCACGAGCAAGTCGTACGGTTCCGTTTGTTGCGAAGGCAACGGGTGTGCCGTTGGCCAAAGTAGCCACCCGCGTCATGCTCGGATCAACCTTGGCCGAATTGCGAACCGAGGGTTTGCTTACTCGATCGGTTTTGCTTGATTCACCAAACACCGTTGCGGTGAAAGAAGCAGTATTGCCATTCAGTCGATTCCCCGAAGTCGACACTGCACTCGGACCAGAAATGCGGTCAACCGGTGAAGTGATGGGTATTGACGTGACCTTTGGTCGAGCCTTCTACAAAGCTGAACTTGCCGCTGGCACAGTGTTGCCAACGAGTGGAACTGTTTTCTTGTCGCTCGCCGATGGAGATAAGCCTGCCGGAATTGTTGTGGCCAAACGTCTGCGTGCGCTCGGCTTTGGCATTGTTGCGACGCCTGGTACTGCGAATTACCTCAGTCGATTTGGTTACATGGTTGATGCAGTCGTCGGCAAAGTTAGTGAAGGTGCCAAGATCACTGCAGTCAACCTCATTGCCAGTGGTGAGATTTCCTTTGTCATCAACACGCCACAAGGTCGTGGTGGCCGAACTGACGGCGAAGCAATTCGTAAAGCAGCCAATGTTCACCGAGTGTGCTCAGTCACAACTGTTGAAGCTGCACTTGCCGCTGCGCAAGGAATGGCTGAACAACTTGATCACGCGCTTGAAGTGAAGAGCCTGCAGGAATACCACGGAAGGTGAGAGCAAAATTGTGAATTCGCATGTACGGGTCGGTTCAGTTGAATTAGTGCATCCAGTCATGGCTGCATCTGGCACTGCTGGGCACGGAGCCGAACTATCGGCATATGGAGCGCTTGATTCAATTGGTGCAGTTGTTGTCAAATCAATTGCCGCTACCGAATGGGCAGGTAATCCCGCTCCACGTGTGCATCCGATTGCTCAAGGCATGATTAATGCCGTCGGATTGCAAGGCTTAGGAGTTCAACATTGGATCGAACACGACTTGCCAGCAATGGCTGCGGTCAATGCGTCGGCGGTCGTCAGTATTTGGGGACGTTCGGTTGATGAATATCGTCAAGCCGCGCAACTCTTACACGACGGATTAGAGCGTTCACCGCATCGCTCAACAGTGATTGCAGTAGAAGTCAATTTGTCGTGTCCAAATATGCATGGTCACGGAATCTTCGCGCACGACATAGCCATGTCGGCTGAAGTGATGGCGGCCTGTTCAGTTCTTGAATATCCGTTGTGGGCCAAGCTCAGTCCAAATACTGATCGAGTGATCGCGGTTGCACAAGCAGTGCACGAAGCTGGGGCCGAGGCAGTCACGTTAATTAACACCGTGGTCGGAATGGTGCTTGACCCCGAAACGGGCCGACCTGCTCTTGGCAACGGCGGAGGGGGCATTTCGGGCCGGGCAATTCATCCAGTGGCAGTGCGCACGGTCTTTGATGTCCACGCAGCCTTGCCGAATCTGCCCATCGTTGGAGTTGGGGGAGTGACATCGGGTTGGGAAGCAGCAGAACTGATGCTGGCGGGCGCCAGTGCAGTTCAAGTTGGCACGGCGACTTTTGCTGACCCTCGCGCCTGTTTCAAAATTGCTGGTGAACTCTCCGAGTGGGTGACACGGCACGGGTTGACGGAGGTCGCGAGCCTGACTGGACTTGCTCATCGTGGGGGATTGACCCCGCCATAACTGGTCGAAATGGGCTGGTATCCACCTATTGAACGCTTGTGATAGGTACGGTTTCGCCATGGCTACTCCTCCGATACTCACACCAGAACAGCGTGCTGCAGCCCTCGCTAAGGCCGCAGAAGCACGGACTGCGCGTGCCGCAATCAAGGTCGAGCTCAAGCAGGGCACCTTGACGGTCGCTGCCGCACTTGAATCTGCTGACCCCAATGTGGGCAAGCTCAAGGTCATCGCCATGCTCGAAAGCCTTCCTGGCCTCGGCAAAGTGAAAGCGCGCAAGATCATGGAGGAAGTTGGCATTGCTGACAACCGTAAGATCCAAGGTCTGGGCACGCAGCAGAAAAAAGCACTTCTCGAATACTTAGCCAAGTGAACGAGCGGGCCGAACCGCCCGCCTCATCGTCGAGTGCAGATCCATTGATTTTGATCGTCTCCGGTCCAGGTGGCGTTGGTAAGGGCACCATTGTTGACGCCTTGTTGCGCCGAGATCCCACGTTGCTTCTGAGTCGATCGTGGACGACCCGAGAACAGCGGCCCGGTGAGCATGATGAGGCGTACGTATTTACGACGCGCGATGCTTTTGAAAAGCATCGCGAAAATAATGGCTTTTTAGAGTGGACCGAATTCTTGGGAAATTACTACGGCACTCCCGTGCCAGATTTGCGCGACGGTCGCGACATCGTTCTCGAAATCGAGGTTGATGGCGCCCAACAGGTCAAGGTTCGTCACCCCGAATCGGTCTTGATTTTCATTTTGCCGCCATCTCGCGACGAGCAACGTCGACGCCTGATCGGTCGGGGAGACCCGGATCATAAGGTCATTGAACGTCTACGCAAAGCCGAAGAAGAGGAGCCAGTTGGGCTGGCCCTGGCCGATTACTCATTTGTCAACGACGACCTCGATCACACCGTGACCGAATTGTTGAGTCTCATTGAGCGACTTCGCTCGCTTGCAGGGCGCTAAAACCCTCAATTTCGGGTTAGGCTCAGGCGCTGAACTATTTGGCGTTAGCCCTCTCAAAGGACCAGATCTACTATGGCCGCAACCAACGACTCCATGATGACCCCACAGCTTGAGGTCCTTCTCGGCAAGGTTGATTCAAAGTTCAGTTTGGTGACATTGGCGGCTAGCCGTGCCCGTGAGTTGCAGCAGTACTACGCCAAGATGGGCTCAGTGAGCTCAAAGGTTGTTCCTCCGCAGGTTGCATCGTTGCGCAAGCCCCTCAGCATGGGCTTTGAAGAAATTGCCGCCGACAAGATTGTGCGCGTTTCTGCCGATGAAATGGCCGAACGTCGTGCCGCTGAAGAAGCAGCCCAAGCTGACGCCGCTGCTTTGTTCGCAAGTGCTCAAGAAGCATCAAGCGAAGCAGATGTCGTCGAAGTCATCAACGAAGACAGCGCATCAGACGCTGATTCCGGCGACGCCTGATTGATCATGGCCGATCTGGCCGGTAAGCGAATTGTTGTTGGTGTTTGTGGTGGTATTGCCGCGTACAAAGCCGTTGAAGTTATTCGTCGTTTAGTTGACGCAGGTGCGCATGTCGTTCCAGTGATGACAAAAGGCGCAGAACATTTCATTGGTCGCACCACATTGTCGGCATTGGCAAGCGAGCCTGTGCAAACCTCTCTTTGGGATGAGGCGTCGCCGATTCCGCACACAAAACTTGGTCAAGGTGCCGATTTAGTTCTGATTGCACCCGCAACCGCACGGTTGATTGGTGCATACGCCAATGGTTTGTCAACTGATCTCATGACCAACGTGTTGATCGCTACGCGTGCGCCAGTCATTGTGTGTCCCGCGATGCACACGGAGATGTGGGAACACCCGGCGATCCAACAAAATGTCGCCACGCTCGCATCACGCGGAGTTCATATCGTTGAGCCCGAAGCCGGTCGATTGGCCGGTGGTGATTCTGGTAAGGGCCGTTTGGCATCGCCTGAAGCAATTATCGCTGCTGTTCATCAAGTACTCGGGCCCAAAGATCTTGCCGGCGTCAAAGTCATTGTGAGTGCTGGTGGAACTCGTGAACCGATTGATTCGGTGCGAGTCATCGCCAACCGCTCAAGCGGCAAACAGGGTTACGCCGTTGCCGCTGAGGCGGCCTCGCGGGGCGCCGACGTGACACTTATTTCAACGGTTGATCTGCCCGTGCCTGCAGGTGTGAATGTGGTCAATGTTGAAACTGCAGCACAGATGCAAGAGGCGATCGAGTCGGTGTGGTCGACAAACGATGTGATGGTCATGAGTGCTGCGGTGGCCGATTTCCGCCCAGTGGCATGTGCGACTGAAAAGATCAAAAAAGACGGCGGAATCCCGCAAATTATCCTCGAAGCAACACCCGATATTTTGGCTGGCTTGGGGGCCTCGAAGCGTCCTGGTCAGGTACTCGTAGGCTTCGCCGCCGAGACATCAGACTTAGTGGCCAATGCTCAAAGCAAGCTTGAACGCAAGAATCTTGACCTGATTGTGGCCAATGACGTCAGTCAGCCTGGTGTCGGTTTTGCCCATGACACCAATGCAGTCACCTTCTTACGACCCAACCAGGCTCTAGAGTCTTTGTCGTTGACTGACAAGCGGGCTGTGGCTCGGGCGTTGCTTGACATCGTGGTGCAGATACGGGCTACTCAGTAACTGCGCTCGAAGTTTTATTGAACACACTTCTTTCACCGAAAGAGATGACACGGAGCCATCATGAGTCGTAATTGGACATTTACTTCTGAAAGCGTGACCGAAGGTCACCCCGACAAGGTCGCCGATCAGGTTTCTGATGCGGTGCTTGATGCGATCCTCGCGCAAGACCCGCACGCGCGTGTTGCCTGCGAAACTTTGGTGACGACCGGCTTGTGCTTGGTTTCGGGTGAAATTACGACCGAGGCATATGTTGACATTGCTGAGACTGCTCGCGAAGTCATCAAGGGCATTGGTTACACCAATGCAGATTTTGGTTTTGATGGCAAGACCTGTGGTGTGCTCGTTGCATTAGACGCACAGTCGCCCGACATCGCTCAAGGCGTGAACAAGAGCGAAGAAGTTCGTGCACGTACCGGAAGCGACGATCTCGATCTTCAAGGTGCCGGCGACCAAGGAATGATGTTTGGTTACGCATGTAACGAAACCGAAACTTTGATGCCGTTACCGATTCACTTGGCCCACCGTTTGGCGGAGCGTTTGGCATTGGTGCGCAAGTCAAGCCAGATTCCTTACCTTCGTCCCGACGGCAAGACTCAGGTGACTTTTGATTATGAAGATGGCAAGCCAGTCCGCTTGAAGACTGTTCTCATCTCAACTCAGCATGATGAAGGGATCGATCGCGACACCGTGATTCGCCCCGACCTCATCGAGCAAGTGATTCGCCCCATGATTCCGGCACAGTTTGCTAATGATGATTACTCCATCTTCATCAACCCAACGGGCAAGTTTGTTTTGGGTGGACCACATGCCGACACTGGATTGACTGGTCGCAAGATCATCGTTGACACCTACGGCGGTATGGGACGTCACGGTGGTGGAGCATTCAGTGGAAAAGATCCGAGCAAGGTCGACCGTTCGGCTGCCTACGCATCACGTTGGGTTGCCAAGCATGTTGTTGCTTCCGGTGCAGCCGATCGTTGCGAAGTTCAAGTTGCATACGCAATTGGTATGGCTCACCCCGTCAGCATTTTGGTCGAAACCTTCGGAACTGAAAAGGTTGCTGTTGAGAAGATTGAAGCTGCTGTTCGTGCAACCTTTGACCTTCGTCCCGCCGCGATTGTTCGCGACTTGCAGTTGAAGCGTCCGATCTATCAGCAGACTGCTGCTTACGGTCACTTCGGCCGCGAGTTGGCAGATTTCGAATGGGAGAAGTTGTCACGCTTGTCCGAATTCTCCGCTGCGCTCGGTCGCTGAGTCCACACGTCGATACCTGTCGATTGTTAGTGACATGACGGCCGAAGCGGTCGTGCACGAACCAGTAGTAGCTGGTGTTGTTCCCGACCTCACTGGTCTTGATCGGGTCTTTGACTATGTCGTGCCGACCGAACTTGTTTCGGTCATTGAGATTGGTTCACGCGTCCGTGTTTCGCTGAATGGTCGTCGCGTTGGTGGCTGGGTCGTTTCACTTGGTGCACCGTCACAAGGTGTGGCCGTCGACAAGTTGAAATCAATTGATAAGTCGAGCGGGATTGGGCCCGATGCCGAGATGCTCGATATTTGTCGTTGGGCTTCTGTTCGTTGGTGTGCATCTCGATTACGACCTTTTTTGGTGACTGCTTCGCCCAATACGGTGGTGACTCGCCCCGCACCGTTGCGTCGTACGAAAGTTTTGGCCGAACCAGTTTCGCCAGCTGCGACCAAACTGTTGGCCGACGGCGGTGGCGTATTGCGTTTGCCACCAAGCGCCGATCAAATGCCCGCTCTGTTGGCTGCTGCACGAGTTGGTCCCACATTGGTTGTGTGTGCATCGGTTGACTCGGCAAATGTCTTGGCTCATCGACTTCGTCGGGCTGGAATCTCAGTGGCATTAATGCCCGAAGAGTGGGCACTTGCACGAGGCGGAGTCGATGTTGTCATCGGTTCACGCGCTGCGGCGTTTGCCCCGTGTCCAGGTCTGAAAGCAGCAGTGCTTCTTGATGAACATGAAGAGTCGCTTCAAGAAGAACGTGCGCCAACCTGGCATGCGCGAGATGTGCTTGCCGAACGTTGCCGTCGCGCTGATGCTCCGTTACTTCTCGTTTCTCCATGCCCGAGTGTTGTCGGCATGTCGGGCCGTGCTTTGGTGGCGCCATCGCCCGATCGTGAGAAGGCTGCGTGGCCTCATGTAGAAGTCGTTGATCAAAGCGATCTCGAACCATGGAAGCGTTCGATGCTGTCATCTGAACTCATTGCCTATTTGCGTCATGCTGATTTGCGCGTTGCCTGCGTTCTGAATACGAAGGGTCAGGCTCGTCTGTTGGCATGTCGCTCGTGTAACGCGCTCACGCGATGTGAAGTTTGCCAAGGTGCAATGGTCGAAGAAGTGCCAGGACGTCTTGATTGCGGAGCATGCGGTGCCACGCGCCCACGAATCTGTGGATCATGTGGATCGTCAGTATTGTCGCGTATTCGTCCAGGAGTCGCGCGTTTGCGTGACGAAATTGAAGCTGCGGCGCAACGCGATGTTTTAGCCGTCGTTGCTGGCAAAGAAAAAGAAGATTCTCTCGATGACACCAAGGCCGATGTATTTATTGGCACCGAGGCAGTACTGCATCGTGTACGACGGATTGATGTCGTGGCATTTTTGGACTTTGATAGTGAACTACTCGCGCCGCGATATCGCGCGAGTGAACAAGCCTTTTCATTAGTGGCTCGTGCCGCTCGATTGGTTGGTGTTCGCGATCGTGGTGGACGAATCATTCTGCAAACGTCAATGCCCGATCACGAAGTTGTGCGTGCTGCGGTTGCTGGTAATCCATCAATCGTGAGTAGTGCAGAAATTTCTCGCCGGCAAATGCTTGGACTGCCACCTGCTTCAGCGATCGCCATTATTGAAGGGGACGGGGCCGATGAATTTGTGCTTGAACTCGCCAAATCTGCTGGAGTGAGTACTGCTGCGCATCGTGATAAATGGATGGTGCGAGCGGCTAACCACGAGCTCTTGACTCAAGCCTGCGCATCGACAGTGAGACCGGCCAATTCAAAAATCCGTATAGAGGTTGATCCGCCTCGCATCTAGCGGGTTCATTTCTAACGTTTGACTGTGAGGACGCGAAAACCTTGACGCGACGAAATTCTCTTCACGGTCCAACCAAGTTCAGTGAGCCACTTCGCAAGTGAATCACTACCGAGATTTTTGTTGACAACGAGCACTGCGTAGCCATCAGGTGACAAGCGAGCCAGCCAACGATTTAAGAGATCATGCAATTCTTGTTTGCCAACTTTGATGGGTGGATTACTCCAGATGACATCAAAGACCACATCGTCTGGAACTTCATCGGGTGCTGTAACCGTGACGTTGGTGAGACCTAATGCTGAGGCGTTGTCACGTGTGAGTTGTCGGGCCCGTTCATTAACGTCAACGGCCCATACGGCACTTCCTGGTGAACGACGAGCCATTGTCATCGCAATCGGACCAGATCCGCATCCGAGGTCGAGCACGTTTCCTGCCGTCGGCAGTGCTGGTGCTTCCATCAATAAGACTTTGGTTCCCGAGTCAACTCGCCCGTGCGAAAAAACGCCAGTGTCGGTTTCAATACTGAAACTTCCGTCGGGCAGAGAGACATCAATGCGCTTGCGCGCTGAGGGAACCTCAGGGTCCTCATTGAAATAATGGGCGGGCGGAAGATTCGAAGGAGCATCAGGTACAGACATGTCATAGGTAGCCTGTCAGGTATGTCGTACCAAATTCGTACTTTCGGCGATCCAGTGCTTGCTTCGCAGGCGGCAGCGGTCACAGACATTGACGGCAAGGTCGTCCGAATCGTCGAAGAAATGTTCGACACGCTGTACGACAGCGACTCGGGTATTGGATTGGCTGCTCCTCAAGTGGGTATCCAGCGCCAAATTTTTGTGTGGGATATGGATGATGAGCCGATGGTGATTCTCAACCCCACAATCGCCGAATCTGACGGTGAATGGGTATACGAAGAGGGTTGCTTGAGTATTCCTGGCCTGTATGTCGAAATGACGCGACCCAAGACGGTGCTCATGACGGGCATCGATATGAACGGCAACGAGATTTCACTTGAAGCTGACGAACTTGAAGCGCGCCTGTTCCAACATGAACTTGACCATTTGAACGGTGTGTTGATGTTTGACCGAATGCAGCCCGAACAGCGCAAGCAAGCGATTGCCGAATACAAAAAGCTTTCAGAGCAAGCGGCGCCGGTGGGCGAAATTAAGCGTTTGCGAGCTGAATGAACCAAATGTCCGAGCGCACGCCTGAAGCTTTGGCACCTTTGCCGGTTGGTGCAGTTCAACGTGTCGCATTCTTAGGGACACCTGAACTCGCCGTTCCGGTATTGCGTTCTCTCGTTGAATCTGGCATCGAAGTCGGACATGTGGTGACGCGAGTTGATAAACGACGAGCCCGTGGAAACGATTTATTTCCGAGCCCAGTCAAAGTGGCAGCGCTCGAACTTGGGTTGTCGGTGTCTCACAAAGTTGATGACTTGCTTGAACAACATCGCGTCAAGCCCTTCGATCTTGCCGTGGTTGTTGCGTATGGGGCGCTCATTAAGCCACATGTGCTCGCCGAAATTCCGATGGTCAACTTGCATGTTTCGTTATTGCCGAAATGGCGAGGAGCAGCACCAATCGAACGAGCATTATTAGCCGGTGATACGCAAACCGGTGTCTGTTTAATGCAAATTGAAGAAGGCCTTGATACCGGCGGTGTCATTGGGCTGCGAACCATGGCCATTACAGACTCAACGACTGCCGATGATATTCGTACTCACTTGATCGCTGAAGGTTCACAACTACTCATTGAACAATTGAAATCGGGCCTTGATCCCGTCGTTCCTCAGATTGGCGAAGCGACGTATGCCGAGAAAATTGAGTCGTCAGAGTTGCGTATTGATTGGTCAAAATCGGCGAATGAAATTTCACGATTGATTCGGCTCGGAAACGCCTGGACGATGTTTCGTGGCAAGCGTTTCAAGATTCATCACGCCGATGTGGTTCGTGAACCCGCAGTGGATATTGGTTCATTGATCGTCACCAAGAATTCGGCACGCGTTGCGACAGGTAGCGAAATTCTTGAACTCAAAATCGTTCAGCCCGAAGGCAAACCCCGAATGGATGTTGTCTCGTGGATCAACGGAACTCAACCAACTCATGGAGAGAAGTTAACTAGTGACTGAATCATCTCGTTCGGTAGCGCTCGCTGCTTTGATGCGCATCGACCACGATGGGGCATACGCCAACTTGGTTTTGCCGGCACTCTTGTCGCGCTCAAAACTCTCCGATCCAGATCGGCGATTCGTCACCGAACTTGTTTATGGAACAACCCGGATGCGACGAGCCTGCGACGCAGTCATCGATCGGTTCGTGATGAGCGAACCCGATGATGCCACGCGGACATTGTTGCGACTTGGTGCGTACCAGTTGGTTTTTGCCGGGGTCGCTCCGCATGCTGCGGTTTCGGCAACCGTCGATTTGGCGACGCGTAAAACGAGTGGTTTTGTGAATGCAGTTCTTCGCAAAGTTTCAACTGTTGCAATGATTTGGCCTAATGACGCTGTTCGTCTCAGTTATCCCGATTGGATCAGCGAACGCTTTCACGCCGAAATGTCGAACGAAGACGCAATAGCTGCTCTTGAGCGAATGAATGTTCCGTCGCCTGTATCCACGCGTAGCGATGGCTATGTGCAAGATGAATCAAGCCAATGGGTTGCGGCATCAGTTGGTGCGCAGCGAGGCGAATTAGTTCTTGACTTATGTGCAGGGCCAGGTGGCAAGGCCACCGGATTGGCAGCAAGTGGAGCAACAGTGATTGGCGCAGACTTGCAACCAACCAGAGCAGGTCTTGTTGCCAAGAACGCCGAACGCATGGGTTATCACTTGCCAGTCGTTGCGGCTGATGGAGTTGCACCTCCTTTTCTTCTTGGCAGTTTCGATCGGGTGTTACTTGACGCGCCGTGTTCGGGGCTGGGCGCATTGCGTCGTCGTGCGGATGCCCGTTGGCGAATCACGAGCAAAGACGTTGAAGAACTCGCGGTATTGCAAAAGCGTTTACTTGCTGCTTCGGCCCCACTTGTGAAGCCAGGGGGAGTGCTTGTGTACTCGGTCTGCACAATTACCGCCGCTGAGTCAACAGAGCACGGCGTACCCGAAGGGTTTGATGTTGTAGGTCGGGCAGGAGATGACGGCCTACCGCCTCTTGGTGATGATTGGTCCGACTTCGGAATCGGTCATCGAGTTCTCCCACATCATGCCGACACTGATGGCATGGTCCTCATCAGATATCGTCGCCGCCATGACTGATGATCTGTCGCCGATCCTTGCCAAGGTTCTGACCGTGAGTGACGGCGTCGTGCACGGCACGCGTGAAGATCTTTCGGGTGCGAAATTGGCCGAGGCGCTTGAACGGCACGGGTTTGTTGTGGTCGAGAGCGGACTCACCGCCGACGGTGTGGACAATGTTGCCGAAGCGTTGGTTCGAATGTCTGACAATTTTGCGGGAGTAATTGTGAGTACCGGAGGCACTGGTTTTGCCCCGCGTGATCAAACCCCCGAAGGTACGCGCCAAGTGATTGAACGTGAAGCCCCTGGTCTTGCTGAGGCCATGCGTCTCGTGAACCCGTTGGGTCGGCTGTCAAGGGGCATTGTTGGCATCAGAGGCCAATCAATCATTTGCAATACGCCAGGTTCGCCTAAGGGCTGCGTTGAACAAATTGAAGCCATCGTTGATGTCTTGCCACATGCAGTTCGACTGCTCAATGACGATCCGACCAAGCACTAAATAACCCCGTGTCGAGCCACGCTCGCCGATAGCGTGACCCATGTGTTGCGCATCGTTCTTCCCAAAGGCTCACTTGAAAAGGCCACCTTCGAACTTTTTGAAGCGGCCGATTTGACCATTCGTCGTTCATCAAGTGTTGATTACAAGGCCACTATTGATGATCCGCGAATTATTGATGTGCGTATTTTGCGCCCGCAGGAAATTCCGCAATATGTTGCCGAAGGACTCTTTGATATTGGTATCACCGGTCGTGACTGGGTTGAAGAAACTCAAAGTGATGTCGAGAGCCTGGGCGAGTTGAAGTATTCGAAAGCAACGAGCGATCCGGTCAAAGTGGTTGTCGCAGTTGCTGGTGATAGCCCGGCACAAAGTGTTGCCGATTTGCCGCATGGTGTGCGCGTGAGTTCTGAATATCCAAGTTTGACCGAGCGCTATTTTGCTCAACGCGGAATCAAGGCCGATGTGCGTTTGTCATACGGTGCGTCCGAAGCAAAGATTCCCGACATTGCTGACTGCATCGTTGACATCACCGAAACTGGTCGGGCATTGCGGGCCGCAGGTCTTCGCGTGATTGACACCATGTTGGTGAGTTACACCGAAATGATTGCTAACAAAGATTCGTATGCTGACCCGGCTAAGCGCCACGCGATGGGTCAGTTGATGACGCTCTTGCTCGGAACACTTGATGCTCGTGGCAAAGTTTTGGTCAAGCTCAATGTCGGTTCAGATGATTTACAAAAGGTTTTGGCAGTTTTGCCATCGGCCAAGTCGCCAACCATTAGCGAACTTGCCGGTGGTGGATTTGCTGTTGAATCCGTTGTTGAAAAGCGCACAATCAATACGTTGATTCCCGCGTTGAAAGATGCCGGCGCATCTGATCTGTTAGAGATGCCAATCTCCAAGATTGTTGCCTGAGGTCGGTGAGTTGTGCGCGGCACAGTGACGGCATTTGATGCACATGTGGGTCTTGGCGACATCACAATGACTGACGGAACGATCGTCATGTTTCATTGCGCCGAAATTGCCGATGGGTCGCGCCAGATTGACATTGGCTCCGAAGTTGAGTGCGACATCGTGATGAAGTTCAGTCGAGCCGAGGCCAGTGCAATTCGACCTGCCTGACGATCAACGCACGCGCGACATCATTGGCGTGTTGTTGTCGTTACCTGAAGGTTCAGTGGTGACATACGGGGGAGTCGCAGCGGGGGCCGGATATCCCAAACAATCTCGACTGGTCGGAAGAATCTTGTCGTTGTATTCAGACTCGCTTGATTTGCCGTGGTGGCGAGTCGTCAATGTTCAAGGTCGATTAGTTCCGGGAAACGAACGTGAACAGGCCAAATTATTGAAGGCAGAAGGAATTGAACTCGTCAACGGGCGAGTGCGTCTCGCTGACTAGAGCGTGTTCTTGACCTGAACAAAGGCCATCCGAATATTGGCTAAGGCATCTTTGAGCACTTCAAAGTTTTCGCCGAGTCGACTATCGAGACCTTCGACCAGGCAGGCCAGCGCATCGATGGCCAGGGCAGCCTCAACCAAATCTGGGGGACTGGCGGTCAGGTGAATAGCGCCAAGCTCGTAGAGACCCATGGCATGGTTGGTGACGACAACCTCGGCTGGCACCTCGGCGAGCCGTTGGCGGGCCTCAGCCATAGCCTCAAGGGATTCAGCGAGTTCAGGTTCGGTTTCGTTACTCATGGTCGATTGAAGTCTTTCGTACGCGAGATGTCGCTTGGGCGATGTTCTTGGGAGATAGATAGCCCGATTTCGTCGGGTATGGCCGTTTTTGCGCCACGAGCGGCTACGCTACCTTCCACAACTGAGGCGAAGTGGGGTTGTTGCCCCCACCTGACCACAACTGACGAACGGGAAACCGCACGTCGACAGTGCGTTCAGGTCACTGCGAGAAGGCCACTTTGGTGGCTGACCCGTGACGACTTCGCGTCGCCATGTATCCATCCAACGGGAGGTCAGCCCTTTGCACAGAAGTGAACAGCCATAGCACCGCCAGTGAACGAACCTCGCTATAACGAACGCATTCGCGCTCGTGAAGTGAGGGTGATCGGACCCGATGGAGCCCAACTAGGAATCAAGACCGTCCCCGACGCCTTGGCCCTAGCTCGTGAGATCGACCTCGACCTAGTCGAAGTCGCACCCTTGGCCACTCCGCCGGTATGTCGCATCATGGACTACGGCAAATTCCGTTACGAAGAGTCTCAACGAGCGCGCGAAGCACGTAAGAAGACGGCTCATGTTTCGGTCAAAGAAGTCAAGTTCCGACCCAAGATCGGAAAGGGCGACTTTGATACCAAGGTGCGTCACGTCCAAGGATTCTTAGCTGAAGGCCACAAGGTCAAAGTCAGCTTGCAATTCCGAGGTCGCGAAATGGCTCACCCAGAGTTAGGAAGCAAAATTCTTGACGATGTCATCGAGCAAATTTTGAGTGTGGGCAAAGTGGAAACACAAGCTCGACTCGAAGGACGCAGTATGACCATGGTGCTTGTTCCCGATAAGAAGCCGGTGAAGAAGGAAAAGCCAGTTGTTGCCGAAAGTCCAGCAACTGAAGCCGAAGATCTTCCGACCGAAACTTCAGTCGAAACTCCTGTGATTGAAACGACCGCCCCGGCGACCGATACAACTGAAAATTCTGAAGAATAAATCACTCGATCTAAAACCTTGAACAAAGGACACAGCAATGCCCAAGATGAAGACCAGCAAAACAGCAGCGAAGCGATTCAGTAAGACCGGCACGGGCAAAATTCGTCGCCTTCAGCAGAACCGCCAGCACTTGTTCGAAAAGAAGCCGTCCACTCGTACCCGCCGTCTTGACGGCATGGTCGATGTGCATTCAGGCGACATCAAGAAGATCAAGCGTCTACTCGGCGAGCGCTGAGTTTTACCCACCCATTTACGTAACTAGTTAAAGAACGAAAGAAGGAGGAGTCCGATGGCCAGAGTGAAGCGTGCAGTCGGTTCTAAGAAGCGTCGTAAGCAGACATTAGAACGCGCCAAAGGTTATTACGGTAATAAGAGCAGGTCAGTCCGCGCTGCGAATGAGCAGGTCATGCGATCTGGTCAGTATGCATTCCGCGACCGTCGTGCAAAGAAGGGCGAATTCCGTCGCCTCTGGATTCAGCGCATCAACGCCGCATGTCGTTTGCACGAAATCAGCTACAGCCGTTTCATCGACGGCTTGAACAAGGCTGGTATCGAAGTTGACCGCAAGATCCTCGCCGATTTGGCCGTCACTGACCTTGCGTCATTCGGTCGTTTGTGCGAAGCCGCTAAGGCTGCTCTCGCCTGAGCGAGGTTTTCTGAACCACGAACTGGTTCTCAGCAATTCAAGTATTCAACGACTGCGGCGCCTTGCGGGGCGCCGCAGTTCGCGTGACGACGAAGGTGCGTTCATTGTTGAAGGCGCAGTTTTAGTCGCCGAAGCAGTGGCGGCGGGTTGGGAGGTTGAAGGTCAATACCTTGCCCCTGGCGCCGACCCGATTGATGGTGCTGGTGCGGTGCACTACTTGGCTCCTGGTGTCATGGAGAAAGTGGCGACCACCGAAACTCCGCAACCAATCATCGCGGTTGTGGCTCGACGATTCGCCTCGGCTGATGTTTTGGCCAAGGCCACTTTTGTGGTTGTTGCTGACGGCATTTCTGATCCCGGAAACCTAGGCACAATGTTGCGCTCGGCTGAGGCTGCCGGTGCCGATGCGCTTGTCTTGACTCCCGGTTCAGTTGATCCCACCAACCCCAAAGTTGTGCGCTCATCGGCCGGAAGTATTTTCCGTTTACCCATTATTGAAAAGATCACTCTTGACGAAGTTGGTCGCACTGGCCTGATTCGGCTCGGAACCTCATCGCATACCAACCGCGAATTCGCCCCGGTTGATTACACGACCGTCGACTGCACGCGGCGTATCGCATTAGTTCTCGGCAATGAAGCACATGGACTCAGCGACAATTCAGCCGTTGATGAATGGGTCACTATTCCTCACGTCGGTCAAGCCGAAAGTTTGAATGTGGCCATGGCGGCAACAGTGCTGTGTTTTGAAGTTGCTCGTCAACGACGGGCAGGTTCAAGTACCGTGGTCTCGTCATGATTGCCGAAATTACCGCCGCCCGAACTGCCGCCGAGCAAAGTATCGCTGCAGCTTCCACGCTCGAAGAACTACGCGTTCTCGACACCGATTTGTTGGGCAAGAAAAGTCCGTTGGCGTTGTTGAAGACTGGACTGGGCAAACTGTCAACGGTTGACGAAAAGAAAGCGGCCGGCCAAGCGCTCAATGAAGCGATGTTGGCCGTTGAAGAAGTTCTCAATGCCCGTCGCGCGCTTTTGGGTCGTGCTGAACGAGATGTTCAACTTGCTGCGGAAGCTCTCGATCTCACCGAGCATTTCAACGCACCTGGCCGCGGCAAAGCCCACATTGTGACGCAGGCATGGCAACGTCTCGAAGACGTCTTTGTTGGTTTGGGTTTTCAAGTAGCCGAAGGTCCCGAAGTTGAAACCGACTGGTACAACTTTGAGGCACTCAATATGCCGCCATCGCATCCGGCGCGCAGTATGCACGACACGTTCTACGTTGATCACGGTCAGCCGGGGAGCACAGTGTTGCGCACGCACACATCACCAGTGCAAATTCGCGTCATGCAAAATGTTGCACCACCGATTTACATGATCATGCCAGGTCGCGTTTTTAGAAACGAAACAACTGACGCAACGCATCTTGCGGTGTTCCATCAAATCGAAGGTCTCGTGATCGATCGCGGAATTACCTTGGCCGATCTTGCCGGAACCATTGAAGCGTTTACTCAAGCATTCTTCGGCCCCGGATTTACAAGCCGTTTGCGGCCGAGTTATTTCCCCTTCACCGAACCATCAGCCGAGTTTGATATTCGTACCCCCAAGGGCGATTGGCTCGAACTTGGTGGCTGTGGAATGGTGCACCCCAATGTGTTACGAGCTGGTGGCCTTGACCCCGAAGAGTGGAGCGGCTTTGCCTTCGGCTTCGGCATCGACCGGATGGCTAAAGAACGTCACGGCGTTGGTGACGTTCGCGAGATGTACACCAATGACATTCGATTCATTGAGCAGTTTTAAGGACGCATGATGAAAGTTGTTCATTCTTGGATCCGAGATTTGGCTGCCCTGCCTGATGATGTGGATGCAATTTCATTTACCTTGTCCGACATTGGTCTTGCCGTTGAAAGTGTTGACAAAGTTGGCGCAACTGTTGCGGGTGTGATTACCGCACGAGTGATTAAGACTGAACGGCATCCCGACGCCGCGAAAGTGCATCGTGTTTTTCTTGATAACGGCGACGGCACCGAACACCATGTGTGGTGCGGTGCATTCAATATGCAGCCTGGCGACATCATTCCGTGGGCAACTCCCGGAACTGCAATGCCTGATGGACGATTAATTGAAACCAAGCCGATTGTGGGTATTCCGAGCGAAGGTATGTGTTGTTCAGCCCGTGAACTTGGGCTTGGTGACGATCACGGCGGCATTCTCATCATGGATCCGTCGACGCCTATCGGCATTCCGTATGGCCAAGCACTCGGGATGGCTGAAGAGATCGTCTATGACATCGATGTCTTGCGCAATCGCCCCGATGCTTATGGTCAAGTTGGTGTTGCTCGCGACTTAGCAGCCCGTTTCAAGGTTCCTTTCACGCTCAACAATCCCATACTGGTGGTTTCTGGTCCGTCAAAGTCTGCGCCCGTCGAAATTGTTGCTGGTGATCGATGCGCGCGCTTTACCACGATCATCATCAGCGGAATTCGTATTGCTCCATCACCCGATTGGATGGTGAGTCGTCTCGCCGCTTCAAGCATGCGCTCGATCAACAACGTGGTTGATGTGTCGAACTACGTCATGCTCGAAACGAATCAGCCCAACCATGCGTACGACTTCGCAACTTTGGGCGGCGGTGGATTCAAAATTCGCTTAGCGGCCGACGGTGAAACGATGATTACCCTCGACGGTGTTGAGCGTGCGTTGTCAACTGACGATTTGTTGATTTGTGACGCAACTGATCGCCCGATTGGTATCGCCGGCATTATGGGTGGACAAAACACCGAGATCAGCGATTCGACCAACACGATTGCGCTTGAGACCGCTTGGTTTGAACCGGTCGGAATCATGCAGTCGGTTGCCCGACTCAACTTGCGCACTGAAGCATCGGCGCGTAACGAACGCGGCATGGACCCGTTCGGTATCGATCAATCGATTGCCCGCTTTGTTGAACTATTGCGTATCACCTGTCCAGATCTCGTGGTTCACGAGGGAATGGTTGATGCTCGTAGTTCTTCCATTCCTACACCGACGGTCATTGCGGTTCGGCCAACCCGCGTGAGTGCGTTGCTTGGTGCGTCGTTCACATCAGAGCAAATCCGTTCGCTCATCGAGCCCATCGGTTTTGCGTGCGCAGTGGCCAGTGAATCGCTTTCAGTGACTGTTCCATCATGGCGACCCGACTGCACGCTCGAAATCGACATCGTCGAAGAGGTCGCCCGCCATTTTGGTTACGACAAACTTGGTAAGACAGTTCCGAAATCAACTCAGCCTGGTGGTTTGAGTATTGTTCAACAGCGACGTCGTCGAGTACGCGAAATTTTGTTGGGCCTTGGTTTTAACGAAGCCATGCCACATCCATTCTTGACTGACGGCGATTTGCAAAATGCCGGACTTTCGGGTGAAGCAGTTCGCTTAATGAATCCGCTCGTTGTCGGCGACGACGTTTTACGTACATCGTTGCGACCTGGTTTGTTAAAGGCAATCGCGTTTAACGAGTCGCATCGTCGTTCTGGTGTGAGCTTCTTTGAGGTCGGTCACGTGTATCCCACCAGCACCGATGTCTTGCCCGCTGAATACGAATCACTTGGTGTCGTGGTCGCTGGTGCAGAAGCGCCAGCAGCTGTTGCAGTGTGGCGAGAACTCGCTGGCTCAATGGGTTGGGGAGCGCGGCTCGATCAATCAAATGTGCCCGCAGGTTTACACCCCACACGATCGGCCACTTTGTCAGTCGGTAAAGACGCGGTTGGTTTCGTGGGAGAAATTCATCCCGATGTTCTTGATGCGTACAACATCACGCAGCGCGTTGCAGTACTTGAACTGAATCTGTCGCGATTGCTTGAAGTCGAACCTAAGGTTTCGCAGTGGAAAGCCACAAGTCGTTATCCATCAAGCGATATTGACTTAGCTTTCACGGTACCGACATCGGTGACCGCCGAGAAAATTGAAAAGTCGTTGCGTCAGAGTGCTGGTGCGTTACTCGTTGATCTGGCGTTGTTTGATGTGTATCGCTCAAAAGATTCTGGCGATTCACGTAGCTTGGCTTTCCGTTTACGTTTGCAGGCTCAAGATCGGACACTGACCGATGCCGATGTTGCGGCGGTTCGCGATAGGTGCATCGCTGGGGCCAACAAACTCAGTGCGCAACTCCGTTAACAAAACTTGTCTAATTTTGGTTGGGGTCGGAGGGGCAGTCGGCGAGCCAACTGACCTCACCTTTTTGTCGGCGCAAAACTGCTTGCCACAATTCTTCGGGTTGATCGGTGAACACGTCAGTCACTAATGCGTTCAACACCAACCACGCGCCACCTTCAAGTTCAACGTCAAGTTGCTGAGGGCCCCAGCCGGCATATCCGTGAAAGATGCGCACCATGGTTGGTCGTGGATCAATCGTCGTCGGATCACCATCAAGATCAACGGGCGAGACACAATCAATCGACACGAATGTCTGACCGTCCGGAGTTTTGCCCGGAACGACGCCGAGGCCAATCAATGCTTTGGGGTCAACTGGGCCGCCGCAAAACAGTTCGTTAGGCGGGGTCACGAGCGAATCCCACAGATCGAACTCAATATCCAGATCGTCACTTGGCCGATTGAGTACCAGTCCGAGTGCTCCGCCTTCGCTGTGCTCGAGCATGTAAATGACCGTGCGGTCGAAATTGGGGTCGTTCAAGGGTGGGGCTGCCACCAAGATGCGACCCTTGGTCGAGGGGAGAGCGAACCCACGAGACTTTGCCATCGCACCCATGTTCTCACGCCAGCTTCGTGGGCGGGTATCCCCGGGGTGCCAAACCATCGTTGTATTTTCATGCAGAAGTCCGTATGATCTTGCGCTGTGACTATGAGCCAAGTAACCAAGCGTAAGAAAGCCGCCATTATTGGGGCCTCGGGCTACACCGGGGTTGAATTGATGCGTCTGATCGCTGGTCATCCGGGTCTCGAGCTAGTGGCGGCGACCGGCGACAGCCAAGCTGGCACAGCGGTTGCCTCGCTGTATCCCAATCTGGCGGCCCACTATCCGGACCTAGTTTTTGGCGATTCGAACCCCGACACCTTGGCTCAACAGATCGATGGCGTGGATGTCGCGTTTCTGGGGCTACCTCACGAGGCCAGCTTGGCCTTGGCCCCAACACTTGTCGGCAAAGTTGGTTGTGTTGTCGATCTCTCGGCCGCATATCGCCTCAAAGATGCTTCGGCATATCCGCAGTGGTACGGCTT
>CAIQJP010000160.1 GCA_903872155.1 uncultured Actinomycetes bacterium | reverse complement strand
GCCGTTCATGGACACGCACTTGGCGGTGGAATCCAGATTTGCCTTGGCGCTGATATTCGCATCGTGCACCCCGACACGCAGATGTCGGTTCGTGAAACTCATTGGGGTCTCGTGCCCGACATGACAGGGACTCAGGTTCTGTCGAATTTGGTGCGCCCCGATGTCGCCAAAGAACTCACGTTCACCGCACGCGTGTTTAGCGGCCGTGAAGCTTTCGAACTTGGGCTCGCAACACGCGTGTCAGAGACTCCTCGTGAAGATGCCATGGTGATGGCCGCAGAGATTGCTGGTCGCAGCCCAGACGCAGTTCGGGGATCAAAAGAGTTGTTCAATCGGGTCTTCTCGGCTGGTGCAGCCGAACAGTTCGCCGAAGAGCGTCGAGTGATCGGCTCATTGATTGGTCGCCCCAACCAGGTTGAGGCCGTGATGTCGAACTTTGAAAAGCGCCCCGCCAACTTCATCGACCCGAGCTGAACGGATTTACGCTCCAACGACGGTGAATCCCATTCGGCGAGCCGCTTGAGCTTGCCGAATGTCAAAGGTGACGAAAGTAAGTGGATTGATATTGAGTTTTTGAGCGCACGCAAGATGTATTGCATCAAGTGATCGAACACCCAACTCTTCAGCGATGTCTGCGGCAGCTCTCCAGCGTGGCTCGTCGAGAGTGATTAACGCCATGAGATCGAAATCTAGGTCGCATTGTTGTCTGGCTTTGATGAGTTGTGTTCCATCGAGAACTCGAGCAAGGTTGCGACGAACTTCGACATGAGAAAGCCAACTTGTAACTAGGACTGGATCGGATTCAAGGAGGGCTAGTGCGGTCGGGGAGTCGGGTTCGGCGACGTAGAGCTTAAGGAGAGCACTCGAGTCAACGTAAGTGGTCATTCGCCACGATCCTCACGTAACGCATCTGAAGTCCTTGCGGTCGAAGAAAATCTTGGGCCTTGGCCAATCTTTCCCACTCGTGTTGCTGGTCGCAGCCAACCCTCTTCAACGCCAGTTTGTAGGCGGTCTGCATGAATAATCGGAACGATCATTGCGCAAGGAACACCTCGGTCGGTGACTCGAATATGGGCGCCCGCCTCAACGAGGCTGAGGCACTCTGAAAGTCGCTGTTTAAGTTCTCTGATTCCGATATCCATGTGGACACTTTAGCATTTAATGTATCTACAACATTCTGGTTCACGAAAATATGACGGATAACACTGATGGTGCCTGAAAAATCGATTGGTCGGTGGCGGCAACAGGCCATAGAGTGGGCTTTGCCGATCGGGCCAGCGTCGTCCCGGGAGCCACAACCCTATTAGTTCGTGGACCCTAGAGAGATAACGATGTACCCCCAGAACAATCCTTCTGGCCTGCCGAGCGCGCATGGCCTATATGACCCTCGTTTCGAGCATGACGCCTGTGGTGTCTCGTTTGTCGCCGATATCAAGGGTCGCGCTTCGCACGACATCGTCATGCGTGGACTCGGTGCGCTGTGCAACATGGAGCATCGTGGTGCCACTGGTGCAGAGGCGGACACCGGTGACGGTGCTGGTGTGCTGTTGCAAATTCCTGATCGTTTCTTGCGTGGTGTCGTCAATTTTGAATTGCCAGTCGTCGGTTCATATGTCGTTGGTATGGCGTTCTTGCCGTCGGATGTTTCGGTTGCCGCAAAAGCTCAGAGCGCGATTGAATCCATCGCACGCGAAGAAGGCCTGACAGTTTTGGGCTGGCGCGATGTTCCGACCGATCCCACCACTCTTGGTGCAGGTGCACGAGCAGTCATGCCGACGTTTCGCCAGTTGTTCTTGAGCGATCCAAACGGCGCCTCAGGCATTGACCTTGATCGCAAAGTGTTCGTGACTCGTAAGCGAGTTGAACATGATCTGCCAGCTGAACAAAAGACCTATTTCCCTTCGTTGAGTTGCCGCACGATTATCTACAAGGGCATGTTTACGACTCCACAACTTGGGGCCTTCTATCCCGATCTTGCTGACGAACGAGTCGAGAGTGCTTTGGCATTGGTGCATAGCCGATTCTCGACTAACACCTTTCCGTCGTGGCCACTAGCTCACCCGTATCGATTCATTGCGCATAACGGCGAAATCAACACGGTGCAAGGTAACCGCAACTGGATGCGTACTCGCGAAGCGCTCTTGAAGTCCGATCTCATTCCCGGTCTTGAACGAGCATTCCCGATTTGCACCGTTGGTGGAAGTGACTCGGCAAGTTTTGACGAAGTGCTTGAGCTCTTGCACTTTGGTGGACGTTCGTTACCGCATGCAGTACTCATGATGATTCCTGAAGCTTGGGAAAATCATGAAACGATGGATGCTAAGAAGCGAGCCTTCTATCGTTTCCATTCATCGTTGATGGAACCTTGGGATGGTCCGGCATGCGTGGCCTTTACCGACGGAACCGTGATTGGTGCAGTGCTTGACCGCAACGGATTGCGACCGAGTCGTTATTGGGTGACCGATGACGACATGGTTGTGCTGGCGTCAGAAGTCGGTGTTCTCGATATTGATCAAAGCAAGGTTGTGCGTAAGGGACGTTTGCAACCTGGCCGTATGTTCTTGATTGATACTGCACAGGGTCGCATTGTTGATGACGAAGAGATCAAGCAATCATTGGCCGCCTCTGAACCGTATGAAGAGTGGTTGTCGGACGGATTGATCGAACTCACCGACCTTCCTGAGCGTGAGCACATGGTATACAGCCACGACAGCGTGATGCGTCGTCAACAAATGTTTGGCTACACGCACGAAGAACTCAAGGTCATCCTTGCGCCGACTTCGAAAACCGGAACCGAGCCGATTGGTTCAATGGGAACGGACACACCAATCGCGGTGTTGTCTGATCGTCCGCGACTTTTGTTCGATTACTTCCAACAATTGTTCGCGCAAGTCACCAACCCGCCCCTTGACGCAATTCGTGAAGAGGTCGTGACCAGCGTTGGTTCAACTGTTGGTCCCGAAAGTAACTTGCTGAATCCTGGACCACAGAGTTGTCGCCAACTGGTACTGCCTTTCCCGATTATTGACAACGATGAACTCGCCAAAATCATTCATGCTGATGACGACGGTTCATTTCCCGAACTGCATGCACACGTTGTCTCGGGTCTGTATCGCGTTGACGGTGGCGGAGCAGCCCTGAAGGGAGCGCTCGACGATATTCGGGCAGGAGTTTCTGCAGCAATTGAATCTGGTGCTCGAGTGATCGTGTTGTCTGATCGCAATAGTGACGAAGTGTTAGCTCCTATTCCGTCGTTGTTGTTGACCGCGGCAGTTCATCACCACCTCATTCGTGAAAAGACCCGAACACAGGTTGGTCTGATCGTTGAGTCGGGTGATGCTCGCGAAGTACACCACATGGCTCTCTTGGTTGGTTTTGGCGCTGGAGCAATTAACCCGTACCTGGCCTTTGAATCAATCGAAGACATGATTCGCGAAGACGTACACGGTCTTGGTGGCGTTGATGCCGAGTATGCATTAAAGAAATACATCAAGGCTTCGGGCAAGGGAATTTTGAAAGTCATGTCAAAGATGGGTGTGAGCACAGTTGCTTCGTACACCGGCGCACAGATTTTTGAAGCCATTGGTCTCGGAAACGAATTGATCGATGAGTATTTCACCGGAACCGTGAGCCGCCTTGGCGGTATCGGTCTTGATGAAGTCGCATCCGAGGTGGCGTCGCGTCACGCTGTTGCCTACCCGAAGAACCCTGAGCGTCGTGCTCACCGCAAACTTGAACTTGGTGGTGAATACCAGTGGCGTCGTGAAGGCGAGTATCACTTGTTTAACCCCGAAACTGTCTTCAAGTTGCAGCACGCAACTCGAGCGAAGCGCTACGACATTTTCAAGCAATACACCCAGTTGGTGAATGATCAGTCAAAGCACCTGGCAACGTTGCGTGGTCTCTTTGAATTCAACGGAGAAGGTCGCACAGCTATTTCGATTGACGAAGTTGAATCGGTCTCTGACATCGTGAAGCGTTTTTCGACTGGTGCAATGAGTTACGGCTCAATTTCGGCCGAAGCTCATGAAACTCTTGCTGTCGCAATGAACTCAATTGGTGGAAAGAGCAACACTGGCGAAGGTGGCGAAGACCCCGAGCGTTTGTACGACCCTTCTCGTCGTTC
>CAIQJP010000159.1 GCA_903872155.1 uncultured Actinomycetes bacterium | reverse complement strand
TTGCTCTGTTGAGTGCATGCGGAAGTGATCCCGGCTCGTCGGTCACGACATTGCGTCCACTTACTTCGACGAACTATGCCACCACGCCACCCTCGGTCGTCACAACAGTTGATCCAGCGAACACACTTCCTCCAGCGATCAGTTACACAATTGTTTCTAACGACTCGGTGTATGCAATCGCTGGAAAGTTTGGTGTCGCTCCCGATGAGTTGGCGGCTTACAACAACTGGCCAGAAGGTGTGTTGCACCCGTTGGCTATTGGAACCAATATCTTGATTCCGCCATCGGCTGTGCAGACAACAACTTTGCCAGGCTTGCCGATTCCGACCGAGACAACGATGCCTGGTCCAGATCCGGGTCAAGGTAAGTACACCGTTGTTGAAGGCGACTGCTGTTTGTCGCGTATCGCCGACAAGTGGGGCGTTGAAGCGTCAGCGCTGATGGCAGCCAATGGTTGGGTTGACGCATCAGTTGTTATTTTGCCGGGTGATGAAATCAATATCCCGGCGCAAACCAAAACACCAAAACCGTAACTAGTTTCCGATGTCGGGCCAGCGGCGCTTTTGACGGCGACGCAGTCCAGCGGTTCCCATTTCACGCCGTTCCGACAACGCCCACTGACGTCGCCAGCCGGTGTATTCGGGTCCAGTTAACTTGGTGCTTTCATTGCGGGCCGAACGTTGACGGGCAGTCCAAAAGTCGGTCAATGATTCATCGCCGAGTTCGGTCACGGCGGCTTCGATGCGGGCCGAGAAGCGACGCGTGTTTTCGTCGTCAAGAGCTCTCAACGGAGCACCGAAAACAACTTTGGTTGTTCCGAATTTTGGACGCTTCATACCTTTGCCAAAAAGTGCGCCAGTGCCGTCAATGAAAACAGGTACGACGGCGGCTCCGGTGCGGCCTGATAAATACGCAGCACCGCCCTTGAAATCTTGACCCCAACCATCGGGCGAGCGACCGCCTTCGGGATAGATCATCAAACTCCAGCCATCTTCAATGAGTTCTTTGATCATGTCTGAAGATTTACGCCCAGTGACTTCGCGATCAATCGGAATTGCATTGAGTGCCAATGCCGCCATTGTTGCTTTCCAGCGCTTGTCAAAGAAATAGTCAGCAGCTGCCGCAACAACCAGTTTTGAACGCCACGGTTCGGGGACAGCGACCGCCATGACTGCAGTATCAAGATGTGAATGATGATTCGGTGTAAAGATCAACGGCGGCGGATCTTTGAGCTGTGCGAGGTCATGCAAGCGATCAACGCCGTAAACCTTCGGGCTTGCTAATCCTTGAATAGTCAGCCGAATGGGTCCATTCACGAGACCTTTGCGTACGAATTTGGCAGGCGAACGACGTGCCCAATCAGTGTCGTAGTCGGCGCCGAGTGTGGGCTCGTCTTCGGGCACTTCAACGCCGAGCGGAATTGTCGGAGGTAAGTACGGAAAGCCCTTGCGGTACGTGCGTTTTGCGATGGGGTGGGTAACGCGTTCAACTAACTCGCCAATGCGCGCAGCTTTAGCAAGGTTGCTTGGTTTCCAGGGTGCGTCGTCGCGAGCCATTACAAATTCCGAATCACGAAACGTCGGCCACCATCAAAGGCGGCGCATGAAGGTGAGTAATGGTGGGTGCACGACCAACGACATCGCTGGCGATTTCTAAGGCGTCGTCCATCGTTGAAGCCGGAACAAATCCGAGGCGACGCACAGTCTTTGGATCGCCCCCGACAATGATGATGCGACTGCAATGCTGCAACGCGTGGCTGCCCCAGTACCACATGTAGAAGGGGTGCACCCCGTGATAGGCGTAGGTGGTGCGGTAGAGGTGCTTGTACCACTCGTCTTCGGCGTACTGTTTTTCCCACTTCTGCGACATCACTTTGGGATCAGTGGTATCAGCAAGAACTTGTTCGAAGAAGTCGATGTACGACGGATGATGAACTGGGTGGAAATCGGGTTGGGTGGGGTGCGTCATGATGATGACACCACCTTCACGCACCAATGGCATTCCCTTGTACATGTTGAAGTAGTAACCAAGGCCCATGCACATCACCAAGATGGGGTTCAAGATTGAGTGCACGTTGTACGGGCTGATGTACGGGATACCCAACGTCAAAATGTCGGTCTGACCCTTCACTTCAACGAGTTGTTGTTTGTACACGTGCTCGGTGGTGATGCGGTGAACTGCTTCAACATCGCCGGCCTGCACGCTCGTCATCTGGTGCGGGGCTTCAATTGAATGAAAGATCTTGCGAGCCAAGCGTGTTGGCGTGCGATTCAATGCTTTCGTTGAGGCCAAGAAAGTCATGCGATCTGATGGCTTCCATTCCCATTCGCGCTTGGCCAAGAAACCAAACGGTGATGGGAACGTGTCGGTATTGAGTGTTGTCTCAATCTGGAAAACCTTGACGCCACTGTCAAGAAGAACCTTGCCCATGCGCCAGTTGCTCTTGTGCAATTCACTGCGATGTTGATCCATGAAACTGCGGGAATGAATCATGGTCTCGGGATTGTGGTGGTGACGTAACGACTTGTACGACGACAAGCCAGTAGCCGTGCTCTTCCAGCCACCGTCCATGGCAACGAGGTTGATGTTGACGTATACAAGCAAGTCGCTTTCGGCGGCTCGCTTATTGATCTCGACATCTTCGCCGTGAGGAGTCGTACCAAGGTACGACAAGTTCTCGGGATCTTCGGCGTCATGTTGATAGAGGGTTCCGCGAGGTGCAAAGGCGTCATATACGCGGTCGCCGACGGCGTGGCGCAACTCGGCTTCGGTCATGCGGCGATGTAGTGCAAGCGCCGAAATGATGTGCACATCATCGACGCCGGCTTCGGCAGCCATGTCAAGAACGGCCTCAATGACCCTTTGACGAATGTCGGGGCGTTGCATCTTCGGAAGAGGCAAACTGACGTCGTCAAACGCAATGGTGAGCTTCATGCCTGGGAACAATTGCTCGGGCAACGGATCTTGCTCGATGGGGTTCAGTAATGCATGGCGAATCGCACCATCAACGTCTTCGATCGCGGGCAACGGTTCTGGCGCGTAGATCACGCGACTACGACCAGCAGGCAGCTTCTCTAATGAGAAGTTTTCGCCACGCCAAAAAAGAATGGGGGGAGTCGACTTATCGACTTCAAGGACAAATCCGGGACGGGGCATTAGTTTGTCTCCTTCTTGTTACGAGCGTCAGACGCGCGTAAGTCGAACACGATCTTGACTGCACCACGACGACCGGCTCCGGCGGCATGGGCAAGGGCATTTTGATAATCGTCTAAGCGATATGTCGCAGAGACAAGACGGTTGAGTTGGCAATCGGCAGCAGTTTCAATCGCGAGATCGAAAGTGTGGCGCTTGGTGCCATCAGGCATTGATTCGGTTCCGTAGGTGTATGCGCCAATCAGGGCGGTCTCGCGGTGCCACAATCCGGTGAGATCAAGTGAAACAACTGCAGGCATACCAAGCAAAACAACGCGACCACGAGGACGAGTGAACTTCAGGCAATCCATGATGCTGTCTGATGAGCCAACTGCGTCAATGGTTGCATGACATCCGCCCGACAAATAGTCGCCAACAATATGTCCACCCGATTCGCGTCGTACTGCCCGTGCCAATTCGGCGGCGGGCACAACGACATCGGCTCCGAGTGAGCGAGCGAATGCTTGTTGATGGGGGTAGCGAGCACCAACAATGATGCGTACTTGCGGAACGTAACGACGTAGGCCAGCGATAGCGCATAGTCCCATAGACCCGGCGCCAAGCACGGCAACAATTGGAGTTTCGCCACGTTGAATCGCTGCTTGCACTGCGGGCCACGTTGCGAGTGCCGCGTGAATTCCACCGGCAGCAGGTTCAACGAGCACCGCTTGCTCATCGGACATGCTGTCGGGCACTTCATGAAGTTGGCTGTCGTGGGCGATGAGTTCGGTCGCCCAACCGCCGCCCGTGGACGTGCAAAATCCAGTTTGAATACCGGGCTCAAGATGTCCACCAACAAGGTGCGCGTAGTCGTCACCATCTCCGGGTGCTGCACCTTCGAAAGGTAGCGGCAAACCGCGACACGCATGACCAAGAACTGGTTCAAGAACAACGCGACGACCATCATCGCAATCGGCCACAACTTCGTGACCCGGAACGAATGGGAAAGACACCCAGTCATCGAAATATGTCGACGCATGACCTTCAACTAATGAGAGGTCACTTCCACAAATACCGGTGAGTCGCGGCTGAATGCGGTGCCATCCTTCGGCGTTTGGCATCGTCGGCGCAGATTCGTTAACCAATGACAATGGTCCAAACTTTGCGGCACCAATTGTGCTCACCGGACTCATCAAACGAGCGACGGCAAACTTGGCGGTCTTGCGGGAGATCTTGAGTGCTTTCATGAGAGTGACCTATATGAGTTACGTCCATTACGAACCGAGAAACGTTTCTGTTCACGCTCAGACATCATGGGTCCGAGCGGAAGACGTGGGCGTGGTCCGCCTGGTGACTTCTCCCAATTTTCAACGAGCCAACCGCGTTTGCGAGCAATAGCAGCAAGTCGTGTTTCTGGGTTCACGGCAACCGGGAATCCGACTGCTTCAAGCATCGGAAGGTCGCTACTTGAGTCGGCGTACGCAATTGACTCTTCAAGACGAAGTCCTTCTGCGGCGCAATATTCGGCCAACACTTGAGCGCGAGTTTCGCCTGTAGGCGGAACCTTGGCGAGCTCACCTGAGTAGGTTCCATCAGGGCGAATCGTCATTTCGGCAGCAACGATCTCATCAAAAAGTGGCCGCAGACCTTCGACGGCGAAACTCATGGCGCCTGTAATCAAGATCGTGCGGTGACCAAGGGCGCGGTGCTCACGAACACGACGAAGGCCAGCGGGGAAACTCTTGGTCATAATGAGTTGAGCGAGCAACTCGCGTGAGTCTTCTTCAATCTGTTCAACGGGAGCGTCCTCGTAACGGCGATAGAAGTAGCGCAAGAAGTCCGATCGATCTTTGCGATCCATTGATAGCAAGTTCGGTGCTTCCTTCATCGTGCGCAAGACATAACGCACGCGCTCTGGCGAATTGAGGCGGCGGGTTGCTAGCCACGAATAGCTTTCAACAACATTGCTGGAGATCAGGGTGTTTTCGAGGTCGAAGGCGGCGACATGACGTTTCGGATCAAGAATCTGTTTGCGCAGACGATCACTGCGGTCAAGAGTGCTCTTGCCTGGTGTGGTTTTGACTCGGCTGTGTAAGACAATTGACGGAAGGTGAATAGTCGAGATGTACGTGGGCCAATCAACGACGCGCGGATCAAGACAAAAGGCTGATCGATCGTGGGCATCAAGTCGATCGTTGATTGCTAAAAGATTGTCAACCGAATAAATCGCTTCACATTCGGTATACAGACCGTAGAGCTCGACGTATTCAAGAGCTCGTTCAAGATCGCCTCGTTTGTCTTCGAGTTTGGCTGACCATGTTGCTTGATTGCCTCGCAAGGGGAGTGCCTGCAAAACCTTTTCACTCTTCGTGATGATGCTCTTGGCACGAGTGAGTTGCTTTTCAACTTTTCCACGACCCGGGAACTTCCAGTCGGCGACAACAATCGGTTGACCTTCAGAGTCGTAGATGGGGTGTTCAGTGAACCAATCGCGAACATTGTCAACGAGTGTTCGATACTTGAGCGGGTTGGTAGAACCACTTGCTACTTGCGTGATGTGTGGAGCGTCTTCTGGGCCAAGGGCTGCGACCGCAATGATCGCCGCCACAACAATGTCGACAGGAATAACATCAACGGTTCCTTCGGGTACTCCGGGGAATTGATCAAGCAAACCGCGGGCATACGAAATGATGACTGGTTCGGCCATGCGGAAGCCACGAATCCAGCCAGGTGACGGTTCCGCTAACGCAGATTCAATAATTGAAGGGCGAACAATGCTGACGGGAACAGCACCCTTTGTTTCATGCAGTGCTTGTTCGCCTAATGCCTTAGTGAATGCATAGGCATCGGGCCAGCCAACACTTGCGGCCCGTGAACGACCTGCTTCAACTAATTGGTCCTTGACCCAACGTTCACGATTTTGTTCGGTCTTTTCAGCAAGTGCCGGTGCACCAGCAGCGCCTAGTTCGGAACGAGCTTCAGAACGGAACTTTTGTAGTTCCGATGGCATGCGACTAGCTGCTTCGGCGTCACCGCGCAAACGACGTGCCGCAGTGACTTCAGTTTTCCAGTTCAGACCGATATCAAATGGTCCAGCACTCACGAGTTGTTCGGGTGCAGTACCGCGGCGGTTACCTGCGACATAACACGTGCTGACCGCAACGAGGTGTGGAAAGGTTCCGTTGGCGCGAGGTCCGATGCGGTTGACTAATTCAGCAATGCGCATTGGTCCGAGCAAGTTGACTTCGACGGCACTGTCGAGCGGTGAGTCAAATGAAACACTCGCTGCTGAGTGGATGATGGTGTCGCATGAAGCAAATGTTTTGGCGTCTTCATCTGACAAACCAAGTCCATCAGTTCCGACGTCACCAGCGACAACGCTGACGCGACGTTGCATGGTTGCATCAAAGGCGGGGCCAAGCGATGCACGTAAGCGATCAAAGGCATCGTTCTTAAAAATCTCACGGCGCACGCGTTCGGCTGCTGCAGTGCGACGACCGTTGCGAACGAGTAAAACGACTTCGCAATCGGGGACGCTAAAGAGCAGACGTTCGACGAGGGCGGTGCCCACAAAACCGGTTGCGCCGGTGACTGCGATGCGTTTGCCATGGAGATTTTCGGAAATCACGAATCAGTTATAACACGGTTCTCTACCAATTGGTAGAGAAATCTCAGAAAATCGGGATTCTTGGCCGAATGGGCTGGTAGGAATAGGGAATGGCCAGTCGCCCAGTGAGTCCAAATCGACGCGGAGATACCCGCGAGCGCATTTTGGAAAGTGCCACGATTCTGTTCGGGACCAGGGGTTTTGACGCGGTCAGCCTTGATCAGATTGCGACCGAAGTGGGGGTTGCCAAGCAGACCTTGTTGTATTGGTTTGCCTCGAAAGACGACCTAGTGCAGGCGGTTTTGGCCAATATGGCTACCGAACTCACCGTGGTTGTCGAAGCAGCGATGCGGGCCGCCCCCGATGATCCGCTTGATCGTTTGGATGCCGTCGTCCATGCCGTATTTCGGTCGGCAGTTCGTCGTCCAGCGTTGCTTGGCTTGTTGCGTGAGTTGAGTCGATTGCCAAGCGGTGCAACGGGGTACATGACCGAGCACTTAACTCCGCTTGTTGATCGTGCGGTGAACTGGATGCAATCAGAAATGGAACTCGGTCGCCTGCGTCGAGGTAATCCAGCGATCATCGTGGCAATGGTGTACGCAACTGTCACGGGTATTGCGACTGAGCCGGAGGCCTTGCGCGTCGTGGGCTGGCAACAAGACATCGCGGGGCTACGAAATCTGCGTCACGAGATGACTCGTTTTTTGCGGGCTGCGTTGACGCCCGAAAAATCGTAAATTCAGTGACCGGTATTGCGACGGCGTCGTGCGTGACGCTCGCGAGCGAGTTCAACAAGGCGATCGATGAGGTCAGAGTAACTGACGCCCGTTGCCATCCATAGTTTCGGGTACATCGAGATCGGTGTAAATCCGGGCATGGTGTTCACTTCGTTGCACAAAAATCCACGGCCATTTTCTTCAAAGAAGAAATCAACTCGGGCTAAGCCTTCACCGCGAAGAGCTTGAAAAACCTCAATGGCTAGTTGACGGACGGTGTCACTTTGCCCTGCGGTGAGCGGCGCAGGAATCATGAGTTGAGCACCATCACTGAGGTACTTGTCTTCGTAGTCGTAGAACTCGTGTCCAGGAACAATCTCGCCAGCAACACTTGCTTGCGGATGATGGCTGCCCAGAACTGCCACTTCAATTTCGCGTCCAACAATTGCTTCTTCAAAAACAATCCACTCGTCGTACGTCATTGCAATATCGGTCGCCGCAACAAGTTCGTCAAAATCATGGGCTTTACTCACGCCAACGGACGAACCCATGTTCGCTGGTTTCACAAAGATCGGGTACTGAAGTTCGGTGGCAATTTGTTGAAGTCGCGAAGTTGAAACATCGCTGTCACGCACAGCCACATAACGAGGCTGAGCGATTCCGTGTCGTGCAAGTACATCTTTTGACATGGCTTTATCCATGCCAACTGCAGAGGCCAACACTCCAGCTCCGACATACGGGACATCGAGTAGTTCAAGAAGTCCTTGAACGGTGCCGTCTTCGCCTAATGGTCCGTGGAGCAGTGGCATCACCACGGTCGATCCGCCTGCCGAAGCCGCAGTGAGGGCAAGTGCTGACGACACCGAGCGTCCAGAGGCCTCAAGTCGAGCAGGAATGGCGTCGGGGCCTTGGTCAAGTGCCGCCATCGCTGATTCGGCAAGGTGCCACTGGCCCGATCGGTCGATGCCGAGAGCGGTCACGGTATATCGATCGGGATTGACGGCTTTCATGACGTGGGCGGCGGTCGAACAACTCACATCGTGTTCAGCCGACTGGCCTCCGAAAATGATGACGAGATTGATGCGGTCGGTCCCGCTGCTCTCAATGTGGCCCACGGCTAGACGATAGTGCGCCATGGCAGTCGGTACAGGCAGGTAATCGGAAAGGCGGGCAATAGGTCGGTCGTCAACGAACCCGACGCACTAGATTTGAAGCCGTATGGCACGGTCACAGTCAAATAGTTCAGATCCGAAGTTTCTCACCCATCACGCATTGCGAATCAAGGGCTTTTCGAAGAGTGAGACCTTGGCAGAGATCGTGGCACTTGATGTTGCTGTCGTCGATCAGCATTTACACGAGTTGCAGGCCGAAGAAATGGCGATGTTCCGCGAGGCTCGGTCGTTGTGGCAGCTGACCCCCGCTGGTCGGGCTGCTCACCCCGAAGCCTTAGCAAAAGATGTGGCTGGGCTCGATCTCGATGCGTTGAAGCCGCACTACCACTCGTTCTTAGAAATCAATGACACGTTTAAGCACCTGTGTGGCGATTGGCAGTTGCGCGATGGCGCACCGAACGATCACTCAGATGACAAATACGACCAAGAGATCATTAAGCGTCTAGTAACTCTTCATACTGCTGCCGAGCCGGTGGTCTCGTCGATGGCCACTATTGTTCCCCGCTTGTCGCCGTATGTGCCTCGACTCGAATCAACGTGCAAGTTGGTCGTGGGTGGTGCGAACAATATGTTCACAGGTGTGATGTGTGGTTCGTTCCATGACGTCTGGATGGAACTTCATGAAGATCTCATTTTGTCGCAAGGTATTGACCGTGCTGCCGAGGGTTCATTCTGATGGCCCGCTTTGGACGTGTCATCACAGCAATGGTGACACCATTTGATGCAAACGGTGCTCTTGATCTCGATGGTGCTCGCCGTTTGGCGCGTTGGTTGCAAGACAATGGCAACGACGCACTTGTCATTGCCGGAACGACAGGTGAGGCTCCCGTGCTCACCGACAATGAGCGATTGAGTTTGTTTGCTGCTGTCACCGAAGCAGTCACGATTCCGGTGATCGCCGGAACGGGTACCAACGACACGCTGCATTCAATTCATATGACCAAAGAGGCCACCAAATTAGGTGTTGCTGGTTTGTTGGTGGTAGCTCCGTATTACAACCGCCCACCACAGTCGGGAATCGAAGCCCATGTGCGCGCGGTTGCCGAAGCTTCACATTTGCCAGTTGTTGTCTATGACATTCCTGCACGAACTGGTCGCAAGATCAACACCTCAACATTGTTGAAGTTGGCCCGTGAGGTAAAGAACGTTGTTGCGCTCAAGGACGCCGCCGGTAACCCAGCCGAAACAGCAAATGTCATCGCGAACGCTCCCGATGGTTTTGAGGTATACAGCGGAGATGACGGTTTGACCATGCCATTGATGGCAGTCGGGACAGTCGGCGTGATTGGTGTCGCGACACACTGGGCGGCTGCCGACCATCAACGCATGTTTGATCGTTGGGAAGCCGGTGACATTGCTGGTGCAATCGCCATCAATCAGACGTTGCTCGAAAGTTTCGCGTACGAGACTGGTGATGAATCACCAAACCCCATCCCGAGCAAGGTCATGATGAATCTGCTCGGGCTCAATGTGGGTCAATGTCGTTTGCCAATGGGACCACCAGCCGACTTTGTTGCTGACAAGGCCAAGACAGTCTGGGCCAATTTGCAAGCATCCCGTCAGCGAGTTTCCTGATGGCCGCTCCGGTCCGCGTGGCCTTTTTAGGAGGCCTTGGCGAGATCGGTCGCAACTGTATGGTCATCGAACAAGATGACAAGTTGTTACTCATTGACTGCGGTTTGATGTTTCCTGATGCCGACATGCATGGCATCGATTTAGTTCTTCCCGACTTCACATGGTTGCGCGAAAACGCTGATCGGGTTGTGGCATGTGTGGCGACACATGGGCACGAAGACCACGTTGGGGGACTGCAGTATTTGCTCCGCGATCTCAGCTTTCCGGTGTATGGCTCCGATGTCACTTTGGGGCTTGCCAAGAATCGCATTGAAGAAGCCGGACTTCTTGGAAAAACCGAACTCATCGTTGTCCGCGATGGCGAACGACGAATGATCGGCCCATTTGATGTTGAATTCATTCCGGTCACGCACTCAGTGCCGCATGCATTTGCAATTGCGGTTCATACACCGCAAGGAGTCATCCTTCACTCCGGAGACTTCAAATTAGATCTGACCCCAGTTGATGGTCGGCGTACTGATTTGGCGCGAATTGGATCCATTGCTTCAAACGAAGGTATTCGTTTGTTGCTGTGCGATTCAACAAACGCTGAAGAACATGGGCACGCACCAAGTGAAACGTCAATTAGTGGCGTGTTGTGGTCGCTGTTTCATGAACACCGAGATCGTCGCATCATTACGGCAAGTTTCGCTAGCCATATTCACCGCATTCAGCAAATCATTGATGCCGCTGTTGACACAGGTCGCAAAGTGGCCACGATGGGTCGCTCAATGCAAAAGAACGTGCGCATGGCCCGCGATCTTGGGGTCTTACGAGTTCCTGACGACACGCTGATTGATATCGAGCAAGCCGATGATTATCCGCCCAACAAGGTGTGCATTATTTCGACGGGCAGTCAGGGCGAGCCGATGTCGGCGCTGTCTTTGATGGCGCGTGGTGACAGCAAGTGGCTCAAAGTCGGCGAACGTGATGCAGTGATTTTGTCGAGTCACGCCATTCCTGGCAACGAAACCAATGTCACTCGAGTCATTGATGGCTTATTGCGTCTCGGTGCAGAGGTTGTGCACTCGGGTATTGCTGATGTTCATGCCACCGGACACGCTCAGGCAGATGAACTGAAGACATATTTGTCAATCGTTAAACCCGAATTTTTTGTTCCCGTTCATGGCGAATACCGGCACCTCGTTGCTCACGCCAAACTCGGAATTTTGATGGGTGTTGAAAAGGACAATGTGTTGCTCTGTGAAGATGGCGACGTCATCGAATTGTCCGATGAGGGTCTCGATCATGCCAATCGCATTCCTGCTGGATATTTGTACGTTGATGGCATCGTTGGCGATGTTGGGCAAGGTGTTTTGCGTGATCGCAAAGTGCTCGCCGAAGAAGGCGTCGTTGTTGTCGTTGTGACCGTTGATATTGGTTCAGGCAAAGTTCTCACTGGTCCAGAAATCATCACCCGCGGTTGGGTGTATGCCCCAGAAGCCGAAGATTTGCTTGATGAAGCCTGCGACGTTGTTGCGGCCGCAGTTGAAAAGGCTCTCGCCGAAGGTGTGCGCAGTCCTGAGGCTCTTGAAAAAGATGTGCGTCGGGCAGCTGGTCGATTTGTGAACGAACGTACGAAGCGTCGACCAATGATCGTTCCAGTTGTTATGGAGGCGTAATTGTTGCGTCGGCTAGGAAGAGTTGTTGCGTTATCGAGTGTGCTGATTGTTCTTTCATCGTGCGGAAAGGATGCAGCCGCGCCCGATACGGCTGGATTACGTCTGGACCAAATTGAAAATGCGCTTGACGCTGTCGAACAGCAAACTGGCACCGATGTACAGTTTTTCGAAATCAATGCCACGACTGAGATTGTCAACGTTTTTGTGGCAACTGATCTTGACGGAACGCCCAATGCCGATGGTTTGCCCGATGCGGTCGTGCATTACGTCTTCACTGAAAAAGACGGGCTTGAAACTGCACCCGAACCAGTGGGAGCCAACGGCCCAACCTTTGCTCGATCGGCGCTTGATTATGAGCCATCATCCATTTTGAAGAAAGTTTTATCGGAACTCCCTGAATCGACGCCGCAGATGTTCGTCATCACCGCTGCGGGTACTGCAGAGAATTCAACAGGAACAGTTCAATACCGATTACTCATGCAGTCGTCTCAGGGCGGTCAAATGTCAATCGTTTTAACGAACACCGGTGAAATCGTCGGAACTGACGCCGAATAGCCATTTCGAAGTTGTTCTGCCTCTATTTGGTGTGAGTAATTCAGGGGTATGCCCGAACGCATGTGCGCCTCATTGCTAGCGTTCGGGGTGATGGCCGCCAAGAAACCCGCAGCTAAAAAGCCTGCATCACGTACAAAATCTGCTTCAGAAACTGAAGCCAGCAAGCCAAACAAGCGTGAACCGCGCCAAAGCGAAGTGCGTCAGGCGATCGACGGTCGGCAAAGCGAGTTTTCGGCGATCGCTTTTATCTTGCTCGGAATCATCGTGGGTCTGGCGGTGTACCTGAGATTGGCTGGTCCAGTAGGTCGTGGTGCCGATACTGCACTCGGTTGTCTCTTGGGCCTTGGTCGCTATGCCTTGCCGCCAATTTTCGTGGCAGTTGGCGTGTCGCATCTACGCGGTGACGATTCTCCAAATCGCATGAAACTTGCATTGGGTTGGGGTGGTGTCGTCCTGGCCGGTTTGGGAATACTGCATGTGGTCAAAGGACCCGATGCTTTCACTGGAGTCGCGGCCCTTGGCGGAGCAGGTGGCTGGCTCGGTGCATTACTTGGTCAGGTGCTCGCGTCGGCTGTTGGTGCGATTGCCGCAGTTCTTATCTTGATTGCGATATGTCTTGGTTGCAGTTTGTTGATTACGTCGTTAAGTCTGAAGGACACCGCCACGAAAATTGGCGAGATATCAGCAAAGGCTTTCGGCGGTGCATCGTCACGCATGCGTTCGGCCGCTCAAAGTCTGAGCACTTTGTCAAATGAGCAAGACGAACAAGATGCTGAAGACGCTTATGACGATGAAGCAGATCCCACGCCACCGATGTTCATCGTTGAACCCGAAGATCGTCGTGTGCCCGAGGTTGTCGAAGATGAGCCCGAAGCGCCGAAACCCGAACGTAAAAAGCCGACCCCAGAAGTTGTTGCCGATGAACCGCATACTCAAGGTCAACTAGAGACAGGTCCTTCGCCCAAGAAGGGCTCGTGGAAGCTTCCGCCTGTTTCGTATCTCACGCGAAGCGGAAAGCAGGCCATCGATCAGGCTGAAGTTGATCAGCGCGGTCAAGACCTTGCTGAAGCTTTGCAGTCACACGGTGTGGCAGTCACATTGGTGAATCAGACCGTTGGGCCAACGGTGACACGTTACGAACTTGAACTTGGGCCTGGTGTCAAAGTCGCGCGCGTGACCAGTCTGCAAAAAGACATTGCGTATGCGATGGCCGCCACCGACGTGCGAATTTTGGCGCCGATTCCTGGCAAATCGGCCATTGGTATTGAGGTTCCGAACCGAACACGTCAGTTGGTTTCGCTGGGTGATCTCATGACATCGAACGAAGCAAAGGTTGCCAATCATCCACTCGATGTGGCGATGGGCAAAGACATTGCGGGGCGTTCGGTTTTCTTGAACTTGGCAACCACCCCTCACTTACTGATCGCCGGCGCAACAGGTGCTGGTAAGTCAAGTGGTATCAACTGCATCATCACCTCAATCTTGATGCGAGCAACCCCTGATCAAGTGAAACTCATTTTGATTGACCCCAAGCAAGTTGAAATGGGTCAATATGCGCGTTTGCCGCATTTGCTGACACAGCCAGTGACGAATCCGAAGAAGGCAGCAAATGCTTTGGCGTGGGCTGTGAAAGAAATGGAAAAGCGTTACGACTTGCTTTTCGAAATGGGCTATCGCGATATCACCGGTTTTAACGCGGCTTATGACCGAGGCGAGATTAAGGCCGAGATTGGTTCTGAGCGCGAGTTTGAACGCATGCACTACATCGTTGTGGTGGTTGACGAATTAAATGACCTCATGATGGTGGCAGCGCGTGACGTTGAAGAAAGCATTACCCGTATCGCTCAAAAAGCTCGAGCGGTTGGTATCCACCTCATCGTTGCGACCCAGCGTCCGTCAGTGAACGTCATTACGGGTGTGATCAAAGCGAACGTGCCAGCCCGTGCTGCGTTTGCGGTGTCATCACAGATGGACAGTCGAGTCATCCTTGATCAGATTGGTGCCGAAAAATTAGTCGGTAAGGGTGACATGTTGTTGTTGCCTGGTAACTCGTCGGTGGCTCAACGAATTCAGGGTTGCTGGGTTGATGAAGAAGAAGTGCGCAAAGTCGTGGCCTTCTGGCGTCAGCAGGCTCCGACAGTTCAATACGTCAGCGGTGTCGAGGGCGAAGAATCATCGTCAAGTAATGCGGGTGGGCATTCAATTACTGATGGCGTCGGAAACGATGACAGTGATGAAGCCTTGTTAAAGCGGGCAATGGAACTCGTGGTCCGCAGCCAGATGGGCTCGACGTCAATGTTGCAGCGCAAGCTCGGTGTGGGTTTTGCCCGTGCTGGACGTTTGATGGACTTGCTTGAACAAAATGGCATCGTTGGTCCAAGTATCGGCAGTAAAGCCCGCGAAGTGCTGATGACCGTTGAAGAGTTTGAGGCCCTGTAAGTTCAGAGAGTTGTAACTTCCGAGTCATTGGCCTCTCGGTCAGATGATTAGCATGATCTCTAGTTAGCCCAAGTTGGGCATGAACGGGGGAATGCAATGGAACTCATCGAAGTCGCATCTGGTTTGAAGTTTCCCGAAGGTCCGATCGCCATGAACGATGGCAGCGTGATCTTGGTCGAAATGTTTGGCCCGCGAATTACCCGCGTGCGTCCCGATGGATCTAAGGAAACGATTGCCGAAATCACGGGTGGACCCAATGGTGCCGCCATTGGCCCAGACGGCGCCTTGTACTTATGTAATAACGGTGGTTGCTTCACCGAAATTGATTTCGGCGGATTAAGTTTCCCCGGACCATTTGACAAGTCAAAGTACAGCGGTGGTCGTATTCAGCGTGTCGATATTTCCACTGGAGCAGTCACCGATTTGTACACCGAATGTGATGGACGTCCATTGCGTGCACCGAACGACTTGGTATTCGACACCGTTGGAGGCTTCTACTTCACCGATCACGGAATTCGCGATCTTGAAGCACGCACTGCCGACTTGACAGCGATCTACTACGCCAAGGCTGATGGGTCAGCAATTCGCGAAATTGATTTCCCCGTTGAAAGTCCGAACGGAATTGGTCTATCGCCTGATGGCAAGAAGGTCTATTGGGCCGAGACTCACACGGGTCGCGTATTTCAGCGTGACATCGTTGAACCAGGTGTGCTTGCGCCCACGATGCCTGGAGATCCAAGCGTCGTTTTGTACGGCCTTCCTGGCTACCAATTGCTTGACTCGCTCGGTGTTGACGGTTCGGGCAATGTTTGTGTGGCGACTCTGGTGAACGGTGGAATCACCGTGATCTCGCCTTCGGGTGAACTTGTTGAGCATGTTGCAACCGGCGACATGTTGACAACCAATATCTGCTTCGCCGCAGATGGAAGCGACACGGCATACATCACTTTGTCGGGAACGGGTCGATTACTGAAGACCAAGTGGACCTACGGTGGTTTGAAGTTGGCATATTCGGCATGACGAGAACCTGAGCAGGTAGCCTCGTACATCGTGACGAATCAAGGGAAGCGCTTTTACGTCGAGACCCTTGGTTGTCCCAAAAATCAGGTTGACTCCGACAAGCTGATCGGCACTTTGTTGGCAGATGGCATGTTGGCGACCGACTCGGCTGAAGATGCTGACTTAGTTGTGGTCAACACGTGTGCATTCATCGACGAAGCTCGACGAGAATCAATTGACACAATTCTGAGTCTTGATGAGCAACGCAAGAAGTCATCACGTTTAGTGGTGACTGGCTGCATGGCCGAACGTTACGGACAAGAACTCGCCGACGAACTGCCAGAAGTTGACTTGGTTGCGGGTTTTGGAGTTCCGGTACACACGCCTGCTCCGAAGAAGCTCATTCCCGTTGGATCGGCGCCAGTTCCGTCCCTTGATTTGTTGAACTTGCCCCGCCCCAAGAGTTCGTCACCATGGGCTTATGTAAAAATCGCCGAAGGCTGCGACCGCATGTGCGGTTTCTGCGCCATTCCATCATTCCGTGGACCGCAACGCAGTCGTGATGTGCAATCGATCATTTCTGAAGTTGAGCAATTAGAGGCCCGCGAAATTGTGTTGATCGCTCAAGACTTGGCGAGTTACGGAAAAGATCGACCTGACGAACTCGGCGCCGGCAGCATTGTGTCGCTGGTGCGTCAAGTTTCGTCAATGGTTGACCGCACTCGTTTGTTGTATCTGTATCCGAGCGACTTAAGCGATGGACTTATTGATGCCATTTGCGATTCGGGCGTTCCGTATTTCGACTTGTCGCTGCAACACGTCAGCAAGCCGCTTTTGCGTCGCATGCGTCGTTGGGGAGACGGTCAACGTTTCTTAGATCGCATCGCCGATATTCGCAAACGCGAACCAGATGCCGCCTTCCGTAGCAATTTCATCGTTGGGTATCCAGGTGAAACTGAAGAAGACCACGATCAACTGCTTGATTTCGTTGAAAAGGCCGAACTTGACTGGTGTGGATTCTTTGCCTATTCGGCTGAAGATGGCACCTACGCCAAAGATCTTGATGGTCAGGTGCCCGAAGGTCTGATGCGTGAGCGTCTATCGGAACTCAGTGAAATGCAAGACAACATCACGTCTCGCCGTCGCGATGATTTGATTGGTCGCACCGTCAATGTGTTGGTTGATGAGCCAGGTGTTGCCCGTAGCCATCGTGAAGCTCCCGAAATTGACGGAATTATTGAAGTTCCCACGGCGCTTGAAGTCGGTCAGTTTTATGACGTCACGGTGAAGTCGGCCATGGGCCCAGATCTCGTCGCCGAATAGTCACACAAACGAAATATCGTTGAGCGAGGGCCCGGTGTGGCAGGCTTAGAGGGTGCCGGTTGACCCTAATGCCATTGCTACTTGGGCAAATGCAGTAACAGTCGGGCGAATTCTTGTTTCGCCTTTGATGTTTGTGGTCATTCCAGATTTTCCTGGTGGTTCTTGGGTCGCATTTGGTTTGTGGTTCGTGTTGTGTTCAAGTGACGGAATCGACGGCTATTTAGCTCGACGTCATGGATCAACTCGTTCGGGAGCTTTCCTCGACCCGTTGGCCGACAAGGTTTTGGTGTTGGGAGCGATGTTCACCTTGGTGAGTCGCGATGTGTATTGGGCATTGCCGGTGTTGCTCATCGCAGCTCGTGAAGTAGCAATCAGCATGTATCGCGTGATGGTTGGAGCCAAAGGAATCAGCGTTCCGGCGAGCCGTCTTGCGAAATGGAAAACTCTCTTTCAACAACTCAGCGTTGGTTTTGCTATTGCTCCGTTGACCGCGGACAAAGCCACATGGCTCTGGCTGTGGTTGTTGTGGATCGCTGTGGCCTTCACAACCGTGAGTGGTTTGCAGTATTTGTGGCGCGCCCAGAAATTGCGTAAGACGACTCCAAATTTGATGGCCTGAGATGCGTTGTTCGGTCGTTGCCGTCGGAACCGAATTACTGCTTGGCCAAATTGTTGACACCAATTCGTCGTGGATCGGTGAGCAACTAGCCGCAAATGGAATTGATTCGCTGTTGCAAGTCAAAGTAGGGGACAATCATCAACGCATTGTTGATGTAGTTCGATCGGCTTTGCGCGAAGCAGATGCCGTGATTATGTGTGGTGGCCTCGGGCCAACTCACGATGACTTGACTCGTGAAGCAATCGCCGAAGTGATGGGTGTCGAACTTGTCATGCACGACGACATCGCCCAAGTGATTCGTAACATCTTTGAATCCCGCGGTCGACGTATGGCCGACAACAATCTGCAGCAGGCGATGGTGCCTGTTGGGGCCACGGTCATTCACCAAACTCGGGGCACTGCGCCAGGGTTGATGTGTCCGGTTGGTGACAAAGTGATTTACGCCGTGCCAGGTGTGCCCCACGAAATGCAAGACATGATGGAGCGCGCGATCTTGCCCGATCTTCGAGCACGAAGTGGTGACACCAGTGTGATTGCGAGTCGAGTGATTCGCACATGGGGTGAGAGCGAAAGTGGTCTGAACGAACGCCTCAATCCGATCATCGCCCAGCTTGAAGAAGTCGGTAATCCCACGTTGGCTTTTCTGGCAAGTGGTTGGGAAGGCATCAAGGTTCGTCTCACTGCTAAAGGTGCCGACAGTCAACAAGCTCACGCGGTTCTCGATGAATGGCAAACGAAGGTTCTTGACGTTGTCGGTGATGTGGTCTTTGGTTTTGACACTGACAACATGGAATCGGTTGTGTTAAATCTGTTGCGCGAACAAGGACTTACTCTTGGTCTCGCCGAATCGGTAACTGGTGGTTTGGTGTCGGGACGTTTGACATCGATTCCTGGCGCGAGTGACGTGCTTCGAGGGAGTGTGGTGTCGTATTCGAGCGAGGTCAAGTTTGATTTGCTTGATGTTCCGCGCGGACCTGTTGTGAGCGAAGATGCTGCGGTTGCGATGGCCGAAGGTGCTCGACGGGTACTTGGTGCCGATGTTGCGCTGTCGTTGACCGGTGTTGCTGGCCCTGCTGAGCAAGATGGTCAGCCAGTTGGCACGTTGTGTATTGCCGTGGCTATTAATGGCAGAGCGACTGTTTCGACGACACTTCGGATGCCTGGCCAACGAGATCAGATGCGACAGATGTCGGTGATTTCGTCGTTGGACTTTTTGCGACGCCAGATATTGGTCTCTTCCAACACCGACTGAAAACTGTTCTGGGTGATCGGTGATGTCTCGTGCTTGTAACCTTTGATCGCCTGCCCTCGTAGCTCAGCTGGATAGAGCAATGGACTTCTAATCCATCGGTCGCATGTTCGAATCATGCCGAGGGCGCACATCAAAACGGGCATTTCCCGATGAAAACGACCATTTTCCCCCTACACTTCAGCGTCTGTTCCGAAGGGGTTTCTAGCCCATTTCGGCGATTCTGAGCGAGGTCTGAGTGAAGTTCAAAAAGGGCGACACCGTCATCTATCCCCAGCATGGAGCCTGCAAAGTTGAGGCCATTCGCAAGGAAGATCCTCTCAATACTGGCAAGCAACAGGAATACCTCGTTCTCCGCACCGTGATCGGCGACATGACCCTGCGAGTTCCGATGTCAAAGGTCGACGAAGTCGGCGTTCGCCCGCCGGTGTCACCAGACGAACTTGAAGACTTGGTCGCAGTATTGGCTAAGGCCGACCCTCGCGTGCCCAGTAACTGGAGTCGTCGCTTCAAGAACCACCAAGAAAAGCTGAAGAGTGGCGACGTGTACCAGGTCGCTGAAGTGGTGCGTAACCTCGCGGCGCGTAACCGCGATGCATCGTTGTCGGCTGCCGAGCGCACCATGTACGAGCGGGCCCGCGTCAACCTCATTTCTGAAATTGCTCCGGCTTTGAAGGTCACCACCGATGAAGCCGAGGTCTACCTCGACGAAGCTTTGGCTAAGGGCGTCTTGAAGCCAGTAAAGGCTGCCAAGCCAGCCAAGGCTGCTGCCCCCAAGGTTGAAGCGCCAAAGGTTGAGAGTGACGACGACGATCTCGATGACGACCTCGACGAGAAGCCGGCAGCACCAGTCGCTAAGGCCGCACCAGCCAAGAAGGCTGCGCCGGCAAAGAAGGCGACTGCACCCAAGCCTGTTGCCGACGAGGCTGAGAAGGCCGAGGCTCCTGCGAAGAAGGCTCCGGCCAAGAAGGCCGTCGCCAAAAAGCCCGCCAAAGACTGATCTTCCTAGTGCACCTCTGGTTGAGGTGATGCGTGAGTGTCTTCAATAATGCGTGGCTAGGGTTCGTTTCATGATGAAGCGCGAAGTCATTGCCCGTCAAGAACTTGCCGATCGTATTTTGCGTTCCGAAATTGACACGGTCATTATGGCTTTTGTCGATCGCTACGGACGTCTTGTCGGTAAGCGTGCGACGGGTCGTTTCTTTCTTGATCACGTGGCCGACCATGGCACCGAGAACTGCGACTATCTACTGACGTGCGATATCGATAATCAACCGTCTGATGGTTTCCGATTCTCGAGTTTTGATAAGGGCTACGGCGACATGTTGGCCATGCCCGATTGGGATACCGTGCGCATCGCGTCATGGCTGCCCAAAACCGCAATCATCATGTGTGATTTGTTGGACGTCGCGAATAACACCTTTGTTGATGTTGCACCACGAAGTATTTTGCGCGCGCAGGTTGATCAGGCTGCGGCCCTGGGTTTCTTGCCGATGCTAGGTAGCGAAATTGAATTCTTTTTGTATCACGATTCGTACGACGAAGCGAAGGCAAAGAACTATCACTCGTTGCGCACACATTCGGCATGGGCCGAGGACTACAACATTTTGCAAACGACACGCGATGAATACATCGTGGGTGCAATTCGTAGTGCGCTTGAAAACTCTGGTGTACCGATTGAGTTCTCAAAGGGTGAGGCTGGCGCTGGTCAACACGAAATCAACTTGTCGTATTCAACAGCAGTTGAAATGGCCGACCGTAATCACATCTACAAAAATGCCGCTAAAGAAATTGCTGCAGCCAATGGCCGATCAATCACCTTTATGGCTAAGCCCGATTTCAATGATGTCGGATCGTCGTGTCACATTCATGCAAGTTTGTGGACCCTTGACGGTTCAAAGTCGGTTTTTGAAGATCACAACGACGCGTTGGGTATGAGCGAGACATTCCGCCATTTCTTGGCTGGACAAATTCATACGGCTCGCGAATTCTCATTGCTGTGGGCGCCAACTGTGAATAGCTATCGACGTTTTCAGCCTGGTTCGTGGGCGCCAACCGGTATTGGTTGGGGAGTCGACAATCGCACTCTTGGCTTCCGCAAAGTTGGTCATGGTTCGGGTACTCGGGTTGAAAACCGCATTCCAGGTGCTGATGCCAATAGTTACTTGGCATTCGCCGGAACAATTGCTGGTGGCCTGTATGGCATCAAGAACAAGTTGGCGTTAGGCGAACCATTTGCTGGCAACGGATACGAAGATGCCAACGTTGGTCGAGTGCCGTGGAATCTTCCTGATGCCATTGAACTGTGGCGCAATAGTGCAATCGCCCGTGAGTGCTTTGGTGAGAATGTTCACCACTGGATCTTGCGTTCGGCCGAAAGCGAATGGGAAGCCTTCAATCGCACTGTGACCGACTGGGAAAAGAACCGTTACTTCGAACGCATCTAGCCAGGAATGTATCTAGGCAAGATTGATTGTGGCGATCACTGGTATGTGATCAGACAGTTCAATCCATGACTGGTCGGAGTCAGGAACTAGAACACGGGCAATCGTGTGAGTCCGTGGAACCAAAATGTGATCAAGTCGCTGAAAGGGATTTTTGGTTGGATTAGTAAGTCCATTTCGCGATCGCGACTGGGCGTAGTTCCAGGCATCGTGGTTCTGTTCGCCATTGAGAATGTTTACGATGTCGGGTCGTTGATGATCATTGAAGTCACCGGCGATCACGGTGGGGTGTTGAAGGTGGGCGTCAACAATCTGTCGCAATCGTTGAGCCTGAGTAGTGCCTTCGTCACCAATGTCATCAGAAGCAAGATGGGTGTTGAAGAGAGTGAATTGATGACCGCCAATATCGACGGAGGCCCACATGGCAATTCTGCGCCGATAGGTAAAGCGTCCATATCCAGAACTCAATGTGGTCTTGCCCGTGTTGCTCAGGGGTAGCTGCGACATGATTGACATTCCCTCAGCTCGACGGGGAAGTAGTGGTCCGTAACCATTGTGTTTGAAGGCCCAGACATGTGACCATGCCAGTCGCAGAGCCAAAGCCCGGGCCTGATGTTTTTGGATTTCTTGAATAGCGATGATGTCTGGTTGAAGCTGCTGAATCTTGTCGGCGACCGTGCCGATGTTGGGTCGTTGCGATCCCTGCAGATTCCAAGTCATGATTTTGAGCGTCATGATCGTCAGCGTTGACGCAGAGTGTGGCAAGTGCTCGGGGATCACTCCTGCATTCTTGCCGATGCGGGCAGTATCGTCGTGAGCAAAGAACGGAGTTTGTCATGAGCGCAGTCGCGGGTCGTCTACAAGGAAAAGTTGCCATCATCACTGGAGGTTCGTCGGGTCTTGGTCGTGTCGGGGCTGAATTGTTTGCCCGTGAAGGCGCACAGATTGTGATCGCTGACGTTGTTGACGGTGATGAAGTTGTTGACGCCATTGATGCCGCTGGAGGCGAAGCAACCTTTGTGAGTTGCGATGTGAGTGATGAAGGTTCGGTTGAAGCTGCAGTTCAGCACGCCGTTGAGACATTCGGTGGTCTGCACATCTTGTATAACAACGCCGGTGTGATGTTGAGTGATGATGACGGCCCGACCAATACTTCAGTTGATGTGTACCAAAAGACGATGGACATCAACGTCAAGGGCACGTTGCTCGGTTGTCGTTACGCGATTCCAGCGATGTTGGCATCTGGTGGCGGTTCGATCGTGAACGTTGCGAGCTTTGTGGCCCACATGGGTGCAGCGACACCGCAAGTGGCGTACACGGCATCTAAAGGTGCTGTACTCGCGATGACACGTGAGATTGCCGTGATCTATGCCCGCCAAGGAATTCGCGCGAATTCGTTGTGTCCTGGCCCAATTATGACGCCGATGTTGGCCAAGTTCTTGAGCGATGATGCCAAGCGCAATCGACGTTTGGTGCATATTCCGATGGGACGTTTCGGTGATCCGATCGAGATTGCTAACGGCGCGTTGTTCTTGGCTTCAGATGAGAGCAGTTGGATGACGGGGCAATCGCTCATCATTGACGGTGGCATCACCGCTGCTTACGTCACCCCTGAATAACTCCCGCTCACCTTGTGATTCTGGTGAGGATTTTTACTCAAAATGAAGAAAATTCCTCACCAGAATCACAAGGGACTTTTAGTGAAGGATGACTAAACCGTTGGCGGTGAGAATTTCGGCGGTCAACTTGGCGCGGTCGGCGTAGTTCAGCGTGATGTTTGCTTCATCGTCACCGAGTTGTGCTTCATCACTCACAGCCGACAAGAACAAGTCAATAGTTCGCGGCTGCGGATGAAAGAGATCAAGCGCCATCAATGTTCCACCGATGGGCATATCGGCGGTCGGATGAACAGTGCGACCCCAATCAATGAAGAACGGAAGCACGCCACCTTCAGGAATGGGAAGCGAAGTGAGTGTGAGTTCCCATTCAAGCAACACGCCATCGGGACGTTGACGACTCATGGCGCGAACATCACCCGGATCAAAACCAGCTTCTCGCGCGGCTTGCACAACATCAATGAGTGCACGTTGCGGCGCTGCGCACCATGCGACGAGCGACGACTCAGTTAAATCATCAATACCAAAAGGTCGCGGGTTGACGGGTTCGGGTTGAGCAGGGTCGGGTCCGACAATCTCGAGATATGTACGTCCGCCAAGACCGAGCAAAGCATTGAAAGTTCCGAGCCCAACATGGGCTCCGCCGGGCGTTGGGGCGACGCCAAAACGCTCTTCGATGTCGGCAACGGCGGCCGCCAGATCGGGGGTCGCGTAGACGAGATGGTCAATATGAAGGTTCTTGCTCATGGTGGTACCTCAGAGCCTGACAAACTAGAGGGCATGGCACAAACTCCTGAAGACGCAACCGGACCAATTCCTACAATCGGGACCGGACCCAAAGTGGCATTTCTCGGACTCGGAGTCATGGGTGCCCCCATGGCGAGTCACTTAGCCAAGGCTGATTACCAGATCACGGTGTACAACCGCTCGGCACCTAAGGCTTTGGCGTGGGTGGCGCTCAACCGTGGCTTTGCTAAGCCCACTCCGGTTGAAGCCGTCGAATACGCCGATTTCGTGATGATGTGCGTGGGCAACGACGATGACGTTCGCTCAGTTGTCTATGGCCCGCAGGGCGCTTTAGCCGGGATGAAGCCAGGCTCGATCTTGATTGACCACACGACAGCTTCAGCAGACGTAGCTCGAGAATTATCAGCGGCATGTGCCGAACGGGGGATTGGGTTCGTCGACGCCCCAGTGTCTGGAGGGCAGGCTGGAGCCCAAAACGGTGCCTTGACCATCATGTGCGGTAGCGACGACGAGGCGGTGTTCCAGCGGGCTAAGGCTGCGATCGCGCCGTACTCGCGGGCCTGTGAGCGGCTTGGAAAAGCCGGTGCGGGCCAATTGGCGAAAATGGTGAATCAAATCTGTATCGCCGGAATCGTGCAGGGTCTGGCCGAAGGTGTCAATTTCGCCCAGCGCGCCGGCCTTGATGTTGACAAGTTGGTCGATGTCATTGGCAAAGGTGCGGCAGCCAGCTGGCAGATGGACAATCGAGCCAGCACGATGAACCGTGGCGAATTCGAGTTTGGCTTCGCCGTTGAGTGGATGCGCAAAGACTTAGGCATCTGCCTCGATGAAGCAAACCGCAATGGTGCTCGATTGCCAATGACTGCTTTGGTTGATCAGTTCTATGCCCAGGTCATTGCCCGTGGTGGAAGCCGCTGGGACACCAGCAGCCTCGTGCATTTACTGCAAAACGACTAACTGTCACAACAAATGATGGGCACGCGAACGAGCAATCGTTTGAACTGATTCGAAACATCTAGGCTGAAAACACACAGCAGCACGCTGTCCGAGGTACCTGGGGGTAACCATGAGCCGCGAGAAACTTGTCGCAATGGCCGAGCGCACAATTGCTCACAACAAAGCCGGAACCGTGCACCTCACCGAATCGATTACCACGATTCCTGCCTCGAACTACTTTGACCCCGAACGTTGGCAGCGCGAAGTTGACATGATCTTCAAGCGAGTGCCGTTGTTGCTCGCCATGACTGCCGAAATCAAAGAAGTCAATACGTACAAAGCCATTGATGTTGTTGGTATGCCTGTGCTCATCTCGCGCGGTGCTGATGGGGTCGCTCGGGCATTCGTCAACATGTGTAGTCACCGTGGCGCACAACTTGTGGATCCAGGTGTCGGCACGGCCCGTCGCTTTGCGTGCCCGTATCACAACTGGACGTACAACCAAGAGGGTGACCTTGTTGGTGTTTTCAAACAAGATGATTTCGGTCAACTCGATACATCGTGTCTCGGTCTCACGCAGCTGCCGATTGCTGAACGCGCCGGTTTGATCTGGGTGACCTTGTCGTCCGATTCAAAACTTGATTTTGATGCGTTCTTTGCTGGCTACGACGAAATGCTCGAGTTCTGTGACTTCGCCAGCATGAATCATTTCGGAACCCGAATTTTGGCTGGACCAAACTGGAAGATTTCATTTGATGGCTACGTCGATTTTTACCATTTACCAATTCTGCATAAGAACACGTTTGGTCCTGATATGTCGCCCGACGCATTGTTCCACCGCGTTGGTCCGCACCAACGCGTGACTGGTCCGCGTGGCAACTGGGCAAAGCTTGAAGGTCGCCCAACTTCTGAGTGGCCCGAGTCAGTGTTAACCGGTGGTGTATGGAGTGTTTTCCCACACGGTTCAATCGCTGGTTTCGAAATTGAAGGTCACAAGATTTATCAGGTTGCTCGAGTGTTTCCTGGTGCGACAGCCGACGAATCAGTGACATATCTCGACTTCATTTCAACGGCACCGAAAACCGAAGAGTTCATTGCGGCTGCCAATAAGCAAATTGCGTTCCTTGAGAACGTCGTTCGTGATGAGGACTACGCAACTGGATTGAAGATTCAACGCACCGTGAAGACGGGTGCAAAGAAAGATCTGATCTTTGGTCGCAACGAAGGTGGCGCGCAATACGTGCACGGATGGTTGGATGCTTTGTTGGTCACTGCAGATGAAGACCTCAATGAATTGTTCCGCAACGGCATTGATGCCGGTCGCATCACGAACTACTGATTGAGAGATTTTGGTGTCTGAAATTGACGTGATTGAAATGATGCGTACGTGTATTGCGATGCGGCATCTCAAAACTGATGAAGTCCCAGAGGACCTCATCAAAAAAGTCGTTCAAGCAGCGACGTACGCGTCGAACCCTGGCAACAGCCAAAACTGGAAATTCGTTGTGGTGCGCGATCGTGCGCGTAAAGAACGAATGGCGACGGCGGTTCAAGCCATGCTCGGATCGCACTTTTCTGGTGGACCAACTGGTGATGCGTCACGCGACAAGATGATGGCTGGTGCTCGTCGATTGGTCGAAGGTTTTGCCGATGTGCCGGTGTGGATTTTCGTAGTCGGATTCAACAAGTACCCGCCGCAGGCGCCCAACGAAAACTTTGTGTGGTCGACGGTGTATCCCGCTTCACAGAACTTGGTGTTGGCCGCTCGGTCGCTCGGGCTCGGAACTACGTTCACGACATTTCACTATGTGGCTGAACAGAAGTTCAGAGAAGAGTTGGGATTGCCTGATGACGCGTACTTGGGAACCGCGATCGCCATGGGGTATCCCGAAAAGAAGTTTGCCAGCGTGAATCGCAAGCCGGTTGATGAAGTGATTTGTTGGGAGACGTTTTCGTGAAGGGAAATATCTCGTGACCGGTGTTGGATTATGTCTGCCGCAACTTGGCCCCCATGTACGGGCCGACATTGTTGCTGAGTTTGCTCGTCGTGCTGAAGCGATGGGGTATGAGGCACTGTGGGTGCAAGATCATTTCATGTATCCAGAAAAGCCGATTCGTGGATATGGCGCCACCGATCGCTTGCCGCCGCATCAGTACAAGTCGGTGTTCGCGCCCACTGAGACACTGGCCTTTGTCGCTGGTATTACTTCGAAAGTTCGTTTAGGAACCAGTATTTTGGTGGCGGGTAATCACTGGCCAGTTCCGTTAGCGCAACGCTTGGCCACGATTGACCAGATGTGCAACGGACGTTTGATTGTTGGGCTTGGTGTGGGTTGGAACGCTGAAGAGCACACCGCATCTGGCACCGAGATTGAAACTCGTGGTCGTCGCATGGATGATTTCATTCCAGCGATGTTGGCGTGTTGGCAAGAAGATCCGGTGTCGTACGAAGGACCAATCTTTTCGATACCAAGTTCGTTCGTGAGTCCGAAGCCAGTGCAGAGTCCGCGTCCAAAATTGTTGTCGGGAATGTGGTCGGCCGATGGTATGGGACGCACTGCTCAATGGTTTGATGCATGGAATCCCGCCGGTATGCCAATCGGCAAAGTGCAGAAAATTGTTGCTGGATTAAACGAGCAACGAAGTGCTGATCAAAAGCCGCTTGAGGTTTACTATCGCTCGTTTATTCAGGGACCACTTGCTCCACGTGCTGCCGACGGCGACAACATGGCCGCGCTTGTCGCCGATGCGGCTGCGTGTCGTGAGGCTGGCTTTGTTGAGTTAACACTTGAACATAACTTCTGGCAAGACATTGAAAAGCCCGAAGACTGGCTTGATGTTCCCGAACGTTTCTTGCCAGTTGTTGAAGCTGCTCGCGGTTAAGCAAGAAATATTTAGAAAAGTTTTTGGGAGACGTCATATTTTTGACTAACTCTGTGACACCCCTGAATTAAGTTGTGTGTGTCGACTTCCCGCGACTTCAGTTTTAACTTGTTTCGTTGGGAGGTGTGTTGCATGAATAGTTCCGTAGTCATTGAGCGAGTAAACGCTCTGACTTCTCGTGACACCTCAAAGTGTTCGGTAGCTGAACTTCGTGAAGGGTTGAACGATATTCGCTGCCTGCGATCATGGCTTGATTCGTTGCAATCACGTTTGGTTGCGACGATGTCCGAACTCAATTCTGTAATGCCCGAAGTTGAACTCATCCGCGAGAGCGGATTATCAACTTCTGATGTTCGCAAAGTGATGGCCCGTACCGAAACCATTGGGTCGGTTCCAGCGTTCGGTGAGGCCTTGGCCGCGGGCAACGTCACGTCTGCGCATGTTGACGCACTGTCAAGCGGACTCAAAATTTTGGGTGAGCAATCTGGCAAATTGATTGAACGAGCACCAGAGCTTTTGGTGACGGCCCAAGCTATGACTGCCGATGAGTTCACGAAATTCGTGCGCCGAACCGCGCAAACGCTGACCGATGACGGTGGTGTTGGTCGTTTCGAGAAACAACGTCGTCAGACCTTTCTTCGCCACTGGGTCGATGCCGACGGTATGACCAATTTGTTCGGCAAGTTTGACCCCGAACGAGGATCAATAGTCTCGGCATTACTTGATGCCGGAGTAGAAGCAATGTTTCATTCGGGTGATCGAGAAGTCCCAGTCGAATGTGATGCTTCAATCGAGCCCAATGATCATCGCCGAGCATTGGCTCTTGTGGCCTTGTTGCAAAGTCGCCTAGACAGTGATTCCTTGGGCGGTGCATTGAGTAGTTCTTTGTGTGACCGTCCGGCTCGTGCTGAGATCGTGGTGCATATTGATTACGAGTTGTTGGCTGGCGCAGTGAGTGAGACAGGCTTGGGTGATGCTCGTACATGCCGCATCTTGAATGGTTCAGAGCTCTCAGTTGAGACGATTCGCCGTTTGGCTTGTGAAGCCGAGATCATTCCACTTGTTCTTGACGGCAAGAGTGTTCCACTCGATGTTGGAAAATCGAAACGATTAGCCACGGCCTATCAACGCCGGGCATTGGCCGCAGTACATGAGACCTGTGCGATTGACGGATGTTCGGTGAAGTTCAGTCATTGCGAACCGCACCACATTGAATACTGGGAGAACGGGGGAGAAACCAACTTCAACAACTTGGTTCCACTCTGCTCACGACACCATCATGCGGCACACGAAGGAGGGTGGAAACTGAAACTCAATACGGAGACGCGAGTACTACTTGTTCAACGCTGAGGGATCGGCAAGAAGATCAACGATCGACTTGCAGAACTCGGCAGCGGGGGCACCGTCGAAGACTCGGTGATCCCAGGTGAGGCTGAGGGTCATGCGCTTGACGGTTGACACTTTGCCCTTCTTGCTGACCACGACATCATCTCGTAAACGACCGACACCAAGAATTGCGGTATTGGGCGGGTTGATGACCGGGGTGAAGCCGTCGACGCCGAACATACCAAGGGTGCTCACCGAGAAAGTTCCGCCTTCAAGTTCGCCAAGTCCCAACTTGCCTTCGCGGGCTGCGCCAGACAAACGCTTGGTTTCAGATGCAAGTGAAGCCAAGTCAAGGGACGTGGTGTTCTTGATGACCGGAACAATGAGTCCCTCGGGAAGGGCGACGGCCATGCTCACGTGAATCTCGGGGAGAAGGGCAATACCTTCGGCAGTGACTTGCGAGTTGACAATCGGGTGCAGTTTTAATGCTCGTGCAGCAGCGGCGATGACGTAATCGGTAAAGCCCGGAAGGCTGTTGCTTGAATCATTGTTTCCAGAATTCTTGCGTGACTCGCGATCTTCGACGATGGCGTCAAGGTCGGCATCCATGTGCAGGGTGAGTTGCGCCATGTCTTGTAACGACGACTGCATGCGCTTGGCGATCGTGCCACGCATGCCGGACATCTTCTTGATCGACGTCGGCGTCTGACTGGCAGGAGCGAGGACCGTTGTTGATGTTGAAGTTGAAGTAGATGATGGCGCGGGGGTTGCTGGTGTGCTGGGTGAGCGAGAACCGGCAAGTTGCGCTCGCACGAACGCAGCAACACCATCTTTGGTGACACGACCGTCGGTGGCGTCATAAGGGACCTGAGCAAGATCAACGCCCAACAGCTCGGCGAGTTGACGGGCTGCAGCAGTCGCGAGCACATTGCCATTCGCCGACAAGATCGGTGGAACGGCGATTGCTGAGATAGATGAATTAGTTACACGCGGTGCGCCTGGATTCTTATGCGCTTCTTCGACGTCTTCTGAAGTGATGCGACCTTCGGGGCCACTGCCGACAACGGTCTCGATATCAATGCCGAGCTCTTTGGCAACACGACGAGCATTCGGCGAGGCAAACAAACGACCTTCACGACGGGGCGCGGCGAGGCTTGATGCAACTGCTGCAACTGGTGCAGAAGAGGCAACTGGTGCTGATGCTGCCGGGGTCGCTGCAGCCACAGGAGCAATGACTTGTGCGACGGGTGGCTCTTCGCCATCAGCCAACAAGTAACCAATTAGCGCGCCACATGGGTAGGTGTCGCCTTGATTGCCGACTCGATGAAATCGTCCAGCGCCTGGTGACTCGACATCACTTTCAACTTTGTCAGTCTCAATGCGAAGCACGGCCATACCTTGAGTGATCTCGGTACCGTCTTCAACGAGCCACTCGAGAATGGTGCCCTCTTCCATGGTGAGTCCGAGCTTGGGCATGATGAATTCAGTGGACATTTAGTTTTCCTCCGGAGACGTGTATAAATCTTTGCTTGTCACGTGTCGTGCTTGTTCGTCAAACATCTGTGACTGGGCGGCGATGACGAGAGTTTTCTCGACATCAATGAGCAGGGGGCCACTGGCCTCGACGCGAGCAGTGACAACTCCATCAGCGCTCACCGGCAGATCGCGTTCGCCATCAAAGGCCAGAATGGTTTTGCCGGTCATCGTGATCTCTTCGCCCAGTTCGAGTGGACGAACCTCAGCGATTTCCATCGTGATGAATGAACCAGGTGCAAGGGGTACGCGAACTTTGCGGCCACCTTCGCCAAGGCGTACGAATACTCCACAGGCATCCCAACGGCCAACGGGGTGAATGCGACCAGCGATGCTCGAGAGCCCCGTGCTCGCAGGTGTTGCCACCGCAGCAATGACTGCTTTGACCGTATTGGGGTCGCGAACAGCACGCGCCCCAGTGAACATCGAATTGATAAAGGCCAGATCAACGAGTGCAAGATCGTCAATGGATTTGTCACCATCTTCAACTCGAACGACAACTCTCTTTGAACGTCGGCCAACATCGGACATCGAAACGACGCCGGTCGCAACAAATGCTGCAGCGGCACCAGCAGAGGTTCCATCAATCGCCGAGGGGTACACGTTGTTGGTGCCAGTAGAAATCGCAATGAGCGGGGCATCGGGCCAACCGATTGCGACGTCTCGCGACGTGCCGTCTCCGCCAAGGGCAATCACTGCTCCAACTTGTTCTTTCCAAAAGCGTCGAGCCGCAGCGATGGTGTCAAAGCGAGTACCGCTGAGTGGTTCATCAACAAGAACAATGTCTCCGGCAATTCCTTCAGCGGCTTTTTCTGACAACCGATGGCGGTCAGGCATGAGCAACACTTTGGTTGCCCCAGATTCAAACGCAGCAACGATGGCCCGTCGAACAATGCCGACCTTCGTGCCATCAGAGGTATGCGTTGCAGGGGTCACCAAACGACGGATGTCTTTACCCGCATTGGGGTTGACAATGATTCCGACGATGCTCATAGGAAATTCACGGACAATGAGAAATCTTCGACGTTATCTAGCGTCGTGCCATGACGTCACGGACGCCTTTGACAATGCTCTTGGCATCGGGGATGTAATGCGATTCAAGCGCCGGGCTAAATGGCACGGGTGAGAACGGAGCACCAATTCGCGAGACTGGAGCATCGAGATAATCGAAGGCCAACTCTTGAATTTGTGAAGCGATCTCAGCACCAAGTCCGCCAAAGCGAACTGCTTCTTGAGCAACGACAACACGATTGGTCTTCTTTGCTGAGTCAACAATGAGATCAGTGTCAAGAGGCTGCAAAGTACGCGGGTCGATGATTTCGCAATCGATTCCTTCTTCGGCAAGTTCTTTTGCGGCGATGATCGCTTCGTTGGCCATGCGGGCATAAGCAACGATTGTGACGTCTTTGCCGGGGCGAATGATGTTGCCCTTGCCAAGCGGAATGCCGTATGCCTCAGTCGGAACCGGTGCACTCATGCCCAGCAGACGCTTGTGCTTGATCATGACAGTTGGGTTGTTCTCTTTGATGCACGAGATCATCAAGCCCTTCATGTCGTACGGGTTTGACGGCATGACAACTTTGAGGCCAGGAATGTGGCACAACAAAGCTTCAAGAGACTGACTGTGTTGAGCAGCTGCTGACAATCCGCCACCACCAGCAGTGGTGATGGTCATCGGCAAGGTTGCGTCTCCACCGAACATGTACTTCAACTTGGCGGCCTGGTTGACGATCTGGTCGAAGGCCACGCAGATGAAGTCCATGAACATCAAGTCAACGATGGGTCGCAAGCCAGTGACCGATGCGCCAACGCCAAGACCAACAATGGCTTGTTCGCTGATGGGCGTGTCAACAACCCGCTTCTCACCGAACTTGGCCTGCAGACCAGCGAAGGTTCCGAAGACTCCGCCGAAAGCACCGATGTCTTCACCAGCACAAAATACGTCGGGGTCGGCTTCCATCATTTGCGAAACGGCTTCATTGAAAGCCTGTGCGTATGTGAGTTTGCGATCGTCACTCATCAGTTTGCTCCAGTCATGCTCGTGTACACGTTGACCATGATTTGGTCGGGGGTGGGGTAGGGGCTATCTTCAGCAAACTGAATTGATGTTTCAATATCGGCGCGCAGTTCGGCCCAGATGTCATCAAAGTTGGCGCGAGTCGCGACACCATTTTCGATCATGCGATCTTCGAATGTGAAGATTGGGTCGCGCTGCTTCCAGATAGCGACTTCTTCATCAGAGCGATATTTCAAACCGAGGTTCTGTACACCGTGGTGGTTATAGAAGCGGTAGGTCTTGGCTTCGATCATTGAAGGTCCGCCGCCTTGACGAGCACGTTCAACTGCTTCGACAGCAGCTTCATGAACAGCGATGACATCCATGCCGTCAACGATGACTCCGGGCATTCCATAACCAGCGGCACGGTCAACAACGTCGGTGATGGCCATGGTCTTGTCGCGAGGAGTGAATTCGCCGTATTCGTTGTTTTCACAGGCGAACACAATCGGCAGGTGCAATGCGCATGCC
>CAIQJP010000158.1 GCA_903872155.1 uncultured Actinomycetes bacterium | reverse complement strand
CCGAGTGATCAATCGACTAGATGTCATTAACTCGGCTGCTCTAGCCGCTCACTACGGATCGGTCTCGGCTGTCACATTTACAGTTGTCATTGCAACTCTTGAAACTCGTGGAATCGAATACGAAGGTTTCGTCGCCGGACTATTAGCAGTTCTTGAAATTGTCGGCATCGTTGTTGCGCTCTTCTTAACGAGAGGCGCATCGTCAAACACCAATTGGAAATCTGCTCTTGGTGAAGTTGTGCGTGGTCGCAGTATTGCGTTGCTTGTGACCGGCCTCGCGATTGGTGCCATTGTTGGCGCCGAACGCATGGCTCCAACCGACCCACTTTTCAAAGATCTCTTCGCTGGAGCACTCACTTTGTTCTTAATTGAAATGGGTGTCATCGCTGCCGAGCGCCTTCGCGATATCAAATCGGCCGGGTTCAAACTCGTTGTGCTCGGAATTTTGATTCCACTCGTCAACGGACTCCTCGGCGCATTGGTTGCCACTGCTGCCGGAATGTCGACCGGAGGTGTTGCAGTCATGGCAACACTTGCGGGAAGTGCTTCGTACATTGCCGCCCCAGCCGCTGTTCGCATCGCCTTACCTCAGGCAAGCCCGGGACTGTACGTGACTGCCTCACTTGGCGTGACCTTTCCCTTCAACTTGACTCTCGGTATCCCCTATTACATCGCTATTGCACAAGCACTCACCTGATCGAGGAACAATGAACACAACACATCGCCAACTCGTCACCATCATTTCTGAATCAGTCGTTGAACAAAAACTCATTGACGACATCAAGAAGTGTGGAGCTAAGGGATATTCAATTTCACACGTTCGTGGTGAAGGAGTAACTGGCAATAGATCGCTTGATCTGAATGGTCCGAGTATTCGACTTGAAACTGTGGTCACCGACAAAGTTGCCGACGCGATTATGTCGGTGCTTGCCGAGAAGTACTTTGAAACCTATGCAACTGTGGCCTGGATCACACCGACCCAAGTCATGCGGCCCAACCGCTTCTAACGCACGCACTTGCGATCTGTTCGGGAATTGTTGAGGAAATCTGCAACTCAACCAGACCAGATCGCTACTTAACTCGAGGTCAGACGACGAAAGGTTTCTATTTCTTGCACGTCATAGGCAGTGCCGTCAGGGTGCAGAAGTTCATGAAACCAAGGCTCGTCATCATCAACTTGTTCAGTCCATGAGCGCCACGGAAACCTCGTCTGAGTTCTTCCATCAACCAATCCCCAGTTGATCGCCCCAACTCCCGCATCTTTAAAGACCGACAAGAGATCGACTGTTGAACCAGCAGAGCGAGCCAACCATTCAGTGCACAACAACGGTCGACCATGTGTCGCGAGTGCATTGATCACGGCCGTCAATTTTTCGCGAGGCTCATAACAGTGAAATGAAATGATGTCACTTTGATCAACGATGAGTTGATTGAGAGAGTTCATGGCCACTTGGCCGTCCTTATCGTATTCCCACACCCCAACGGTCAGCGGCTGGGTGACACCAACTTCGCGCGCCCAACCAAACACAGCCCCAACAAGTTCGGTCGCTGTGGTGATTTTTTCGTTGCGTGATCCAAGTTTCAGAGTGACCACATCAACTTGATCAGGTTCATTGAAGAGGTCCCAGGCGATCACGCGCTCATCATCTTTGAAGAATGAAAGCACTTCGAAAACATAGTTTCGCAACTCAGACCATCGCGAGCGGTCATAGAACATGTCTGAACCAGGACTTTGAACCCACATTGAGTTATGCAGAAAAGGTTTTGGCTCGGGTTGCTTTCCTAACTGTGGCTTTGGATTCCACACGCCATCAAAGAGAACTGGAATGACTCCAATGTCTTTTGAGGCGGCCACTGAAAAGACTTTCTCGATTCGCCCCAGAAAATCTCTTGGTTCTTCAGCAAATAACAAATCATGGAGATAAATCCGAACGGTATTCATTCCGATGTCGGCAGCCCATGTGAGTTCTCGTTCAATTGTGCTGATATCAAAAGTTTCGGCCTGCCACATTTCAAGTTGGTTGCCCGCAGTAGATGGAGAAAAATTACAGCCGACTCTCCAGCCGACTCGTTCACTCCATTGGCGCGTTGCGTCTATCGACCAGCGATTTTCATTCACGCGTCTATGTAATCACCCTCACGCAAACGGCGACGAAGTGCAGACGGGTCATGAACACGATTGAGTCAGAAATTAAGTGACCTCGTATGACGAAGTGGTATCACCAGATGCCTTACCAGTGCAGGGCTAACCACATGTGACCCAAGGCGAGCGACTCGCACATCCATAATCACAGGCATTGCTGTACTGTGAACTTATGG
>CAIQJP010000157.1 GCA_903872155.1 uncultured Actinomycetes bacterium | reverse complement strand
GGACCACTTCCATCCACCTTTGGTGGAGTTCGTGCAGGAGCAGGCAACAACGGGAAATTGACGTTCCCGGCCAACTTGCACGGCAACCCGGCAATATCAATCCCAGCTGGCTTCGTCGATGGTCTTCCCGTCGGCCTGCAAGTGGTCTCGCGTCACTTCACCGAACAACTGCTCCTTGATATCGCATTGCATGTTGAACGCAATCGACCTTGGCCTCTTGTTGCGTCGTGAATCTCGATACCGCACAAATCTCTCAAGTTCCACAACGCCAACGAGCCCTTGCGATCGGACTCGTTAGCTGCACATCACTCATCGCATTTGAAACGACATCACTTCTCACTGCGCTGCCAACAATTGCCGACGAACTACACGGGGATTACCTCTATGGGGCAACTTTGGCGGCATACATGTTGGCTGACATCATCGGACTCGTCACGGCCGGAGAACAAGCAGATCGTCGAGGTCCTAAAGCGCCGTTCATTGGCTGCATTGCTATTTTTCTATTGGGACTCGTGGTTGCCTCAATCGCTCCCACGATGCCCATAGTGCTCCTCGGTCGAATCTTGCAAGGAGCAGGTGCCGGAGGATTAGCGCCAATTACCTTCGTCATCATCAAACGGGTCTGGCCCGAAAATCAACGTTCGCGAATCTTTGCATGGATTTCTGCTGGATGGGTTTTACCAAGCTTGAGTGCGCCCGGACTTGCCGGATACATCACCAGAGCATTCGGATGGCGTTGGGTGTTTATCGGTATCGCTCCACTCGCACTAGCAACCGCTGTTTTGTCAATCAGCGCAATGGGAACATTGCTCGCCAACAAAGAGGCTCAACTACTTGCACATGCAAAAAAGTCTCGCCTCCCGCAAGCCATACTTCTCACCACTGGTGTCGCTCTTTTTATTGCGGGAGTTCAAACAAAATTCGTTCTACTCGCCATCGCTTTCATTGGCATCGGTCTCGCGTTGTCGATTCCTAACTTCAACAAACTCATGCCACCCAAAGTTTGGCGAGCCAAACGAGGTCTCCCGGCGATTTTGGCCTGCCGCATGTTGGCCACATCTGCATTCTTAAGTATTGACTCGTTTGTGCCGCTCGCCGCCGATCGAATTCATGGTGCTTCACCCACAATCCAAGGTTTTGTCATTATCGGAGCTGCATTGTCGTGGAGTTTGGGTTCGGTGCTTTCGACACGTCGATCACACATCCCAGTCGCCCGGTCAGCAGCAGTTGGATTTTCCTTGATCCTGTTTGGCATCTTCGCGGTGTCTCCAGTCTTAAGCGCGAGTTGGCCACTATTGGCAACTTTCTTTTCGTGGTGTTTTGGCGGCCTCGGGATGGGCATCCTTTTCGTTCCCACCTCAGTTGCCGCGACTGCCTATGCCGACGATGGCAATGAAGGACAGATTGGTAGCCAAATCAACCTCGCCGACAGTTTGGGATTTGCTCTGATGGGCGGAATCGGTGGCGCAACCGTTGCCATTTCCGATCGCACCCACTGGCCTCTCTCACACGCACTCGGAACTAATTTCTTGATTGCCGCGGTTCTTGCAACTCTTGGAATCTTGGCAAGCAGGGGTGTGGCGCAACGGACCTGATGCGCGAACATCGAGTATGACGAAAACTGCGAACACAGGTCCACTTCACGGAATCAAGGTTCTTGACCTGTCGGTCATGATTTCAGGACCACTAGCCGCGATGATGCTCGCCGACCAAGGTGCCGACGTCATCAAAGTCGAGTCTCCAGGTATCGGTGACTTCATGCGCTATATCGGTTCAGCCAAAGGTGGCATGACCGGCATTTTCGTCAACAACAACCGCGGTAAGCGATCGCTCGTGGTTGACCTGAAAAGCGAACAAGGTGTCGCGGTTCTCAAAAAGCTTGTCGAAACTGCCGATGTGGTCATTCAAAACTTCCGACCCGGCGCAGTTGAACGACTCGGCATTGGTTATGACGATCTGAAGGCAGTCAATCCCCAATTGATTTATGTGAGTATCAGTGGTTACGGGCCAGATGGACCAAACAGTGGACATCGCGTCTACGACAATGTGATTCAAGCAGCATCTGGTCTCGCGAGTGTGCAAACCGATCCACGCAATGGTGAGCCCTCGTTGTTTCGCACTCTCTTGTGCGACAAAGTCACATCGCTCACCGCGGCGCAAGCAATTTCGTCTGCTCTGTATGCCCGCGCTGCGGGCAATGCCGATGGTCAGCACATTGTTTTAGCAATGCTCGATGCCGCGGTTTCATTTATGTGGCCCGATTCGGGCATGGATGCCGTGTTACTTGATGATGACGCGAATCGCACCCCAACGATTGGACAGAACTACGGCATCACGCGACTCAGCGACGGATTCGCTGCCGTCTCCGTTGTGAGCGATAGCGAATTCCGTGGACTATGCCAAACCTTTGGTCATCCCGAACT
>CAIQJP010000156.1 GCA_903872155.1 uncultured Actinomycetes bacterium | reverse complement strand
GTCTCTCCCGCAGATCTTGCGATCTGAACAGGGCCGGGTCTATTGACCGTATTGACGACACTGTTACGTGCTTGGGATACTCCCCTTCAGATACTCACCGTACCAATCAATGGGGGATCGTTCAAGGTGAACTGCTTAGATGTTTCTGTGACATCTGTAATTTGGACCGAAGACGACAAAGGTTTGCACTGCGACCTTGAGTTTGCTGGTTTTATTGAGGCCTGGACCTTTATGAATCAAGTCGCGGTTTTGGCCGAGACCATGGACCACCACCCTGACTGGAGCAATAGTTATAACAAGGTGCACATCACTTTGATCAGCCATGACAAGGGTTGCGTGACCTCGCGTGATCGCCGGATGGCTGAGAAAATTGATCAGTTAGTGGCATCGGGTACGGTTTGATTCGTGAGTGACGCACTACATCCCAATGTTGTTCGAGTTGTTGAGGCTGCTCGGGCCCTCGGCCTAGAAATTACGCCTCGTCGTTTTCCTGATGGAACCAAGACCGCGGCCGATGCTGCAGCCGCGATTGGTGTTGAGCTTGGGCAGATTGTGAAGAGTCTGATTTTCGCGGTTGATGGTGAAGTGGTGTTGGCGTATGTGAGTGGGTCGAATCAGTTGGATGAGAAAAAGTTGGCTTTGGCTGCTGGCGGTTTGAAATGCGCTCGAGTTGATGCCGATGTTGTTCGTCAGGCAACTGGTTTTCCGATTGGTGGCGTGCCTCCCTTTGGTCACAGCACACAGTTGCGCGTGTTCGTTGATCCGGACTTGTTGCAGTATGACGAGGTGTGGGCTGCTGCGGGAACGTGGAATGACAACTTCGGAGCAGACCCGAATGACATCGTGCGCGTGAGTGGTGGAGTAGTCACCGACCTAAGGCGCTGAAAATACGAAGCCCGGTACTACGGTCAGGTTCATGAGTATTTACGGCATCGACCATGTACAACTCGCTATTCCAAAAGGTGGCGAAAGTGTGGCGATTGATTTCTACCAAGGCTTGCTTGGTCTGAATCGGATCGCCAAGCCTCCGCACTTGGAGGCTCGAGGTGGATGCTGGTTCTCGAATGGCGTGGTGTCTGTACATGTCGGTGTTGATGACGATTTTCGGCCTTCTCGGAAAGCGCACCCAGCCCTGTTAGTGAAGGACCTTGATACGTTCGCGGCAAACCTGTCGGCTGGGGGAGCGCATGTGTACCACGATCAACCTCTCGAGGGATACAAGCGCTGCTATGTAGACGATCCCTTTGGAAATCGGATTGAGTTGATGGAGCGAATCTGATCGTGCTCTCAGGGTTGCCTAAACCAACGGCGGCGTGCCTCCCTTTGGTCACAGCACACAACTTCGTGTGTTCGTTGATCCCGACTTGTTGCAGTACGACGAGGTGTGGGCGGCAGCCGGAACGTGGAATGACAACTTCGGTGCGAACCCGAATGACATCGTTCGTGTTGCCGGCGGTGTTGTCACCGACCTAAAACGTGCCTAAATCATCCATTCCTAAAGGCTCATTGAAGTTATCCTCGACACATGACCGATAGACCCGTGCTTCACCTCTCGTTACCAGTGGATGATCTTCACGCCGCAAGATCTTTCTACGAACACACACTCGGGTGTCGTATTGGACGTGAGCGAGAAGACTGGTTTGATGCCTGGTTCTACGGCCTGCAGCTAACGCTGCAGTTGAGACCGCTTGAAGTAATGACTGTCAGCCAACAGGGTGTTCGGCATTTTGGAGTCGTCCTTCCCTCATTGACAGAGTTTGATGAACTTGTTAATAGGGTTGCTGCATCCGGGCATGCTTGGATTTCAAAACCTGAGAAACATGTCGATGCCGAGTTAAACGGAAAACTTGGAGGGAAACTCGCAGATCCCAGCGGGAACGTCATCGAAATCAAGTTCTATGCAGATGACGCTGACTATTTGAGTTGAGTTGCCTAAACCAATGACGGCGTGCCCCCCTTTGGTCATGCAACCCAACTGCGTGTGTTTGTTGATCCGGATTTGTTGCAGTACGACGAAGTGTGGGCAGCAGCGGGAACGTGGAACGACAACTTTGGTGCTGCACCTGCGGACATTGTGCGTGTCGCTGGTGGCGTCGTCACCGACTTGAAGCGCGCCTGATTACAGTAGTCGTGTGAGCGATCAATTTGAAATCAATGCAGTCGGAACCGTGCGTAGTTCCCGCAGTGCGCCAGAAGATGATTCGTGGGATGAAGAGACCTCCCGCATTGAGATGGTTGCGCCATTTGATGGGCAATCGTTATTGGGGCTCGCAGATTTCTCTCATTGCATTGTCGTGTATGTGTTCGACAAGGCCACTTGGGATGATTCGAAGATGTCACGACACCCGAGAGGCAACAAGAATTGGCCAGAAGTAGGTATTTTTGCGCAGCGTGCAAAGGATCGGCCGAATCGTCTCGGCGTCACAGTGTGTCGAATTCTAGAAGTGAAGGATTCAACTGTTCGTGTTGCTGGTCTTGATGCGATTGATGGAACTCCTGTTGTAGATATCAAGCCATGGATGGTTGAGTTCGGTCCCCGTGGGGACATTTCGCAGCCATCTTGGTCTACGGAACTAATGCAGGGCTACTGGTAAATAGTCATTCTCTTGGGTTGCCTAAACCAATGGTGGCGTGCCTCCCTTTGGTTACAGCACTCAACTGCGTGTGTTCGTCGATCCGGACTTGTTGCAATACGGCGAGGTGTGGGCATCTGCGGGAACGTGGAACGATGTGTTTGGTGCGAACCCAAATGACATCGTTCGTGTTGCCGGTGGTGTCGTCACCGACCTGAAACGTGCCTAGTCGCTTCCGTCAGCCACTCTCGTTGATTGAGGCTCGATGAGGTCCCAACGATTGCCATAGATATCGACAAACACGACCACTCGACCATACGACTCAGCGCGAGGTGTTCCTTCAAATTGGACTCCGCGTGACGACCAAAGTTGTAATTGTTCGTCAATGTTGTCGGTGTGTAGAAAGAATGAGACTCGGCCACCAGCTTGACGGCCTATCGCTGCTGCCTGTTCGGTCTTGGCAGCTTTGGCGATGAGAAAACCCGCGCTATCCAGACTCGGTCGTATGACCACCCACCTTTTATCAGTAGTCAACTTGCTGTCTTCGGTGAGTACGAAGCCGAGGATGCCGACATAGAAGTCAATGGCGCGGTCATAGTCGTCAACGACGATCGTCACGAGGTCAAGATGCAACATTCACTTAGTCTCGCATGAGTCGAGATTGCGATGTGAAGTTTCCTAAGCCAATAGTGGTGCGCCCCATTGGCCAGAGCACTCAACCACGGTCGGGCCGCGGCGTTCCTGGTAGCAGTCGACGAGGACCGGCACCTTCTGCAGACATTGCATCTTCGGGATTGACCAATTGACATCGTTGAAAGGAAAGGCATCCACATCCAATGCACGTTGATAGATCATCCCGAACGCGCGCTAAGTATTCAATTTGGGCGGAGAGAATTTTGTGCCACTGTTTTCCGACTTTCGCCCAGTCGGCCTCTTTAGGTGTCCGTTTCAGCGGTAGTTCATCTAATGCTTCTTTGATATTCGTGAGAGG
>CAIQJP010000155.1 GCA_903872155.1 uncultured Actinomycetes bacterium | reverse complement strand
TACTAATTCAAAATTTAGCGTTGACCGCGTCGCCCACTGCCAGAAGTATTTGCCGCCGAAGCGATTGCTTGAGCGGTCGCCTCAAGATCAGATGCAGCTCCCAAAAGGCCGACTGTCAGCCGCATTGAATCAGGGTGTGTGTTGACTAAGAACGGTGTTCCAGGTGCTGCTCCAATTCCTTGAGCGGCCAAAGTCATGAGCGCACTTCGTTCATCGCTGACCCGAACCCACAAGTTAATTCCGTCGGTACCAGTAGAAAAAACGTTGCGTTCATTGAGGATTTGCACGACTTCTTGACGGCGGCGCGAATATTCGGAGCGGGCATAACTGAGTGAATCAAGAGTTGCTTGATCGTCAAGAAGCTCAAGTAAGACTGCTTGCAAAATGCGACTGCTCCAACCCGGGCCAAGTAGGCGACGGTTTGCTGCGGCAGAAATAACATCACCGGATCCGCCAACTGCAGCAAGACGCAAGTCGGGTCCGTGGCTCTTTGAATAACTTCGAATATGAACAGTGCGCGTAGGTAGGTAGTTGCCAATGCTGTTCAATTCACCGACCGCGATATCGCCGGCATGGTCGTCTTCAATGATCGTGATTGATTCAGAATGTCCCGATGCAACTATCGCGTCAGCAATTTGTTGGGCGCGTTGTGCAGTCATCGTGACGCCTGTCGGATTTTGCGCACGTGGTTGCAAAAACAGCGCTGTTGGTTTTTGTTCGAGCGCAGCCGTAAGTGCCTCAACGGTCAGGCCCTGGGCATCAACTTCAACCCCGATGACATCAGCACCAATCTTTTCCAGCAAGTCGAGCAATGGCGGGAACGTTGGGTGTTCAACGACCACGCGATCACCGAGACGAACCACCACTTGGGCGATGCGGTCGAGTGCATCCATGGCGCCATCGACGACGGTGAGTTCTTCAGGAACGAACGGCCAACGATGACGCAAGGCCTCTTCAAGTTGCGGCAAGACGGGATGGTCGAGGTAACTGCTGGTCAGGGTTTGGCTACTGACCCGAGCCAAAGCGGTGCGTAAGTCGGGGAGAAGCGTCGAATCCGGTGTTCCAGTCGACAGATCAAGGGCGAAATGCCCGCGATGGTCACTATCGGCGGCCACCTGTCGGTAGCGGCGCGGTCCACCAGGGCCAGTGGGCTGGCGCACAAATGAACCGTTTCGACCCAGTGTTTCAATGGCTCCGACCTCGGCGAGCGATCGCCAAGCCTCGCCAACAGTGGTGGGAGAGACGCCGAGTTTGCGGGAGAGCTGGCGAACGGTGGGCAACTGCGCTCCAATGGCCAAATCGCCCGACGAGATCATGCGCCCGATCGCTGTGGCGATACCGCGCGCGCTGCGATCGTTGATTCCGTTTGCGATCTCAAGAGTCGAGGAGTCGGTAATCATCGGAATTCAGTCAATCGTGTTTCATCTGCGTAAAAGCATTGTCCTGTCACAATAATGGCATTGTTCACATAGTCGTGTGTCAATTACCCTGATGAGAAGCGTTTCAGTCTTGTTGTTCATGGGTCGATGATTCGGTCAATGATTCAAATGATGACGAAGCGTGAGCGACATCAGAAATGGGGAACGGTATGACTGGCTCACAAGACAGCGTGCGCGCTGCGATATTGCAGACCGACTGGACTGGCTCAAAAGACACGATGATCGACAAGCATGAAGCTGCTTGTCACGATGCGGCCAAGCAAGGTGCCCAGGTCATCTGTTTCCAAGAACTGTTTTATGGTCCGTACTTTTGTCAGGTGCAAGATGTTGAGTACTACGGCTACACCGAGTACATCCCCGATGGCCCGACCACTCAGCGTTTCCAAAGCATCGCCAAAGAAACCGGCATGGTCATCGTGTTGCCGATGTACGAAATCACTCAGGCTGGCGTGTACTACAACACCGCTGCAGTGATTGATGCCGATGGTAAGTACCTCGGCAAATATCGCAAGCAACACATTCCACAAACCAAAGGTTTCTGGGAGAAGTTCTATTTCAAACCGGGCAACGGTGGCTACCCGGTTTTTGATACGGCAGTCGGCAAAGTTGGCGTGTACATCTGTTACGACCGCCATTTTCCAGAAGGCTGGCGTGCGCTTGGTTTGAACGGTGCGCAAATTGTGTTCAACCCTTCAGCAACTCACCGCGGACTGAGCGAGTACATCTGGAAAGTTGAGCAACCAGCAGCTGCAGTTGCCAACATCTACTACGTTGGCGCAATTAACCGCGTTGGTATCGAACCTCTCGGCGAAAACGATTTCTATGGCCAGAGTTACTTCGTTGATCCAGAAGGAAAGTTTGTTGGAGCGCAAGGCGACCCATACAAGCCCGAACTCATCGTCCGCGATCTCGACATGAAGAAGTTGCGGGAAGTGCGTGATCGTTGGGCGTTCTATCGAGACCGCCGCCCCGAGGCGTACGGCGACCTCACCGAATTGTGATCGTTAAGTTGTAGGAAGTTGTAGATATCAGTTTCAGTCAGCAAATGAGGAGGGCATCATGGCCAAGGTATTAATCAAGAACGGATTAGTCATTTCACCAACCGGTGTGATCGCCAATGACGTGTTGATCGATGGCGAGAAAATCGCAGCGGTCGGCGCCCCCGGTTGGTTTGAATCATCCGAACAAGGTTGCGACAAAGTAATTGATGCCAAAGGCAAATATGTCATTCCTGGTGGCGTCGATGTGCACACGCACATGGAACTTCCATTCGGTGGAACATTCGCATCAGACACTTTTGAAACTGGATCACGTGCAGCCGCATGGGGTGGTGTCACGACAATCGTCGACATGGCCGTTCAGCGCTATGGCGAAAATGTCTTTGATGGCCTTGCCGAATGGCATCGCAAAGCAACTGGCGAGTGCGCAATTGACTATGCGTTCCACCAAATCATTGGTGGTGTTGATGATCAGTCGTTGAAGGACATGAAGTACCTCACTGAGCATGAAGGCATCAGCAGTTTCAAACTGTTCATGGCGTACCCCGGTGTGTTCTATAGCGACGACGGACAAATCTTGAAGGCCATGCAGACCGCTGCCGAGTGTGGCGCAATGATCATGATGCACGCCGAAAATGGTCCAGCCATTGATGTTTTGGTGCAGCAGGCACTTGCCCGCGGGGACACCGATCCTCGCTATCACTCGTACACGCGTCCTTCACCTCTTGAAGCCGAAGCCACGCACCGCGCCATCGTGTTGTCACATGTCGCCGGCAACGTGCCGTTGTACATCGTGCATATGTCGGCGGGCGATGCTCTCAACGAAGTTGCCGCAGCTCGTCACCATGGTCGCAATGTTTTTGCCGAGACTTGCCCGCAGTACTTGTGGATGACGCTTGAAGAAACTTTGGGTCAACCCGGATTCGAGGGATCAAAGTGGGTGTGCAGTACTCCGGTGCGTTCACGCGACAATGATCCGCACTACATCGGTCAGATGGGCCACGGTCACCAGGGTGACTTGTGGAAGGGCTTGCGTATGAACGAGCTAGCTGTCGTGAGCACCGATCACTGTCCTTTCTGTTTCAAAGATCAAAAAGAACTTGGTCTCGGCGACTTCTCCAAGATTCCGAATGGAATTGGTGGAGTTGAACACCGCATGGAACTCATCTATCAAGGTGTTGTTGCTGGCGAACTGACACTTGAGCGTTGGGTTGAGACGTGTTGCACGACTCCGGCGCGCATGTTTGGTATGTACCCACAAAAGGGCATCATTGCTCCGGGTAGCGACGCCGATGTTGTTGTTTGGGATCCAAATACCAAGACCAAGATCGGCATCAACGACAAGCACCATATGAACATGGATCACTCGGCCTGGGAAGGTTGGGTTATTGACGGAAAAGTTGACACCGTTTTCTCACGCGGATCGGTGCTCATTGATAACGATCAATATGTTGGCCGTAAGGGTCATGGCAAGTACATCAAGCGTGGCTTGTCGCAATATCTCGTCTGAAATCCCCCCACAAACCCCACAAGGAGTTACCCATGTACCGCATCGATCATTGGATCGACGGACACACCGTCGCTAGTACTTCTGGACGAAATGGAAACATTTTCGATCCCGCAACCGGTCAGGTACAAGGCACTGTTGCTTTTGCTGATGTTTCCGAAGTTGACAAGGCCGTTGCAATTGCCAAGGCGGCATTGCCCGCATGGCGTGCAACGAACTTGTCACGTCGCGCCGAAATCATGTTCAACATGCGTGAGTTGGTGTCGGCCAATCGCAAAGAAATCGCAGCTCTGCTGACCAAAGAACACGGCAAAGTAACTGCTGATGCATTAGGCGAACTTGCCCGTGGCCTAGAAAATATTGAATATGCCTGCGGTATCCCGAACCTTTTAAAGGGCGGTTACTCCGAACAGGCTTCGGCTGGTGTTGACGTGTACAACATTCGTCAGCCACTCGGCGTCGTCGCCGGCATCACTCCATTCAACTTCCCGGCGATGGTCTCCATGTGGATGTTTGCCAACGCAGTTGCTTGCGGAAACACCTTTATTTTGAAGCCTTCGGAAAAGGATCCATCAGCAGCAATGTTGATTGCCGAATTGCTCAAGCAGGCCGGACTTCCCGATGGCGTGTTCAATGTTGTGCACGGTGACAAGGTTGCCGTTGATCGTTTGCTTGATCATCCCGACATCGCGGCAGTGAGCTTCGTGGGTTCAACGCCCATAGCGCGTTACATCTACGAAACTGGCACCAAGAATGGCAAGCGCGTGCAAGCGCTTGGCGGTGCAAAGAATCACATGTTGGTTCTTCCAGATGCCGACCTTGATATGGCAGCTGACGCGTTGGTGAGTGCTGCATATGGTTCGGCGGGTGAACGCTGCATGGCGATTTCGGTTGTGCTTGCAGTTGACACGATTGCTGACGATCTCGTGAGCAAAGTGCAAAGCCGCATTCCGAATGTTGTTGTCGGTAATGGCAACGACCCCTCAAGTGAGATGGGCCCACTCATTACCGGCGAACATCGCGACAAGGTCGCAAGCTATGTCGCTGGCGCTGCTGGTGAAGGAGCGAAAGTAGTTGTTGACGGTCGCGATGGTGCACCGACCGAAGGTTTCTTCTTGAAGCCAAGCTTGATCGACCACGCCAAGCCCGGCATGAAGTGTTACGACGATGAAATCTTCGGACCGGTTCTAACTGTCGTTCGTGTGAAGTCGTACGAAGAAGGTTTGCAACTCATCAATGACAACCAATTCGGAAATGGCACAGCAATTTTCACTCGCGATGGCGGTGTTGCTCGTCAGTTCCAGTTTGACGTGAATGTCGGAATGGTCGGAATCAACGTGCCAATTCCGGTGCCGGTTTCGTATTACTCATTTGGTGGTTGGAAAGCCAGTTTGTTTGGTGACTTGCACATGTATGGTCCAGACGGAATCCAGTTCTATACCCGCAGCAAAGTTGTCACGTCACGTTGGCCTGACCCTCGAACCAGCAAAGTCGATCTCGGCTTTCCGCAGAACAGGTAATTCACAACATGGAAATCGGTGTCGTACTACAAACAACTCCGCCAAGCGCTCGAGTCGTCGATTTAGCAAAGAAGGCCGAGGCTTACGGCTTCACGTATGTTTGGGCTTTTGACAGTCATATTTTGTGGCAAGAACCATTTCCGATTTTTGCGCAGATTCTGGCAGAGACTCGCAATGTGATTGTTGGACCGATGGTGACCAATCCAGCAACGCGTGACTGGACCGTGACAGCAAGTCTTTTCGCAACTCTGAACGAGATGTATGGCAACCGAACTGTGATTGGTATTGGTCGAGGTGACTCAGCAGTACGAGTCACCAACGGTAAGCCAACAACTTTGGCGACTTTGCGTGAAAGCATTCATGTCATTCGTGAACTCGCGAATGGTCGCTCGGTGAACTATAAAGATTCCGAACTTCGTTTGCCGTGGGCTGGAAAATCTCGAGCCGAAGTTTGGGTTGCGGCATATGGTCCAAAGGCTTTGGCGTTAACTGGTGAAGTTGGTGATGGATTCATTTTGCAGCTGGCAGATCCGAGCATTACTGAATGGACCATCAAAGCAGTTCGTGATGCAGCTGCGGCGGCAGGTCGCGACCCGAAGAGCGTCAAGATTTGTGTTGCTGCACCGGCTTACGTCACCGACGGAACCGAAGCAGGTTTGGCACACGGACTCGAGCAGTGTCGTTGGTTCGGTGGAATGGTGGGTAACCACGTTGCCGACATCGTTGAGCGTTATGGCGATTCAGCACCGGTACCGAAGGCTCTGACCGACTACATCAAGGGTCGCCAGGGTTACGACTACAACGAGCATGGCAAGGCTGGCAATAGTCATACCAACTTCGTTCCCGATGAGATCATTAACCGCTTCTGCATCGTCGGGCCGGTTGAAGCTCATATCAAGCGCCTGAATGAATTGCGCGACATGGGTGTCGATCAATTCTCCGTCTATTTACAACATGATTCCAAAGACGAAACATTGCGTGCGTATGGTGAAAAGGTCATCCCCGCGATAGCCGAACAAATCTTGGCGAAGAGTTGAGTTACGAAAAATCATGACGACTGCAACAACGATGAAGAAAAGTGAGGCGGCCCGGCGGGTACGTCGCGCCCTTCTTTTTGTTCTTTCGTTGTTGTTGGTTGCTGGTGTTTGGGAAATCTACAAAACGGTAGGCCCAGAAGCCGGTGGCAAGATTTTTGGTTGGAAGTTGTTGCCGCGTTCCAATAACCATGCCATGCCCCATGTGTGGGACATGTTGACGCGCTACAACCGACCCGAACTTCGTGGCTCTGATCGAAAGATTTGGTCGGTGGTTTTGGCAGGGGCTTGGTTCTCATTCCGGTTGGCACTTGTCGGATTCGCGATTGGTTCAACCTTGGGACTGGGCTTGTCAATATTGATGGCTCGATTCAAAATCGCCGAGCGCGGAATCTTGCCGTACCTAGTTGTGTCACAAACTGTTCCGTTGATTGCGCTTGCACCATTGGTTGTGTCATGGGGTGGCAAGTTGCACATCGCTGGATGGACCTGGCCACGTTGGATGTCAGCAGCAGTACTGGGAGCCTTCTTGGCCTTCTTCCCAGTTGCAGTCGGCGCATTAAAAGGGCTCACATCGGCGCCGTCGGCATCGCTTGAATTGATGGATAGTTACGCAGCATCGTGGTGGCAGACACTTCGCAAGTTGCGTTTCCCAGCCGCAATTCCATTTATCGTTCCGTCACTCAAGTTGGCAGCGTCGGCATCGGTGATTGGCGTAGTTGTCGCTGAGATTTCAACTGGACTGAAAGGCGGAATCGGGCGACTCATTATTGAATACGCGCGCGAAGCCACGAGTGATCCCGCAAAAGTTTTCACAGCAGTGTTCGGAGCGGCAGTTCTCGGACTTGCGATGTCAGGGTTTGTGACCTTGGCTGACATGTACATGATGCGCAATCGCCCCAAGGAGGCATCCGCATGAGCGCGGTTGAAATCACCAATATTTCTAAGGCTTTTAACCTTGGTTCAAGTAACCAAGTTGACGCTTTGACCGATATCAATTTGTCGATTGCCTCTGGCGAGTTTGTCTCCCTCATTGGTCCGTCGGGTTGCGGAAAGTCGACACTTTTGCGACTGATTGCCAACCTCATCGAGCCGACATCGGGCAATCTTGTTGTGAAGGGCAAGTCAGCCAAACAGGCCAGACTCGACCAGGACTATGGCATGGCGTTTCAGCAATCGGGTCTTTTTGAATGGCGCACGGTTGCGAAGAACATTGAACTACCGCTTGAACTCAAGGGCTGGGATAAGGCGAAGCGTCACGAGCGTGCGCTTGAAATGCTTGAACTCGTCAAGTTGTCGGACTTTGCACATCATTATCCGTGGCAGCTTTCGGGTGGAATGCAACAACGTGTGGCCATTGCTCGTGCCCTTGCTGTGCACCCGTCGTTGTTGTTGATGGACGAACCATTCGGGGCGCTCGACGAGATGACTCGTGAGCACATGCAAAGCGAACTGTTGTCAATCTGTCGGGCATCAGGAACAACGGTTGTGTTTGTGACTCACTCAATTCCTGAAGCGGTGTATTTATCAAATCGTGTTGTGGTGATGTCTCCTCGGCCAGGTCGGGTAACCGAAATCGTTGATGTGAGCATTGAAGGCGAACGCAATGATGCAACTCGCGACAACGCCGCGTTCTTTAAGGGAATCACCGCAGTTCGCGAGGCTTTGCGCGGGGTAGAGATGTCTGATCACGTGCGAGGAATTGAAGACCGATGAGTTCACGCTCTTCGTCCGTTGTTCGCTCGGTGCTTCCGCCCGCCGTTTTTGGTGTGGCGTTTGTTGCCGTATGGGAACTTGTGGTGAAGGGTTTCAATC
>CAIQJP010000154.1 GCA_903872155.1 uncultured Actinomycetes bacterium | reverse complement strand
TGACCTCGTGGTGATTGGTGGTGGACCCGGTGGATACGGGTCGGCCCTCTACGCCGCGTCGGCAGGAATGAATGTCGCTTTAGTTGAACGTGATGCGCTTGGCGGCACCTGTTTGAACCGTGGATGTATTCCGGCAAAGGCTTTTCTTGAAACCGCCTCAGTGTTTCGTCATGTTGCCCACGCTGCAGAATTTGGTATTGAAGCAAGTGCTCCGGCAGTCAACTTTGCAACCACTCAAGCCCGCAAGGCCAAGATTGTTGATGGCCTCGTGAAGGGCATCGGTGGATTGTGCAAGTCGCGCAAAGTCACCGTTTTCAACGGCACAGGTTCGCTCGGCGCCAATCGCACCGTGAACATCACGATGGCCGATGGTTCTACCGCAACTGCACAAGGCGCCAGCGTGATCTTGGCTGCTGGTTCAGTTCCGCGCACGATCCCTGGCTTTGATCGTGGTGGACCCATCATGACAAGCGACGAAGTGTTGATGCTTGATCATGTGCCCGCACGTGTTGCAGTTATTGGTGGCGGTGCCATTGGTTGCGAGTTTGCTTCGACGTTTGCCGATCTTGGCGCGGCCGTGACAATTTTGGAAGGTCTGCCCAAGATTCTTCCGGGCCTTGATACCGACGTTGCCGCCGTTGTCGTGAAGTCGTTCAAGAAAAAGAACATTGATATTCGTACCGGCGTGGCCGTCAAAAGCCATGCACCAACCGCGTCGGGTGGAACTGTCGTGACATTCGGTGAAGGCGAACAACTTGAAGTTGATGCTGTCATTGTTTCGGTTGGTCGACGTCCGTTCGCCGACCTACTCGGATTGCAAGGAACTGCAGTCAAGGTGAGTGATCGTGGATTTATCGAAGTTGATCCGTGGTGTCAGACGTCTGAGCCGGGCGTGTACGCAATTGGTGACCTCATCAATACTCCGCAACTCGCGCACGTTGCCTACGCTGAAGCGATTTTGTCGGTGAAGCACATGTTGGGCGAAGGTCCGATTCCGATCGCGTACGACCGTGTTCCGTGGGCAATTTATTGTCACCCCGAAGTGGCTTGGGCAGGTCCGGGCGAAGATGCATGCAAGGCCGCTGGTCTTGACGTTGTTGTTGCCAAGCACCAGTTCCGCGCCAATAGCCGAGCAATGATCTTGGGTGAAATTGATGGTTTGGTCAAGATTGTCGCCAAGCGCAACGCTGATGGAACCGCTGGACAGATTCTCGGAGTCCACATGGTGGGTCCGTGGGTAACCGAGCAGTTGTCGGGTGGTTACTTGGCAGTGAACTGGGAAGCCACAGTTGATGAAGTGGCTGAATTCATTCAACCGCACCCAAGTTTGTCCGAACTCTTCGGTGAGACTGTGTTATCGCTCACCGGTCGTAGTTTGAACGCGTAAGTCGCCAGAAAAAAATCGCCAGAAAAATCGATAGTAGAAGTCGAAAGTAGGAATGTCATGGCAGAAGTAACCCTTCCGCAACTTGGAGAAACAGTGACCGAAGGAACCATCACTCGATGGTTCAAAAAGGTTGGCGACACTGTTGCTGCTGATGAACCTTTGTTCGAAGTGTCAACCGACAAAGTAGACACCGAAGTTCCTTCGCCGGTCGCTGGCGTCTTGACAGAGATTCGTGTTCCTGAAGGCGAAACAGTTCCAGTTGGTGCTGTGATCGGAGTCGTTGGCGATGCAGGTGCAGTTGTTGTCGCCCCGCCAGTCGCCGCGCCTGTGCCTGTTGTTGAAGCTGCGCCAGCACCCGTGGTTGCTGCTGCGCCCGCTCCAGTTGCCGCACCTGCTCCTGCGCCGGCCTCCGCCGCTCCGGCTCCTGCCGCTGCTCCAGCTGCGGGTAGTGACAATCGTTTGCTGTCACCCGTCGTGCGTCGTTTAGTGACCGAACACAATCTCCAGGTTGACTCCATCGCCGGCACTGGACCTGGTGGACGTATCACGCGAGAAGACGTACTAGATCACATTGACAAGATCGCTACTGGTTCAGCTCCTGCTGCTCCGGCCGCTGCACCAGCACCTCGACCCGCTGCAGTAAGCCCCGCACCAGTTGCGTCTGCTCCTCAAGCTGCTGCACCAGTGGTGCGCGCTGGCGAACGCGACGATGTTGTTCCATTGTCAAAGATTCGTCAACTCACCGGTGCTCACATGACAATGTCATTGAGCGTCAGTCCTCACGCATTCAGCGTGGTCGAAGTTGATTACGCCAATGTCGATAACACGCGAGCCAAGATCAAAGAAGAGTTCAAGTCGGCTGAAGGTTTCAGCTTGACGTACCTTCCCTTTATTTCGCGAGCAGTCGTTGATGCATTGGCAGATTTCCCGCACATGAACGCCAGCATTTCGGGTACCGATCTCATCGTGCACCGTTATGTCGATCTTGGTATTGCAGTTGACATCGAAGGACTCGGACTTTTGGTTCCTGTTGTGCGCAGTGCCGAAGGAAAGCGTTTGCGAGCGCTTGCTCGTGAAATCAGCGACTTGGCAACGCGAGCGAAGACTCGCAAGCTC
>CAIQJP010000153.1 GCA_903872155.1 uncultured Actinomycetes bacterium | reverse complement strand
TTTGCCCGGCATGGTCAGCACCATTTTGATCACTCACCTTCATAGCGATCACATCACTGATCTCAATGACTTGGTCACGACGCGTTGGATCATGATGCCGGTCAATATTCCGTTGAAAGTTGTCGGACCAGTCGGAACCCGCCAAGTTGTTGATGCGATGCTCACCATGCTCACGCTCGACCAGGGTTACCGCCACGCCCACCACGACGACTTGCGCGCCAATGGTCCACTCACTGTTGACGTTGTTGAAGTTGGACCTGGAGAAACATTCGCCATTGGTGAAGTGTCAGTGTCAACTCACGCAACCGATCACCGCCCTGTTGATCCGAGCATCGGATTCCGCATTGAACATGACGGCAAAGTTGCTGCGTTGGCCGGAGACACCATTCCGTGTGCAGGACTTGATGATTTGTGCTTGAACGCCGACATCTATGTGCAGACCGTGATTCGTGACGACATGGTCAAACAACTCGCCACTATTTTGCCAAATAGCCAAAGATTTTTGGACATTTTGGACTACCACAGCACCGTCGCTCAGGCTGGCCAAACGGCAGCTCGCAACAATGTGAAGACCTTGATGCTGACGCACTGTGTACCAGCGGTTCAACCAGGCCAAGAAGATGAATGGCTCGGACTCGCGAAAGAGCATTTCGCTGGCACCATCGTTTTAGGGCCCGATCTCACCTCTTGTGAGGCCTAAAGAAACTTCTAGTGACTAACAAGTGACAAATAGAAAGTATTTATTGGCACTGTCGTCATCAAAGTTCGCTAACTCGACCACATGCAATACGATGGCGACGTGGCATCCATCCGACTCGTCGGCGTATCCAAGCACTTCGGAGACGTCAAAGCCGTCGACAATGTTTCGTTAGACATTGCCGACCGCGACTTCATGATCCTTCTCGGCCCTTCGGGTTGTGGCAAATCAACTTTGCTGCGCACGATTGCTGGGCTCGAAGACCCAACCGCTGGAGAAGTGTGGATCGGCGACACGATGGTCAACGATGTTGAACCCAAAGACCGCGATGTCTCGATGGTCTTCCAGAGTTACGCGTTGTACCCACACAAATCGGTGCAAGCAAATATTGAGTTTCCGCTCAAGGTGCGCGGTGTCAATAAAGCCGAACGCGCTGAGGCCGCCAAACAAGCCGCCGAAGTTTTGGGACTGACTCCCTATCTCGAACGTCGACCCGGAGCGCTGTCGGGTGGCCAACGTCAACGAGTTGCTTTGGCCCGCGCCATCGTGCGTCAGCCTGCCGTGTTCTGCATGGACGAACCGTTGTCAAACCTTGATGCCAAGTTGCGTGCCGAGACTCGTGCCGAGCTTGTCGCCTTACATGATCGTCTCAACGCGACATTTGTCTACGTCACCCACGACCAAGTTGAAGCAATGACCATGGGCAATCGCATCGCCGTGATGCGTGATGGAATTATTGAACAAGTCGGCTCACCAAAAGAGGTGTACGACAAACCCGCATCGGTGTTCGTTGCGCAGTTCATTGGCACACCACCGATGAATATCTTCCCCACAGGAAGTGTTGAAGCTGGTAGCCATCTTGTGGGCGCTCGCCCCGAGCACACTCACATTGCAACTTCAGGGGTCGCAGCAACAGTGGCGCTCGTCGAACATCTTGGTCACGAGATTCAAGTTGTGTGCACCATTGATGCCGAGCATCGCGCGATTGTGCGTCTGCCAGCCGGAACCGAAGTTCCAAGTAACGGCTCAAACGTTTTCTTAACGGCCGATGAAAACCATCGTCATCGTTTCAATGTCGAAACTGGCCTCAGGATTTCTTGATGGCTATCAAGACGCGTCGCTTGCGAGAGATCCCTTTGGCGTTTGCCATGTTGGGACCTTCACTTCTGGTGTTGATCACGTTTGTGTTGTATCCACTCGGCAAAGCCGTGTGGCTAGGTCAACAAACATGTGATGTGCAAGGAAAGAATTGCAAGTCTGTTGGCTGGGGCCAATACACCAATGTCATTAAGAGCGATCAGTTTCAACATGCACTTTGGGTAACCGTGAAATTCGCCATGATCACCGTTCCGATTGGCTTGGCCCTTGGTGTTGGACTTGCTGTTCTTGCCGACAAACAATTGCGGGGCATGCGATTCTTTCGCACAATCTTTAGCAGCACCATCGCTACGTCGGTTGCTGTTGCCTCGTTGATGTGGCTGTTCTTGTTGCAACCTTCGGTTGGCGTTCTCGCCAATCTCGGTTGGCTGCACAACATCTTCCCCGTTATCAAAGAACCCGGCCTGTTGAACGATTCTGGCACTGCACTGTGGTCGGTTGGTATCTCTTCTATTTGGGCCAACCTTGGATTCACTTTCATTTTGGTCACGGCTGGTTTGCAAAG
>CAIQJP010000152.1 GCA_903872155.1 uncultured Actinomycetes bacterium | reverse complement strand
TTCTCTCGGGCAAGAAGGTCGATGACCTTGGCTTTGCCTTCATCGCCCCATTGGGCTCCGACGACGACGGTGACTGACATGGCACGCTCCTAATAAATGAGGGGAACGTAACGACACCCTACTTGCTCGGTTGATTTTGAGTGAACTGCATATCCATTCATTCAGTATTCATATCTAAGGCAGACAAATTATCCTTTGACGTCATTTCTCTTGATCAAAGTAGACACCTGTCAACACAACTGTCTTGACAATCCGTGAACACAACCAAAAGGAAAAAGATGATCCCCTCAAAGTACTCATCCATGCGCAAGATGGCGTCAATCGCCATTGTTGCTGGTTTGGCACTCGCAGCCTGTGGCGGCGATGACTCCAGCTCCAGCGCAACAACAAAAGCCCCCGCTGCTACTGAAGCACCGGCCGGCGACGCAACTGAAACAACTGTTGCAATGGACGCACCAGATGCCGATCCGCTTGCTGCTCTCTACGAAGAGTGCAAGGCCGAAGGAAAAGTCAACTTGATCTCACTCCCCGACGACTGGGCCAACTACAAGGGCATTTTGCAGTCGTTCCGCGACAAGTACCCGGGCGTCGAGAACCCCGTTGCTGCTCCCGATTCGTCGTCAAAAGAAGAAGAAGAAGCTGTTCAGACACTTGCTGGCCAGGCCGACATGCCTGACAACGTTGACGTCAGCCCTGCAATCGCCCAAGAAATGGTCGATGCCGGTCTTTTCGAGCCCTACACCTTGACGACCGATGCTGAAATCCCCGAAGGCCTCAAGGAAGCTGACAACAACTGGACTGCTGCCTACTACGGCATCATGGCCATCACCACCAACACCAAGATTGCCCCGGTCGCACCGAAGACCTTCGCCGACCTCATGAAGCCCGAATACAAAGGCCTCGTTGCTCTCAATGGTGACCCCCGCGAATCGGGTGCTGCATTTGCTGCAGTTATGGCTGCATCACTTGCCAACGGCGGAAGCGCTGATGACATCATGCCCGGCATCCAGTTCTTCGCTGACCTCAAGGCTGAAGGCAACCTCGGTGGAACTGATGTCACCAAGGAAACCGTTTTGTCAGGTGAAACTCCCATCGCTATTGACTGGAGCTACAACATCCCGAGCCTCGCAGCAGAACTCGACGCAGCTGGCATCACTTACGAGACCAATTTCCCAAGTGACGGAATCTACGGTGGTTTCTACGGTCAAGGCGTCATCAAGGATTCACCACACCAGGCTTGCGCCAAGTTGTGGATGGAGCACATCTTCAGCGATGAAGGTGCCCTTGGTTACCTCGAAGGTGGAGCTGTTCCGGCCCGTATTCAGGCTTTGACTGACGCCGGTCTCGTGACCGACGACATGAAGAAGAATCTCCCACCCGACGAATTGTTGGCTCAGATCAAGTTCCTCACCCCCGCACAGATCATCGCAGCCAAGGCTGTTTTGGCTGAGCAGTGGGGTCCCATGGTGGCTGACGCCTGATAGTGGGCAATTCACATAATCCTCCCCTGGAAACTGAAGGGGCCGTCGCGCAAGCGGCGGTCCCTTCAACTATCCCGAAGAGTGTTCGAACCAATCGAGCACGACTGAACATGGCCTGGATTGGCCTTGTTCCCTTTTTTGCATTCCTCACTCTGTTCTTGTTCATCCCGGCTTTCAGTGTTTTCTCCGAAGCCCTACGTGGCGCCAATGGAAAGTTCACATTGGACTCATTGCGCGAGGGAATTTCTGGACAAAACCTTGAAGCCTTCAAATTTTCGATCAAGTTTTCTGCGGGTGCCGCATTTGTTGGTGTTGTCTTTGGAACCCTTTTGGCATACGCAGCGGTCATCACCAAACGCCCCAAGTGGCTCCGAAGTCTGATCACTTCATTTAGCGGTGTTGCCGCCAACATGGGCGGTCTTACTCTCGCCTTTGCTTTCGTCAGCCTTCTTGGTCGACAAGGTGTGCTTACCAAAATCTTGGCAGCTCTCGGTTGGGACCTTTACTCTGGCAACTTTGGTCTTGGTGAAATACCAGGCCTCATTACTGTGTATTCGTACTTCAATATTCCACTCATGGTCTTAGTGACTATTCCAGCAATCGATGGTTTACGAACTTCATGGCGCGAAGCATGCGCAAATCTTGGTGGCACAACGTGGACATACTGGCGTCGAATAGGCCTTCCCGTTCTTGCACCATCAATCATGGGTGGCTTCTTATTACTTTTTACAAACTCGTTCAGCGCCTTCGCAACGGCACGAGTGCTTACTGACAACTCAAAGATTGTTCCGCTTCGAATTGGATTCTTCCTTGGAGGCGATTTGTCAGTAGGTGAGGATTCAATCGGCTACTCATTGGCGGCTTGGATGATCATCGTCATGGCCGTATGTATGTGGCTCTACTGGATTCTTCGCCGACGAGCAGAAAAGTGGCAGTCATGAGAAATCTTCTCGGTAAATCTGGACCCAAGATTGTCATCTTGGTGACCTCAGTCTTTTTCTTGCTACCGCTTCTCGCAATGACACGCTTTGCGTTTCAAAATGTTGGAGTCTTTGACCTGTCGTGGTCAAAAGCTTTTGACAAATGGACATTTGATATCGTCTCAAAACCCTTTGAAGATCAGTATTTCACTGACTCTCTGTATCTCAGTTTCAAAATTGCAATTGGTACAGCGGCTCTCACTCTTGGCCTTTTGATTCCGACGGCAATCTGGGTCCACTTGCGAGTTCCCAAAGCACGAGTTCTCATTGAGTTCATGACTGTTCTGCCGTATGTCATTCCGGCAATCGCCCTGGTTGCTGGGATTGTGGTCATTAAACCCCATGCACGATGGTTCTTGAACAGCGATCTTTCGCTCATCCCGTTTTACACAGTCCTTGCCTTGCCATTTACTTATCGCGCCATTGATAGCGGACTGCGTGCTTTAGAACTTCGAACACTCGTCGATGCTTCACGCAATCTTGGCGCTGGTTGGATACGGACAATGCTCAAAGTCATTGTCCCAAACCTTCGATCGGCCATTATCTCGGCAACTTTCCTCACCGTGGCTGTTGCGCTTGGTGAGTTCACAATCGCCAACGTGCTTTTGAAGCGAACATTCCCTCCGTTCATCAACGAATACCGGATGCGTGAACCACGAGCTGGCTATGCACTGGCAGTTCTTAGTTTGCTCTTCACCATTTTCATCTTTGGTCTGTTGAGCGTCGCGTTGCGATCACCTTCAGCAAAGTCACATCAAAATTCAACTAAATCACGAGAGATGTCATGACCTCTATAAGCTTCCGCGGAATACGCAAAACCTTTGGTTCAACTGTGGCCCTTGAGGCTCTTGACCTTGATCTTCGGCCAGGAGAATTAGTTAGCCTGCTCGGCCCTTCGGGTTGCGGCAAAACAACAGCACTTCGTATCGCAGCAGGTTTTGAAATTCCCGATACTGGAATCGTTTCACTTGGCGACAACGACATCACCAGAACACCAGCACATCGGCGAAATATGGGAATGGTTTTCCAGAGCTACAGCCTCTTTCCCAATCTCACAGTTGCACAGAACGTCGATTTCGGTTTACGCAATCGAAAAGTAGAGAAGGCAACGCGTAACTCCCGTGTTGGCGAAATGCTCGAACTTGTTCAGTTGGGTGAACTCGGTAAGCGTTATCCCCATCAGCTTTCTGGTGGGCAACAACAACGCGTTGCACTGGCACGTGCGTTGGCAGTTCAGCCCGAAGTCCTGCTCCTTGATGAACCACTTTCGGCTCTTGATGCCAAAGTCCGGTCAACCTTGCGCGATGAAATTCGTCGCATCCAATCTGAGTTAAAGACAACCACACTTTTTGTCACCCATGACCAAGACGAAGCTCTCGCCATCAGCGACCGCATCGGCGTCATGTCAAATGGCCGCCTTGAACAGTTGGGCACCCCAGAAGATGTCTACTTGCGGCCTGCATCACCATTTGTTGCTCGTTTTGTCGGTTCAATCAACGAGTTACCAAACATTAACGGGGCTGGAAAAATTCTGGTTCGACCAGAAGACGTCACCATCTCGGCGAATGAACACGAGTTAACGATGCGCGGAACTATCACTCGCGTGACGTTTCAGGGTCCAGTGACAATCATTTCGGTGCGCATCGACATGAATGACCAACTAGTGAATGTCCACGCGGCAAGCGGAAGCATCCATACTCAAGTTGGCGATCGTGTTTCGCTTGCCGTGACGCCTGGCCGTGGCATTGTTGAAGCTGCTTAGTTCTTACGAACTGAGCACGATCTGATCGTCGACCGCGTCAACAACTATCGCACTGTCTTCGCCGACTTTGCCTTCGAGAATCAAGACCGAGGCACGGTCACCAATCTCGCGTTGAATAACCCGCTTCAACGGCCGGGCTCCGAAATCAGGATCAAATCCGACTGCGGCGAGCAATGCCACTGCGGCTGGCGTGACCTCAAGAGTGATTCGACGAGCCAACAGGCGCTCACGCAGCTTCTCGAGCTGAATGATCACGATGTGAGCCAAGTCTTCTTGCGTTAAGGATCGGAAGCGAATGATTTCATCGATGCGGTTGATGAACTCTGGCTTAAAGAACATCTGCGGGTCACCGGGCAAGTTAGAGGTCATCACGATCACCACATTGGTGAAGTCGACCGTACGACCCTGACCATCGGTTAAACGACCGTCATCAAGCACCTGTAACAAAATATTGAAGACATCGGGATGAGCCTTTTCGATTTCGTCCAGCAACACCACGGTGTATCCACGACGGCGAACTGCTTCGGTGAGTTGACCGCCTTCGTCGTATCCGACATATCCAGGAGGTGCTCCGACCAAACGCGAAACCGAATGCTTCTCCATGTACTCGCCCATGTCGATTCGCACCATGGCTCGTTCGTCATCAAACAAAAACTCCGCAACGGCTCGGGCCAATTCGGTCTTGCCAACACCAGTCGGTCCGAGGAACAGGAACGAACCAATGGGTCGGTTAGGGTCGGACAAACCGGCACGACTGCGACGAATCGCATTCGACACTGCAGTGACGGCCTGATCTTGGCCGATGACACGCTTGTGCAACAACGCTTCAAGGTGGACCAACTTGGCCATTTCGCCCTCAAGAAGTCGCGTGACCGGAACGCCAGTTGATTTACTCACAACCTCAGCAATATCTTCGGCATCGACTTCTTCTTTCAGCATGCGATTATCGGTCTGAAGTACATCAAGATGTCCTGTCGCCTCGGTGATGCGACGTTCAATCTCGGGGATTCGCCCATAACTAATTTCGGACTTCTTTTGCAGATCAGTTTCGTACTCAACACCGATCTTTAACTGTTCAAGTTCTTCTTTCAGATTTCGAATTGCACTAATGGCATCTTTTTCTTGCTGCCAGTGCTCGCGCATGATGCCCGAATCATTCTTCAGCAATTTGAGTTCATCATCAATCGTCGAGAGTCGCTCACGCGAAGCCGAATCTGTTTCTTTCGCTAAGGCCAACTTTTCAATTTCAAGTTGCATGATGCGACGTTCAACAACATCAATCTCTGTCGGCAATGAGTCAATTTCAATACGCAATTTACTGGCAGCCTCGTCAACTAAGTCAATGGCCTTGTCGGGCAAGAATCGACTTGTGATGTAACGATCGGACAAGACTGCAGCACTCACCAGAGCGGAGTCTTGAATACGAACACCGTGGTGAACTTCGTAGCGCTCTTTGAGACCACGCAAAATCGCGATGGTGTCTTCAACACTTGGTTCACCGACATACACCTGTTGGAATCGACGCTCAAGAGCCGGATCTTTTTCAACATACTTGCGATATTCATCAAGAGTGGTCGCGCCGATCATGCGAAGCTCACCACGCGCCAACATGGGCTTGATCATATTGCCGGCATCCATGGCACCTTCTGCGCCACCGGCGCCCACGATGGTATGTAACTCATCAACGAAGGTGATCACTTCGCCAGCAGCATCGGTGATCTCTTTCAGCACGGCCTTCAAGCGTTCTTCAAATTCACCGCGATATTTTGCACCTGCTAGCAGACTGGCGATATCAAGAGAAATAAGCCGCTTATTTTTTAAGCCTTCGGGCACATCACCTTCGGCAATTCGTCGAGCTAAACCTTCAACGATGGCGGTTTTACCGACACCTGGTTCACCAATGAGTACGGGATTGTTCTTGGTACGGCGACTGAGCACTTGAATCACCCGACGAATTTCATCATCACGACCAATAACAGGGTCAATCTTTCCATCGCGAGCGCGCTTGGTCAGATCTTGGCCGTACTTCTCGAGTGCCTGGAAATTTTCTTCTGGGTTTTGCGTTGTGACGCGATGGCTTCCCCGCACATCTCGCAGCGCTTGCATGAGTTCTTCACTACCGATACCCAAACGGCTGTTCATCGCGAGCAACAAGTGCTCAACTGACAAGTAGTCATCCTTGAAATCTTTTTGATACTTCTCAGCATTTTCAAAAACATTGCTGAGTTCACGATTCATGCGCGGTTCATCGCCGCCATAGGCCTTGGGCAATTTCGCTACTTTTTCGTCAGCGCTATTGCGCACCATGAGCGGTGCCTGACCCAATTTGGCAAGCACTGCTGGAACCACTGTGTCGTCTTGGCGAACGATGGCGGCCATCAAGTGATCTGGAGTGAGTTCGGGGTTTGACAAAGCCTTGGCTTGGTCAACAGCAGCAGCGACTGCTTCCTGAGTTTTCAGTGTCCAATTTTTTGGGTTCAGAGCCATGTTATTTTCCTCATCAATTTCAGCGTCATTTTTCTTGGGTAGCGACTGATTGCAACCAATGCACCGCAGGAGCGGTTAGTTCGGTCGTCCGTTTGTAATCACGCACATCATCGGGCAAGTTGTTTAAAGCTTCGGCAAGTCGTGCCGCATCTTCTGGTCGATTGACCAGATGCGAAAGCGGCCGAACGTACGACCGAATCGTAAACAACACACAATTGGTTTTCGGGAAACGTCGAATTGTTTCGCGTTCAACACGTAAGAACAATCGATCACCAGTTGTTGGGTCGCCAAGTATTGGTAAGGCCGGAGACTTTGATGCGGTCCCGTCAACTGCTTGATATAACTCGTCAGTATCAAGCACTCCCCAACCCGTTCGCCAGTAAGACTTTTGTGTTGAGAGACGTTGAAAGAAAGAATCAATCGGATCTTGCAATTGTTCGTTGAGTTGATCAACTGGTGCATGTACCTCGCTCATCGTGAGACCCAATTTTGAATTGAGATCCCAACGATTAGGAAAGCAGACACTGCCGCCACCAAAAACCAAACGCCCATCTCGTTCAACAAGCAATGCAAAATCTTCTTGCACAAGTCGTGCGCAGGTAATCAATGGGTGTTCGGTCCACTGACCATCACTATTCGCCTCAACTGCAAATCGTTCGTGACGGTGATGGTTGACAATGTCTCGACCTTCACGAGTGAACCAATCAGGTCGATTCGTCACGAGATGAGTGACGAGACTTTCTAAAACTTCAGCAGCCTCTTCTTCGGTATTGGGTTGAAACGCGTTCACAGTTGCGAAGTTTTTGGCGAAGACTGATTTCTTTGCGTCCATCTCGTGGTCATAATCGTCGCCAATTTCGATCCAATTTGCGAGGTCTAAAGGTCGAAGCGCGAGCCGCCAACGAAATGCACCGGCAAGGTAGGGCTGGTAATCGGGTTGAGTGCTCATGAGTTCACGTCAATCAATCTCGTCGCAACACGGAATCAACATGACCAAAGACAGTTACAGCCTGGCGTAACGGCACAATATTGGCCTGTGATGGTGGAGTGCTTGGTCGAACTTGTACTGCATGAATCGCCTGAGCGGCAAGCAATCGAAGTTGATCAACTTCATTGCGCAAACGAACAACTTCTGCTTCGAGATACATCACCCGGCGAATACCTTCGACATTCATGCCTTCAGCGGTGAGTTCGGAAATGCGTCGAAGACGAGCAATATCTAATTCGCTGTAGCGACGATTGCCACCTTGGGTGCGAGCGGGCTGCAAAAGACCGCGGCGTTCGTAGATACGTAAAGTTTGCGGGTGCATCCCGGCGCGTTCGGCAGCAACAGAGATGACGTAAATGGCGTGTTCATTCGCATGCTGACTCATGAATGCCTCTCTAACTGTTGTTCGTGTTCTCTCTAGGGTTGATATGCGTGACCGTCGCCAGAGCTTCTATTGCCTGACGTTCTTCTTCGGTTATTGATGTTGGAACAACAACATTGACGGTGACGATGAGATCGCCATGGTGTTTTGTTGTTTCAACGCCGCGGCCCTTCACTCGATGACGACTCCCACTTTGGGTTCCGGCCTTGATACGTAGGGTCACGTTGTCACCGCTCAACGTGGGAACTTCAATATTGGCTCCGAGTGCAGCTTCGGCAAAGGTGACCGGCACGTTGACTGTGAGGTTGTCACCATCACGGCCAAAGGTTGCACTCTTACCAACTCGACAGATGATGAAGAGATCACCGTTAGGCCCGCCATTGCGCCCAGGTGTTCCTTTACCGGTCAAACGAATACGAGATCCGTCTGAAACTCCGGCAGGAACTCGCACTTTGACTTCACGGTTGCGTTTTTCTATTCCGGTTCCGCGACATGTTCCACATGGAGTTTCAATGATGCTTCCAGCACCGCCGCAACCTGAACACGGACTTGCAAATGAGAAGAAGCCTTGATTGTCGTCAACTTGTCCACGACCGCCGCACTGCGAACACGTTTTACGATTGGTTCCTGGGCGAGCGCCAGAACCACTACAGGTTTCACATCGCGCATCGCTCGTGAGATAAACGCTCGTCGTCACACCAAGAATTGCATCATTGAAATCAAGGGTGAGGGCTGCTTCGAGATCAGATCCACGACGTGGACCGACACCGCTGCTTGCACCACCACGAGAGCGTCCACCCGAAAACATTCTGAACATGTCTTCAAAAGAACCAGATTCACCACCAGTGGTAAACCGCATGTTGCCCATACCGCCGCCGCCCATGGGACCGAGTCGACGAACTTCGTCATATTCACGACGTTTTGTTTCGTCACTCAACACGTCATAGGCAGTGGAGATTTCTTTGAATCGTTCTTCGGCCGCGTCGTCACCTGGTTTGGCATCGGGGTGATTTTCACGCGCTAACTTGCGATAGGCCTTCGTGATTTCTTTAGCTTCTGCAGATTGAGCCACGCCCAACACCGCGTAATAATCCTTTTCGTACCATTCGCGTTGTGCTGCCATGACTCACCTCCTCAGTTGTGTGACTAGCCGCGAACCTTGACCATGGCTGGTCGGAGTACTCGACCCTTCCATGTGTATCCAGTTCGTAGAACATCAGTGACGACAGTGTTTCCATTGCCGTCCCCTTCACCTTCTTCGTGAATCACTGCATCGGCTTTGGCTGGATCGAAGGTTTGACCATTGAGGTCAAGAGCTTCGAGCCCCTGCTTTTTCAATTCAGTTAACAAAAGATTGAAGAGTGGTTCAATTTCAGCGGGATGAGCAACAAAGGCTGCTTCGCAGGCATCAAGAACTGGTAACAATGACTCGGCAATGCGACCAGTCGCGCGATCGATGTCGTCTGACGTTTGCGTTGCAACGCGCTTTCGATAATTCTCGAAGTCGGCCTGAAGTCGTTGCGCTATCTCACGGAACGAATCTCGTTCAGTGAGTAGCGCTTCGACA
>CAIQJP010000151.1 GCA_903872155.1 uncultured Actinomycetes bacterium | reverse complement strand
TTAGCTCCGCGTCAGTAAAAGTTGCGCGGCTTTGCGGTTGTCCTGACGTCCAACCGCAAGAATGCTGAAGCATATTCCAATTGCCAAACAGATCTTTTTTGGCGAATATCGAAACCGCGATTGCGAACGAATCCGCATCCCTGAAAAACGCACAATGGGGTACGAGCGCTCCAGGGCGAAGCGCTCAAGTTCGGCATCAGGGTTAACCGCAACTGAGTATTTGGTTGATTCAAGCATGGGAAGATCGCTTGCCGCGTCGCTATATGAATAACTCTGCGACAAGTCGTAGCCAAGGTCGCGAGCGAGTTCCATAATCGCCACAACTTTCCCATTTCCGTAGCAAAACGGGCCGATGATTTCTCCGGTATAACGACCGTTGACTACTTCGCTTTTTGTTCCAATTCCACCTGTCATGCCAAGTGCTGCAGCTAGTGGTTCAACGATTTCTACTGGTGATGCAGAAACGATGTACGTCGGACGACCGACGCTGTGATGAGACTGGATGATCTCGAGAGTTTCAGGTCGAACCTTGGAAGCGATTTTTGGGATGACCTCATTAGCAAGGTTTTGCAACGTCTGAGCATCTTGGCCTTTGATCGCTCCCAATATTCTTTGGCGGACCTTCAGGGTCTTGCCATCAGTTGCTCCCGATGTGCGAAATGTCAACGCTTCCCAGGCATCACTCAACATCTGCTTTGTGCTGAGGTGTCCCGATTTCCAGGCAACACCAGCCAAGGTAAAAACTGAAGATCCAGGAATCATTGTTCGGTCAAGATCAAAAAAGGCCGCGCCTTGAAGTGTCGTACCTTGATCTGTGCGCGATTCAGTTGGGATCTGTTTGGCGACGTGTTGAATGTCCACACCTTGATTTAGTCATATGAGGAATGGCTTCAGTGGGCGGAAATCCAAATTGTTACTTGTGCTTAATCTGCAATTTTGCGACTGTTTGTTAATTCGACAGCCCGGTTGTACACGGTCTTTTTTGGAACGCCCAAAATGTGAGAGACGGCAGTTGATGCATCTTTTGTTGATGCTCCGCCCGCGAGTTCGGCAAGCAGCAAACGATCAATGTCATCGGCAGTTGGTGGTGGGGCATCGGGGGCACCGTGCAATACCAAAACGAATTCGCCTTGGGGCTCGTTTGTCCCGAAATGGTCGACGGCTTCTCCTAAAGTTCCGCGCCACACTTCTTCATGAATCTTGGTGAGTTCTCGACACAACGCAACTTGACGTTCAGGCCCGCACGCAACTGAAAGATCGACGAGTGTGCGATGCAGGCGATGTGGGGCTTCGTACAAGATGACGGTGCGCCTTTGTAGTGCAAGTTCGTTGATGTGAGCGGCGCGTTCTTGGCCACTGCGGGCAATAAAGCCATCAAAGATAAATCGGTCGGTCGGTAGGCCACTGATGATCAGAGCCATGATGAGTGCGGCCGGACCCGGGATGGCGCTCACGTTATGCGCGGCGTCAATGGCGGCGCGTACAAGGCGTGAACCAGGATCGCTGATTCCGGGTGTGCCGGCATCGGTGACTAGGCAAACATCACGACCGTCGTTCAATGCATCAAGAACTCGCGGAATTGCTGCATGTTCAGTGTGATCGTCAACGCGCATCAGTGTGGCTGCAATGCCGAGATTGTGCAGAAGCAGGCCGGTGCGCCGAGTATCTTCGCAACACACCAAACCAGCGTTGGTGAGCGCTTCAATGGCACGGGGCGAAATATCGCCCATATTGCCAAGCGGTGTGGCGACGAGAATCAGATTGCTCATTGTGACGTCAGTTCAGGATTGTTATTGCTATCGCGCACTTCAATTTTGTTGCCGACACTGATGCCCCAGCGAGCGAATGCACCTTTTTCGGCTTCGACCACTGTTCGCGCATTCCGAACCGGCGCACCAAGTCGCAGCTTGGACATCTGCGCAGTTTTAATGACATTGCCAACTGCATCAAGATAAGCGACATCAATGGCAACGCGCATTCCAAAAGTGTGCACCCAACGACAGTTAGGGATAACAAAGGCACCTTCGATGTGAGTTTGTCCGCACAAACCCTTGCGACGAGATGCGCGATCGTTGGCAATGTTGGCACTGGCTAACACACGCCCATCCGTGACGAGCCAGGCTGAAAGTGCTGTCATGACTCGCCTCCTTGATTGTGCAGTAATCGGTTCGTGAAAGTTGAACCTCAGACAAATTTAGACGTTGAAGCGGAACTCCATCACGTCACCATCTTCGGGGTGGTATTCCTTGCCTTCAATGCGAATCTTGCCGACATCTTTGGCCTTGTTCCAGGCACCAATCTCGAGCAGTTCATCCCAGTGAATGACTTCTGCCTTAATAAAGCCGCGTTGGAAGTCGGTGTGGATGCGTCCGGCACATTCGGGAGCGCTTGACCCAGCGTAAAAAGTCCAGGCGCGAGTTTCTTTTTCGCCTGTTGTGAAATAGGTACGCAATCCGAGCAAGTGATACGCGCTACGAACCATACGGAACAAGGCGCCTTCGCCGAGTCCGAAACCTTCAAGCATTTCAGCGCGTTCAACGGGATCAACAATTGTTGCTGCTTCGGCTTCGAGTTGCACGCACATACCAATGACTTCAACATTCGCGCCGGCAGTTGAGAATTCATCACGCACGATTTTTTCAACGGCCGGAATTTTGTCGAGTTCGTTTTCGCCGACGTTGACAACAGCAAGAACCGAGCGATTGGTCAACAAGAAATAAGGCTTGAGCGTTTCGCGCCATTCTTCTTTGAGTCCGGCGCGATATAAGGGGAGTCCCTGGCTGAGTGCGTCGTAAGCAGCTTGCAGTGCTTCGAGTTCGGCAGCAGCTGATTTATCGAGTTTGGCTTGGCGAGTTGCTTGAGTGAGTCGCTTCTCGACAGTTTCGAGGTCGGCCAATGCAAGTTCGATTTCAACGACGCGCAAATGCTCGAGCGGATCAGACGGACCAGGCACATCGTCATCTTCGAAAGCTCGCAACACCAGAACAATGGCATCGACTTCACGAATGTTGGCCAAGAACTTGTTTCCAAGGCCTTCACCTTTGCTGGCACCCTCAACGAGTCCACCGATGTCGACAACTTGTACTGAAGCGTGGATCAGCGTTTTTGTTTTCGACATGACAGCAATACGGTCAAGTCGATCGTCGGGCACCTTGGCGACTCCGATATTGGGGTCTTTGGTCGCAAAGGCGTACGGGGCAGCAAGTGCGCCTCCGCCAGTGAGAGCGTTGTACAACGAGCTTTTGCCCGCGTTGGGGAGACCGACTAATCCGAAGCGTTCCATGACGCTAGGCAGGCTACCGACCACCGCTCACGGTCAAGGCATTCACACAGTTGAACATGAAACTCAACTCTGTAGTGGTGACAACAAT
>CAIQJP010000150.1 GCA_903872155.1 uncultured Actinomycetes bacterium | reverse complement strand
GACGCGGGCGGCGATTCGGCTGTACAGCGGAGCACCTTTATCGAATGATTTGGCGAAGTCGCTGAACCGTTGAGCGAGATCGTGCACGAGTTCACGGTAATAGATCAGCATCTTGGTGTCCGAAACTGAGAGAATAAACACGTATGTCTCTTTCTGTATCTGGTGAACAACTACTCCAAGACCTCGACGCCCGAGGTCTGATCCATGACTCGACCGATCGGGCTGCCCTCATTGAGCGTCTGAACCAGGGACCCATCGGTGTGTATGTGGGCTTCGACCCCACTGCCGACTCATTGCATGCGGGCAACCTTCTTGGCCAAGTCATGTTGCGCCGTTTTCAATTGGCTGGCCATCGTCCAGTCGTGCTCGCTGGTGGAGCGACCGGAATGGTAGGCGACCCCGGTGGACGTAGCGAAGAGCGCAATCTTCTCGATCGTGAAACGCTCAATCACAACGTTGCGTGTGTGAAAAAGCAACTCGAAAAGATTCTTGATTTTGATGGACCAGTCGCAGCGCGCATGGTTGACAATGCAACGTGGACCGAGCCAATGGGAACACTTGAATTCTTGCGCGATGTTGGCAAGCACTTCACGGTCAATCAGATGGTTGCTAAAGAATCCGTGCGGGCGCGCATGGAAAGTGAAAACGGAATCTCATTTACTGAATTCAGTTACATGCTCCTACAAGCCAATGATTTCAGGCATTTATGCGAGTTTGAAAATGTTGAAATGCAAATGGGTGGATCCGATCAGTGGGGCAACATCACTGCGGGCACCGATCTCATTCGTCGTCGATTAACAAAATCTGGGTACGGACTCACGTGGCCATTGCTCACGCGTAGTGATGGACAAAAGATGGGCAAGTCAGTGCACGGCGCATTATGGCTTGATCCTGAAAAAACAAGTCCGTATGAGTTCCGTCAGTATTGGGTGCAGTTACCTGATGAAGATGTTGAACGATTCTTATTGCAACTCACGTTGCGAAGCGTTGACGACATCGCGTCGTTAATGGCCGAACATCGCGCTGCCCCCGAGAAGCGTTTGGCTCAACGCGCGCTGGCAACAGACGTGACCACGCTTGTTCATGGTGCGGCCGCCGAACAGGCGGCCGCCGAAGCTGCCCAGGTCTTATTCGGGGGAGACCCGACGACTGCTTCGTCCGAAGCACTGGCCGTCGTCGCTCGCGAAGTTCCGTCGTCAGAAATGACCCGCGAGCAACTTGGCGACCAGATTGCGGTCTTGGTTCAGTCCGGACTCGCGGCCTCGAACGGCGAAGCTCGCCGAACATTGACGCAAAAAGGATTTAAAGCAAACGGCCAAACCCTCGAAGAAACAAAGTCCCTGCTAGAAGTGGATTTATTGCATGGTCGCTATATGCTCCTGCGTAAAGGAAAGACGAATTTCCATCTTTTGACGGTCGCGAACTAACAAGTTCGCACACACCGAAAATAAATCGGAAATAAATCTGACATGCAGGTTGGAGGTGCCTTTTGGCCCCGCTAGATTTGCAACTCGCCCCTGAAAGCCGTTTACGGCCGATGGGACATGGCACCAACATGCTGGTTAAGGGCTTGCCCGGCCCAGTGTGCGTGCCCCTGAGCTAAGGCTCCTTGAAAACGGAAGAGAAGACTGAACGCACAGTGCGGGCAGACATTCGAGAGGGCTTAGCTTGCTATGTCCCGACGGAGAGTCTGTCTGTCAATTCAAAAACGGTTGAACTTCGGTTTAACCAAATAAATAATTAATGGGTCAAGCTTCGGCTTGACTCGCCAGATCGCAGTACACAAACGCTCGGGTATTCCCCTGGGTAGTACTGCGCTCTTGTCGAACGCACTGATGATGACTCAATCGAGCAATCGAACGAATAGTTATCAGTTAGTTCTTGACGGAGAGTTTGATCCTGGCTCAGGACGAACGCTGGCGGCGTGCTTAACACATGCAAGTCGAACGAGGTCCACTGAGTAGCAATACAAGGGAAGACCTAGTGGCGAACGGGTGAGTATCACGTGAGAAACCAACCCCGGTCTCTGGGATAACAGTTGGAAACGACTGCTAATACTGGATGTCGTCGTACCCTCGCATGGGGGGATGACGAAAGGGTTACCGGATCGGGACGGTCTCGCGGCCTATCAGCTTGTTGGGGAGGTAACGGCTCACCAAGGCTTCGACGGGTAGCTGGTCTGAGAGGATGATCAGCCACACTGGGACTGAGACACGGCCCAGACTCCTACGGGAGGCAGCAGTGGGGAATCTTGCGCAATGGGCGAAAGCCTGACGCAGCAACGCCGCGTGCGGGATGAAGGCCT
>CAIQJP010000149.1 GCA_903872155.1 uncultured Actinomycetes bacterium | reverse complement strand
CGACGGAACTATTGCTGGTGGAATGATTCCGAAAGTTGAAAGTTGTGTTCATGCCGTACGTAACGGTGTGAAACGTTCACACATTTTGGATGGGCGAATTCCGCACGTATTGCTTCTTGAACTCTTCACCGATTCTGGTATCGGAACCATGGTTGAAAGTTCATTTCGAAAGGCTGGTCAAGAATCGTGAGTGGACATACTTTCTCAACGACACCCAATCAGTACTGCCCATTTATGCCCGTTTTTGGTGCACCGGCAGTGATGTTTGAAAAGGGACTCGGTACCGAACTGTGGGATACCAACGGTAAGCGTTACCTCGACTTCTTGTCAGGTATCGCGGTGGTTTCGCTCGGTCATAGCAACCCAGTGGTTGCCGATGCAATTTCACAGCAACTCTCAACTCTGTTGCATGTCAGTAACTTCTTTGCGAATCCTGCGGCAACACAAGCCGCAATTGCAATTAACGAATTGATGTTTGAAGCATCAGGCGCTGAGGGTCAAGTTTTCCTGTGCAACAGCGGCGCTGAAGCAAATGAAGCTGCTCTCAAATTGGCGCGTCGATTTGGTGGTCGTGGTCGACATGTCGTTGTTTCGGCATTCGGAAGTTTTCACGGCCGAACCTTGGCCGCACTCGCCGCGACGGGTCAGCCAACCAAGCAAGAACCTTTTCATCCGATGCCTGACGGTTTTCGTCATGTCGCATTTGGTGACCTGCAGGCTTTGGTTGATGCAATTGATCCAACGGTTTCAGCGATTCTTATTGAAACAGTGCAAGGCGAAGGGGGAGTCATTCCCGCATCACGCGAGTACTTGCAAGGTATTCGCAAATTGTGTGATGAGCGCGGCATGTTGATGATGGTTGATGAGGTGCAAACTGGTTTTGCGCGAACCGGTAAATGGTTCGGATTTCAGCATGCCGACATCGTTCCTGATGTCGTAACAATGGCAAAGGCTTTGGGCAATGGTTTCCCAGTTGGGGCATGTTGGGCCAAGCGCGAAGTTGCTGCAGTATTTCAGCCGGGCGATCACGGCTCAACTTATAGCGGTACAGCAATTGCTGGTGCTGCTATCACCGCAGTTATTGGTGAGATGCGCAGAATCAATGCTCCGGTTCTTTCACGCGACAAGGGTGAGTACTTGGCCGAACAATTGACCAAAGTTGCTGGCGTCGTTGAAGTTCGCGGCCAAGGACTACTGCGCGCCGTCGAACTCGGACCAAAGCGTGATGCCAAAGCTGTTTATCTTGAGTTGCTCAATCGTGGTGTGGTGACCAACGCAGTGAACGCAACGTCATTGCGACTCGCACCCCCGATCACAGTTTCGATCGCTGAGATGGATGAAGTTGTCTCGAAAATTGCCGAAGTTTTGTCTGAAGGAGTTGGCGTTATCGCCTGAGAAATATGCGACATTTACTGAATATCACCGACCTCACTGTTGATGAAATCAAACTGGTTCTTGAACTCTCGCAACGTGATCCATCCAGCCTTGGTCGACCACTCGCAGAATCTGACGGAACACCCAAAGGTGCAGCGCTGATTTTTGAAAAGCCATCTAATCGAACGCGTCACAGTATGGAAATCGCCGTTGTTCAACTCGGTGGTCACCCGGTGTACACGCGAGGTGAAGAAGTGGGCTTTGACACTCGCGAACCAGTTGAAGATATTGCCCGCATCATGTCGGGATACCACGGTCTCATTGCTGCCCGTGTTTTCAAACACGATGTTGTCGCGCGTTTGGCAGCATCAAGTTTGGTGCCGGTTGTCAATATGTTGAGCGATGAATCACATCCTCTTCAGGGTCTAGCCGACGCGCTCACAATGGTTCAAGAATTTGGGTCGTTAGATGGCAAGACGGTTGCCTACGTCGGTGACTACAACAACGTCGCGCGTTCACTAGGTGAAGTGTGTGTGATGCTTGGCGCTCATTACCGTTTGGCGTGTCCAGCGGGGTATGAAGCATCCGATGCCGAGTTGAGTCGTATTGCCGCATTGGGCATTGGCTCAATCAATCAATCAAACGATCCACAACTTGCAGTTGTTGGCGCTCATGCTGTGCATACCGACACGTGGGTTTCGATGGGTCAAGAAGCAGAAAAGGCTGAACGCTTGCAGATCTTCGGTGCATACGCGGTCACAAGTGACTTGATGTCAAAGGCCGATTCAAAGGCCATCTTCATGCACTGCCTTCCGGCGTATCGGGGCTACGAAGTCGCTGCCGATGTCATTGATGGTTCCGCGAGTCGGGTTATTCAGCAAGGTCACAACCGTTTGCACGCTTCACGGGGTGTGCTCGCATTTATGTTGGGAGTTTCGCAATGAGCACAAAGGCGCAACGTCAGCAATTAATCGCCACGCTGATTTCGCAGCAGGCGGTCACTAATCAACCACAGCTCGTCGAACTTTTATTGGGTAGTGGCATTAGCGCAACGCAAGCAACAGTTTCGCGTGATCTTGAAGATCTTGGTGCAGTGAAAGTGCGTGTACCTGGTGGCGACACTGTCTATGCGATTCCCGAATTCGCTCCCGCCCGACTTGCTCCCGAAGATCAGTTGCGGCGGGTGATGGGCGAGTGGGTTGCCGATGTGCAACACAGTGGACCGATGGTTGTTGTTCGCACACCTCCTGGTTGCGCCCATGTCGTCGCATCAGCGCTCGACCGCAGTGGTATGCATGGACTTATTGGCACGGTTGCCGGTGACGACACCATTTTTTGTATCGCGTCAGAAGATATTGGTGGCGCTGGCATGGCCGACAAACTTCGTGAACTTGCGGGCATCGCAACAAACTCCAAGGTGAGGAAAGTTTCATGACCGAGCAACACGATTCAAAAACATTGTGGCATGGACGATTCGCTGGTGGACCAGCTGATGAGTTGATGGCTTACACAGCAAGTTTGCCCTTTGATCAACGCTTGTGGCTTGATGACATCAATTGTTCGCGGGCTCACGTGAAGGGGCTTGCACATGTTCATATTTTGACCAATGAAGAACGAGATGCGGTACTTGCTGCTTTGCAGACCGTTGAAAACGAAATGTCATCTGGTGCATTTGTGTATGCACCAAGCGATGAAGATATTCATACTGCTGTTGAACGACGTGTCACCGAAATTTGTGGAGCACCCGGAGCAAAGTTGCATACGGGTCGTAGTCGCAATGACCAATCGGTGACGGGTTTGCGTCTCTGGTGTCAGCGCGAGGTTCCGAAAGTTATTGATCGGATCATCACGATGCAGGAAACACTGCTGGCTCGGGCAACCGAAGCCGGAGTGGGTGACGATGCTGTCTATTTACCCGGCTATACCCATGTTCAACGGGCACAACCAGTCTTGTTGGCACATCATCTTTTGGCTCACGGCTGGGCGTTCGGTCGAGACATCGAGCGTTTGCGGGATGCACTCAAGCGGGCCGATGTTTCGCCACTTGGTGCAGGAGCCCTTGCAGGTTCGTCGTTACCTCTTGATCCTTCGTTTACGGCACGCGAACTCGGTTTTGCTCGGCCCTTCGATAACTCGTTAGATGCAGTCAGTGATCGTGACTTTGTCGCCGAGATTTTGTTTGGCCTATCGATGATCGCCATTCATCTGTCTCGAATTGGTGAAGAGTGGGTGCTGTGGACCAGTGACGAATTCGGTTTTGCCGTTCTTGACGATGCCTACGCAACTGGCTCGTCAATGTTGCCGCAAAAGAAGAATGCTGACATTGCCGAACTTGCTCGTGGTAAGGCAGGTCGTGTCATTGGTGATCTCGTCGGCCTGTTGACAACACTTAAAGGATTGCCGCTCGCATATAACCGCGATCTGCAAGAAGATAAAGAGCCTCTCTTTGATGCGATGGATCAAGTGTCACTGGCTTTGGCTGCATTGAATGGCATGATCGCAACTGCACGATTCGTTCCCGAACGAATGAAGTCAGCCGCCGATGCTCCCACGATGGCTGCAACCGATCTTGCTGAGTTCTTGGTGCAGGCCGGAACACCTTTCCGTGATGCTCACGCGATCGTCGGCGCGTTAGTGCGTCGCACATTGGCGGGTGAAGGATCGCTGATCGATTTGGTGACTGCCGAACCAAAACTCGGAGCAGAAGCGGCAGCTCTCATCGCTCCAGGCGTCGGCGTCACCATGCGCACGACTCCAGGTGGTGCAGGTCCAAAGCCAGTCGCTGAGCAGATCAAGAAGTTTGCAATCGCTGTTGCGAACTGGAAGAAGTAATGACTCTTCGACTCTTCGGCGAAGTGCTCGTCACGATGTTGGTCATTCTGGATCCGCCCGGAAACGTGCCGATTTTCTTGGCAGTCACGCGTCAACTTTCTGACAAAGAACGGCATCGTGCTGCATTTCTGGCAATTGGTACGGCCTTCTTGGTAATTGTGTTATTTGCTTTTGGCGGACAAACCATTCTTGACTATTTGCATGTGTCGGTTCCGGCGTTGCAAGGTGCGGGCGGATTGCTCTTGTTGCTCGTTGCTTTGCAATTGTTATACGGCAAAGGTGGTGACGATGGG
>CAIQJP010000148.1 GCA_903872155.1 uncultured Actinomycetes bacterium | reverse complement strand
GCCTTTGCCGGAATACATCCACGGTTCAAACAGGTGCCGCCAAGCGCATCACGTTCAACTAAAGCGACATTCATTCCTGCCGACGCGGCGTAGAGGGCCGACCCGTATCCACCGGGTCCACCACCAATCACCACGAGGTCAAATTGCTCGGCCATCTAGGCCACCTCCGAGAGACGGGCGCGGGTTGCGCTGTGCAGTTCATAACAGTAGTGGTCAGAGGCTGGTTACCGATGAGTAGATGACCCTTGTCATGTAAAGGTTCTTTAAATTGCAGTTCAGGGGGCCCACTGACGCTGTTCGCCAGCTCGGGTATAAGCCACGGCTTGAACGGCTTTCACCGACGGAAACCGCAAAAAACAGTGAATTGAGGTGCCCGCGTCGGGGACCTTGGTCGAGGCATCGCATGCGCCGTCCAAAACTGCCCCAGAAGGCTCAAGTACCTTGCCGTCGCCGAGTAAGCGCCAGCCGTCAATGACTGAATCGCCCACGACACCACTCATTTCAATGGCGACCGAAATGCCCTCGGCGTTTTCATCAATCGTGGTGACGGATGCAGTCATATCGCCGATTGTTGCAGCGACTCCAAGTTTGTTCACCGGAACTTCAGTTCGGTTGGCAGTGATTTGGAAAAGTTTGAATCCCCCGGCCAGCACAATCATCAATCCACAGCAGATTGACAAAATGATGAGATTGCGGGTTTTCATAACGAGACAAATGATACGGGGCAGATGACCCCACAGTCAGACAGTATTCAGGTGATCGTCGTAGCCTGACCTTATGAGCACTCGAACAATTGCCATTACTGGAGCAAGCGGTCTCATTGGCACGGCACTGACCCGCCATTTTGAAGCCAACGGAGATCGCGTTTTAAAATTCACGCGAACTGGACGATCAAGCGACACCACAATCGCTTGGAACCCCGTGGCCGGAACTATTGATGCCGCTCAACTCAGTGGAGTTGACGCCGTCATACATATGGCCGGCGCTGGCATTGGTGACAAGCGCTGGAGTAACGAATACAAGAAGGAAATTCTCAATAGCCGCGTCTTAGGGACAAAGTTGATTGCATCAGCAATGGCTGAAACAAGTGACGGACCCAAAGTCTTACTGTCGGGTTCGGCGATCGGAATTTACGGCGAGTCACTAACAACCGAGTTCAACGAGCAATCTCCGATCGGACACGGATTCTTAGCCGACGTGTGCGCCCAATGGGAGGCCGCAACTGAATCGGCATCACGGGCTGGTATTCGCGTTGCCCATCTACGCACCGGAATTGTCTTGAGCCCCGCAGGTGGCGCCCTCGCGAAATTACTCCCCCTTTTCAAACTTGGCGCTGGTGGCAAAATGGGTTCGGGTAAACAATGGCAAAGTTGGATTTCGATCGATGATGAAGTCGCGGCGATCGATCACTTGCTCACTGCCAACGTCACTGGTGCGGTCAACCTCACTGCACCGACACCAGTCACCCAAGCAGAATTCACCAAGACTCTCGCCAAGGTTTTGCATCGGCCGTCTTTCTTGCCTGTGCCATCGTTTGGTCCCAAGTTGTTGCTCGGAAGCGAGCTCGCCGACGCCTTGTTATTCACTGGACAAAAAGTGATGCCAGAGATTTTGCAAAAGTCTGGCTACGCCTTCAAACATTCATCACTCGAATCAGCATTACGCTCGTTACTGAACAAGCCAAGTTGATCCCGACGAAAGAAATCAATGACTTCTGATTTACCCTCAACTTGCGACGTCATCATCGTTGGCGCAGGTCTTGCGGGACTATCAGCAAGTCGGTTTTTAACTGCAGCAGGCTTTGACATTCATATTCTTGAAGCCTCTGACGGAGTCGGAGGCCGAGTACGCACCGACCACGTTGATGGATTCACACTTGATCGTGGCTTTCAGATCCTGCTGACTGCTTATCCAGAACTTGACAAGCAATTTGATGTTGCTGCTCTCAATCTCCAACCATTTGATCCCGGCGCATTGGTGTGGATGAACGGCACAGGAAAAGTCTTCTCTGATCCACTTCGCCGTCCGCAATCGTTCGTTGCGACTGCAGTTGCTCCCATTGGTTCGGTCATTGACAAAATTCGACTGGCCGTCCTGCGCCTGTCAGTGACTCACGGCAACGGTGCATCACTGCTTTCTGGCACCGATATAACGACCGCCAAGATGTTGAACAGCCGTGGCTTTTCAAAAAAGATGGTTCAACGTTTCTTCACGCCCCTTGTTGGCGGAATTCAACTTGATCCCCAACTCACTGCCTCGCGCCGCATGTTTGATGTGGTTTTTCGCATGCTCAATCAGGGTGATGCAGTCGTTCCCGCAGCAGGTATGTCAGCAATATCTGAACAGCTTGCGAGCCACACGCCCAGTCAGAAGATTCATCTCAACACTCGCGTCACAAACGTCACCTCGCAATCGGTTGTGACCGAGTCGGGGCACACAATTTCCAGCAAGGCCGTCATCGTGGCCGTTGAAGGTCCCGCCGCCGCAAAGCTGACCGGCATTGCGCCTGTGCAATCACGTTCAGTGAGTTGTGTGTACTTCGCAAGCGACTCAGCACCCACCGATAAGAAACTCATCATCCTTGATGGCACCGGACAAGGTCCAGTACTCAATATCGCAGTCATGAGCAATATCGCACCGACTTACGCTCCAGTAGGCCAGCACCTCATCGCCGCAGCTTTACCCGGCCATGTCGGCGAAGACGTCGAACAAGTTGCTCGCCAGCAACTTCAAACCATGTTCGGCCCACAGGTTTCATCGTGGCGACACCTCCGCACTTATCGCATTGAGCATGGTCAACCCGACCAATCGCCACCTTTCACACCCAAAAAGAGGCAACATCTTGACAACGGCGTCTTTGTCTGCGGCGATCACCGCGACACTGCCTCGATTCAGGGCGCGCTATTTTCAGGTCGTCGATGCGCCGACTCGGTCAAAGAATTTCTCGCACTTCGCGGATAACTAGAAAGCAGGAATTTATGCCTACATCAGATCCAAACAAAGTGGTTTCAGAAACCCGATTTGTCACAGCGACCCCTCAGGAGATTTTCAACCTGCTGGCTGATCCCGCTCAACATCAATTGATTGATGGATCAGGATCCGTCAAAAATGCAAATTCATCAGCGCCCTCACGCTTATCCCTTGGTGCAAAATTTGGCATGGACATGAAGATCGGCGTGAAGTACAAGATCGTCAATGAAGTTGTGGAATTTGACGAGCCCGAGCAAATCGGCTGGCGCCATATTGGTGGACACATTTGGCGCTACAAACTAGAAGCCATCGAAGGTGGTACACAAGTGACTGAGCAATTTGATTGGAATACTGCAAAATCACACCTCATGATGCGAGTTCTGAAGTACCCAACAAAAAATCGTGCATCAATCGTGGCGACGCTTGATCGCCTTGCAGCACATTTCGCAAAGTAGTAAATGCAAATGACTGAGAGCCACTTCGCCATTGATGACATCTTGCGTTCTCGTCGTACGAGCATGTTGGTTGACAAAGATCGGCCTGTACCGCAAGAGATCATTCACGAGTTATGTGAACTTGCGACGTGGGCACCGAACCATAAACGCACCTGGCCCTGGTGCTTTGCCGCCATCACCGGTCCTGCTCAACTTCGTCTCGGCGATGCCATTGCCGAAGCAATGGCTGCATTCGGTGACGAACCAGCCAAGGTTGAAAAAGCGCGTACAAAGTACGCCCGCACACCGGCCGTCATGGTGTTCGGCAGTGCAGTCGGCGATAGTGAACTCCGCACAGCAGAAAATCGAGACGCAACTGCCGCCGCCGTACAAAATTTCATGCTTGCGGCAACCGCACGAGGTCTCGCCACTTATTGGGGCTCATGTCCAAAAGGTGCCAACGATCCTGTTGCACAATTTTGTGGCTTTGATGCAGACACCACTGTTGTCTGCATCATGTATTTAGGTTGGGCAACAAGCACCGTTGAAGCACCAGAGCGCCCACAACCCGCAATTAACTATCTGAACGACTAGTCGTCGTTACAGACAACTACGGTTGGTAGACACCGAACACACCACGGAGTGCATCGCTGATCTCACCCAAAGTTGCATCGGCTCGCAGTGCTTCTTTCATCGGATACAACACATTGTCGGTTCCCTTGGCGGCTTCAACGAGTGCGGCAAGAGCGGCTTGAACCTTGGCCTGATCGCGAGCGGCCTTGTATTCACCAAGACGAGCCTTTTGACCCCGTTCAAGTTCGGGATTGATCGGGAACACTTCGGGCTCTGGATCATCATTCACT
>CAIQJP010000147.1 GCA_903872155.1 uncultured Actinomycetes bacterium | reverse complement strand
TGAACAGCCGTGGCTTTTCAAAAAAGATGGTTCAACGTTTCTTCACGCCCCTTGTTGGCGGAATTCAACTTGATCCCCAACTCACTGCTTCTCGACGCATGTTTGATGTGGTTTTTCGCATGCTCAATCAGGGTGATGCAGTCGTTCCCGCAGCAGGTATGTCAGCAATATCTGAACAGCTTGCATGTCATACGCCGTCTGAGAAAATTCACCTCAACACTCGTGTTGCAAACGTAACCTCGCAATCGGTTGTGACCGAATCGGGTCACACCATTTCAAGCAAGGCCGTCATCGTGGCCGTTGAAGGTCCGGCCGCCGCAAAGCTGACCGGCATTGCGCCAGTGCAATCACGTTCAGTGAGTTGTGTGTACTTCGCAAGCGACTCAGCACCCACCGATAAGAAACTCATCATCCTTGATGGCACCGGAAATGGTCCGGTGCTTAATATCGCAGTCATGAGCAATATCGCACCGACTTACGCTCCAGTGGGCCAGCACCTCATCGCCGCAGCTTTGCCCGGCCATATCGGCGAAGACGTCGAACAATTTGCTCGCCAACAACTTCAAACTATGTTCGGCTCACAGGTTTCATCGTGGCGGCACTTGCGTACCTATCGCATCGAACATGGCCAACCCGATCAATCACCACCGTTCACACCCAAAAAGAAGCAACATCTTGACAACGGCGTTTTTGTCTGCGGCGATCACCGCGACACTGCCTCAATTCAAGGTGCATTATTTTCAGGTCGTCGATGCGCCGACTCGGTCAAAGAATTTCTCGCACTTCGCGGATAACTAGAAAGCAGGAAGTTATGCCTACATCAGATCCAAACAAAGTGGTTTCAGAAACCCGATTTGTCACAGCGACCCCACAGGAAATCTTCAATCTGCTGGCCGATCCCGCTCAACATCAATTGATTGATGGATCAGGATCAGTAAAAAACGCCAATTCATCAGCGCCCTCACGCTTATCCCTTGGTGCAAAGTTTGGCATGGACATGAAGATCGGCGTGAAGTACAAGATCGTCAATGAAGTCGTGGAATTTGAAGAACCCAAGCAAATCGGCTGGCGCCATATGGGTGGACACATTTGGCGCTACAAACTAGAAGCCGTCGAAGGTGGCACACAGGTGACTGAACAATTTGACTGGAATACCGCAAAATCACACCTCATGATGCGAGCCATGCGGTACCCAGTCAAAAATCGTGCGTCAATCGTGGCGACGCTTGATCGCCTTGCAGCACATTTCGCAAAGTAGTAAATGCAAATGACTGAGAGCAACTTCCCCATTGATGACATCGTGCGTTCTCGACGTACGAGCATGTTGGTTGACAAAGATCGGCCAGTACCGCAAGAACTCATTCACGAGTTATGTGAACTTGCCACGTGGGCGCCGAACCATAAACGAACGTGGCCGTGGCGCTTTGCCGCCATCACCGGACCAGCTCAACTTCGTCTCGGCGATGCAATAGCCGAAGCAATGTCTGTATTCGGAGATGAACCAGCCAAGGTTGAAAAAGCGCGCACAAAGTACGCCCGCACACCGGTTGTCATGGTGTTCGGCAGTGCAGTCGGCGATAGCGAACTGCGCACCGCAGAAAATCGAGATGCAACTGCCGCCGCCGTGCAAAATTTCATGCTTGCTGCAACGGCACGAGGTCTCGCCACCTATTGGGGATCATGTCCAAAAGGCGCCAACGACCCTGTTGCACAATTCTCCGGCTTTGATGCAGGCACGACCGTCGTGTGCATCATGTATCTAGGTTGGGCAACAAGCACCGTTGAAGCGCCAAAGCGCCCGCAACCATCAATCAATTATCTCAACGACTAAAAGTCGTCAATATCAAAAATGCTTACGGTTGGTAGACGCCAAACACGCCGCGCAATGCATCGCTGATCTCACCCAAAGTTGCATCGACTCGCAACGCTTCTTTCATCGGGTACAACACATTGTCAGTTCCCTTAGCGGCTTCAACGAGTGCGGCAAGAGCGGCTTGAACCTTGGCCTGATCGCGAGCGGCCTTGTATTCACCAAGACGAGCCTTTTGACCCCGTTCAAGTTCGGGATTGATCGGGAACACTTCGGGCTCTGGATCATCATTCACT
>CAIQJP010000146.1 GCA_903872155.1 uncultured Actinomycetes bacterium | reverse complement strand
CGAGGCGATGGCTCAGATACAACTACGACTTCAATCAACCCAACAAGCACGTTCGTTCAAGAACCATCAACGCCTATGGCGTCTGTGTTGCCATCTGATCAATCATTAATTGCCTATCGGCCGGGCGCAACACGTTTCTTCGGTGAAGGCAATGTCAATCTTGCTGCAGAGGTAGAAACTGTTGGTCAAGACTCAGCGACGGTTCGCGTTCAGGTATACGACCAGTACGAACGATCGCTTGGTCAGTCCACCCCTAGTACTCAAGAAAGTTTGAAGCAAGCCTGTGAGGTTCGTATCGGTTCCGATACCGGAAGTGGTGGCGGTTCGTACGCCATACAAACTCACATCGCCGCTTATATAGCCACAACATATGAAGATGCGCAGTTGTTGCTCTCATCGACAGATCTACGAAATCCAGTTGCTGAATTTGATGGTCCCGTGTCGATGACAGCCAACATCATTGAAAGTTGTGAAGTACGAAGGATTATCGATCAGGATTCGGTGATTGAGATCGCGCGAAGTGCATTTGAAGCCTTCACGTTGGACATACCTTTGAATGAGGGAGAAACCTATGTGGTGCTGCGAATTATCAATGACAGAGGTTCCTCAATCTCCTGGACTTCAACTGATGTGTTGAAGATTGAGAAGTAAGGATCTCAAGTAATTACAGAGTTGCGTTTTTTACTTTTGACTGAAACCACTCAAGGCAAATCTCATGGCGCGGGCTGAGTGGGCCAGCTTCGTAAACCCCACTGTCCAGATTCTTTTGGACGACTTCACACATGTCTTGATCTTCATCCAGAATTTCGTTCGACATCGCCACCATGCGAGCGATATTTTCTTCGGACGTGTCTACTGAAAAGTAGTCGTACACAACATGAGTTTTGTTGTGACCGATCGGGATAATGCGCTCAACGTTCATTCCATCGGGATAAATGTTGACGGCCAAATTGGGATAACGAAAAAGCCACACACCAGCGACAGGAGAGCCATCTGATGGCTCGCACTCGTGCACACAGTACGAATCGTCGTGAACTGAAACTTTGTACGTCGACATCTTGAGAGCACGATTCAGCGAGGGATGAATCAGTTGTACGTGATAGCCCTCTAAGTAATTGTCAACATACGTTTTCCAATTGCACTCAAGCTCGCGAGTAAGTCGGCGAGCGTAGGAAAAACTCTCAATCGGAAAGGTAGTCGTACGTTCAACTAAAGAACCGAGAGACTCAATGAGCGGGGGAGTCTCGTCTGAAAGACACACAAAGACCAATGGTCCCCAAATTTCGACACGAATCTTCTTCAATTCCGAATGTTCCGCGCACAGCGGTTCATCATTGCCAAAATCTCGAGCAGACTTCAATTGTCCGTCCCAACCAAATGCCCACCCATGATATTTGCAAACCAAGTTGCCGAGTGTTCCTTGTCCGGGCCACGCTAGGACGCCAGCTCGATGGGGACAGACATTATGGAAACCGACAATTGTTCCTTCTGGGTTGACAACTAACAACAGATTGAATCCCGCAAGCTCTCCAGCGAAGTAGTCACCAGGTTGAGAAAGTTCCGCAGCCGTGCAAAACATAATCCATTCAGTCGCCCAAATTGCTTGCCTTTCGGCCTTGTACGCATCTGGTTCGCGGTATGTCTCAACACTTAAGGCAATTTTCATAAACCCATCTCTTTAGCAATGATCGTTTTCATCACTTCGGTGGTTCCACCATAGATCGTGGTGATACGAGCGTCAGCGTACGTGCGAGCGATGGGGTATTCGCTCATGTATCCGTAACCGCCAAAAAGTTGCAGGCACTTGTCTGCAACCTTGTTCTGAAGTTCTGTGCACCAAAACTTCGCTGCGGCGGCTTCAGCGGCAGTGAGTTGATCTTCGTTGAGGGCGAGGATGCACTGATCAACGTAGGCCTGTGCAACATCCATTGCAGTTCGCTGTTCAGCGAGAACAAATTTCGTGTTTTGGAAGTTTGAAATGGACTGCCCAAAAGCCTTGCGTTCTTTCACATAGTCGACAGTCCAATTGAGCGCCGACCGAGCGAACGCCACACCAGCAATAGCTATCGACAGACGCTCTTGCGCCAAGTTCGAAGTGAGGTAATGAAACGCTCGACCTTCTTCACCAAGAAGATTCTCAACTGGCACTTCAACATCGTTGAAGAACAGTTCGGCGGTGTCTTGGCTATGCATACCAATTTTTTCAAGATTGCGACCGCGTTCAAAGCCAACCATTGAACGTTCAACAACCATTAACGACATTCCAGTGTGGCGCTGAGTTGGATCGGTTTTCGCAGCAACGATGATGATGTCAGAGTTGATGCCGTTCGTGATGAAAGTTTTCGAACCATTCAAGATGTAGCGGTCTCCATCTTTGCGAGCCGTCGATGCGATACTTGCAAGATCGCTACCAGTTCCTGGCTCGGTCATTGCAATGGCGGTGATGAGTTCTCCACTGGCGATCCCTGGTAGCCAGCGAGCCTTTTGCTCGTCGTTGCAAATCTCCATGTAGTACGGAGTAGTGATGTCGTTATGCAAGGTGATTCCGGCGCCAGCTCCTCCGATACCTGCGGCCGCCAACTCTTCAGAAATGATCGCATTGAATCGAAAATCCTTGGTGCCGCCACCACCGTATTGTTCGGGAATCGCCATACCCAAGAAGCCGCTGGCTCCGGCTTTGGCGTACATCTCACGAGGCGCGATGCCGTCCTTTTCCCACTGATCGTAGAAAGGAGAGATCTCTTTGGCGATGAAGCTACGGAAGCTGTCACCAAAGGCGAGATGGTCGTCGTTGTACAGGGATCGTTTCACCCCTCTATTCTGCCGTTACGCCCAGCCTCCTGCATAGGCGACGAACTGGCCAGTCGTAAATCGGCTTGAACCGTCCAGGAAGGCCATACAAAAAGCAGCAAATTCGCTCATTGTTCCGAGACGCCGCATCGGGACCTGTGACTCAATCTTGGCCCGAACTTCGGGATCGGTGGCCCCAGAAGCCTTCAGGAAGGCTGGGAAGTCCATGAAGTTAGTACCGACAGCGTTGACCTGAACACCGGTGCGGGCGACCTCGTCAGCAACGTTTTTGACCAACATTGATGCTCCTGCTCGGGCCGCCGAATACAGCGGAGCTCCAGGCGTCGGACGAGCCGCTGACGCACTTGTAATCACCAATACCTGGCCTTGACCCTGCGGGGTCATTTTGGGTACGACAGCCTTCATGAAGTTGTAGGGAGCTTCGACGCAGCCAACTAAAACTGAGCGCAGATCTTCAAGTGACGAATTCACGAAACGACCGGTCACGATTTGGCCCGAAAACATCACGGCAGAGTCGATTTTGCCGAATTTTGTGAGGGCACGTTCAACGAGCAGATCTGAATTCTGGGGGTCAGAGAGATCTTGAACCTGAGGAACGATTTCAACTTCGGCGCCTAAGCCCCGCAACTCTGAAGCAAGTTCATCAGAAGCGTTCCCCACAACCAAGTTGAATCCTCGTTGAGCGAATTGACGACACAGTTCTGGGCCGACGTAAAAATGGCCATCGGCAACGATGGCGACCGGGCGGGGAGAGGACTGGGTTTCTTTGGACATATGCCGAGGGTAGGTAGTGGCAGGGCTATTGTCAATACTTGTGAAAGATTACGAAGGCTTTACCGGAAAAATTGGTCGGACCGTTGCCGAGTCGGAAGCTGCGTGGCCACCGAACAAACACCCTGGCGATCAGGCACCCAATGTCATCGTGATGTTGTTCGACGACTTGGGTTTCTCGCACCTCGGCTGTTTCGGCTCAACGATCGACACTCCCAATATTGATCGGTTGGCCGAGCAAGGTCTTCGCTACACGAACTTCCACGTCACGCCGTTGTGCTCACCCACTCGCGCGGCACTTCTCACCGGTCGTAATCATCACGCGGTCGGTATGCGCGGAGTATCGAACTTCGACTCTGGTTTCCCCCACATGCGCGGACAGATTTCAAATCACGCAGCCACTGTTGCTGAAGTTGTTCGCGAAGAGGGCTATACAACGTTCGCTTTAGGCAAGTGGCACTTATGCCCGATGGTCGATGCATCGCCCGCTGGTCCATACGATCAATGGCCATTGCAACGTGGCTTTGATCGTTTCTATGGTTTCCTCGACGGAGAAACCGATCAGTTCTATCCCGAGCTCGTCTATGACAATCATTGGGTTGAGCCACCGGCTGGACCTGACGATGGCTACCACCTCACCGAGGATTTAGTCGATCACGCAATCACTTTTGTCCACGACTCGGTAGGAGTTCGACCTGATCGTCCTTTCTTTATGTATCTCGCATTCGGAGCGACTCATGCACCTCACCAAGCTCCGCCGGAATATATGGCGAAGTATCGCGGGGCCTTTGATGAAGGTTGGGATGTTTTCCGCGATCGTTGGTTTGCCCGTCAAAAAGAATTGGGCCTTTTGCCCGAAGAAACAAAATTGGCGCCCCGCAACCCAGGCGTTGAACCGTGGGACACTCTGTCAGAGAACCAGCAACGCCTCGCTTGCCGATTGCAAGAGGCGTATGCAGCGTTTCTTGACCACACCGATGTGCAGATTGGTCGTTTGTTGGCCTCAATCGAGAAGCTCGGTCTCGACGACAACACCATGATCGTGTTGCTTGCAGACAACGGAGCCTCTCAAGAAGGCGGTCCATTTGGCGTTCTTCATGAGATGAAGTTCTTCAACATGATGATTGAAATGCCTGATGAAGCGATTCATCGCATTGATGAAATTGGTGGGCCACATAGTCACAGCAACTACCCCTGGGGTTGGTCGCAGGTTGGCAATACTCCGTTCAAGTTCTACAAACAGAACACTCATGAGGGCGGAATTCACGTGCCGCTCATCATTAAATGGCCCAAGGGTGTTAAGGACAATGGCAGCACGCGTGATCAGTTCCACCACGTCAACGACATTGTCCCGACGATTTATGAAGCCATTGGCATCACTCCGCCCGACACCTATCGCGGTCTTGAGCAGATGCCAATTTCTGGTGTGGCCATGAACTACACCTTCGACGACAAAGAAGCGAAAACCCGCAAACTGGTTCAGTATTACGAAATGGTTGGTCACCGAGGAATTTATGCCAATGGTTGGAAGGCTGTCACTCGACACACGCCAGGAGTTTCTTTTGACGATGACGTGTGGGAGTTGTACCACGTTGAAGCCGATCGTTCTGAAACTAACGATCTCGCTCAACAAGAACCAGATCGTTTGAAAGAACTCATTGCATTGTGGTGGGAAGAGGCAGAGAACGAAGGTGTGCTACCGCTTGATGATCGAGGGCTTGAACTGTTCGGTATCAACTTCAAAAAGAACAGTCCGCACCCCGAATCACGAAAATACGTCTATCGTCCGCCGATGGCACCATTGCCTTCGCAAGCCGCCGCTGCAATGGGCGGTCGTAGTTGGGATATGGAAGCAGTCGTCGAACGCGGGTCCGCTGAAGGTGGAGTGATCTTCGCTACTGGCACTGAAAACTCTGGTTTTAGTTTCTACATTTTCGACAATCGGTTGGTGTTTGACTACAACTTCTTTGGTGAACACCTCGTTGTGCGATCACAATCAGAATTGCCGACTGGGGCATCAACTCTCACGTGCCAACTTCGTCGTACCGGTAAGGGTGGCTACGCAGTTTTGCTCGTCAATCAAGAAGAAGTCGGTCGTCTTGAACTGCCATTCATAATGCGCGTGATCTCAAGCGTTGGCCCTTCAGTTGCTTACGACCACGGCTCTCCGGTGGCGTTTGATTACGCCAACCGAAGCGACGGTTTCCCATTTGAAGGAACTTTGGAATCAGTCACTATTACGTTGATCGACACTAAGAAAGATCCGAAAAATGCCGAAGCTCAGGCTCGTGCCGAAATGGGACGTCAGTAATTTTTGGATTCGCTCTATTTGACAGCGTGCAATGACAGTTTGAGAATTTGGCTTTCACTCACGTGATTCACCGTGTAGGAGTTCCCGGGTGGAATCACCAGACTTGATCCATTGACGAGGGAGTGTTCACCTTCTCGTGATGTCGATACATGTGCATCACCGTCAAGTACAAAGAGAAATTCAAAAGTCAAGGGCTGAATCGTTGTCTGTTGCCAAGTGCTCTTGCTGTCTGCCTTGATCACTTGTACATCAGTCAATCCTTGCGTTGCATTGAAGATCCCGGTATCAGTTGACGCAACGCCAGAAGCGAGTTGCTGCCATTTTGCGTCTGAAGCAATATGTCTGATGAAACTTTGACCTTCCCAAACGCGACCAGGATCAACTTGGGCATTTGGCAAGGTCGTTGTTGGATCGGCATTTGTGAGATGTTCAGCCGGATAGCCAATTTCGATCACTTCAAGATTGTCACCGCTCTCGAGAACTCGATGACGAATCGTCGGAGGCTGAATGACGCAGTCACCCGCATGAAGTATGAACGATTCGCCTTGATCTTCATAGACAACTCGAACCCATCCTGAACGGCAAAAAATCAATTGAAATAGCACTTCGTGGAAATGCACATAGTCGGGGACTGGGCCACCTTCGGCGATACGAATAAGCGATGCAATGACCGACCCGCCTTGACGGCCGGGAACGAGATCGCGATACAACATTCCGGCTCGGCCGACTTGCGATGATCCGTCGGTGACTTCATGGTTGGCAACGAGCGAGGAAACGAGTGGCTCAATGGTCATTCCAGGCTGAGCAATAACACATTCAACGAGTGATCCGTTAGGAGCCTTGATCTGTTGACCAGCGAGTGCGCTGGTTTGGTTGACCGTCAAACGAATGTGTACAGGTACTTCAGCGCCCACTTGCAAATAGAACCGGCAGCCGTGACCGACGATTGACGCATGAGTTGGGCCATCAGCTGGATGTATTGTCTCAACTCGAAAACCAAGTGTTTCGGTGAAGAAGGTGAGGTTGGCCACGAAATCGTTACAGAGAATAACGACGCCAGCGCGTTCGATTCCCTGCACATCAGTCAAAACTGGGTCCAAAGCCATGTTCCTAGATTAGTTTGTGTCCGTGTCCAACGAAGTAGATATTTCTGATTCTTCGTATCCACATGATGGGTGCACTTTCTATTACGAGGTCAGGGGTTCGGGTCAACCTCTGTTGTTTTTGAATGGCTCTGGATCAACGATCGAAGCCGTCAGCCTGCTCGTTGACTACTTCGCCAGATCTTTTACGGTCGCAATCCACGATCAAAGAGGTCTTGGAAGGACTTCAATTCCTGAAGGGCCTTATGCAATGGCTCAATACGCCGCCGATGCAATTGCCTTGGCTGATCATCTTGGCTGGAAATCGTTCAATGTTCTCGGTATCAGCTTTGGGGGAATGGTGGCCCAAGAGTTGGCTACTACTTTTCCTGATCGGGTGAACCGAATGGTGTTGTGCTGTACAAGTGCAGGAGGAGAAGGCGGAAGTTCGTACCCGTTACATGAATTGGCTCAACTCGAACCAGATCTGCGCGCTGATCGTTCTTTGAGCCTGAGCGATACTCGCTTCAACGACCAATGGTTTCTTGATCATCCTGAAGACTTGATTTACCGTCGCACGGCTGAGACGACATCAGACAATGAGAAACGCCGGGGTGAGTTATTGCAACTAGAAGCACGTCGTCATCACGATGTGTGGGATCGTTTGCCCAATGTGACTGCAGAAGTTCTCATTGCAAGTGGCACATTTGACGGGATCGCTCCGCCCGATAATGGCCGTGCGATCGCCTCGCGAATTGCAACTTCTGAATATCGCGAATACCTCGGCGGGCACATGTTTTTCATTCAAGATCGTCAAGCTCTTCGAGACATCGTAGAGTTCCTCAAAACACCAAGTCCATCGTGATTCTGGTGCAGAATATTTGCGTTATTCGCAACTTTTACACACCAGAATCACAAGGGATTGGACAATCGTGAGTTCATTAGAGAGCCAAATACGTTTTGATGGTCGAGTAGTGGTTGTGACTGGGGCTGGTCGCAACCTCGGGCGCGAATATGCCCTTGAGTTCGCTCGTCGCGGTGCACAGGTTGTGGTGAACGATCTGGGTGTCGGAATATCTGATACTGACGGATCTGCTGAGGCTCCATCCATCAATCCGGCTGACGAAGTTGTTGCCGAGATTATCAGTGCTGGTGGACAAGCAGTTGCCAACTATGACTCGATCGCGACGCCTGAAGGTGGTCGCAACATCGTTGAAACAGCAATCACGACGTTCGGTCGTGTCGACGTCGTCGTCAACAACGCTGGTCAAGTTCGTATGGCTCCATTCGAAGATTTTCCCGAAGAGAGTATTGATGCACTCGTCAACACTCAGTTGCGCGGAACGCTCAATGTCAGCCGACCAGCCTGGAAATGGATGAAGAATAATGGCGGAGGTCGCTTCATCAATGTTTCCTCTGGTGCAGCATTTGGTGGCGTTCCCAACGGAACCGTTTACGCGATGGCCAAAATGGGGGTCATTGGATTGACCAGAGGTATGGCGAGCGAAGGTTCTCCATTTGGAATCTCCACCAATGTTGTTGTTCCGTACGCCAAGACTCGTCCCGGTACGGCCTTTGGTCCGATTCCGTGGTCACCCGAACTTGGTGAATGGCTCAGTCCTGGTTTCGTCGCGCCACTGGTGGTGTGGCTTGGCCATGCATCGTGTGGCCTGAATGGAGAAACCTTAAGCGTCGGTGCTGGATGGCAGGCTGCCATGTCGATTTCAATGACAGATGGATACAGCGAACGCGAACTAACACCTGAATTGATCGCTGAGAATGAAACAGCTTTGATGTCATCTGAAACATCACCTGTGACTGCGTTTGGATCGCGAGCCGTTAAGAATCTTTTGCGTGGTTTTCGAATTCCAGGAAAGAGCTGATCCACATGTCTCAGACCGTCACACAAATGAATGAACTGGGTTTCTATACGTTGCCAGGCGCACCCAAATCTCCGCGCGATCTCATTCATGAAGTTGAGTCAGCAGAAGATTTAGGTATTGGAGCTTGTTTCATTTCTGAACGTTTCAATATCAAAGAAGCGGTCACGCTTTCAGGTGCTGTTGGAGCCGTTTCATCATCAATCGGAATTGCGACTGCGGCCACCAATCACAACACCCGTCATCCATTAGTGACCGCCTCATATGCCACAACCATGCACCGCCTGACCGAAGGACGTTTTTGTCTCGGTATCGGCCGTGGAATCGCACCATTATTCGCGGCCTACGGAATGTCAAAGATCACGACAGCACAGATGGAAGATTTTGCCAATGTCATGAAACGCCTCTTTCAAGGTGAAGTGATAATTGGCCATGACGGCCCCATCGGTAAATACCCAGTATTGGCCCTCGATCCAACTTTCAAAGAGAACATCCCGCTCGGTATCACTGCATTTGGACAGAACACCCTTGAGCTTGCGGGCCGTGCTTTTGATTGTGTGATCCTGCACACCTTCTTCTCTGATGAAACGACGCAACGTTGCGTGCGCACCGTGAAAGAGAGCGCCGAACGCGCCGGACGAGACCCCAGCAAAGTACGAGTGTGGTCATGCTTTGCCACAATTGGTGATCACATTCCTGAAGACATACGTCTGAAGAAAACAGTTGGCCGTCTTGCCACGTATTTACAGGGATACGGCGACTTGATGGTGTCAACGAACAATTGGGATCCTGCAGTCTTGCAACGTTTCAGAGACGACGATTTCATCAAGTCATTCCGCGGAGCTCTTGATGGTGTGGCTACAACTGAGCAACTAGAACACGTCGCAACCTTGCTTCCTCGCGAATGGTTGGAGAGTTCCGCATCGGGTAGTCCAGCAGAATGTGTTGCAAGTATTCGTCATCAGTTTGACTTGGGTTGCGATGGAGTGATTATGCACGGAGCCAGTCCCGACGATCTGGCCCCAATTGTCCACGAATATCGCGCAACACGTCCACAAAGTGTCTTTGATCATCTAGCTGCGAATCCAGGAGGCTGACGTGCCCTATGTCAATAATGGTGATTTGTCGATCTACTTCGAGACCTTCGGGGATATTGCGCAACCAACTTTGGTACTCATCAATGGTTTGAGCAACCAGTGCATCGCTTATCGCTCTGAATTCTGCGAGTTGTTTGTCGGTGCCGGTTTCCACGTGGTGCGATTTGACAATCGTGATGTCGGATTCTCAAGCGACGGGCCAATCGGCTATTCAATCAAAGACATGGCAAGTGATGTTGTTGCCATTCTTGATCAACTTCAAATCGCAACTGCTCATGTATTCGGAGTTTCGTTGGGTGGAATGATCGCTCAAACATTCGCGATTGAATTTCCCGATAGATGCTCATCTCTGATTTCAGTGATGTCTACGACCGGAGATTCTGACGTAGGTCGTCCAACGACCGAAGCTCGGGATTTATTGATGACTCCTGGATCGACCGACAGAAATATGGCCATTGAGTTGCATCTTGCTGGCAAACGGGTGTGGGGAAGCCCTGCTCATTTGGATGAGTCATTAGAACGTCAATTTGCCGGAGAGGTCTTTGATCGAGCCTGTCGCCCAACGGGCGTCGGCCGGCAATTTCAAGCCTCACGGGCCGATCGCAGCCGCACTGAGCGACTTCGCGGCCTTAAGGTGCCAACCCTCGTGATCCATGGTGACTGTGACACCTTGATAGATATTTCTGGTGGGCGTCGCACCGCTGAGGTGATCCCGAATGCCCGCTTCATCGAAATCGCTGGAATGGGACACGATTACCCACAATATTTCTGGCCAAATTTGGTTACAGCAGTACAGGAACATCGCCGAAACATCTAAAGTTTTGTCACTATGAGTGATACAAAACCCGTGTCGAATTGGGCGACAGACTTTGATGTTTTTGACCAGCAATATGTGAATGACCCGTACAGCATTTGGGCAGTTCTTCGCGATGAGTGTCCGATGGCTCATACCGACCGCTGGGGCGGTTCATGGTTGCCGACGCGTTACGAAGATGTCACTGCGATCGCCCGCGATATCGAAACGTTCCCATCTAGGTTTGGTATCTCAGTTGTTCCTCCAGCGAATCCGCTTGATGCCAATTCACAACCAGGTTTCTTGCCATACGGTGTTCCACCGATTAGTTCTGATCCGCCGTTACACACATGGACCCGTCGACTTCTTCTTCCGTGGATGAGTCCGCAACGGACATTGACCTACGAATCAATGACTCGAGATTTGTGCAACCGACTCATCGATGGTTTCATCGCCAACGGCAATGCCGACGCGGCAGCCGATTATGCGCAACAGATTCCCGTCAGAGTCATCGCTCACATTCTTGGAGTCCCCGAGTCAATGAGCGACAGTTTCACTGGATGGGTTCGTGACGTTTTGGAATTCGCCTATGACGAAGAACGACGTCGTCGTGGAATGACGGGCGTTATCCAATTTTTCATCGGAGCGATTGCCGACCGCAAACAGAATCCTGGCGACGACCTCATCTCTGAGCTACTCCAGGCCGAGGTGGACGGAGAGGCCGTCAATGAAAGTGTGATCTTAGGAATGTGCGGTCTGCTCCTCATCGCCGGGGTCGACACAACGTGGTCATCAATTGGATCTTCTTTGTGGCATATTGCCAGCCATCCGAAAGATCGTGATCGACTCATTAACGAACCAGACCTCATGCCGACAGCGATAGAAGAACTGTTGCGGGCGTATTCACCTGTCACGATGGCGCGTCGACTGGGAGAAGATGTGGAGTACAACGGCTGTCCGATGAAAAAGGACGAACGCATCTTGATGAACTTCCCAGGTGCCAATCGTGATCCAGAAGTGTTTGAAAATCCCGATGAGGTCATTCTTGATCGACAACTCAATCGCCATGTCGCTTTCGGAGCCGGTATCCACCGTTGCGCCGGATCAAACCTGGCTCGAATGGAATTGCGGGTCGCGATCGAAACTTGGCTTGAACGAATCCCCGACTTTGAGGTGTCCGATCAAACGAAGGTGACCTGGGCCGGTGGACAAGTACGCGGTCCACGAACAGTTCCTGTTCGATTTCCTTCTGTGAGTTAATGATGTCCGAATCTTCGAACATCATTGTTTCTCCCATGCAAGGAACAATTTTGTTCGTGGCGGTCGTCGGACAGAGTTACACCAAGGGCTCAACGGTCATCACTCTTGAGTCCATGAAGATGCAGCATGACATTGCTGCATCATTTGACGGGGTGGCCAGCGAAGTACTGGTCGAAGTCGGGCAAACAGTGAAAGCTGGACAATCTTTATTGATCTTTTCGCCCTCAACTATTGAGCAGCAAATAAGAGAGAGTTCTGACGTTGATTCACAGGTTGGTGATGTCATAGAACTTCGGCCAGATCTTCACGAGGTGATCGATCGGCATCAACAAGGTTTAGATAGCAATCGTCCTGAAGCAGTAGCAAAACGTCACGCAAGCGGCCGTTTAACTGCTCGTGAAAATGTCGAACTTCTCGTTGATGCAGGAAGTCTGGTTGAGTATGGCCCAGTGGTCATTGCCGCTCAGCGACGACGAAGATCGGTCGAAGATCTCATTGACAAAACTCCAGCCGATGGACTCGTTGGGGGACTTGCATCAATCAACGGACATCTCTTCTCGGGTCGTGAATCTCGGGCGTTGGTCATGTCGTATGACTACGCGGTACTTGCTGGAACTCAAGGAACTCAAAACCATCGAAAAAAGGATCGGTTGTTTGAAGTATCTGAAAAACTGCAACTGCCCGTTGTCTTCTTCGCCGAAGGTGGCGGAGGGCGTCCAGGAGATACCGACGGCCTTGGTGTCTCTGGACTTGATTGTTGGGCATTCCATGATTTTGCAAAACTTTCCGGGCTAGTTCCACTAGTCGGGATTACCGGTGGTTATTGCTTTGCGGGTAACGCCGCAATCTTGGGTTGTTGCGATGTTGTGATTGCTCTCGAAGGATCGAATATCGGAATGGGTGGCCCCGCCATGATCGAAGGCGGTGGACTCGGTGTATTTTCTCCCAAAGAAATCGGTCCGCTCACAGTTCAGAGCGCTAATGGAGTTGTCGACCTGATCGCCCGCGATGATGCGCATGCAGTTGAACTAGCAAAGAAATATCTCGCATTTTTCCAAGGTTCAACAGAGTCTTTCGCGTGTCCCGATCAAGAGCAATTGCGTTCGGTGATTCCTTTGAATCGAGTGATGTCTTACGATGTCCGTTCAGTCATCGAGATCTTGTTTGATGTCGATTCGGTGCTTGAATTGCGGAGCAGCTTTGGTTTGGGCATGATCACAGCCTTAGCTCGAGTCAACGGAAAGCCCATTGGAGTGATCGCCAATAACCCACATCATTTGGCTGGAGCCATCGATAGTGATGGTGCCGATAAGGCTGCTCGCTTTATGCAACTGTGTGATGCCTTCAATATTCCGATCGTGACTCTCGTCGATACACCGGGAATGATGGTTGGCCCAGAGATTGAAGAAACAGCCCTCGTGCGACATTGCAGTCGTTTGTTTGTCACCGGAGTGAACATCACAGTCCCCGTTATTTCAATTGTTCTCCGTAAGAGTTACGGCCTTGGAGCACAGGCGATGATGGCGGGCAGTACCAAGGCTCCGCTGGCCTGTGTGGCTTGGCCGACGGGTGAGTTTGGTGGCATGGGACTCGAAGGAGCAGTGCGACTGGGCTATCGCAAAGAACTGGAAGCAATCACTGACCCCGTTGAGCGTGAAGAAACCTTCCAAAAAATGGTCAACCGCATGTACGAAAACGGCAAGGCGTTATCGGTTGCGACTCATTTTGAGATTGATGATGTAATTGATCCCGCAGAATCACGAACCTGGATCAGTGCGATACTCGAATCAGTTTTGATTTCTCCTCGAAGTGGGAAGAAGCGACCAAATATCGACACTTGGTAAACACAAAGTTTGTTTATCGCGCTGGGCGTAATTCGTTCAAACCGCTGACATTGTCCAAGAGAATCTTCTTGCGATCGCTATCGGAGAAAGCTTTCAATTCTGTGACATAGTCAAGTGGGTTCGGCATACCTTCGATATGTGGCCAGTCAGAACCGAAGAGCACATGATCGGTGCCCATAATGTCGGCCACTTCGTGTACATCGTCTTCCCAGAATGGATTGATCCACCAGTTTTGACGCAGCGTCTCCACGGGGTCCTCGACGAAATAGCCAGGCATCTTCTTGGCAGTTGATGTCAACTTGTCACAGGCATCACGCAAGAAACCAGAACCATTTTCAATGGATGCCATACGCACGTTGGGGAAACGATCGAAAAGTTTCTCGAAAACTGAAGTAATGATGAAATCTTGAGCGGCACGTTCAATCGCGAAACTCTTGATTGAAGGTTTCCATGAACCACTGAAACTTGCCGAGAACGAATCATTGGCGTAGCCATTGCTTGAATAGCCACTGTCACCGGCGTGAATAATGACGGTGATGCCGGCTTCATTGACTCGAGCCCAGAACGGGTCATACATCGCGTCAAACGGAGACACTTGACCTGTCACTGTGGTTGGAGCCGCTGGTCGCATACAGACGACACGAGCGCCATTCGATACTGCCCATTCAAGTTCGGTGCAAGCCCATTCAACAGACGCCAACGAAATGTACGGACCAGCGAAAATACGATTTTTGTAATCGAAGCCCCAGTCTTCGAGTAGCCAGCGATTGAAGGCAGTAAACATAATCCCGACACCAACGGGATCGTGCTTCAGAATTTCTTCATACAACATTCCGAGTGTGGGGAAGAGCCAAATCTTGCTCACTCCCTGCCGGTCCATGGCAGACAAACGAGCATCGTGGTCGCGGTATTCAGCGCGAATAGGTTCGCGGGCCGACAAGAACTCTAAGGGGTGCTTCTTTTCCGGATTCCCGCGGAAGTAATCGTGCATTGCCCCAGCCGGTGAAATGGGATCAAAAGTAGCGTTAGCGACAACACGGCTGACATGGCCCCCAATGACTGGGTATTTTCGACCATTGATATCGGCCCATTGCACGCACCGTGGACCATCTTTGGGATCTAGGTAACGCGTGAAGGCATCAAGGGCCTCGTAGTAATGGTTGTCGGCATCAAAGGGAATGAAACCCAGTTCGTCGCTCATAAGAGCATCGTACGATGCCACGTGAACAATTGCGTAGCGTAAGGGCATGGATCCTCAAGAATCTTCGTCATCAAGCGGGGCAACAGGAATGCCCAAGCATGTCGTGGTGGTGCTGCTCGACAGTCTGAACCGCCATTTATTGGGGGCGTACGGCGGGTCCGAATTTTCGACGCCAAACCTTGACCGATTTGCGGGGCAGTCGGTGGTGTTTGATCGCCACCACACTGGCTCGCTGCCGTGCATGCCCGCCCGTCACGACCTACTCGTGGGTGCATTGGATTTTCCATGGCGACCATGGGGTTCGGTTGAATTGTGGGAAGACGCCATTACCTATTCGTTGCGACTTGCAGGCGTGACGACGATGCTGGTTTCCGACCACCCGCACCTTTTCGAATGCGGCGGCGAGAACTATCACGTCGATTTCGATGGGTGGGAGTATGTGCGAGGTCATGAAAATGACCCATGGAAAACAAGGCCAGATCCTTCGTGGGTCGGGACACCGGCCTTGCCCGTTGATGAACCCCGTCGCGGCCATTTCAAATATCAAGATTCACGCACGTGGTTTAAGTCAGAAGAAGATTTCCCCGGACCTCGTACGATGCAAGCTGCCGTGCAGTGGGTGCGAAGTAATGCAGGTCATCATGATCGTTCGCTTCTCGTCATTGACGAATTTGATCCTCACGAACCCTTTGACACTCCCGAACCATGGGCGTCGATGTATCGCGCGCAAGCAGATGACCCACAAGTAGATGACCCATGGATGATTTGGCCGCCGTATGTCATTGATGGTTTGAAAAATGGATTACTCACCGAAGCCGAGGGACGATCATTACGTTCTGCCTACGGGGCAAAACTCTCCATGATCGACCATTGGTTCGGCAAACTTCTGAATTCGATTGATGATTCTCCAGACGCCAACGAAACTGTCGTCATCATCTGCACCGATCATGGTCACTACCTAGGTGAATTTGATGTGTGGGGGAAACCTGGTTTTCCGATTCACGACACATTGGGTCATATCCCAATGATGATTCGTTGGCCTGGAATCGCGCCACGACGCGAAACATCTTTGACAACGACGGTCGATATTCATGCGACGTTGTGCGAGGTCTACGGAATAGAAGTCGAGCATCGCACCCACGGTCACTCGCTTGTTCCACTGATCAAGCAAGAAGTTCCTCGTGTTCGTGATCACTGTTTGTCGGGTTACTGGGGGCGAGAAGTTCAATTGGTCACCGAGGAATACACGTACACCCGCGGATCGGTCGGGGATGGTTTCCCTCTCTCCATGTGGTCAAACCGTTGGAGCACCATGCCGGTGCATTCAATGCCTCATCTTCGCTTACCGCGTCCAGATCAACGTGCTTATCTGGACGCGATGCCCGGCAGTTCGATACCAGTGATTCGTCAGCCATTTATGCAGGGCGACTTTTTACCGTTCTGGGCCTACGGGGGATTGAAGAATGAAAATCTCATGTTTGATCGCAACGCCGATCCTGGCGAACTCAACAACTTGGCAGCGGTTCACGGTGAAGTTCAGTCAGACATCGAAGTAAATCTTGAACGACATTTAACCGAAGCACTTCAGGCGATTAACGCACCAGATGATGTTCTTCAACGATTGGGTTTACGAACGTTGCACTGATTACAAACAGATGTCGTACGGACGAATCGGAACTCGCGGAAGATCGCGACCAACCGCTTGGCGGATGGCGTTAGCGATAGCAGGAGTCACTGAGATACACGGAGGTTCGCCAATTCCTTTGGCACCCAAAGGAGATTTCGGTTCGTGCTCTTCGATGAAAACCATTTCAACTGTTGGTACATCGAGGAAGGTCGGCAACAAATAATCGGTGAAACTTGGATTACGGACCTTGCCGTCTTTCACAATGATTTCTTCCATCACTGCTAAGCCGAGGCCTTGAGCGATTCCGCCTTCGAGTTGACCCATCGCCGATAGCGGATTCAACACTCGGCCCACATCTTGCGCAGTGGCGATTTGCACTACTTTGACAAGCCCAAGTTCGGGGTCAACATCAACAACTGCTCGGTGAGCAACGAATGCATAGGCAACATGGCAGTTGCCTTGGCCATTTTCATCCATATCTTCCGTTGCTGGATGGTGATATTCCTCGGTGCAATCAATGTCGACTCCTTCGATGGCAGCGTGAACCGCAACGCGTAGACCAGTCAGTCGGTCAACAATGTCTGTGCCTTCAATTTCCAACTCAGAACGATTCATCGAATTCTTCGCCGCGATGTGATCGAACAATTTCTCCAACGCTGCACGGCATGCCGCTTGTACTGCTCCACCACTCATCCATGTTTGACGACTGGCTGACGTAGACCCGGCCGAACCTACTTGCGTGTCGATCGTGTCGAGGAAAACGTCGTCAACACCAAGAACCGTGCGGGCAATCTGTTGTGCCAACATCGTGAAGCCTTGACCGACTTCAGAAGTGGCGAACTTAATAGTGACAACACCATCACTAATACGGCATCGTGCCGTTGAATAGTCGTCAAAACCTTCGCTGTACATCAAGTTTTTGATGCTCACGCCCCAGCCAACTCCACGCCTGATATTGGAGGGTTGAGCAGTCAGACCCGTTCCGCCAGGAATGGTGCGCAAGTCGGCGCTACTACTCATCGGAGGAGGCATCGGTATTGCATCTGTCTCGCGAATGCATTGTGCAACCGGAGCAACGCTGTCCATAATTTGTCCAGTGATCATGCGATCACCAGTTTCCATGGCATTGAGTAAACGGATCTCGACGGGGGAAAGTCCAGTCGCAGCAGCAAGTTTTTCCATTTGGCTTTCGTGAGCGAAACAAGCTTGCACAACACCGAATCCACGCATAGCTCCACATGGAGGGTTATTCGTGCGAACAGCCCATCCGTCAACAACGGCATTGTCACATTTGTACGGACCCTGGGTGTGTGTAATGCCATTGACAAGAACAGCTGGCGATGTGCTGCAGTACGCTCCACCGTCAAAAACCATGCGTGATTCAATTTTCACGATCTTGCCGTTTGAATCGGCATGGTGTTTCATCCAAATTTTGGCCGGATGACGATGCACATGTCCGTAGAAACTTTCTTCTCGCCCATACGAAATACGTACGGGTCGACCTGACTTCATTGCTAACAGAGCTGTATGCACCTGCAAACTGATGTCCTCACGTGCTCCAAAGGCTCCACCGACTCCGCCCAAAACAAGGCGAATATTCTCTTCGGGAATATTCAAGCAATCGGCGATTTGCTTACGATCTTCGTGAAGCCATTGAGTGGCGACGTACATTTCGAGCCCGTTGCCACCTGAATCGGGGACAGCTAAAGCAGATTCGAGACCAAGAAAGGCCTGATCTTGCATTCCAATTTCGTACGTGCCCTCAACTTGAATTGCACCGACGATTGTTGTGTCACCACTAATGATTCGTTGATGACGAAAAATGTTTCCGTCCGGATGAATTTGCTCGGCGATACCCGAAACGCAATCCTCTGGATCGGTGACAGGTGTGAGCACCTCATAGACAACCTTGATCGCCGCGAGTGCGCGTTGGCAGGTCTCGGGGTGATCGGCAGCAACCGCCGCAATTGGTTCTCCGCTGTATCGAACCGTGTCTCCGATGGCGGCGAATACTGGTTGATCCTGCACGATTAATCCGTAGGTCAATTTTCCAGGCACATCGTCTGCGGTGATCACAGTTGCGACACCATCGATGGCATAAGCGCCAGATACGTCGATTGAAACAATACGAGCGTAAGGATGTGGACTACGTAACGTCGCACCCCACAACATGTTGTCGGCCCACATATCGCTTGAAAATGCGAAACCGCCCTGAACTTTTGCGACACCATCGGGACGACTTGCACTCGTTCCTAATGTTCCGGGTCGTGTTCCTGTTGATACAACTGTCGAACTCACGAGTTCTGCCTCCGTTGATCAGCCACAGTTCGAACGGCTTCTAAAATTCGGCCATACCCAGTGCAACGACAGATGTTCCCCGAAAGTGATTCACGAATCTCGTCGTCCGAAGGTTGAGGATTGTTTTCAAGAAGATGGTGTACGGCAACAATAAAACCCGGAGTGCAAAAACCACATTGAACTCCGCCCTCCGACAGGAACGCAGATTGAACATCGGTGAGAGCACCATCGGGTCCAAGACCTTCAACAGTCAAAATTTCGGTATCGACTGCGTCGGCAGCCATAACCAAACACGAACAAACGGCCTTGCTATCAACGATGACGGTGCAACTGCCACATTCACCCTGCTCGCATGCTCCCTTTGCACCTGGGAGGCCGAGACGCTCTCTCAAGACGTACAACAGACTTTCACCAATCCATGCATCTTCCACTTCATGAACCAGACCATTCACGCGTAACGAATACATCTCATGTGATTGGGCCGCACCTGAAACGGGGATATTGGTACTCATGAGAAAGACCTCGTCAATAGTCGTTGAGCTAAGACACCAATTGCATGGCGTCGATAATCGGCAGTTGAACGATGGTCGTCAATCGGTCGTGACTCTTGAGCGACACGTCGCCCGAATTCTTGAGCGATCGATGGAGCTAATTGCGAACCGGCCCGCAGTGACGTCGACTTCATGAGCCAACTTTCAGCCGCATGGGCTCGAATGATCGTTGGACCGACCGAACCTAAAGCAATTGCCACAAAGCCTTCATCGCTATCTCGGACCAAACAAGCTGACGCAGTTGAAATGACCATGGCGTTACGAGTTCCTACTTTGGCGTAACCCTGCCAGCCCTCCACGAGAGGCAATGAAACTGAGTGCACGAACTCTGCCGGCTGCAGCGAGTTCTTTTTAACCCCGACCATGAAATCAGCAAATTCAATATCTCGATTACCATCAGGTCCGATGACATGGATGGTGGCACCAAGCGCTGCCAAAACAGGTAATGAATCGCCAGCAGGTGAACACGTACCCAAATTGCCGCCGAGCGTTCCGGCCGCACGAATTTGAGGAGAACCAACTGTTCTTGCTGCCTGCGCGAGGGCTGGCACCAAACGTGCGATCTCTCCGTGCTCCATATCGGCATAGGGGACACCTGCTCCAATGGTGATCCGAGACTGATTCGTTCGTACCGACCATTCGGTCAGTTCTTTAACCCGACGCAAACTGATCATGGTTTCGGGCTTTCGACCGTGCAAGTTGACTTCAACCATGTAGTCGGTCCCACCGGCCAAAAGCTTTGCCTGGGGGTTGGCTTGGAAAACTTCAACGAGTTCATCCACGTTGCGAGGGATTAGGACTGGCACGGTTTTAGTTTACATTTTGTCAAAGGACTGACGTGAGATCTCAGCGACTTGCGTGAGCCAACTCTTCGGCCTTACTGCGCATTCGGATGATTGAGATCGTTCCCGCAATCACCATGATGCCGATCACGACTAAATAGGCCAGCCAAGGAAGGTGTTTACCCGTCGTGAGCAGATAAACATCGGGCGCGGCGAAACTAATCAAGGTCACGAAACCCCAAATAACGGAGTCTCGTATTTGGTGTCGAGACAGCGAAAGAACCATTTTTGCAGTAGAACGAGCGAAAACCGGAGAAGAAACGACCTCAACACCGGCGAAAATCCAAATATTGATGCCGTATTTAGCAAAAAAGACGTCTGCGAAGATGATCCGAATAATGCTCCAGCCCACCACCGCGATAAACCAGGCTCGTTCAAGTGAATTTTGCCTCGTTGCCACGAACCACAGGCTAAAGGGGCGTAGGGTTTTCGGGCTGTGTTTAATAAAACTCCTCTACATGTCGATCGTGCTCGCCAGTCTCCTCGGGATATGTCGCTGGCGCTTCACGCTTTCACCGCCACCGGTGTGCTCGTGGGAATGGCTGCTCTTGTCGCCGTCCTTGACGGTTCGGCACGACTCGCCATTATTTGGCTGCTCGTCGCTCAATTGATTGACGGTATCGATGGGCCATTAGCTCGCCGACTCTTACCCGATGAGGCCACCACCAAATTCGATGGATACGTGCTCGATCTCGTTATTGACTTCGTGACCTGTGTACTGGTCCCAGCGGCTTTCCTTTGGGAATTCCACATGGTCAATCACGATCGCTCAGGAATGATCGCAGTCGCTGCGCTCTTAATGTTCTCCTGCTTGTGGTTCAGTCGAACTGACCAACAAGATACTGAGAGTTGGTTCCACGGTTTTCCGGCATCTTGGAACATGGTGATCCCAACACTGTGGCTTTTGAACAGTTCTCCTACTGTCACTCTTGTCGTCGTTGCTTGTCTATCGATTCTGACTATGACCAATGTGCAGTTCGCTCATCCGATTCGTGTCGTTCAATGGCGTATCTGGAATGTGTCAGCAATATCAGTGTGGGTGGCAGGCGTACTTTTCGGAACGATCTGGTCGCCTGGAATTCCTGCACCACTGATCGCATTGATCTTCTTAGGCCCGTTGATGGTTGCTGGATCAACAGTTGCCCGACAAATCGAAGTCACCCGCGACGTTCAGCTCTTTCGCAACCGATAAAGCACTTGTTATTTGGCTGAGCCGTCCCAGCCAGCAAAAGCGTCAATCATTGCTTTGACATCACCAAGCGGGTACAAGATGGGGCTCGTACAGCCGTGGTCGATGTAGTGCTTGACCTTGGCGCGGGCCTCTGAGGGTGTTCCGCTCGCGGTCAACATTTGAACGATCTCATCGGGAACTAATTTGCTCGCTGCCACAACTTGTTCGTGGCTGGCAGGCCAGGTGAGCACTTCGCCAACCCTGTCCAGCAACGACTGGGGGACTCCGGAAGCCTTCATAATGTGCGGCTGTTGCCCGAGATACTGCGTCACCATGAGGCGAGCCATATCAAGGGCAGTTTGACGATCTTCGTGCACACTGCAAACCACCAATTGGGGTCGGTCAATATCATCCAACGAACGACCAGCCTTAGCCGCTCCTTTTTCAAGAGCCTCAAGCGCCTGATCGTTGTAATCGGGAGACACTAGATAATTCAGCACTGCACCGTCAGCGATTTCACCAGTCAGTTCCATCATCTGCATTCCGGTGGCACCGATATAGATCGGAACATCTTTGGGACGACGATCCTGATACACATAATCGAGTTCAACTCCATCGAGGTGCACATATTCACCGTCGAAGGTCACTGTTTCATTATTCAACAAGGCTCGAACGGTCGTGACAATTTCTCGCATGACCCGCAACGGTTTTGCTCGATCAATGCCAACTTTTTGCGCCAACGGATCCCACCAAGCACCAATACCTAAAATGACCCGACCTGGTGCCAAGTCATCGAGTGTGGAGAAAGTTGCGGCAAGTCGAGCAGGATTACGACTCCAGCAGTCAACGACGCCGCTTCCCACCTTGATTCGTTCAGTGACGCTTGCGAAAGCAGCCATCGGAACAGTCGCTTCGCGTACGAGTCGACTTTCGGCCTGCCACACCGCTTCGAAGCCTTTACTTTCGGCATACTGCGCGAACTGCATACCCTCGCGGATGGGATGGGCATCTTGAAGATAAATCGCTACCGGTTGAATGCTCTTTGTTTCGCTCATGATGATGCGGCCTTTGTGATTGAGAGGTTGATTTACAGTTTGGCAAATAGACGCTGTGCGGCTTCGGATGCCTTGGTTCGTACTTCATGGAGGTCAACACGTGTCGGCAGACCATTCTGAAGCAATGCTTCGCCTTCAGACGAACGAACATTGATTGCTCGAATGCCAGGAGTGAATGCGACGTGCCACGGACTGTCACTGTGGTCGTAATTCCATGTCACCTGATCATCGCGACATTCTGGGATGAAGTCATAGCCATTTTCAAGCCAAGACCACGCGAGGTCAGGGGAGAGAGTGACATCATCTGCTCGGTACGCCACATAGGCCAAACGCAATTCTTCAAGCATGTCGGCACCAATTCCGTCGGTACCAAGAACTATCTTGTTTGCTCGTTGCGATGGATACGCGTACCCAACGCCGTTATTCATATTGCTACGCGGGTTGTGGGCAATCGTTCCTCGAAGATTTCGATCGAGATGCACGCAATGAACCAGCAACCAATTATCTTGCGCGAGCTTTTCGAGTCGCGCTCCGGCCGGAATGTCATCGACTCCTTCAGCGACATGGATATGAACACCGACGCCAAGATCATTTGCCAAACCCGAAGCATCTTCCAGTAATTCATCTGAACAGGTGAACGCTGCGTGGACTCCGACCATTCCACGACCACCTGACGCAATAAAACGACGATTTTCTTCTAAGCCTCGACGGCCAGCATCTGATCCATGTCGATTGGTCACCCCATATGAACAGTTGACGCGCACTCCTACTTCTGCACAAGCCAGAGCGATCACATCAAGGCTTCCTTCGATCGCGTTTGGACTTTCGTGATGATCGATAATTCCGGTGGTGCCATTCATCAATGCTTCAACGGCACCCAATTTCGCTGACCAATAAATCATGTCAAGATCAAGCGCAACGTCTAACCGCCACCAAACTTGCTGCAAAATTTCCAAAAAGTTAGTTGGTTGCATTGGAGGAGCGGGCATGCCCCGAGCCAACGATGAATACAAATGATGATGACCACAAACAAGACCTGGGGTGGTGCTTGCCATGTCAGTCGCTGTCTTCAGTGGTTGGGCGCATCGGCAACACGGTTCGCCATTCACCGTCGTATTCAAAGAGTGCAGCGGCCACAGCTCCTGCAGTTGGAACGAGACCAATCTCGCCAACGCCCTTAATTCCGTAGGGCGAATTAGGTTCAGGCGATTCAACCAGCACAACCTTCACCGGTGGCATGTCCTTGGCTCGAATGATTCCGAGTGAACGCAGAGTCTTGTTGGTGGGGAACCCAGTCTCGGGATCGGATGGGAAGTTTTCCGAAAGTGCATACCCAAGACCCATGTGAACTGATCCTTCAATCTGCCCTTCACACAAAGTCGGGTTGACAGCCAGACCGACATCATGGGCTGCTACTACTTCGGTCACCTTTCCGGTTTCACGATCGACGGTCACGAGTTGAGCGGCATAGCCAAATGTTGAATGGATCGTCGGGTTTTCCACTTCACCCAACTTTTGGGTCCAATCAACTCGGTACTCACCGTAATGATCGACACCTACCGCACAGTGAGCGGCTCGTGCCGCTTCGCAGGCGGCCTTCACGGCTCCGGCACCCATCAAGGTTCCACGTGATCCAGTGGTTTGTCCAAAACCGAGTTCGCGGGTGGTATCAACAATCACTCGAATCTTGTCAGGATCAATTCCGAGTTCATGAACTGCAACTTGCAGGGCCACTGTGTTGATACCTTGCCCCATCTCGGTCCAACCATGACGTACTTCAACAATTCCGTCTTCACGGAAGTGAACAACCGCGCCACTGACTTCTTTGAAACCATTTCCGAGTCCCGAGTTCTTGAGGCCTAAGCCAAGACCCACCGCTTGACCTGACGCGATTGCTGCGTCATAAAAAGGTTTGATTTCATCAAGGCATCTTTCAGCACCGAGACAACCATCATCCATAATTTGTCCAGGTCCCCAAACCACACCTGGTTTGATGACATTGCGTTTGCGCATTTCCCAGCCGGAGATACCGACCAACTTTGCCAAGCGATCAATGACGCCTTCCATTGCGAACTGTGCCTGATTCGCTCCAAACCCGCGGAATGCACCACACACGGGATTATTTGTGCGTGCGGCAATGGCTTCAACATCGATGTTGGCCAATTCGTACGGACCACTAGCGTGACCAGCCATACGCTCGAGAACCTTCATGCCAACACTTGCGTATGCTCCGCTGTCACCGAGGGCTCGCACCTTGAGAGCAACTAAACGACCGTCAGCATCGCATCCTGCGGTGTACTCCATATGAATTGGATGCCTTTTGGCGTGCATTAAGAAAGACTCTTCGCGAGAAAGCGTGCACTTCACTGGTGCATCAAGCAACCAAGCGGCGAGTGCAGCATGGGCTTGATTGCTCATATCTTCTTTGCCACCAAAGGCACCGCCATTAGTCACGAGTTCAACAGTGACTTGAGAATTATTAATTCCCAAGATTCGTGCGATGTCATTGCGGTCGTCCCAAACGCCTTGACCACCTGAATACACATGAAGACGACGAATACCATCAGTGACCGAAGGTACGGCCAGCGAACTTTCTGGTTCTAAGAAAGCATGCTCAATGCGCTGAGTATCAAAGATCTCGTGCACTACATGGGGTGCCGAAGCCAAAGCAGTTTCAACATTGCCACGTGAATACTTACTAATACTCAAAATATTTGAGTCGGTACCCCACACTGCAATCTCTTGATTAGTGATCGCGTACAAGGGATCGGTGATCGGTTTAAGAGGGGAGTACTGAACATCGACAAGAGACACCGCAGCCCGTGCAGCAATACGAGTATCAGCAACAACAATTGCCAACACGTCACCGGCGTAACTGGTTCGACCTCCAACCGGAATCATCACCGGCCAATCTTTGTAAATCAGTCCAACACGAAGTTCGGCTGGGATATCACTCGCGGTGAATACCCCAACAACTCCGGAGGCCTGTAATGCTGCTTCAGTATTGATCGCCGTGATGTCGGCTCGAGTATGAGCCGTGAGCACGAGAGCTGCGTGAAGCATTCCTGGGACACGAATATCGTCGACATAACCTCGGTCACCAAGAGTCAATTCTTTGGCTTCGTATTTCATTCCACCCGAACCAAGACCAGTTGGCTGCTGGGGCATGAGTTTTTTGCCCTGAGCAACAGCTTCGATTGCGTCGAGTACCTTGACGTAGCCAGTGCAGCGACACAGGTTTGCGCCTAAGTGACGACTCATATCTGCCTTAGTTAGAGCAGCGCCTTTTTTGTCGATTTGTCCCTTAGCCCGCATCACAATGCCAGGAATACAAAAACCACATTGCAGCCCACCGCAGGCGGCGAATGCATTGGCATATGACTCACGTTCGTCTTGTTCGAGCCCCTCAAGGGTGACGACCGATTTCCCAGCAACTTTTTCCAGCGACTGTTGGCAGCTCACCACAACCTTGCCATCAATCATCACTGTGCAACAACCGCATTGACCAGATGGAGAACAACCATCTTTAGGAGATGTGATATCCAGTTCATCGCGCAGAGCCGCGAGCAAATGTGGATGTTCAGCGCTCACTGTCACTTCATGTCCATTGACCTGCAATGCCACTCGTCGACTTGTTTGTTGATGCGGATTGTTAGCGATATCAGTCATGGGTATGTCCTTTAATCGCTGCTTGGTTTTCGGGAGAAATGATTGTTCCGCGTTGTTGAGTAATACGGGTATAGACCTCGGGTCGACGATAACGATCGAAATTAAACAGGGTGCCCTTGTAACGCTCGCACCAATCAAGATCACAAGCCGCAACTATGAGTTCATCGTTGGTAGTTAATGTCTGAGCCACAATTTGGCCGCTAGGAGCAACGATGCAGGTTTGACCTAACGAATCAACACCTTCTTCCACTCCGCCCTTGGCAACGCCAACTACCCATGTTCCATTTTGGTAGGCACCAGATTGCATGACGAGCGAATTATGAAAGCCCTGCAAAATATCTTGACTCGGATCGGGCACATAATGAATCGGAGTGTTGTACCCACAAAGAATCATTTCGACTCCTTGTAGACCCATTTCGCGATACGTCTCTGGCCAACGACGATCGTTACAAATCATCATGCCGAAGAGACCGCCGAATGCCGCCCAAACACCAAAGCCTTCCGGACCTGGTTCGAAGTAGTAACGCTCAGCGTGTTGGAAGGGACGATTTGGCTCGTGATGCTCGTGACCAGGAATGTGCACCTTGTGGTACTTGGCTACTACTGAGCCGTCTCGTTCAACCAAAATCTGCGTGTTGAAACGATGGACGACACCTTGAGCATCTGGTTCAGTCAGTTCGGCGTAACCCAATGAGAAACCGATTCCCAACTTTTTAGCCTCATCAAAGAGAGGTTGAGTTTCAGCGCTTGGCATCGCCTTTTCATACCAATGATCAGCTTCAGAGATGTCATCAACAAACCATCGAGGAAAGAATGTTGTTAAAGCCAGCTCGGGGAACACCACCAAGTCACATGAACGTTCTTTTGCTTGACGCAACAAAGTAATCAAACGATTCACAACGCTGGACCGAGAATCATTCTTTTGAATCGGCCCAAGTTGAGCAGCTCCGACGACAACGATGCGAGATTGTTGAGACATCAATTCATTCCAGTCTGCGGTGAGAGATCGAAGTGGGCCAAAGCCCACATCGTGTCCATCAGAATATTGGTTCCGGCAACAAGGTCGTCGGCATTGGTAAATTCAGCTGGATTATGACTAATCCCTTGTACTGACGGCGTAAAGATCATTGTTGTGGGGCACACCCGCGCCAACATCTGAGCGTCGTGACCTGCACCAGACGGCATCAACATGACTGAACGATTGTGGTGTTGAGCTAATTCGGCAATGAGACCAGTCAACTGAGCATCAAATTCAACTGGCTCAAAACGCGCGAGAACTCGCGACGAGATCGAGACACCCTCATCTTCTGCTAACTCGGCAATTTTTTTGGCAATCTTGGATTCAACTTCACGCAGAATCTTCTCATCGGTATTGCGCACATCAAGAGTAAGAGTTGCACTTTTAGGGACAACATTGATCAAGTTTGGTTGCAAGTCAATCTTGCCAACAGTGCACACTTGATTACCACCATATTCGTGCGCGATCTGACGTAGGTACACAGCAATCTCTGCAGCGATATAGGCGGGATCATGCCGAAGAGACATCGGTGTCGTACCGGCATGATTGCTTTGACCGGCAATGGTTACTTCTTGCCATGAAATACCTTGTACGCCAGTCACTGCACCGATTTGAATTCCTTCAGCTTCGAGCCGCGGTCCTTGCTCAATATGCAGTTCAACAAAGGCGTGTGGAGCAGCGCTTGGACATGGGGCAGAACCTGCGTAACCGATGCGCTGCAATTCATCACCTAACACAGCGCCGTCAATCGCAATCGTGTCGAGGGCAGACTCAAGCGGTAGACCTCCGACGTACACCAGCGATCCAAGCATGTCTGGTTGGAAGCGCGCTCCTTCTTCATTGGTGAAGACTCCAACGGCCAGGGGACGAGCAGGCGTCAAACCGGCCGCCATCAAAGTTTCAATTACTTCAAGACCAGCAATGACTCCGAAGTTTCCGTCGTAACGTCCTCCGGTTCGCACGGTATCGATATGACTGCCCGTCATCACCGGTGCACCAGATCCGACATTCCAGGTACCAGTAATGTTGCCGACTCCGTCAACAATGACCTCAAGACCAAGGTCCCTCATCCACGTCACGACCAGGTCGCGTCCATCACGGTCAGCGTCGGTCAGAGCGAGACGACATGAGCCACCACCATCGATCGGTCCAATGGTCGCCAATTCGTCGAGGCGAGCCAAGAGGCGATCCTGAGAAATTGAATTACCCTGCATCGAGGGAAGATTCAATTCACGAAAGGGGACGGCTGGAGTCACGGGTTAAGTTTACATTTTGTAAAGCCCAATGCCGACGACCATAGGTCGGCCCAACGACAAGAATCGGAATCAATGTCTGGCCGCGAAATCATCGTCTTATTGCTGGCAGTCGGTATCTCGGCGGTGGTGCAGAACATCGTGGGCTTTGGCTTTGCCCTCCTTGCCGTTCCGCTCATGGTTTTGGCGGTCGACCCGCATGATGCGGTCGTCATTTCCACTTTCCTCGGACTGGGAAGTTCAACTTTTCAAGCCGTGAATGGTCGTCATGACGCTCAGTGGCATCTGATCGCACGGCTGTCTATTTCGGCGCTCTTCGGAATTCCCTGTGGACTTTTGGTTTTCAATCACGTGGATGAACGGGTCTTAAAGGGTTGCTTAGCGGTCGGCATCTTTGTGGCCGTCCTTTTCTTAGCCCGGCGTTCCAACATCAGCCACGCCAGCTCGCGACTAGAAATTGGCGCGGGCTTCTTAAGTGGAGCGTTGTCGTCGTCGTTATCGACAAATGGGCCTCCGCTGGTATTCGCGTTACAAGGTCGAGGTTTACCGATCGCTCAATTTCGGGCCACCATCAGTGCGATATTTACAATCTCTGGTGTTTTCACCCTGGCTTCGTTTTTCGCCCTGCGAAAAGTCAACTCCGATTCTCTCATCGGGGTATTAGTCAGCCTGCCCATACTTGGCTTAGGAATTCTGATTGGACAAAAACTCAAGCCTCGACTGAACGAACAAAACGCCCGACGAATTGTCCTACTGCTTTTGTTGGCTGCCGGTGGTTCTGCGCTCGTTGGCGCAATCGTTGGCTAAAAACATTGATCCTTAACCAGCGAAAATAGTTGTCCACTGATCTTTCGACATCGGCTTTAAAACGAAATTATGTTGTTGAACTTGGGCAAGTGATTCGTGGGCAGGCTGCGAATATTGATGACCTGGATAAATGATTGTTGTACTAGGAAGACTGTTGAGAGTTTGCAAACTCTCGTACATCATTTCTGGATCGCTGCCGGGCAAATCGGTGCGGCCACATCCGTCAAGAAAAAGAGTGTCTCCAGAAATCAGACAACCATTGACCAAGAAACATTGTGAACCAGGAGTGTGGCCTGGGGTATGAACCAATGTGATGTCGATATTGCCAACCTTGACGATGTCGCCAGCGTCGTGGGCGACGAGGTCAGTTTCTGACACACCCGTGGTTCGAAGAACCCACGGCGCTTCTTCTTTGTTGACGTGGATACCGATTGAACCGTGTTCAAGGAGGCGGGTAATCCCTTCGATGCGATAGTTCATCATCGAACCCCCAATGTGATCAGGATGATAATGAGTTGCCAAGGCACCAGTGATTTTCATTCCATCGTTATTGGCGAAGTTAACCAGATCATCGACGGCGTAAGCCGGATCAATCACCATGCATTCGCCGGTCGAACGATCACCGATGAGGTAGACGAAGTTGACCATTTGTTGGGCAAGCGGGTCTCCGACAGCGAAATCTCGGCCTGAGAGCAATTGTTTGAAATACACCTGATTATCTGCCAAGTCAGTCACGTTTCTAGGGTAGACGGTCACATGTGCCTCATGCTTGATGAGGTTGCCTTGTTTGCGCCATGATGCCGTCTCCTAACATGACTGTATGAATTCGAAAACCTCGGCGAATCACCAAAATCAAGGTGTTCTTGATTCGTTGATCGAAGGGCACAGGATCCCCTTCGGAGGAACTCGTTGGACTGCAGTATCGGCTGAGCTCGCCCACGAATTCCGGGCAGGGGACCGACTTGTCGTGGTTCAGGAAAATGGCGATCTTCTGCACATCCCGAGTTCGGTTGCCGAGATCGCAAATGCAGCAGTCACGAATGCTCGGCTGGCATTTGCCGAATTGGCAACGATTGATTCGATTCGGATCACTCAATTTTTCGGTTCGTTCGCCGCAAACCTGCAAAATATCGACATCTTCAACAAGATAAAGATCGCTAATGACATCGACGTGGAAAGTGCTCATCAACGAGGTCGTTCGACAACCCGTCTGCAATTAGGCGAAAAGATGCGGCTTGACATGATCGCAGCGCTCAACATGTGGCGTGATCTACCAGATACGTCAACAGTCACCACAGAAACTGTGCAACACGAATCTTGGTCAGTGGAAGCACACCAAGCTCCGCTTGGAGTTGTTGGATTCGTTTTTGAGGGTCGACCAAATGTTTTTGCCGATGCCACTGGTGTGCTTCGATCGGGCAACACCGTGGTTTTTCGCATCGGAAGCGACGCTCTGAATACTGCTCGGGCGATCATGGATTTTGCCTTGAAACCGGCATTAGCAGAAAACCAGCTGCCTCTTGGGTGCGTGCAACTTGTCGACTCTCCCGAAAGATCAGCCGGATACGCCTTATTCTCACACGCCGGTCTCTCGCTAGCGGTTGCTCGCGGAAGCGGAGAGGCCGTCGCTCAACTTGGGGCAGTGGCACGTCAATCGGGAATACCCGTCAGTCTTCATGGCACTGGTGGTGCGTGGAGCATTGTTGGGCAGACTGCCGATGCTCTTGACCTCGCTCAAGTCATTTGCCATTCATTAGATCGCAAAGTGTGCAACACCCTAAATGTCTGTTGTGTTCCACTCGACCGCCACGATCTTCTTTTGGCGGTATTGAATGGGGCAGTATTAGCGGCCAAAGGTCGTGAGGCAAAACTTATTGTTCACGCAGTTGGAGCGTTCACTTCTCAAGTCCTCCGAGAACTGTATTCATCATCATTTTTGTTCGATCTCATCGAACATGACGACGATGAGGTTTTAGCGACAGAATGGGAATGGGACGATCATCCCGAATTCTCTCTCCGATTGATTTCAGATCTTGATGAAGCAATTGAACTTTTCAATTCTTTCAGTCCGCATTTCGTACTTTCAATGATCAGCTCCGATCACGCAGAGATTGAACATGCTTTTCGTTCGACTGAATCGCCATTTTTTGGCAATGGCTTCACTCGATGGGTCGACGGGCAATACGCACTCAACCGACCCGAACTGGGCCTATCGAATTGGCAATCTGGTCGTCTCTTTGCTCGCGGCGGTATTTTGTCGGGCGATGGCGTATTCACAACTCGCTATGTGATGAAACAGTCTGACCCGCAACAGCACCGATAAACAGGGCTGAAGTATTGATCAGCCACCGGAGATTTTGTCGATGACTGCGTTAATCAATCGTGCAGGTCGACCCGTTCTTTCTTCTCTCCAGTCAGCCAACATCGCCAATTTCGTCAGCGAGTTCACTGCGACAAATCGTAAGGGCTCAATTTCCCATTTCTTTGAGGAGTGATTCACCGAAGGGAGACGAGTGATGTCGGTTGACTTATCGCACACCAGATCGGCCAAAGTTCGACCAGCCAAGTTTGATGTTGCGACTCCATCGCCGACATAGCCCCCAGCTGATCCAAGACCGGTTGCGGGGTTATACGAAATATTGAACGTCCAATCACGTGGAGCAGCCAACGGTCCACCCCAATGGTGAGTGAATTCAGTTCGTTCCAAAACGGAAAATAGATCAACCAAAGTTGTGCGAAGTCTTTGTGCGACACCTTGATTGAAATCAGAGTCGGTGGAGATCTTTGATCCGAAGTGATAAGGAGCTCCACGTCCGCCAAAAGCCAGTCGATGATCGGCTGTCCTTTGCCCATAAATAATCATGTTGCGTCCGTCATTAAAGGACGGACGACTTTCGAGACCAATCTCAGACCAAACATCAGCAGAAAGTGGTTCTGTTGCAACCATCATTGAATACAGCGGAATCACTGAACGCTTGGCCTGCGAAAAATTCACGCTAAAGGCTTCGGTCGTTCGCAAAACAGTCGAGGCTTTGAAAGTGCGACGCAGCGTTTCCACTTGACCAGATGTATAGGCCAGAACATCGGTGTTCTCAAAGATTTTGGTTCCTTGCGCCCGCACAACATTGGCCAAACCAACACACAATTTCTTTGGATGTAGCACTGCGCTCTGCGTATCTAGCAGGCCACCTAAGGTCTGACTTGCTTCAATGATGTCGAGCGTTTGATCCCGATCTAATAACTTATAAAAGTTCTCACCGAAGCCGTATTCGCGGAGATGTTGCACCCGACTCTTTGCCCGATCACTCTGATTCTCGGTACGTAGAACTTCGATCGAACCGCCCTGTACGAAATCGCAATCGATTCCCAAAGTAGTAGTTCTGTCGCGGATTTCTTTCAATGTTGCAAACATCGCATTTTGCATGGCGATCGCTTGAGTGCGTCCGTTTTGCTTCGAAATTGAATCTAAGGACATCGGCATGATCGTTGAACACCAACCACCATTACGTCCACTCGCGCCATATCCGACGGTGTTCTTTTCAAGTAGAGCGATTTTTAGAGAGGGGTCGTTGAGATGAAGGTAATACGCTGTCCACAGACCTGTATAGCCAGCACCAATGATCACAACATCGAAATCCGTGTGATCGTGATCCGACCGTTCTTGCTCCGGAACCACAATGCCAACTTGGTCGATCTCATTCCATAGACACTTCTCCGGGATGATCGACGGTGTCATGAGTTAAACCAGAATGTGATTATCAATAAGCCGGACGCCATCAAGTATGACGGCAACAACAATGACGCTTCCATGAATTGCGACTGAGATTTCTTTCAATGACACCGAATCAACGATTTTCACATAGTCAATTTCTGTATCTGTTGAGCCGATCGCCGTTTCGACTGTCTGTATCAACTGCGTAGTGTCCCTGATTCCGGTCGCGAATTGCTCTTGAGCCGCATCAAGACCTTGCGAAATAGCCGCTGCCTCAGTCCGAGCCGATTCGGACAGCCGAACATTGCGACTCGACATTGCCAATCCATCAAATTCGCGAACCGTAGGAGCCATGATGAGTTCGATAGGCATATCTAGATCGGCCACCATCCGTTTTATGACCGCGAACTGCTGAAAATCCTTCTGACCGAAAATCGCGACATCAGGTCGACCCGCAGAAAGCAGCTTGGCAACAACGGTTGCGACTCCAGAAAAATGTCCAGGTCGTGAAGAACCCTCTAAGACATCGGTGATTCCGGCAACGTGGACACTCGTCGAGAACTGTGAACCGTACATAGTCTCGACGTTGGGTGCGTATAGAAATTCGACATTATGTTGTTCAAGCATTTGAATATCGCTATCAAATTGAAGCGGGTACTTATCAAAATCTGTTGCGTTATTAAATTGCAACGGATTAACAAAGATCGTCGCCACGACAACGTCGGCGTGTTCATGGGCAATATCAAAGAGCGACGTATGACCTTGATGTAATGCTCCCATTGTGGGAACCATGGCCACCGATTGACCATGAACTCGACAGGCGTCAACGGTTTGACTGAGTTCCTGAGGAGTACGAAGAATGCGCACAGTCGTCAGTGGAACGAGTGAGCGTCATCGGGGAAAGAACCGCTGCGCACATCAGCAATGAATGCCTGTGTTGCTTCAATAGTCGGAGTTCGCAGATCGGCGTAATGCTTGGCGAAGCGATACTTCGAATCACACAAACCTAAAACGTCGTGGAGAACCAATACTTGACCATCACAATGAATTCCTGCACCGATACCAATGGTAGGAATACTCACCTTTTGGGTGATCTCTTGAGCGAGTTCCATGGGGACGCCCTCAATAACAATTGCGCATGCCCCTGATTGTTCGACCGCATGAGCATCTTCAAGAATTCGTTCACGGCCGCCAGCTTCAAAGCCTTCGGTACGACCTTGCACCCTAAAGCCACCCATGCGATGAACACTTTGTGGTGTCAACCCGATATGCCCGATCACTGGAATATCGACGCGGGTAATTGCGGCAATCGTTTCAGCCATGTGCACGCCACCTTCGAGCTTGATGCACTGAGCGCCATTCTTCATGAGCACAATGGACGACTCAACACCTTGTTCGGGGCTGATTTGATACGAACCAAACGGCAAGTCTCCAACCACAAGTGCTTTAGTGTTCGCGCGAGCAACACAACGAACGTGATATGCCATCTCATCAAGATCGACCGGAATCGTATTGCTGGTTCCTTGAACGACCATGCCAACTGAATCGCCGACCAAGATCATGTCGATGCCGGCTTGATCAACCAGGCGAGCAAAAGTGACGTCGTACGCCGTAATCATCGTCATGCGCCGACCTTCGGCCTTCCACGCAGCGAGATCAGGAACCTGTACTTTCTTACGATCGTTGGGCAGCGATGGCATCACAGAACCTCGTGGGGTCGATACGGGGGAACAGGTCACAACTTAAACAGCAGAGCGAAACCTAGCGACACAGGTACCTAGTTAGACGTTTCGAGGACTGATTTTTTGTGATTTAGGGCATGCCCATCAGTGGCTCACAAATGCCGAAGGACAGAGGTCGCGATAGCTCACCATTCCACCCGCAGATGTGGCGAGCAAAATGGCTTCAGTACAGGCTTGGGCGAACATATCGGCACCTGCCGCCAAAACTTTGTTCAGTAAAGCAGGACGTCCAACCGGGTCGCTAAAAACTGGCTCATTTTCGGACAGAACCAATTCACCATGACCAACAGACAGTCCAAATATCGTGTCGCCATCGTTCATGAGATGCGCAGGCCGCACCGCTCGAGCTAAGCCATCATGGGCGACGGCGGCGAACTTAGTGCATTCAGACTTCGACAACCGGAGGTTTGTGGCGACCGCACCAATGGTGGTGTTCAGCGATGCGGCAGTTGATGTCACCGACGTTTCGAGAGATGTCAAATATTCACGGAGAGCTTTCCGATCACTGACATTCGGACGCCGTAATCGAGTTGGCGAGTCATTCCATGGAAGACACGTCTCTGGATTGATCACTGATCCAATTGAGTTCACGACGGCGATTGCCGACACCACATGTCCACTATCGATCTGAGTGCTGGCCATCGCGAGACCACCTTTGAGTCCACCCGAACGAGCGCCTACTCCAGCACCGACGCAACCAACAGCAGTCGTTCGCGTCTTGGCTGATTGAGACGCGCGATAACCGAAAGTTGAATCAGGACGATTGATGAACTTTCCACCGCGCCCAAGATCAAAGATCACAGCTCCAGGAACAATGGGGACCACCCACGCCTCGTCTCTGCCAACGGGGAATCCACAACCGGCCTCTTCGAGAAACTCCATCACACCGTGAGCACTTGCTAATCCATAGGCGCTGCCCCCACTTAAAACAATGGCGTGTACTTTCTGAATCAAATTCTCTGGTCGTAAAAGATCGGTCTCTCGAGTACCAGGTCCGCCACCTCGTACATCAACTCCAGCAATGGCACCCGTAGGTGTCAAGATCACAGTGGTTCCGGTCAACCAACCTCGAGATGTTCGAGCGAAATGTCCGACCTTGACCGAACCTACGTCAGTAAATGAATCATTGAGCGCTGGCGCAGGTGTCGGCGTATTGTCTGATCGATCCATCAGCCCATGCTGACAGATTGATCACTGCCAACAAGCACTTACCGATAATCTCAAGACGTGAAAGATGAACCGGCTTACGCACCAGTTGCGATGACCAAAAGCCGGGCCTGGCGAAATCGTTTCTTTGCTCGGGCAGTTCATTACCTCTGGGAAATGGCCATCGAGGCAGGAGCCATCGGTGCGACAACGCGACGGGGCCAAAAATTCGGATCTTTCGGACAACAAAGTGTGATCTGCTTCCCGACAAACACCATTTTCAACGAACAGTTCATACACATCGGTCGCAACACCATGATTGGTCCGCAGTGCACCTTGTCGGCTGGAATGGTGCCGGGTCAACAATGTATTGCCGAACGTATTGTCACGATTGGCGATCGTTGTCTGATCGGAAAGGGGAGTGGCATCGTCGGCCATTTCTCGATTGAAATTGGTGATGACGTATGGACTGGTCACAATGTCTACATCACCGACCAAAACCACGGCTATCAAGATGTGACTTTGCCGATCTCCGTGCAGACGATGCCCGAAAAGCCAGTCCGTATCGGTAACGGCTCGTGGCTCGGCTACGGCAGTGTGATTCTTCCTGGCGCCGACATCGGCGAACATGTTGTGATCGGAGCCAACAGTGTTGTGACTGGTTCGATTCCGTCATTCAGTGTCGCGGTCGGTTCACCAGCACGAGTTATTCGGCAATACATTGACGGCACATGGCACGACGTTAAGAACTAAACGGCTAAGTCCATCGGCGCCGCACAGGACGTCATTCGGTTGTTCGTGGTGAAGTCGTTGATGTAGTCAGATTCCGGCGAACCTTCGAGCATTGATTCTGCAAAAGGAGCATTTTCGCCGGTACGTAAAACCGCGGTGTAATCAATTCTTGCATTGATCCAGCTTTGGTAGATCTCTTGCCAACGATTGGACAATTTTGCATCCTCAACGCCGACAGGAACCCGAGCTACCACATCATCAAGCATTTGCTGAATGATCGCCGTTGCTTTATCGATGATGTCTGCTCTTTCTGAGAGAGCATTTCCGTTCACCGAATCAATGCGGCGAAGATCAATGAGCTTGTCTCTTTCAAGATTGGCGTTTTTGCATATTTCTTCTGCTCGGACAGTCCAGGCCTTATCTTCAAGTACGTTGACGCCCTGTTTTGAAGCGAAGAACAATGCATAAACCCAAAACGCCGCCAGACTTAAACAAATAGCTCCTAAAAAAATCTGTAATGGTCGACGTGAACGGGGAGACTTCTCGCTGCCGTCACTCATGATTTGGGTGCTGGTCGATACGAAGTTGCCAACTGCAATGCGGCGCCGCCAATTCCGAGGACGGCCGTCACAAGTAAGGCGCCCCAGCCAGAAATCGTAAAATCAATCGCATTGTCAATCGACCATTCACCTGGCCCCATTGCACCAACGGCAAGCGCTCCGAGCGCAATCGTTGCGCAGTATTCCCAACCCTGATTCGGAAGGAAAACAAAAAATCCGACCTTCAAGTGAGACGTGTAAATAGCCACCACCATCACACCAATCACCCCAGCAGCAGCGAGAGGAGTGAGCAAACCTAAGGCAAGCAACACACCGGCGCCGATCTCGGTCGCCGCGGCCATTCGTGCTTGCCACTTGGGCCACTTCATACCAATACTTCCAAACCAAGAAGCAGTGCCCGAAAGACCGCCCTGACCAAACACCTTGTTGTACCCGTGGTAAGCGAGAAACAGACCAAGCACTAGACGTAAAACGAGCAGACCAAAATTGATCTGATCTAAACCGAACTGATTTTGAAGACTAAGCATGAGATCAGATTACTGCTAGGAATATTGGGTGCACGATCATTCGTCAACTTCAGGAAGGTTTCAACGCACAATCAAGTTGCTTCGCGCACTCATTTCGTACCATCCGGCACTTTTCTCCATTTCGATGGGCGGCGCCGCACTTTTCGCAGTTTGTACCGTCGCTTCGTCTTGGTTACTTCGCTGGATCATTGATGAAGTCATTGTTCGACGTTTTGACTCGCAACATTTCTCGCTGTCGCGCACTCTGGCTGCAGTAGGACTGCTTCTCAGCTTGTCGCTGATTCGCGCCGGTGGGGTCATCGTTCGACGCTCATTCGCTGGTAGGGCCCAATGGAGAACTGCTCAGAGTTTGACCGACGAAGTGGTTGATGTCCTGGTGCAACAGCCACCTCAATGGCACCGACAACAGTCAACCGGAGATTTGCTGACGCGCGCTGGGGTCGACGTTGATGCCAGCGTGGCAGTCATGGCTCCGCTGCCTTATGCAAGCAGCGTCATTTTGATGATGGTGATCGCTGGCTATGGCCTGATTTCCAATGACGCAATTCTCGGTATAGCAGCGACGGCAATTTTTCCATTGTTGATTGGCCTCAATGTGTTGTATCAACGTCGAGTTGATAAATGGTTTGATATCGCGCAAGGAGAATTGGGATCACTATCGGCTGCAGTTCACGAAAGTTTCGAAGGTGTCACCGTTGTGAAAGCCTTTGGTGCAGAAAATCGTGAGACTGAAAGGCTTGCCGTCATCGCATCACGAGTTCAAGATGCTCGAGTCGAAGCGATTCGGTTGAGATCTCTTTTCGAGGCAGCCCTCGACTTCGTTCCCAATCTCACCAACATCTGTTTGGTCATCGGCGGGGCCTTCCGGGTTCGCAGTGGCGACCTGTCGGTGGGTGAGTTGGCGAGCTTTATTTACATGTTCACGCTTTTGGTTTTCCCTTTACGTTTGATCGGGTACGCACTCTCCGAAATGCCGCGTTCACAAGCCGGGTTTGAACGAATTCAAACACTGCGTCTGAGCCCAATGCTGACCGATCCGCGATTGAAGTATGCGCGAGAGGGAATTGCGCTAGAAATGAGATCTGTCTCTGTCGGTCATGACCCAGAGCACGTGTTACTGAATGATTTTTCGGCGACTTTTCAACCAGGAACGTTTACCGCTCTCGTTGGTTATACCGGCTGTGGCAAGTCGACGTTCCTCCAATCGCTCGCTGGAATAATTCCTTTTGTCTGCGGCGAAATTTCCTCCCCAGGAAACAATGTCTGTCTCGTCTTTCAGGAGCCCTTTCTCTTCGGGACATCGGTTCGAGACAACGTTTGCATGGGTGAGCCATTTGGAGACGAGGAAATGTATTGGTCGTTGGCGGTCGCCGAAGCAGATTTCGTACACCAACTTCCGCAAGGTGTCGACACGATTATCGGGGAGCGAGGCGTCGGGCTATCAGGTGGGCAGCGTCAAAGGATTGCTTTAGCCCGAGCGATCATCCGACGTCCGCAAGTTCTTCTCCTCGATGACACAACAAGCGCACTAGACCCAAATACCGAAATGAAGGTTCTGAAGAATATTGAGAATGAATTGTCTGATGCAGTTGTCATTGCCGTTGCATCTCGACCATCGCTCATTGGTATGGCCGACTACGTGATGTTTTTTCATCAAGAAACAATCATCGGACCAAGTCAGCATTTAGAACTGCTTGTACAAAGCGGCCCCTATCGCGCGCTCATGCAGGCCTACGAACGTCCGACCGAACAGGTATCTGCTCAGAGCAAGGACCTGCTGTGATCGATTCACAAAACAACGGAGCCATCGCCACCCTCAATCGAGGGGTGCGGGCTGTCCCAAGTTTGCGTCAAGGAATAGGTTTCACCGTCTTTTTGGCGTTAGTAGGCGCAAGTGGACGAGTCGTCGTTCCAGTTGTCATCCAACAGGCGATTGATCACGGCTTACACCGCTCATCAAAATCATCCTCAACAACCGCGATTTCTCAAACCGTCGATGTTCGTCTTGTGATTCAGCTTTGTGTAGGTGCCGCCATCTATTTGTTGGTCGCTGCGCTTGCTCAACGAACTGCCGTTTCTCGTTTGGGCCAACGTAGCGAAGCTGCGCTTTTCGAATTGAGAGTCCAACTTTTCCAACATATTCATCTTCTGAGTCTTGAAGATCACAATGATGAACAGCGTGGCTCGTTGGTGTCACGAGTGACCTCCGATGTCGAGACACTTTCTCAATTCTTTTCGTGGGGAGGTCTGGCATATTTGCTCGACAGCGCATTAATGGTGATTGTGGCTGCGGTCATGCTTGCTTACGACTGGGTCTTAGCCCTCATCGTGATCGCGATCTCAACACCATTGGTGTATGTACTTCGTCGAGTTCAATCGAAGTTGATAGCCGCATACGACGCCACTCGATCAGCGAACTCATTCGTTCTAGGTTCAACCGCCGAGTTAGTCACCGGCGCCGAAACATTGCATGCTTACTCGGCCGGTTCGATTTTCGGCCAAAGGGTGAAAAAGTCAGCCAAAGCACGAGGCGATGCCCAGACTAAAGCAACAATGATCGGGGCATTGTTGTTTCCCTCAGGTGAAATTTTTGGTGCGATAGCGGTTTCTATGGTTGTGTTTGTCGGCCTATGGAGAGGTCCTAGTTCTGGCCTGACTGCAGGGGCATTGGTCGGCTTTATCTTTTTGACCTATCGATTTTTAGAACCAATCGCCGAACTCACCGAAGTTTTAGATCAAACCCAGACCGCTATTTCAGGTATGCGACGAATTCTTGGAATCTTGGCGATTCCTGTCGGTCCAGAGGCGCCGAAGTATCCCATCAAAGTAGGTGAAGGCCCGTACGACATTGATATTGAAAATCTGTCTTTTTCGTATCGTCCTCGCGATGGCGAGTCTGAGATTGACAATCGAACAGTCCTGCAAGGTATTCAATGCACCATTGCATTTGGCACTCAAGTTGCTGTTGTTGGCGAGACTGGCTCGGGCAAGACAACACTCGGTCGACTCCTTTCTCGATTCTCTGATCCGACTGTCGGACAGATTTCAATCGGCGGGATTCCATTAAATCGAATCCAGAATGATGAATTGAGAAAACTCTTGGTTGTTGTGCCTCAAGAACCCTTCCTTTTTTCTGACACTGTTGCGGCCAATCTTCGTTTTGCATTTCCACAGGCGACGGACAAACAACTCGTTGACGCGTTCAGCAATGTCGACCTGCAGGATTGGTTCGAGACTCTCCCTCTAGGTCTCGACACGCTCGTTGGGCAACGCGGTTCTCAATTATCAGCAGGCGAGCGTCAATTAATTGCTCTCGTCAGAGCTTCGCTGATTAATCCCGCAATTTTGATTCTTGATGAAGCAACGTCATCTGTTGACGCATCAACTGAAGTACGACTCACACGAGCCCTTGACAAGCTTTCTCGAGGACGAACCACTATCTCCATTGCCCACCGACTCTCCACTGCCGCTCGGGCGGATCGGGTATTGGTTCTTGATTCGGGCCTTCTTGTGCAAGATGGTTCACACGATCAGTTGGTCTCAACTCCCGGCCTGTACAGCGAGATGTATAAATCTTGGGAGATGTCTCACAACTCAACCGATTGACCTGCGGAGAAATGCCACAATAGGAAATATGGAAATTGTTCTGGTCCGTCATGGGCAACCTGAATGGGTCAAAGATGATCTCAACGTCGACAACCCACCTTTAACCGATCTTGGTTTCGCCCAAGCCGAATGCGTCGCCCAGGCGTTAAAGGGTGAGCATTTTGATGAGATTTGGGTGTCACCGCTCGTACGGGCTCAACAGACTGCTCAGCCGCTTCTCTCACAGCGCAACATCGAGGTTGGTCCGCTCGTTACCCAAAATTGGCTAGAAGAGATTCGTAATCCGCTTTGGCATGGAACCCCGCGCGAAAAGGCAGACGCGGCCTACCGTGAAGAACGTGGTCGTGTCGCGGAAAAGCGTTGGGACGGATTAACCGATGGCGAACCAGTTCGAGATTTTGTTCAACGTATTCACGTGGGAGCAGATGCTTTCTTGAAGGCTCGTGGAGTGTCGGCAAGTCCCCAAGACTTGCCGGTTTGGCATATTGACGAGCCACAACGAAAGATTTTGTGTGTCGCCCATGCGGGTACGAACAGCGTTTTCATCGGGCATATCTTGGGGCTTGACCCAACTCCCTGGGAATGGGAGCGATTCGTCATTGCGCATGCTTCGATCAGTCGACTCGAATCGTTTCAAATTGGTGATGGTCACTTTTTCGGCTTGACCAAACTGAGCGATGTTGAGCATATGTCTAACGATCAAAGGACCTTCTAATGACACAGCGCGAACTTGACCCCAATCTCCTCAAGATGTATTCCTTTTTGGTTTTTTCAAAACTTGAGGGAGCAGTCACCTCAGGAATGATTCATCTCGGTGATCGACTTGGTTTGTACCAGAGCCTTTCGTCGTTTGCCCATGCCGTGACATCTGATGAATTAGCGGCATCACTTCAACTTCATCCGCGCTGGGTCAAAGAATGGATTCATAATCAAGCAGCCGCGCGACTCATTGAAGTCGAGATCGACGAACAAGGGACCGAACGGTATTCAATGACACCCGAAGCGGTTGTGGTTTTATCTGACGAGTTGCATCCAGCTTTTGGAATGGGAATGTTTCACCGCCTGCCTCAAACCATGCAGAGCCTCACCGTTTTGCCTGAGAGTTTTAAGACGGGTATTGGTCTTGACTACGACAGTCATGGCCCCGAGGGTGCGGTCGGTATTGAGCGAAGTTTCGAACCCTGGAGTCGTTCATATCTTCTTCCCGTCGTTCTTCCAGCACTCGACGGCGCAGTTCATCGTTTAGAGGCAGGCGCACAAGTAGCCGACATCGGATGCGGAGCAGGTGGCGCGGCCATACGAATGGCCCAGGCCTTTCCGAAAGCAACGGTGACGGGATATGACATTTCGCGCTACGCCCTTGACCGAGCGCTTGAGAAGAAAACCATTGACGCCACAAGCAACGTACATTTCGTCGATCCCAGGGTCACTCCATTGCCCGCGGACGAGTCGCTTGACATCGTGACAGCCTTTGACTGCATTCATGACATGACTCATCCACAAGATGTCATGGAGGCAATTCGTCGTTCACTGAAACCAGATGGAATTTGGCTCCTCGTCGACATCAAAGCCCTCGACACGTTCGGTGAAAACATGGCTAAAAATCCAATGGCGTCATTGATGTACGGCATCAGTGTGATGAGTTGTATGTCGTCAGCAATGTCAGCAGTTGGTGGTGCCGGTCTCGGGACATTGGGTCTTCCCGAATCAAAGGCGCGCAGCATGGCGGCCGCCGCTGGTTTCACGCGTTTTCGCAAACTTGACATCGAGCATTCGCTCAATGCGTTTTACGAGGTTCGTCCGTAATAAACCATAAGAGAATTACTTTCCTGAGGGGGAATCATGAGTAGCGATATCACCATTGAAGAAGTGAAGACGGCCAGCTCTGCGCTCAGCATGTGGGCACACATTGCAACTGTTGGCGCCGATCAAGAACCCGACGTCGTTCCAGTGCATCCCTGCTGGGATGGAGAAACGCTGTGGATCATGGTGGGATTGACATCAACCAAGACCCGAAATGTTGCAGTGAACCCTCGAGTCGCTCTCCATTGGCAGGTCACTGAAAACGGCGATGGGGTCGAAGTATGGGGAACTGCTCGAGTGCTCAGTGACATCGAGACAAAACGTCGTTTGTGGAACGGAGTATTCGACTACGACCTCAACGGATTTGCTCCGGGCGGACCCGACAACAGCCCTGATACTGCCTTTATGGAAGTCACTGTTGAACGTGCGCTCGTCATGAAGATGTATGGCATGGGTGGCATGCAGCGCTACTCGCGAGCATAGAGAAGAGCCATCATGACCCGTCTCAGCAAACTTTCTCGAAGCTTGGTTGGCAAAACTGCGATCGTGACTGGCGCAGCAAGCGGTATGGGCCGCGCCACCGCTTTTCTTCTCGCTGACGAGGGTGCGAATGTCGCTGTCGTTGATCTCGATCAGGCCAAGGTCGACGCAGTCGTTCAGGCCATACAAAATGAGTACGGCCCTCAACGAGCAATCGGCTTTGCCGTTGATGTGCGTCATACCGAGCAACTTCAATCAGTTGTTGACAAAACTGTCTCTGCTTTTGGTTCTCTCGACATTGTGATTAACAACGCCGGTATTTCTTTGTCGTCACCGGCCAATTCTTCAAACGATGATTTCCTGAGTGCTTGGGATACAACTTTGGCGATCAACTTGTCGGCATATGTTCATCTCGTTCGTGCCGCGCTGCCACATTTGAAACAATCATCATCTGGTCGAATTGTCAATGTCGCGTCAACTGAATCGATTGTTGCGACGCCCACCTTGTCCGCATATTCAGCATCAAAGTCAGGAGTCACTGGGCTCACGCGAAGTTTGGCGGTTGAACTTGGCAAAGATGGAATCACTGTCAATTGCATCTGTCCTGGGCCAATCAACACAGGAATGACCGAAGCAATTCCAAGCGATATGAAAAGCAAATACGCCCAACGACACGTGTCCCTGCGCCGGTACGGAGAACCAGAAGAAGTTGCGCACATGACTGTCAGTTTGTGTATGCCAGCGATGAGTTTCGTGACCGGGGCATCAATCGTCGTTGATGGCGGCATGACTATTCGCCATACCTGAGTTGTAAGCGTGTTGTTAACGCGCTGGGTCAATAATTCCGGTGAGTCCAGTTGGTTCGTGAGGACCAATAATCAACTGTTCAAGAATGCCAATTCCTTGATGGATCATTCCTTGAGCATCGGTCATCGTGGCACGACACAAAGCCTGAATATGAATATTTCGCGGGTCACAGGGTTTTTCGACGGGCAGAGCCCAACGTTCTGAACCAACGGCCAATTCGCCCTTCCAATGACCGTGACCCCACTCGGGATTTCCATATCCGATTCCGAGCATGTGAAATTCGTACAAAGGTTCTAAAACAATTGAGTGCGTTGCTGAAGCCTCATCTACCAGGTCGATCGAGAAATCTTGAGCCCAACGCGTACCTGTACGCCATTGAGTGGAATATTCAACCCGCGACATTTCTTTTGCTGGCTGATCGCCATCAGGAATGATGAAGCCAGTCTCATGCCATCTTTTACCCGACGCGTATTCGTTGACATCAAAGTGGGTTGCAAAATTTTCAAAGTTGATCGGTGCCCATAACCAGTAGAACTGCCGTTCACCAACTGGCGCACCAAGTTCAGCAGCTGGACCAACTGGTCGAACTCCCCACGAACGATCTCGCGATCCGTATGTCGAGGTTGCATCGACTTCGTGTCGTACACCATCGACCTCGACCCATCCGCTCCAGTGCCCGAACTGCGTGAGTCGGGTGTAATCGAACAGTGTTCGCTGGCCGGCCTTCACCAAGAAATGTGGTTCTTGAACTGGGCCACTTCGCGCCACGAAAACCAAATCTGCTGTCACCCCATGATCAGGGCTATCGACAATGATCTGATGTCGTTTCATCGGCTCAAGAACGATCACCTGAATGGGTCCGACATGATTTGTTTTGGCTCGATCGATGTCGGCACGACATGACGCATGAATCGAGATTTGTTCGTGACCGTTGACGATGACTGAAAAAGAAGCATCCGCCACATGGCGATTCGGATACAAACCCATGGCCACACCGAAGTACAACGAAGCATCAGCGCGGTATCCGTTGAAGAAGTACCGGTCATAGTGGTTGGGGTCGCTGGAACCCGTTTCATTAACTGGAGCGCTTCCCGCATGAATGGGGTAGTCGTCAAAAGATGTGAGCATGATGTGACCGTAGTCCTAACGGGTGGAACAAATGAACCCATGCGCCTACTGTGGGGATATGAGCGCACCGAACGTCGTCCGTCGCCCGCGTCTGACGAGTCCGTCTGGATACGCGTGGGTGACGCGTTTTGCCCTCATTCTTTTGTGTGTCATCGTCGTCAGCGGAGCGGCGGTACGACTGACTGGTTCTGGTCTTGGTTGCTCTGATTGGCCACGTTGTAATTCCGAAAAATTCATTGATGTTTCAACAACCCATGGAGCGATTGAGCAGATCAATCGACTGTTTACTGGTCTCGTCACGGTCATCGTGATTCTTGCGGTGTTGGTCGCTCGATACAGAGTGCCCTACCGACGAGATTTGGTCTTGTTGTCGTGGGGTCTTGTCGCCGGAGTTCTTGGACAAATTCTCCTGGGTGGAATTTTGGTTTTAACTGAACTGAACCCAATCCTGAATCAAGGACACTTCTTGTTATCAATGTTCTTGGTTGCCAATGCATTAATTCTTCACCGAAGGGCGAAGAGTAGCGATGCACCTACGCCCGTGGCGCAATTATCCACGTTTCAACGGTTGATTCGTTTCACAGTGATCATTGGTTCGATAGCGCTCGTCACCGGAACCGTGGTGACTGCTTCGGGGCCGCATGCGGGAGACGAAAAAGCTCGTCGTTTGAACTTCGCCATCACATCTGTTGCACGAGTGCATGGGATTACCGTCTTCATAGCGATCGCCTTGCTGGTGTTCGTTGCTTGGAAAGTCAAGTCAAAGAAAATGCAAGATCTTTATACGCCACTCGAGACTGTTCTCGTCATTGGAGTTTTGCAAGGAACAATTGGGTACATCCAGTACTTCAATAACATTCCCGCACTATTGGTGGCTATTCACGTCTTCGGAGCGACGATGTTTTTCTTATCGCTCGTCAACTTGTGGATGGTTGCCAATCAGATTGCCGATGCCAATCCTGTAATCACCGATCGCAATTCGGCAATCGTTTCGTAGATAATTTCTTGAACGGGCTTGATCGTTTCAATGCGACCCATGACCTGACCGGTCAGTGCGATCGCAGCTTCCATATCTCCGCCGAAATAGAGATCGAGGGCTCGAGACATCTCGGTCAACGGAACGTGATCTTGCTTCTCTAATTCGGTGGTTCGTTCGGTACGCAAAGCCCGCAAACCTGGCCGAGATAAACGATTCAAGAATACGGTTCCCGTTTCTGCACCGTTGACAATTGAGTTCTTCCAATTGTTATGAACCGGTGACTCCGCAGCAGAAACCATTCGGGTTCCCATTTGCACACCTTCTGCACCAAGGGCAAAAGCAGCAGCCATCGAAACCCCGTCGCAGATACCACCTGCAGCAATGATTGGCAACGAAACTTTTGATGCAATGAGAGGCAATAAGACCATCGTTGCGACATCTTGCGGGTTCTTAAAACCGCCGCCCTCTCCACCTTCAACAACAAGACCGTCAACTCCTGCGTCAACTGCTTTGAGTGCCGCAGCGAGTGTTGGAACAACATGGAAGACAGTGAGACCAGCAGCCTTGAGTTGTCCGGTGTATTGCTGCGGATTTCCCGCCGACGTCGTCACAAACTTGACGCCCTGCTCAACGACAAAATCTACGATTGATGGATCTCGCACAAACAGTTGAGCGATGTTGACGCCGAATGGCTTGTCAGTCAATTCACGCATCCGCAAAATTTCTTGACGCACATTGTCGAGTTCGCCCGACGAAGTTTCGATGATTCCGAGCGCCCCAGAATTGCTGACTGCCGAAGCAAGTTGTGAACGAGCGATCCAGCCCATCGGGGCTTGAACAATGGGGTAGTCAATGCCGAGCAGCTCGGTGATGCGATTCTTTATTGGCTGGGGAGCAACAGGCGAATGAGTCATGACTTGACGGTAGTAGGTCGCTGGACCGAGATCGCAATGATTGGAAGACCGACAAGTACCAGAAGCATCCCGACCCACGCCTGACCCGACACCGTTTCATGCAAGACAAAGAACGCTAAAAGTGTGGCGACCACAGGCTCGAGAAGTGTCAGCATGACAACAGTGGTTGGAACCAACTGTTTGAGTCCTTTCCCAAAAGCCACATAGGCAAGGGTCAAAGTCACGATTCCCAAATAGGCGAGCATCACGACTCCACGTTGGGTGACAATCCAGGCAACGGGTCGGAACAAAAGAAATGGACTCGTGAACACACCGGCACCCAAAAAGAGCACGCCCATGACTGCTGTCGAATCGAGATTCTGCTCAATCAAAACTGCTGCACATTCGGTGTACACCGCATACGACAAACCAGCGATCAAAGCCGCGAGCACACCCACAACTTCAATGTCTGACTTCGAATCTTGCGCGGAGGACAAGAAGGCCAAACCGATTGACAAGATGAGAGCGGCCAAGTACCAGAGACGATGTGGCGCAGGTCGACGACGCAAGGCACCGATCAATCTCGCAAATAGGGGACTACTTCCGATCGTGATGACCGTCGCAACCGCGACCCCAGCGTGGCGCGTCGAATAGAAAAAGCACAACTGATATGCGCCGACTCCCGCTGAACCGAGGATGACCATCCAGAAATGGCTGAGAACCCGCCGAAAATGGCGAAAACTCAGAACTGCAAGCCCGGCCCCGCCGATCAGCAACCGCACGACGCCAGCGGACACGGGGTCGACGCCCAGTGGACCATTCGCCAAAACTGTTCCAGTCGTGCCAAATAACGCAGCTGCACCAAGGATGCACAAAATCGGTCCAACCGGGGATTTGTTTGTGAGTGCGCAAGTTCCATCTGCCATAGGACCTGCACTACGCTAGGTCAAGTTCATGGCGGCGCAAGTCGGTTCAGGTACAGGTTTTCTGGGGAGAGTTGAATTTCAAGTGAAATCATCGGCGAAGAAATCTCCATTCATTCGTGTCTTGGTTCTTTTGTCGGCCATTTTTGCAGTCCTTGGATTTGCCTTTTCTCCTGCAAATGCCGAAGGTGATGGTTACGCGATTCGCGTACAAGTCAAAGAACAGCAACGCGACGCGGCCGGAAAAACTGATAATCAACCCATTGCTGGCGTCACTGTTTTTGTTACCGACGCTAATGGAGTCGAAATTGGGCGCTTAGAAACTGATGCCGATGGCATTGCGATCTTCGACCTTCCCGCTAAGGCCGATTACACAGTCACAATTGATGAGTCAACTTTGCCTTCTGGGCAGAAACTTGATGCCGCGGCTTCCAACAGCCAAACATTGCTCGCGGACTCGTTCGTCATGAAAACAAAGGTTGTCAACTTTTTTACCGGTGGTTCGCAAAGTGTTTCACAATCACTTTTTGAAAAGGTTGCACAGCGTCTCGTCGACGGTGTACGTCTTGGATTGATTTTGGCCATGTGTTCAGTTGGTTTGTCATTGATTTTTGGTACCACCGGATTAACGAACTTCGCCCATGGTGAGATGGTTACCTTTGGCGGACTAGCCGCCTTCGTTCTCAATATTTCAGGTTTGAGTTTCTTGGGTTTCTTAAGCTTTATTCCGGGTATTCGACCGAACGGAACCTTCCATATTTTATGGGCGGCACCTATCGGCATTATCGCTGGTGGAGCATTTGGCTGGGCTCTTAACTACGCAATTTTCGGTCGTTTGCGGAAGCGCGGAATCGGACTTGTGACCCAAATGGTTCTCACCGTCGGACTGTCAATTCTTTTGCGTAACTTTTTCTTATCAAGGTTTGAAGGACGTACCCGTCCGTACGCAGAATTCACTTTGCAACGCGCCATGGAATTTGGCCCAATTAGCATCACGGCACGCGACCTCATTGTGTCCATGATGAGTCTGTTGATTTTGATTGCCGTTGCTCTTGGCTTGCGTTTCACTCGTTTAGGCAAGGCCACTCGCGCAGTTTCGGATAACCCCGATTTGGCGTCAGCCACCGGAATTGACTCCGAAAAAGTCATACGTTTGGTTTGGATTCTTGGCGGCGCCTTAGCGGCGGCTGGCGGAATCTTCCGAGGTCTTGATGAGCAAGTGAGTTTTGATATGGGTAGTCGATTGTTGTTCTTGTTGTTCGCAGCAATCACTCTCGGTGGACTTGGTTCAGCCTTTGGAGCGTTAATGGGCGGGTTCGTCGTTGGCATCATGGTTGAGGTCGCCAGTTTGGTCGTACCGACCGAGCTGAAAGCGACGCCGGCTTTGCTTGTATTGATTTTGGTTCTTCTCTTGCGTCCGCAAGGGATCCTTGGACGAGCGCAGAGAGTGGGTTAACCGTGGATTGGTCTCTCATTATCGAAAACAGCATCAAGGGTTTCATTGGCATCAACGCCGTGTACTTCGCGATTGCCGCCATTGGACTCAACGTGCAATTCGGTTTCACCGGCCTATTGAATTTTGGTCAAGCCGGCTTCATGGCATGTGGTGCTTATGGATTAGGAATGACCGCTCACTATTTCGGCATCTCGATGTGGTGGGGTATTCCGATCGGCATTGCATTCTCGGTGGTGTTGGGCTTTTTGATGGGTATTCCAACACTGCGATTGAGAGCTGACTATTTGGCAATTGTCACGATCGCGTCCGCGGAGATTATTCGTCTTGTTGTTCGATCAGTGAAGTTCAAGACGTATTTTGGCGGCAGCGACGGAATCAACGGATTTACCGATTCATTCCGAAATATCGGTGACGACATCGGAATCGTTCAAGCCAACCAATACGGAATTTGGCCTCTGCGTTTTACTGGTCGCGAACTATGGACTCTCGTGGTGGGTTGGGTCGTTGTCGCTGTTGTTGCATACTTCGTGTACTTGTTAATGAAAAGTCCGTGGGGTCGAGTGCTCAAGGCCATTCGCGAAGACGAAGATGCTGTGCGCAGTCTCGGTAAGAGTGTTTTCTCATACAAAATGCAATCACTCATTCTCGGTGGCGCTATTGGCACGATGTCAGGCATGATTTTCGCCCTTGACCGAGGAAGTGTTCAGCCAGACAACTACAGCCGTGACGTCACGTTCTACATCTTGACCGCGCTTGTTCTTGGTGGTGTCGCCAAAGTATCGGGATCAATTGTTGGCCCCATGATCTTCTGGGGCATCTTCACGTTTATGGATAACTTCTTGCGCCAAGTCGCCAAAGACCCGGTGAGTATTGGCAACTTCACCATCATGAAATCAACCCAAGTTGGTCAACTGAACTACATGTTGATCGGTCTGACCCTGATTTTGCTGATGGTGTATCGACCGCAAGGTGTCTTTGGAAATCGCAAGGAGATGGCCTTCGATGGACACTGAGCACTCACTCTCTGAAGCAACTCTTGTTGCCCGTGCCGCTTTGGCTGGCGTCGAACGGTCACCAGGAGCAGCCAAACAAGATGCGATCTTGAATGCCTCTGGTATCCGCCGCGAATTCGGTGGAATCGTAGCTGTCGATGTCGAGCACGTGGAGATTCAGCGGGGAAGTATCACTGCACTGATTGGTCCCAATGGCGCCGGTAAAACAACTTTGTTCAACTTGCTCACCGGGTTCGATAAGCCCAACACCGGTTCATGGACTTTCAATGAAAAGTCGATGGAGAATGTTGCGCCGCATAAGACGGCATCACTCGGAATGGTTCGTACCTTCCAGCTCACCAAAAGTTTGACCAAACTGTCAGTCATTGAAAATATGCGTCTTGGCGCGACCGATCAAAAAGGCGAAAAGTGGTGGAATGGTTTGTTCGGTCGAGTGTGGAAAGCACAAGAAGCTTCCATCACCGAACGCGCCGAAGAGTTACTGAATCGCTTCAAACTGGGCCATATGCGCGACGAGTATGCCGGCGCACTATCGGGCGGACAGCGCAAGTTGCTCGAAATGGCTCGTGCACTCATGACGAATCCGACATTGGTCATGCTTGATGAGCCGATGGCTGGTGTCAACCCTGCGCTCAAACAAAGTTTGAACGAACACATTCGTGGGTTGCGTGATCAAGGAATGACAGTGTTGTTCGTCGAGCACGACATGGACATGGTGCATGATGTCTCCGACTGGGTCATTGTGATGGCCGAAGGTCGCATTATTGCTGAAGGAACGCCTGACGACATCTCGAAAAACCCCGCGGTGATCGACGCATATCTCGGAACCCGTCAGGGTCAATCGTTGTTGGAGGATGAGTGATGGAAGATACCGCAATCCTTCGCAGCACAGATCTCGTTGCTGGGTATATCCCTGAAGTCAATATTCTGAATGGCTGCGACGTTGTCGTCAATGCTGGAGAATTTGTGGGCATCATCGGGCCAAACGGTGCAGGTAAGTCAACGTTGTTGAAAGCAGTGTTGGGCCAGTGCAAGGTTCGTTCTGGAACAGTGACATTGATGGGCCAAGACATCACTGGGCGTAAAGCCCACGAATTGGTTCCGTTAGGCGTCGGTTATGTACCGCAGAACAAGAATGTCTTTCCAAGCCTGACCGTTAAAGAAAATCTTGAAATGGGATGCTTCTTAAAGCCGTCGGTTTTCGGTGAAAGATTTGAATACGTCGTCAGCTTGTTCCCGAAGCTTGGCGATCGAGCTTCGCAGCGCGCTGGTGCGTTATCTGGTGGTGAGCGACAAATGGTCGCCATGGGTCGTGCTCTCATGCTTGAACCAAAGATCTTGTTACTCGACGAACCTTCAGCTGGATTGTCACCGGCACTACAGGACGAGGTTTTTGTGCAATGTCGCACCATTAACGCAACTGGCGTTGCCATCTTGATGGTCGAGCAAAATGCTCGCCGGTGCTTACAAGTTGTGAATCGGGGATATGTGCTTGATCAAGGTCGTAGCGCGTACACCGGGACCGGTCGTGAGCTGCTGGCCGACCCCAACGTCATCGAGTTGTACCTCGGCACGTTGGCAAAAGCCACTGGTGGCTGAGTATTGAATAGCCATTGGTGACTGGACATATTCGGTCACAAAACTTGAGTAACAAAAAGGCCCCCGGTTTCCCGGGGGCCTTTCGTGTTCCGAAGAACTAGTGACTGATCTAGTTGATCACTTACCAGCGTCGAAGTTTTCTCCGAGTGCGTTACCCATGTTGCCATCGGTTCCGTACCACATCTTGACCTTCGGGCCGATTCCGTTTTCAACGGCGGTACGCAAGATGCGGCTACCTTCGTCGAACGAGATCAACACGATGGCGTCCGGATCGGCAGCAACAACTTCGCCAACTTCTGCGTCAAATGATGCAGCAGCCGGGTCGTAAGCCTTGGTTCCGAGCACTTCAACACCAGCGGCCTCAAGGACAGCCTTCACAACAGCACCAATGCCGTTGCCGTAAGCATCATCAAGGTTCATGATGTATACCGAAGAGTTACCGTCTTCGATAATCTGGTTAGCAACGATTGCACCCTGCAGTCCGTCCGGCGGTGCGTCACGGAAATACAAATTGTCATCGGCGTAATCGCTCAATGCGGGGCTGGTGTTTGCTGGGCTAAACATGGTGATTCCAGCGGCAGTGATCTTGTCGATCACGGTCAAGGTCACACCAGATGAAGCAGCACCAACGATGGCGTCTACGTCTTCGCTGATCAAACGGTCAGCAGAGGTGCTGGCAATGTCGGTGCTGGTGTCGCCAGAGTCTCCCTGGCTGTACAACACATCTTTGCCAAGAACGCCACCTGCAGCGTTGATTTCATTGATTGCGTACTCGAGGCCGGCGTACTCGGGGTCACCGAGGAAGGCAAGGTTACCGGTCTCGGGGAGGAGTGAACCAATCTTGAGCTGACCATCACCAGCGCGAGTTGCAGAGGTTTTGCCCAATTCAACAATTGCTGATGCGGGTGACTCGGCTTCGATCAATGTTGTGAGTGCATCGTCAAGACGGTTGTCGGCACCGAACTGCAACATGGCGTATGAACCCTTGAGTGGCTCTCCGTTTCCGTTGAAGTCGAGCGGACCGGAAATACCGTCATAGTCGGGGTCGCCGCCGTCCTTGATGATTGCCAAGCAATCAACAAAGGTGGTGCACTTGGTGCCACCAACAGTGACGTTGACGATTTCGTCAGCATGAGCTGCACCGTCGGTGCCTGCTGCTTCAACGGCAAGAGCGATGACCACGACTGCGTCGTAAGCCTCGGCTGCGTAGTTGAAGTCGGCAAGCTTGGTGTTGCCTTCTGATTCCCAGAATGCTGAAACCTTGTCGAGCCATTCCTGGCTGATCTCGGCGCTCTTAGGCGTGGTGCCCTTCATTCCTTCTAGTTCGCCACCTTTAGCTCCACCGTCGTCGCCGCCGCAGGCTGAAACGCCCACGATTGCTAAACCGACGAGAAGAGCACTAACGCGGCGTGCGCGTGACTTCTGCATATTTTCTCCCCCTATGGAGATCTGGGGCGGGTGCCCCGTTTGGTTTGGAAGATTTCAGGTTACCCGAGAGTTACATAAGCGAAAACCACGATGGTTTGACTATGTTTGGCTGATGAGCGAAGTTTTATACGAAGTCGACGGCCATATCGCCACCATTACGTTGAACGCACCCGAACGGATGAACACCATCTCAGGGGCCATGTTGAACGAACTGTCAGATCAACTTTTGCGAGGCGACCGTGACCGTAATGTTCGTTGCATCGTGGTCACCGGGGCCGGAAAAGCCTTCTGTGCAGGGCTTGACCTGGCTTCTCAGATGGGCAAAAAGGAAAATCTGGGGGTCCTTGACGCTGGAAGCGACATGGGTGCCGAATTCGACCTCCGTACCGCGCCGCCGGTCGTATTACACAATCTCGACACGCCAACCATCTGTTCGATCAATGGCGGCGCTGCTGGGTACGGACTCGACCTGGCTTTTGGCTGCGATATTCGAATCGCTTCAACAACGGCCAAATTGGCACCTGGGTTTGCCAAGCGCGGAATTCTTCCCGAGAGCGGAGGAACCTGGTTGCTGCCCCGCATGGTGGGATACGCCAAGGCCGCGGAGATTTGCTTCACTGGCCGAACCTTGACCGCCGATGAAGGTCTCGAACTGGGCTTGGTCAACCACGTAGTCGCTCCCGAACAGTTGCAGGAACGTACGTATGGATTGGCTGGAGAGATTGCCGCCAATGCACCTCTGGCTGTTCGGGCCATCAAACGCATGATGCGTGCCGCAGAAACTGAAACCTTTGAACAAAACATCCACCATGTTTTCTTGCAGCTTCTCCCGTTATTCAAGACTCAAGATTTCAAGGAGGGAGTCGCTTCGTTTATGGAGAAGCGACCCGCGGATTTCAAAGGTCGCTAAGTGGATCAGTTGCAACCAATTTCTGCGATCGAAGCGTTATCAACGACCCGAGCGATTCGTCGATACACCGATGAACAAATTCCCGTTGAAATTCTCAATGAAATTTTGTGGTTCGCCTCTCGAGCTCCCAGCGGTTCAAATCGTCAGCCGTTTCGTTTCCTGGCAATCACTCGCGGCGAAGTCGCCGACAAAGTAAAAAGCCTCCTTGGAGATTCGTTTCGTAAAGGCTGGGCCGCGAAGTTAAAAAGCGACGGCTACCAAACAGGCAGTGGTCAAGATCCAAATTCTGCGAAGTCGCGCCAAGCGGCGGCGATGCAGCATTACGTGGACCACATTGAACAAGTACCCGTCATCGTTTTCGCCTGCCTCGTCAGGTACCGAGAACCATCAACGATGGAAGGCGCATCCATTTATCCTGCGTGCCAAAATCTGTTGATTGCCGCGCGTTCACTTGGTTTCGGTGGAGCACTCACGATGTGGCACCAAGGTGTTGAGACTCAACTTCGTGAACTGCTTGACATTCCGGACAATGTGGCGATTTCAGCGTGCATCACCCTTGGTCGGCCACAAGGATCGCACGGACCAGTTCGCCGCCGACCCATTTCGGAATTGGTTTTTGAAAACAAATGGGGCAGTAGTCCGACGTGGGCCATCGATCCCGATGGCACTCGATTCACTTCTGCAGGCCCGAAATAGATCGGCTCAAAGTTCAACGTCATGGTCGATGAGTCGTTTTACGAATTACTTGGAGTCACTCACTCGTCGTCAGTCAGCGAAATCGTTGCGGCGCGTCGAGTCCTTGCTCGCGAATTCCACCCAGATCGTGGAGGTGATCCGCAATATATGGCGCTCATCAATCTCGCGTTTGACACGATCATCGCGAGTCATAGTGAACAATCAGCAAAGTTGATATCAACAACCCAAACTGAGACATCTGAACCCGTTGTGACGGCTCGCGATGTCATGACAAGGTTTTCCGTAGACCGACCATCATTTACGATCAACGCACTTCCGGCGGTTGCCTATGAAGTATTGCTACTCGCCGCAAGAGTACTTGGCGATATCAGCTCTGATGAACCGCCATACCTACTTGAGGTGCAACTGGAAGATCCACCACTGACGTGGTGCCGTTTAGAAATTGTTCCCGATGCCGGTTCGTCAACAATCAGTTTCATACTCGACAAAGACACAGATGCTCAAGAAATTCGCGATCTGTGGGTCGCGACAATCAATGAGATTGGTTTTTCGAGCCGTGAGCTGCTTTAGTAAGCCGATCACGAATCGCCAGCCCAATACCCATCGGCTTTGGAAGAATCACCAAGACTTTCCGTATTTGATCAACATCGCATTGCCGTAGTCGCGCATACATTGACGATGCAAAACGAAGTGGATCAATTGATGCATCAATCATTCGAAGTGTTGACGGATCGAAAGATTGGCTCAGGCGATTCGCCTCTGATAAGTCGTCGAGCAAGATCACTTCACAATTTGGTGCGTAGTGAGCCGGCAACATGCCAGGAGCCCGACTAATACCGACATCATCAAAGCCCAGTTCAACGATGGCGTGAATGTCTTCTGCAGAAATCCCACCTGGACGAAGAACAATCGGAGTTTCTGTTGAACAATCAACGATGGTTGATTCAAGGCCAATGGTGCACGGGCCTCCGTCAAGGATGTAGTCAACGTTTGTTCCGAGGTCATCCCAGACATGTTGCGCAGTCGTCGGACTGACTTTTCCAAACTTATTCGCCGATGGTGCAGCGAGGCCGCCACCAAAACGTGCGAGCAATTCAATCGCCATCAAATGACCGGGAACTCGAAGCGCCACTGTCTGATGTCCACCAGTCACCTCTTCAAGGACTTCGGGAGCCTTCTTCACAACAACCGATAATGGTCCTGGCCAATATGTTGTTCCCAACAATTCAGCAGTTTGTGGCCATAACGAACTCCACTTCCGTGCTATTTCTATTGCGGCAATATGGACAATCAGTGGATGATTACTAGGTCGACCCTTCGCCGCAAATATTTTGGCAACTGCATTTTTCTGAGACGCGTCGGCGGCTAATCCATAAACAGTTTCAGTCGGCATACCGACCAGACCACCATTGCGCAAAATTTCTATGGCGCGGTCAAGATCGGTACCAATGACTTGCTTACTCAAGATGGAGACGCTTCCAAGAAACCTAAAGCAGCATCAAAGAAATCAAAATTCTCGGTCGTTGCAAAATGATCACATTTCTTCAAAACAACAAGACGCGCATTTGGCAACAAATTCACCAAGCCGTCTCCAGGTCCAGCGAAGTCCTGATCGCCAATGGCAACGAGGACAGGGCAAGTCACCCTGGCTAATTGTTCAGTTGTGTACGGAGCACGGTCACGCTTCATAATCGCTGTGAGCGCGATCTTGTCGTTGCCAGGTTGTTCGGCATATTGCACGAAAAGGCGGGCAAGATTGTTGTCAGGAAATTCTTTTCCTTCTAAGGCCTGTACCAGCACATCATGTGACCCAGAATCATCACGTTCAATGACGTTGCGTCCGATTCCGGCCAACACCAAGCTGCGCACTCGGTCTGGGTGATTGATTGCCAGTTGCAACAAGGTGATCGCTCCGAGCGAAAACCCCACCAGATCGCAAGGTTCGGTAGGAAGAGAGTCCAGAACTCGCTGAGTCAAATCGCTATATGCCTCTGGGTCATGGGGTTTAGGCGCCATGCCGTGGCCCAACAAGTCAACCCCAATCACCTGCCGACCCGAGTCTTCCAGCAGGTCAGCAAACCCACTCGAACGCCATGTGGACGCAAATGACCCGCCCCAGCCATGAACCAAGACGACCGGTACGGATCCGGTGTTTCCCGTTAACGAAAGATGCCCCATGTAGGTCAAGATACCGCCTAGCCTGATTCCGCCCATTGGCGCGCACTCAGAGAGCTGGCTTTTGCCCATGAAATTTTTAAACGAAACACCACCGCCGTACGACTTGACGTACAACGACGTTTTCATGGTTCCGAGCATGTCCAATGTCGGGTCGCGTCTCGATGTTGACTTATCAACCCCAGACAACATCGGTACGACAATTCCTCTTGTCGTCGCCAACATGACAGCTGTTGCTGGACGACGAATGGCCGAAACCGTATCTCGTCGAGGTGGGCTCGTCGTTCTTCCGCAAGATATTCCGCTTGATGTCATCGAATCAGTTGTGAAGTTCGTGAAGTCACGCCACCCGATTTATGAGACGCCCATTACTCTTGCTCCAACCGACACAGTCGGCGAAGCACTGAGCCTGATTCACAAACGAGCGCACGGTGTAGTCATCGTGACCGACAACGAACAGCGACCACTCGGCATCTTCACCGAAGCCGATGCCGGTGGGTACGATCGTTTTACTCAGTTGCACAACGTGATGTCCACCGAATTGCTATGTATTCAAGAAGGCACAGACCTCGAAGAGATTTTTCACGCTCTATCTAATCAACGTTTAACGGCTGCTCCTGTCACGAACAAGGAAGGGCGATTAATCGGTTGTGTGACTCGACGCGGAGCCTTACGTTCAACTTTGTATACACCAGCGCTTAATACGAACAAAGAGTTTCTGACTGCAGTCGCAATCGGAGTTAATGGTGATCCTGCAGTCAAAGCCAAACAACTTCATGCGATGGGTGTTGATGTTTTGGTCGTTGATACCGCGCATGGTCATCAAACGCGAATGATCACCGCCGTTGAACAGGCCCGCAAAGCTGCTCCACAGGCAATCATTGTTGCCGGCAATGTTGTGACCGCGGGTGGTACCCGCGATCTCATTAACGCTGGAGCAAATATCGTCAAGGTTGGTGTTGGACCTGGCGCCATGTGCACCACTCGCATGATGACTGGCGTTGGTCGTCCACAGTTCTCAGCGGTTCTTGAATGTTCAGACGAAGCCCGACGTATGGGCGGATCAGTGTGGGCCGACGGTGGGGTGCGTTATCCGCGAGACGTGGCTTTGGCATTAGCTGCTGGTGCTGGCAATGTCATGTTTGGTTCATGGCTTGCCGGAACATACGAATCAGCCGCTGACACGATGCGTGATCCTGAGGGTCGTTTGTACAAAGAGAACTTTGGAATGGCGTCCAACCGTGCAGTGCGAAATCGCACCCGCCGCGAAGGTCTTTTTGATCGAGCACGCAAAGAACTCTTCGAAGAAGGCATCTCAACTTCACGTATGTACCTCGATCCAGAACGACCTGGCGTTGAAGACATCATCGATCAGATCGTTGCCGGTGTTCGCAGTTCGTTTACATATGCGGGTGCTGCGACTGTCAGTGAATTCCGTGAGCGAGCCGTCGTTGGCATCCAGGGGTCAGCTGGTTACGACGAAGGCCGTCCAGTCGGCACAAGCTGGTAAATCTCTGATGAGCAAAGATGTTGTCGTAGCAATTGATGGCCCGGCGGGAGCTGGTAAGTCAACTGTTGCGAAAGCTCTTGCCACGGCGCTGAAGTTGAAGTACCTCGACACCGGAGCGATGTTTCGTGCGGTGACCAGTTTGGTTTTGAGTTCTGGACTAGATACACATGACGAGATAGCCGTAGGTTCGATTGCTCAATCGATGAACCTCGTGATGGAGCACGGCACAGTCGTCGCCAACGGATCCGATGTCACCGCGGATATTCGATCGATGGCTGTCACGAACGCTGTCAGTACTGTTGCCGCCAATTCGCTCGTTCGCGCAAATATGCGCGACCGTCAACGCGAATGGAGTGACCTCAACAATGGGGGAGTCATTGAAGGTCGCGACATTGGCACTGTCGTGTTTCCTGACGCGGTTCTTAAGGTGTACCTCACCGCTTCACCCCGTGTACGTGCTGAACGACGGGTCGCTGAAGCCGGTGGGAACATTGGTGAGATCGAACGCTCGATTGCCGAAAGAGATTTAAAGGATTCGACTCGAGCTGATAGTCCACTTCAGGAATCAGCCGACTCTGTTGTCGTCGACACCAGCAACCGAACGATTGATGACATCGTGAATTCAATCGTTGAACTAGTCAGGGAGCGATTGAAATGAGCGCCGTCGAATCAAAATTGGCCGGAGACGACCTCGGAAGTCGATCTTTTTACCAGTTCATTCGTTTTCTCGTCGTGACAATTTGCCGTACATATTGCCGAATGACCGTGACTGGTCAAGAAAACATCCCGACAACTGGTCCATTCATTTTGGCTCCGATTCACCGCAGCTATATCGACACACCCATTGCGTCCGGTTGCACTCGTCGCCGTATGCGCTTTATGGGCAAAGATTCAATGTGGAAGCACCAACCGATGAATTGGATGTTGTCTGCGCTTGGAGCATTCCCCGTGACCCGCGGTAGTGCGGATCGAGAAGCAATTTTGCGGGCGATTCAAGTTCTGAAATCAGGAGAACCTTTAGTTTTGTTTCCCGAAGGCGAACGTAAATCTGGCCCGATCGTTCAACCATTAATGGATGGTGCGGCGTACGTCGCTTGCAAGGCTGGAGTGTCAATCATTCCCGTCGGCATCGGTGGTAGTGAACGAGTAATGGGCAAAGGCGCAAAATTCATCTACCCGAGAAAACTCGTGGTGATTATTGGAAAGCCCATTCCAGTTCCGGCCGCCGTTGATGGACGAATGCCGCGCACTGCTGTCAAAGAAGTGACCGCTCAAATACACGAGCAACTGCAAAAACTTTTTGATGAAGCACAAATCAAAGCTGGTTACACCGCGAAATAGTGGGCGATGACTCGCGCCAATAGCGCTGGGTCGTTGGCTCCACAAAGTTCGCGAGCTGAGTGCATCGAGAGTTGCGCCACACCAACATCAACCGTCGGAATACCCAGTTGGGTTGAAGTAATCGGTCCAATTGTCGATCCACACGGCATGCTGTTTTTGCTCACGAACACTTGATGAGGTACTCCAGCAAGATCACACGTCTGCAAGAAGATCGATGCCGATTCTGGACTGGTCGCGTAACGCTGATTGGCATTGACCTTCAGTACAGGTCCCAAATTCGGTAATGGTCGATGTGCGGGCTCATGGCGGTCTGGATAATTGGGATGTACAGCATGTGCATTGTCGGCAGAAATGCAATGTGATCGCGACAACGCCTCATGAAATTCGGTTCTGGTGCCGACATGCAACGCTTCAAGCAACCAAGCCAATCGGGGACCTGCAGCCCCATGAGTACTTTCAGAACCAACTTCCTCATGATCAAACAGAGCAATGACGGACGCGGTGTCGCCCGAATGTGCGCTCGTGCTCATCAATCCCTCAGTTGCTGCCCAACATGACACTTGATTGTCTAACCGACCACTCGCCAGAAGCGATTGATCGTGTCCAAGTAACGACGCCGGAGTGAGATCAAAGAGGGCGATATCCCAAAAAGAAATCTCGCTCGCAGACACTGACAGATGTTCGGCGAGAAATTCTGAGAATTCGCCTGGTCGATACTGACCGAGTCCCCAAATTGGCGAGAGATGAACTTGCCGATCAAGAACAAGACCGCGGTCATTCACATCACGATCTAGATGGATTGCCAGTTGTGGAATGCGGGCGACGGCCTGATCGATGCGAACGTTCTGTACCGAGCCATCGTTCAGCACAACCCGTCCGGCTAATCCGAGATCGCGGTCGAGCCACGAATTGTTCAAAATTCCGCCATACACCTCGACGCCAATTTGTTTCCAACCAAATGCTCCAGAATCAGGAAGGGGTTTCACTTTCAGACACGGCGAATCAGTATGTGCTCCAACAATACGGAACTGACGAATTGCCTGTTGAGGAAGTTTCCACGCCAACAGAATTCCAGCATCAGCAATAAATCCCTGCGGCGGCAAGCCTTCATTGAGGCTTGCGAAAGAGGTTTCGACAAACCCGGCACCGAGCAGGCGAGATGCTGAATACTCAACCGAATGTGCCGGCGATACCGAAGCATTGAGGTGACGAATCAGGCCGTCAACTGACAAATCAGGTAATGAACTCATTGATTGTGTCTCCGTCCTTGTCGTTCAATCATTATTTCTGAAATAGCCCCATTGGCAATCCAGTTCCGCGCAAGTGTGAGGTTTCATTGAGCGTGACAATGCTGCGTTCTCCGCTACCCGCAGCGGCAATTCGATGAATTGACGTGTAGTTGGGGTAGAAAAAGCCACGTTGGTTTTTGAGCCCTAAAACATGACAGATGTACGCGTTAATGACGCCACCATGACACACAATCGCAACTCGCTGCGATGAATGGTTCGTAATGATTTCCTCAATTGAACTCACTGTTCGTTTGATGAATTCTTCTTCAGTCTCATCTGTTGAAGTCCATTCACCCCGCAACATTTCCTGCCAACGCGGATCGTTATTAGCCTTGAGTTCTTCAACAGGTACATATTGGTTGCTGTTTTTGTCGTACTCGGCAACACCATCAACTGTCGTGATGGCAAGTCCCTGTACCGCGGCCAATGGTTGTGCAGTCTGCTGGGCCCGTTGCATCGGACTCGCATAAATGGCATGAAGTTTTTCAGAAGCTAGGTACTGAGCCATCAAGTCGGCCTGCTTGAGACCTTCAGCAGCTAACTCGGGGTTCGCGATACCACTTTCAAGTTCGCGTCGGATCGGTATGGCGTGTCGAATCAGTAGTACTTCCATCACTATTCAGGATACGCGTGCCAAGATGGACTTGTATGGGTCGGAACAAGGTAATTGAGAGCGTCCGACTTCACGATCGACGTAACACCCAAGACATCACTCAAGACACACCGAGTCCAGTCATCGTGCTCATTCACGGAAGCATGGACCGCCAGGCGGCCTTTGCTCGAATGGCCCGTCTTTTGAGTGCAACACATCACGTCATAACTTTTGATCGTCGTGGATATGGAAAGTCAGTCGAACAACGTGGAACTTTTTCTGTTGATGAACAAGTCGGTGACCTCGGTGAAATCCTTGAGCAATTTGCCGCTCATCAACAAGTGATTTTGGTTGGACACAGTTTTGGGGGAGTCGTGGCTTTGTCGTACGCCCAGCAATTCCCTGATGCAATCGCCGGACTTGTCATTTACGAAAGCCCCATGAGTTGGGAGCCATGGTGGCCTAAAGACTCAGGTGGAAGCGCCGCGGTAGCCGTCGCCGATGATCCCGAACTTGCAGCCGAAACGTTTATGCGACGATTCATTGGTCATCGACGTTGGGAGTCGCTTCCAGATTCAACAAAATCTCTGCGACGTTCCGAAGGTGAAGCCCTCGTTGGCGAACTTGGCGATATCCGACGCACCAAACCCTGGGACATCAATCTCGTGAGAGGACCGCTGATGGCTGGATATGGGTCACTTTCAAAACCCCATTTACAAGCCAGTGCCGAACTTCTTGGCAATCTTCCCGATTGCCGTTCAATCAAAATTGAAGGAGCGCATCACAACGCACATTCTGGATCACCAGAGGAATTCGTTGAACTGCTGATTCAACCGTTGATTCGTCGAGTTGCTCAGGGAATTTGGTCGTGAAGATCAAGATTGATTTTGAAACCCAGAACCTTGCACTGAACTTTGCCGAGTGAGACTTCAGCATTGGCTTTCGCGCTGTCAACGCAATTCGAAATTTCTGAGCGTTGGCTATAAATCAAGACCCCGAGGGCGAGCGCAACAATAAGCACTATTGAGCGCACCATTGCACTCACGGCAAACTTAAAAATAATGAGTCCGATAATGATCGGCAAGAGGGCACCATATGTCGTGAAGTTCTTCAACTGAGCCTCATCGAAAGCCCACACACCGAATGAAACAAGACTGGTCATGGCTTCAGACTACGCAACTCGATGCAGCACTATCGGGCATACCTGGGCAATGGGCGATACTCTGACGACATGTCGAGTCCCACGCCAGCTTCGCAAAATCCCATCAGCTTGACTCCACAGGGACCGCCGACGACCGTGATCCCTCTGGAAGACCCAGCAATCCGCCATGAGTTATCACAGGCACTTTCAGTCGCCCCAGAATCTCGACGTGAAGCCGTCGCAACTGTCGTGAGTCATCACCCGCGTTCACTGATCTCTTGGGCCAATATCGGTGATTTAGGACGAGACAATCTTGAGCGTTATGCGTATTACCGAATTGGTTATCACCGCGGACTTGACACTTTGCGCCAAAACGGTTGGCGCGGTTCTGGCTATGTGCGATGGAACCAAGAATCAAATCATGGCTTTTTGCGTTGTTTGCTTGGCTTGCAAAAACTTGCCGAAGCGATCGGCGAAGCCGATGAAGCTGAGCGTTGTCATCTGTTCCTGCTGCAGCTTGACCCTTCGGGCATTCCTCCCGAATTTCTCTCATTCCATCAGTAAGACCTCAGCGATCGATCTCTCCGATGACTGATATTCGCGGATATGTACTTGCCGGCGGAAAGAGCAGTCGGATGGGATCTGACAAAGCCCTTCTCAACATGGAAGGCCGGACGACAATTGAACGACAGTGCGAAATACTCGAAACCTTTTGCGTGCAAGGGGTCTTCATCGCCGGAGCACGATCGAGCGAACTCTCAAAGTTTTCTTGGCCAGTCATTCAGGATTCGATGCTCGACCAAGGACCACTATTTGGAATCATCTCCGCTCTTCAACATGCCGAGAACGGAATCGCCGTGATTTTGGCTGTTGATTTGCTAGCCATCTCTACCGCCGATATCACCGCAGTTTTGGCCGCCTGTTCTCAAGACGTTGATTCTGAATGTGATGTGTTCTTTGCGCAAAGCAAACAAGACCCATCCGAGCATGGCGCACAACCACTTTGCGCGGCCTGGCGGGTTGAGTCGTCGCTGGCCGTCTTAAGTCAACAACTTGAACAGGGCCAACGTTCAGTCATGAAGGCGTGGCAGGGACTCAAACGTCAAGGAGTTCTCATTTCCGATTCACACTTAATCAACATCAACTTGCCCAGTGATTTTGAGAACTTCCACCGAGCAAAAGGCTAGTTTGGGAAGATGTCGTCGCAGTCTTCAGAAATCTCCGTATCCGATTTTGCCGAGTTGTTGAACGAGGAGACATTCCTCATTGACGTACGTGAAACAGATGAGTATCTCGATGGACACGTCCCTGGAGCAATTCATATTCCATTGAACGAAGTTCCCAATCGGGTTGAAGAGTTCCGCAATCCGCAAGGGGGAGTCACCTACGTAATTTGCAAGGCCGGTGGACGCAGCGCGAGTGCTTGTGACTATTTGGCTCAGAAATCTTTGAACGTCATCAATATTGCTGGCGGAACAATGGGATGGCTTATGCAGGGCCATGACGTTGTTGAGGGAAGTCAACCCAAGTGAGTGTTACTCAAGTTAACTATGAATGGATTGCCGACGATCGAGCCCTCGATGAGTTACTTGATCGATTGCAAAATCAGGACCGAGTCGCTCTTGACACCGAATTCCATCGAGAAAAAACGTATTTCCCGCGCTTAGCTCTCATCCAATTGGCCTGGCTTGATGGTCTCGCCATTGTTGATCCGTTGACGTGTGATGCGTCGAAATTGAGCCGTATTTTTGGAGCGAATCATCTCATCGTTTTGCATGCCGCTCAACAAGATCTTGATGTGATGTCCCACGCGATGGGCACAATTCCCGCGCGAATATTTGATACCCAAATTGCTGCGGGTTTCCTTGGCTACTCAACTCCATCGTTAGCCTCGCTTGTTAATTCCGAACTCAAACTTGTTTTACCCAAGGGCGATCGTCTGACCGATTGGCTGCGTCGTCCACTAACCGATGGGCAAAAGTCGTACGCCGCATCAGATGTCGAACACCTCTTAGAAATACATGATCTACTTACTGCCAAACTTGACGAGCGCAATCGACTGACGTGGGCAACTGACGCCTGTGAAGAACTACGCACCCGCAAAGTGGGACCAGGCAATCCGGCCGATGCTTGGCAAAAACAAAAAGACGTGCGAGCTCTCAAACCTCGAACCCGCGGAGTTCTCGCGGCTCTTGCTGAATGGCGCGAACGCCGTGCCATGACCAGCGACATTCCGCCGCGCCAAGTACTTCCCGATTTAGCCCTGCAGGGCATCGCACAACGCGAGCCTGGCAACTTAGGGGATTTGTCGCAAGCCCGAGGTGTTGACGATCGCCACACCCGAGGTGTGATCGGTCAAGAAATCTTGGCTGCGGTTGCTCGAGGTAAAGACCATCCAGTCGAGATTTCAGCAACCGACGGAGAAGAGGTCGACCGCCATTTACGTCCCGCGATCACTCTGATTTCGGCGTGGATCAGTGAAGTGGCCCGGCTTGAACATGTGGACACGGCCCTGTTAGCCACCCGCAACGACATCGTGGTATTTTTGCGCAAGGACGCCGATGCTCGGTTATCTACCGGCTGGCGCCATGATCTCATCGGCGAACAACTCGATGACTTGCTCCAAGGGCGGGCGGGCTTGTCCTTTGATGGCAAGGGTGGCCTCAAAATGATCTCGGCGTCACCAGGGCAATAGCTCAGACAACGAAGTCGGTTGACAGTATTTGGCCCCAAAAACGACTCACTGAGCAGTTTTCGGGCGTCAGGACTACTGATGACACACTGAAAAAACACGAAAGAGCCTGAAGTTCCCACATATAGAGGTCATTTGGTCCTACACTCTTGAGCGTTCTGTTAGATGACCTGGTCATGTATCGGAGCCGAATTTGAGTCGGTGCGTCCTGTTTTCAGGCCAGTGCCACCCACTTTCGTAACCATCGCCTACCCCTCTCACAAGTTCGGAGCCCTGCCGTGAAAAAGGGTCGTCATCGTCGTTTCGAAGAAGCGAGAAAATTGAAGCAAGCAGGCCCCAGTGCCTTTGATCTCGGCCTTGGTGGCGGAGACTCGCAACCGCGTTCTCAAGATGATGAGTACGCAGCCTTAGCCGAAAAGTACGGAGTCGTGTTTGACGATGAAGACGAGATTGAGGCTGAGGACGAGGACGACGACCTGGCCTAAGCCGGTTGTCCACAACTGATATGTATACACAACTAAGAAATGTCGCGTTAGTCGCGCACGTCGACCATGGAAAAACAACTCTCGTGGACGCTCTGTTGCGGGCAACCGGAACCTTTGCTGCCCACCAAGCGGTGGTCGATCGAGTCATGGACTCGAATGATCAAGAACGCGAGCGAGGAATCACCATTTTGGCCAAAGCCGCCTCGGTGATCTACAAGGACACCAAGATCAACTTGGTTGACACACCTGGTCACGCTGACTTTGGTGGAGAAGTCGAGCGAGCGCTCACGATGGTTGACGGCATTTTGTTGCTCGTTGATGCCGCCGAAGGCCCGCTACCACAAACTCGTTACGTTTTGCAGAAGGCGCTTTCTTTGAACTTGCCGGCCATCGTGGTCATCAATAAAGTTGACCGTGGCGACGCTCGTGCTGAAGAAGTTCTCGACGAGGTCTATCAGTTGTTTATCGACCTCGAGGCCGATGACCACCATATTGACTTCTCCGTGATTTCAGCCGTTGCTCGTGAAGGTCGAACCATGGTTGGTCTCGGAATGCCGGCTGCTGACGCCGATCTTTCGGCACTGCTCGACACCATTCTTGAGCGGATCCCCGCACCAGGCGGCGACTCAAGTGCTCCGTTGCAGGCTCTTGTGACCAACCTTGATGCGTCTGAGTACCTCGGTCGTTTGGCAATTGGTCGCGTGTATCAAGGCGTGATGCGTAAAGGCGAGAACGTGGCCTTGCTCGAAGAAGAGTTCGCTGAAGGACAACCACCTTTGAAGCGTCGACTTTCACAATTGATGGCCTACATGGGCGTCAGCCGCGTTGAAGTTGATGAACTTCGTGCGGGCGACCTTTTCGTCGTTGCTGGTTTCCCTGAAGTTGAAATTGGCGACACCATTGCGTCGGCCGAAACTCCGGTGGCACTTCCACGACTCACCGTTGACGAACCCGTGTTGCGTATGACCTTTGGCGTCAACACATCACCTTTCGCTGGCCGCGACGGCAAGTACCTCACGAGCCGTCACTTGATCGACCGCTTGCGCAAAGAAATTCTCGGAAACGTGTCCATCAAGTTGCACGAAACTGATTCTGCTGACGTGATGGAAGTTGCGGGCCGCGGAGAACTGCAGTTAGCGGTACTTATTGAAGGAATGCGACGCGAAGGCTTTGAACTTCAAGTGAGCCGCCCCGAAGTTATTACTAAAGAAGTCAATGGCAAAAAGTTCGAACCACTCGAACGCGGTGTTTGCGACGTACCCGACGAATACGTCGGCGCAGTCACACAAGCTTTGGCTCCTCGTAAAGGTCGAGTCACCGATTTGCGTTCGGGTGACCCGGGTCGAACCGTGATTACGTTTGAATGCCCAAGTCGTGGCCTCATTGGTTTCCGTTCGCTCTTGATGACCACCACCCGTGGTACTGCAATGTTGCACCAAAACCATGCCGGTTGGATGCCGTGGTGCGGAGAGCTTCCACATCGTCTCGGAGGTGCAATGATCGCCGACCGTGAAGGAATGGTGACGGCCTACGCCCTGGACAACCTGCAGCTTCGTGGAGAACTCTTCGTGGAGCCAGGCGAGAAAACGTACGAAGGAATGGTTGTTGGTGAAAGCGCACGTGGCGACGAAATGGTCGTCAACGCTGTTCGTGCCAAAGAGAAAAACAACATTCGTACACACAGTCACGACGATGGCGTGAAACTTGCTGCACCGCGTATTCACACACTCGAAACGGCAATCGAATGGATTGCTGATGATGAACTCGTTGAAGTCACTCCGAAAGCGATCCGCGTTCGTAAGCGTTATCTCAATCCTGAAGATCGTCGAAAAGCCTTCAAGAAGGCCAACTAGTTACTTGCTCTTCTTCACCGTCAACACGGGGTGAGGAAGAGCAACAGCGGTGGGGCGCTCAAGAGCTTCAACCAAAAGTTCGTAGACCTTGGCGCCGACAGACTCAATGATCTCTTCTTTGAGGTACTTGTAGACCGGTTCTTTACCGACGAACGCATCTGAGTTATCGGTGCACCACCAATGCAAATCGGTGCCGCCATCGCCCCAGTCGCGTCGTTTCCATTCACGGACAACCGTGTTGACCCAACCGTTGGTATCGGTGTGATATTCGAGACGTAAGGGGAGTTGCCAACACACATTTGGTTTCCAATCGAGCGGACGTTCGCCTGCTTCGGTTGCCGCAATGTGGAATGCACATCCGGCTCCACCTTCAAAGCCAGGACGATTTAAAAAGATGCAAGCACCGTCGACACGGCGAGTCAAAGTGTCGCCTTCCTTATTCTTTTTCAGGAATCCCTTTTTCTTGGCCTTGTCTTTGAACTGCCAATTCTTGTCGGTCAGTCGAACAACGGCCTTCACGACATTAGCGACATCGTCTTCATCAACGAAGTGAGCGCCTTCCGAACAACACCCTTGATTGAGTTCGGGCGAAGCCACATCCAGAATGCCTTGGCAACCTTCACCGAAAATGCACTTCCACGATGAACGCATGAAGGTGGCATCAAAGATCCATGACCTTTGTTCTTTCGGATCTTCAAACGACAGCATTTCGTGCAAATCTTCATGGCGACCGGACAATCCAGTCACGGGGATCGCTTTGCGCTTGGTCACAGCGGTTGATTTGGATGAATTTTCTTTGGCTGAGTTGCTCACACGAATAGGTTATGCCAATAACCCTTAATCCCACGATGAACCTTGGGTATCATTTCGGGGTCATGTCTCCGCAAACCCCCCGCACCGCCAACGAACTGCGCTCGGCCTTCACCCAGTTTTTCGCCGATCGTCAACACACTCCTGTCGCTTCGGCGAGCCTTATACCTCACGACCCGACGGTACTTTTCACGGTGGCGGGCATGGTGCCCTTCAAACCGTACTTCGTCGGTGATGAAGTACCGCCGTACAGCAGAGCAGCAACAGTTCAGAAGTGCGCACGAGCTGGCGGCAAACACAACGACCTTGATGACGTTGGTCGCACGAAGCGGCACTTGGTGTTCTTCGAGATGTTGGGCAACTTCTCATTTGGTGACTACTTCAAAGAGTCAGCGATTCCTTGGAGCTGGGAATTCGTCACCGAGAACCTTGGGTTTGATGGCGATCGCATTTGGGTGACCGTCCATACCAGTGATGACGAAGCCGAAGCAATGTGGCACGAGCAAGTCGGTGTGCCCATGAATCGCATTCAGCGTTTAGGCGACAAAGACAACTTCTGGCAAATGGGCGATACCGGTCCTTGTGGTCCGTGTTCCGAATTGCATATCGATCGTGGACCTGAGTTCGGTCCCGATGGTGGCCCGCTGAACGATCCGCACGGCGATCGCTTCATGGAGTTCTGGAACTTAGTTTTCATGCAGTACAACCAGGCCCCTGATGGCACTCGTACACCGCTACCTAAACCTTCCATCGACACTGGCGCCGGACTCGAGCGCATCTTGGCTTTGGTACAAGGAAAAGACAGCGTGTGGGAGACCGACGCGATTTTCCCCATCGTTGAAGCTGCCCAATCCGTGACTGGCGCAACGTACAAGATTGGCGATTACGACGATCGTGCCAGTTTTTCATTGCGGGTACTTGCTGAACATGCCCGCTCGAGCACCATGCTCGTCGGCGATGGCGTTTTCCCGTCGAATGAAGGACGCGGTTATGTACTTCGCCGCATTATTCGTCGTGCCGTTCGCCATGCCTATTTGCTCGGAACTGAAAAGCTCGTCATGCCATCACTTGTTGAGACGGCAATTACCACCATGGGACAGGCGTACCCCGAAGTCGTCGCGCAAAAAGACTTCATCATGGGAGTGCTCACCAAAGAAGAAGAACGTTTCCGTCAAACCCTGAAGACCGGTCTCACCATCTTGGAAGACGAACTGCAATCGGCTGCAAAGTCGAACAAAGTCTTGTCGGGGTCGGCAGCCTTCTTGTTGCACGACACCTACGGCTTCCCGCTTGAGGTCACTGAAGAAATAGTGAACGAGCGCGACTTAGCAATTGACATTGATGGATTTAACACCGAGATGAACCAGCAGCGCCAACGCGCCAAGGCTGCCCGTAAGGGTGGAGAAGTTGATTCACATCGACACGATTTGTATCGCGAAGTCATGGAAGAATTCGGTACCACAGAATTTGTTGGATATGAACTCGATTCTTGCGAAGCCAAAATTTTGGCCATTGTTCCAGACGACGACGGAACCTTTGATCTTTTCCTCGATCGCACTCCGTTCTATGCCGAAAGCGGCGGCCAAGTAGGCGATACGGGCTTCATCTCTTCTGGAGCCAACCGTTACGAAGTCATCGACACCACTTTTGCATTACCCGGCCTTCGCCGTCACCAGTGTCGGGTTGTCTCCGGCAGTCTGATGGTGAATCAAAGTGTCAGTGCCGATATTGATGCGACACGTCGGTTAGCGATTCGTCGCCACCACACGGCAACCCACATTTTGCATTGGTCGCTACGCCAAGTTCTGGGTGAGCATGTGAAGCAAGCAGGATCACTCGTGGACGATGAACGCCTACGTTTTGACTTCAGTCATTACGACGCCGTATCCGAAGAAGAGTTACTGCGTATTGAAGAACTTGCGAACAGTCTCACACTTTCGAACGAACATGTTGATTCCACTGAATCTTCCAAAGAAGAAGCACTCGCCAAGGGAGCGATTGCTTTCTTCGGCGACAAATACGGTGACCGCGTACGTGTTCTTTCGGCCGGACCCTCTGTTGAGTTGTGTGGTGGTACCCACGTTTCAGCAACAGGTGACATCGGAATCATCAAAGTGATTTCCGAAGGTTCAGTTGGCGCAAACTTGCGTCGCATTGAAGCAGTCGCCGGAACTCGCACTTTGAATCTTTTACAACATGATCGTCGCGTTATTGCCGATGCGGCGCGTCTCGTCGGATCTGGTCCTGATGAGTTGATGATTGGCGTCCAGCGCAAAGTAGATGACATCAAGGGGCTGCAAGATGAGAACAAGACTTTGCGTTCTCGATTAGCAGTTACTGCTGCGGCAGCTCTTGCCGCTGAAGCCGTCGACGGAATCGTTGTTACTCAAGTTGATGACTTGACACCTGGAGATCTACGAGACCTTACGATTGCGGTTCGTCAACAACCCAATGTGCACACAGTCGTCCTCATCGGAGTTTCGCCCGGTGGAGGAGTGTCGCTCGTGGGTGCGGTTGATCCAGCAAGCGGAAAGAACGCCGCTCAGTTAATTACTGCGGCAGCAAAAGCTGTCGGCGGCGGCGGGGGCGGCAAGGGCGATATCGCGACTGCTGGTGGAAAGAATCCTGAGGGAATCCCTGAAGCTCTTCGTTTAGCGCAGGAGGCGGCACGCAGCTGATGCGAGCCATCGGACTCGACCTCGGTACAAAACGCATCGGCGTCGCAGTCAGTGATTTTTCAGGCACGATTGCCAGCCCTCATTCAGTCATTTTCCGCAGTAAGTCAGTTCGGCTAGATCACCAAAAGATTCTTGACTTGGTGATTGAAGAAGAAGCCGAGATTGTTGTTGTTGGTCTTCCACTTTTGATGTCTGGCGGACACGGACCGGCAGCAAAGGCCGCCACCACCGAAGCCCGTCGACTCAGTACGGTTCTTTCTGTGCCCGTAGAAATGTTTGATGAGCGAATGACAACCGTCGCTGCTGACCGAGTGCTGAAAGAAGCCGAACTCAGTGCTACTGCCCGACGTCAATTCGTCGACAAAGTTGCCGCTGCCATCATGTTGCAAGCGTGGTTAGAAAGACGTCGCAACTCATGAGCCGTGACAGTTCGACAGGCGATGAATCAACACAAGACCCGTATCAGGTCCTTCCCAAAATTCATGTTGCCGTCTCGCCACTTTCTCGGTTTCCGAGCAGAAAAATCCTCAATCGCATCGCCCTCGGTCTCGTCGCGATTCTCGCGATCGTGGCAGTTGTTTACGGTGGTTATCAATTTTGGTATTTACGTCAGGTCAACCCACCAGGAGATCCAGGTGCCGCCGAAATCTTTACCGTGACCGAAACAGATGACTTAGTTTCGGTCAGTAAACGCCTTGAACAAGAAGGCTTCATTGTGAACGATTCCGTTTTCCGTTCCTATGTTTCGTCAAAAGGTGGACTTGTTGTCGCTGCTGGTTTCTATACGTTGAAACCGCACGATCACGTCGGCAATATTCTGCGAGTTCTACGAACACCACCTAACGAAACTTTGACCAAGGTCACCTTCCCCGAAGGTTTTACTTTGCAACAAATGGCACAACGACTTGGCGAAGTTGTGAAGTCGGTCAAAGAATCTGACTTCCTCGCCAAGACGGGCGACACCTTGGCGGAGATTTCTGCCGTCCGTTCTGTCTATCAACCTGATGCTGTGACGAGCCTTGAAGGTTTGCTCTTTCCTGATACCTATCTCATCAGCGGCGACGAAACTGCGACACAGGTCGCTCAACAAATGCTCAAACTGATGGAACGTGTCGGGAGACAAGAGGGCCTTGACGATTCAATGAATACCGTTGGCCTCAGCCCGTACGAGGTATTGACGATCGCCTCAATCATTGAACGAGAGGCAAAAGTGCCCGAAGATCGGGCGAAAATCTCTCGAGTTATCTACAATCGTCTGACTCTTGGCATGCCTCTCGAAGTTGATGCCACCCTTTTGTACAAACAGAATCCAGATTTACCTTTTGTCGAATTGAAGGCCATTGACAGCCCGTACAACTCGTATCTTCATACCGGGTTGCCGCCAACGCCCATTGCAAATCCGGGACGCGCCGCAATCAATGCTGCGTTGAATCCTGCACCAAATCCATCAGCTGGCGACCCAATCTGTCGAGAAATCACTGACGGTTCCCCTTGTTTGTACATCTACTATGTGCTCTCCGACAAAGACGGACACCACGTGTTCGCCGCAACGTTGGCGCAACATCAAGCCAACGTTCAAGCGGCGATCATTGCAGGAGTTCTCTGACATGACCTCAACTCAACAAACTTTTGAAATCGCACTGAGCGAAAAACGAATACATGCTGGCACATCAATTGCTGCCGTGATTGGAGACCCTGTCAAGCACAGTCTGTCTCCGGTCATTCATAACGTTGGTTTTCGATCACTCGGAATTGATTGGGTGTATGTCGCCTGCGAAGTCAAAGAAGGCGAGGCTCAGTCGGCCCTAGATGCGATGAAGACTCTCGGTCTGCGGGGGCTGTCGGTCACCATGCCACACAAAACCGCGATCGCTTCTTTAGTTGATGCAGTGAGTGCAGCAGCTCAGGCTTTACACAGTGTCAACACCGTTGAAGTTGCCGCCGATGGTTCATTGATCGGTCACAGCACCGATGGCGACGGTCTCGTGGCGAGCCTCAAAGAACAAGGCGTCAGCGTTAACGGTCAAGCAATTTTGATTCTGGGAGCAGGGGGAGCCGCTCGCTCGGTCATCGATGCGCTTCATCGTCATGCATGTCGGCAAATCTTTGTTGCCAATCGATCACTCGATAACGCTCAGATGGCCGTCGCTCTAGCCCCCTCAATCGCCACTGCTGTCTCAACCACAGACAGCACATCTCTTTTTGCAGCAGCGGCGAATAGCGACATCATCATCAATGCCACCAGTGTCGGGATGACTAAGAGCCCAGGGACTGTGTCCAAAAATGTATCGGTGAGTCCGATCTCAGTCGATCTAATTCGCCCTGATCACATCGTTGTGGATTTGGTCTATCACCCCATGGAGACCGAACTTTTACGTCAGGCCCGTCGTCGCGGAGCACTAGCCATCGATGGCCTTGGCATGTTGGTCCACCAAGCGGCTCTTCAGCAACAGATTTGGACTGGTCTTGTGCCCAATGTGTCCGATATGTACCAGGCAGCATTACAGGCGCTCGCGTAAGTCAGCGGTAACCTGACTCCCAATGTTGCGCTACCTCACCGCCGGCGAATCCCATGGTCAAGCCTTAGTCGTTATCGTCGAAGGTCTCCCTGCTGGATTGCCCATCACCGTTGAAGATATTCAGATCGAATTGTCACGGCGGCGTCTTGGGTACGGTCGTGGACCGCGACAAAGGTTTGAAAAGGACGAGGTCACTTTGGTTGGTGGCGTGCGCCATGGTCGAACCCTTGGTTCACCAGTAGCCATTGAGATCAAGAACAGTGAATGGTTCCGTTCAGACAAGTGGCATAAAGAAATGGATCCAGCTCCTGGAGCTACTGCAGACCCGTTGACAAAGGTTCGACCAGGCCACGCCGATCTCGCTGGTATGCAGAAGTACGGCTTTACCGATGCCCGCGATGTGCTTGAACGCGCGAGCGCTCGCGAGACGGCTGCTCGAGTTGCGGCAGGAGCATTAGCAAAGGCGTTACTTCGCACGATCGGCGTTGAGGTCGTCTCACACGTCATTTCAATGGGCACGGCCAAATCTGATGGCAGTCGTCGTCCGACACCATCTGATCTCAATCAAGTGGACGAGTCGCCCGTTCGCAGTTTTGATACAGAGGCCGGAGACCGCATGGTCACCGAAATTGAACAAGCTGCCAAAGAAGGTGACTCACTCGGTGGCATCGTTGAAGTTCTTGCCTACGGAGTTCCTGTTGGCCTCGGTTCACATGTGCACTGGGATCGCAAGATCGATGCATTGCTTGCTCAAGCCATCATGAGTATCCAAGCAGTCAAAGGCGTAGAAATCGGTGACGGTTTTGAAGTTGCAACCCGTCGCGGCAGTAATGGTCACGACCCCATCCATTGGGATGAAGCAACCGAGAGTTTTGTGCGCACCGGAACTCTTGCTGGCGGAACCGAAGGCGGCATTACCACTGGAGAACTTCTTGTTGTGCGCGCTGCGATGAAGCCCCTTGCCACTCTCAACAAACCGACATTGCCCACCGTTGACGTCATCACCAAAGAAGCAGGCGTCTCGTTCAAAGAACGTACCGACGTCACTGCTGTTCCAGCCATGGGGGTCGTCGCCGAAACAATGGTGGCTCTGGTTCTTGCAGCCGAGGCTCAACGCAAATTTGGTGGCGACTCTGTTGCTGAATTCGTCCGCAACGCGAAGTCGGCGACTCAACCTTTATGAACCCACCGACTTCACCAGCACCCCATTTGGTGTTAGTGGGTCTCATGGGCACTGGCAAGAGCACCGTTGGCCGTCGAATCGCTCACAAATTGGGTTGGGAGTTTCTTGACACCGACGACGAGATCACCCGAACGACTGGCCGTACCGTGCGTCAGATCTTCGAAGCAGAAGGCGAGGAGTACTTTCGTCAATTAGAACATGAAGTACTTGTTGCAGCTTGGCAACTTTCGACTCCTCATGTGATCGCAGGTGCTGGTGGAATCATTCTTCGCGCCGACAACCGCGAACTTTTAAAGAGCGCTCAGCATGTGATCTGGTTGAACGCACCATTGCCGATCTTGCTTGAACGAATCGGGCAGCGGGCCGCCAAAGGTGATGGGCATCGTCCTCTCATTGATGGCAACCCTGCGGAAAGGCTGCAGAAATTGTACGTTGAACGCGAAAGTCTGTACCGCGAAGTTTCATCGGTTGAAATTGATGTGGAAGGCTTACAAGTACAAGACGTGATTGACAAAGTTTTATTCGAGACTCGATTGGAGGCGAACTCATGACAACTCATCGCATAGACGTTCGACTTCCTGGTCGGGAGTATCCCGTTCTCATTGGCCACGGCGTCAACCAACACATTGCTCAGTTTCTTCCTGCCACTGCTCGTCGAGCCGTCATCATTACTCAAGAAGGAATTCCAGCAAATCTCGCGCTTCCCATTGAATCAAAAACAGTGATCATCGGTCAGGGAGAGTCAGCCAAGTCGCTCGCGACTATTGAAACTTTGAGCCAAGAGTTTGCCGACATGGGCATGACTCGCAACGATGTGATTATCGGAGTCGGCGGGGGAATGGTGACTGACATCGCCGGATTCGCTGCATCAACTTGGCACCGTGGAACACCTGTCGTGCACGTGGCGACATCATTGTTGGCGATGGTCGATGCAGCCATTGGTGGCAAGACCGGAGTCAACCTTCCTCAAGGAAAGAATCTTGTTGGCGCGTTTTGGCAACCGAGCGCTGTCTTTTGTGATCTTGATTCTCTGGCCACATTGCCCGAACGAGAACTGCGGTGCGGACTCGGCGAAGTAGCCAAGTACCACTTCTTAACGGGCGACGATCTCTTGGCTTTGAGTCTTGATGAGCGGGTCGCACGATGTGTCGCCATTAAGGGTTCGTTCGTTGAACAAGATGAACGTGAATCTGGCAAGCGGGCCTTCCTGAATTATGGACATACCTTGGCGCATGCTTTAGAAACAGTTGGCCAACATCAACTGGCTCACGGAGAAGCTGTGGCGATCGGCCTGATCTTCGCCGCACGTTTAGCTCGGGCACTTGGACGAATTGACGACTCCCGAGTCGATTATCACGAACTTGTTGTGGGTCAGACCTACTCATTGCAAACCCGCATGCCAGCAGGTCTTGATATTGATCAACTCATGACCGCAATGGCCCGTGACAAGAAGGCTCTGCAAGGATTGACCTTCATCTTGGATTCGCCACAAGGTCTCGAAATCGTGGCCAATATTTCACCTGAAATAGTGCGTTCCGAACTCGTACGTTTCAGCCAGTCGTAAAGTTCAAATTCTAAAGTTGACAGCCTCGCTCGGGTCGAGCGGGTATCGTCGTCAACGTGGGAACCATCCTTTTACTTCACGGTCCGAACCTCAACCTTTTGGGACAACGCGAACCCGAGATCTATGGGACGGCGACACTTGCCGATTATGTTTCTAGCGTTGCTGGTTGGGCGAGTGAGGCTGGTTTCACCCTCGAAGATTTCCAAACGAACCACGAAGGCCAGTTGGTTGACGCCATACACGCAGCGCGCGGACGAGTTGACGCAATCATTATTAATGCTGGAGCATTCACGCATTACGCCTGGAGTCTTCATGATGCTCTCGCAACTTTCTCTGGTCCAGTCATTGAAGTTCACATTTCAAATCCGAATGCGCGTGAACCTTGGCGTCATACCAGCGTGATTGCTCCGGTTGCGAACGGCACGATCGCTGGACTCGGAATGTTGGGATACGAGCTAGCCGTCAACGCTGTTGCACGCCTACTCAAGTGACATAGCAATGACAACTCAAGGATCTTCAGCGCGTGCTGAGAGATTATTTGAACTTCTGAGTCGGGGATCTTCATCATCTTGTTTGATCACCGATCTTTCAGATATTCGTTGGCTCACCGGATTTTCGGGTTCACATGCGTGGTTGATTACTCACGCAAACAAAATGTTCCTCATCACAGATGGCCGATATACCGAACAGGCTCGCGCCGAGATTGCAACGCACCAGGCCAACGTTGACGTCGTTGAATGTCGAACACAAGCAGCGATGATCAGCACAACTAAGTCGCTGACGCTCGGTGCCTCGGCTATTCAGTTTCAGGATTCAAGTATGTCCCATCAACTTTTTTGCCTACTTCAAGGCGAACTTGGAAATTCGCTCGTCCCCCTTGATGCATCGAGCAAATTCCTCCGACGTATCAAGGATGACCAAGAAATCAAGCTCATTGAATCGGCCTGTCTCATCGCCGATCAAGCTCTGACGCAGTGCCGAGGTTTACTTTCACAAGGATTGACCGAGAGCGATATTCGTGACGAACTCGACTACACCATGCGCAAATTGGGGGCTGATGGACCCTCATACGACACCATCGTGGCCAGTGGACCGATCAATGCTGCCCGTCCTCACCATCATCCGACGGCGACGAAAATCGAAAACGGTCACACCGTCATCATCGATGTGGGTGCCCTCGTCGCGGGATATCACTCCGACATGACCCGATCCTTCGTGATTGGACCGATGAACGCAGAACAATCTGAGTTCTATGAAGCCGTTCAGACAGCACAGCAAGCCGGGGTGGCCACGTGCCGACCAGGTGTTCTGGCATCCGAAGTTGACGCTGCATGCCGAAAAGTGCTGTCTGAAGCAGGGCTTGACCAATATTTCACCCACGGAACCGGCCACGGAGTTGGTCTGCAGATCCATGAAGAACCCTTCATAAATTCATCAGCCTCGGTAATTCTTCAGCCTGGAGACGTCGTGACTGTCGAGCCTGGGCTCTATCGTGGGGGGTTCGGCGGTTTCCGTGTTGAAGACCTCGTGGTCATCACCGAACATGGTTGCCGAATTTTGAACACATCTCCCAAGGATCCAACATGCCCGCCATTACAACTAACGACCTAAAAAACGGCATCACGCTGCAACTTGATAACGGTCTCTTTACCGTCATCGAATTCCAGCATGTGAAGCCCGGCAAAGGTGGAGCCTTCGTGCGCACCAAGTTGCGCAACCTCAAGACTGGCAACGTCTTAGAAAAGACTTTCAACGCCGGAATCCGCGTTGAGCAGGCCATGCTTGAAAAGAAAGACATGCAGTTCTTGTACCGCGACGGAGACGACTACGTCTTCATGGATACCGAGTCCTACGACCAGATCAACGTTGCGCCAGTTGCCCTCGGAGATGCCGCCGACTACATCATCGAATCAATGATCGCGATTATTGCGACACACAACAACGAAATTGTGTCCGTTGAAATCCCGGCCTCCGTCGAACTGCTGATCGCCAACACCGAACCCGGTATTCAGGGCGATCGTGTTTCTGGAGCTCGTAAGCCGGCCGAACTGCAAACAGGTAAGACCATTCAGGTTCCGTTGTTCGTGAACATTGGCGACAAGGTTAAGGTCGATACTCGTTCAGGCGAATACTTGACGCGAGTCTGATTGTGGCTTCTCGCCGATCGCGTTCATCGCATGTTGATCCTCGTTCACAATCGCGTGAACGAGCATTAACACTTCTGTATGAAGCAGATACCAAAAACCTCGATGGTCACTCAGTTCTTGCTGGGTTAGTTGATGATCCCGACCAGGTCACCGCGTTGATTGTTCGGGGAGTTGCCGATTTAGCAACTGAGATTGATCAGATGATTATCAAGCATGCCGATGGTTGGACAATCGAACGGATGCCGTGTCTTGATCGCAATATTTTGCGCATGGCCACATTTGAATTATTGAAGCGCGACGAGATTCCCAAGGCCGTCATCATGGACGAAGCAGTTGAACTTGCGAAGACTTTCAGTACTGATGACTCTGGACGATATGTCAACGGAGTTTTGTCAGCAATCGCTCGAGAAATTCGCGCCAACTAAAAGCGCAACTCAGGTTGCTGCCACGTATTAGTCGTGATGAGTGGTTTCCGGCCAGGAACTTTTGCCATTGGCGGCATCAGCAACATTTGCCAAAGTAAAGCCGGCGAGGTGTTCACGCATGTGATCGCCAGTGTGTTTCCAAATCGCCAACAAAACGCATTGACCTTCATGGTCGCATGATCCGTCTTGATGGGGCTCACCAAAGTCACCCAATGTGATCGGACCATCGACGGCGGCAATGATGTCGTTCAAGCGAATTTCTTCGGGAGACCTCGCCAAGGTGTAACCACCACCGACTCCGCGCTTAGATTTCACGAGACCCGCACCTTTCAGCGCCAGCAAGATTTGTTCGAGATAGGGCTGAGGAAGTCCGGTGCGATCAGCGATGTCGCGAACCGAAGTCGGACCTGGTTCGCCGGCGTGCAGAGTAAGTGACAGCAAAGCTCGGCAGGCATAGTCACCCCTTGTAGAAACACGCACAGTGTCATCGTAGGAGGTTGAGACCCTCTTCATACGAATTAACGCATCTTCACCGCAATAAACACCTTTCAACTTCACGCTTCAATGCGGGCTTTTTCCTCTCCGTTGGTGAAAGATGTAGACATGATTCCCAAGCCCAATATTCCCGACTACTCGGGTGCAAACTTGACCGGAATCATGCCTGGATGCCTCTTATTGAGCCCAGGCCAGCGACCCGCTTGGTTTCCGCAACCGCTTCAAGTTGCCGAACGCATAGTTTTGTTGGTCATTGATGGCTTGGGGTTCGAGCAGTTGCAACGCCACGCGAAGCTCGCTCCCAACTTGATGGCGATGACTGGTGGGTCCATCTCAACAATTGCGCCAAGCACTACAGCGAGCGCGTTAACCAGTCTGGTGACAGGTTCAACCCCCGCCGAACACGGAATCGTGGGTTACCGCATGGATATGGGTGACTCAATCATGAATTCTTTACGTTGGTGGTCTGATTCCCGCGATCTGCGAAAAGTCCATCCACCAGCAACAGTGCAACCAATTCCACCGTTCGCCGGAATGTCAATACCCGTCGTGAGTCGTGCCGAACTTGAAGGAACCGCGTTCACCGAGGCTCATTTACGGGGGAGTCGCCCGTGTGGGTGGCGCGCCGCAAGTTCAATCGTCGCTCAATGCGCGCAGTTGGTTTCATCTGGCGAAAAGTTCGTCTATGCCTACTACGACGGCATTGACAAGATCGCTCACGAACGTGGATTTGGACCGTATTACGACGCTGAAATGACGGCAACCGATTGGCTCGTCGGTGCGCTTCTAGAAGCATTGCCAAGTGGAACGACTTTGGCCATCACGGCCGATCATGGTCAAGTTCAAGTTGGCGACAATGTGGTGCATCTGTCCGACGACATCAAGAGTCTGCTTCATCATCAATCAGGTGAGGGCCGATTCCGTTGGCTACATGCCAAACGTGGTCACGAGGATGATCTCGTCAAAATGGCTGCCGATGCGTATGGAGACTTCGCTTGGGTGGCATCTCGTGAACAAGTAGTTGAAGAAGCCTGGCTCGGACCTGCACGCGGCGGACGGATGTCTGATCAAGTGAAGCGTCGACTTGGTGACGTCGCTCTTGTTCCATTTACTGCAACCACATTTGATGATCCCTTAGATTCGGGACCATTTCAATTGGTCTGTCGGCACGGATCGTTGACGAGTGACGAAATGTTTGTTCCGTTTCTTGCCCACACGGTCTGAAATCGCCCGCAAAACATGTGAGTGTAGAATGTGACTTACGTATGAACATGTCCGATCCCAACACCATCAACAGCAATTCTGACGAAAACAACAACTCCGAAAAGATTGTTGCTGAAGTACTTTCACAACCAAGTTCACTCGGTTCGCCAGAAACTGAAATTCCTGTGACCGAGTCAGTGACCGAACCCGCCAAGGTCATGCGTATCGGATCAATGGTGAAGCAGTTACTTGAAGAAGTGCGTAACTCACAACTTGATGCCGGAAGCCGTGAACGACTCGCCGAGATTTACGAACGTTCAGTTGTTGAACTCGCCGAAGCCCTGTCTCCTGATCTTCAGCAAGAGTTGCGCATGTTGGCCCTTCCATTTTCTGATGGCATTCCAAGTGACGGCGAACTACGTATTGCTCAAGCCCAATTGGTGGGCTGGCTTGAAGGCCTGTTTCACGGCATCCAGGCGACATTATTCGCCCAGCAAATGGCCGCCCGCCAGCAATATGAACAACTACGTCAGATCAATCCCGGCGGACCCAACCAATCTCCGCAAAATGGTCCCGACAACACCGGACTCCCAGGAACTTACCTCTAGGTCACTGCTACTGTTCCTAAACCACATTGATGAGATTTGGACCCCGAATTGGTCGGGTTCCACCGAGACGTAAGGAGGTTGGTGTTGGGCGACTCTTTCACCCATCTCCATGTTCACACCGAGTTTTCGATGCTTGATGGAGCAGCCAAACTCGACGAACTCGTCGCCAAAGCCGTCGCCGATGGCCAACCTGCTCTCGGAATGACCGATCACGGCAACATGTACGGAGTTCTCGACTTCTACAAAGAATGTCGAGCTCAAGGAGTCAAGCCCATCATTGGCACCGAGGCCTATATGGCCTACGAGACTCGTTTTGAACGCCCCAGTCGACGTGGCCAAGTTGACGACTCCGGCGGCGACACCGAAGGTGGCCGCAAGTTGTACTACCACCTCACGCTGCTCGCTGAGAACAACGTTGGGTACAAGAACCTGATTCAGTTATCGAGCTTGGCTTTTCTGGAGGGCTATTACTACCAGCCGCGGATGGACTGGGAACTACTTGAGAAGTATCACGAAGGGCTGATTGCGACAACTGGCTGTCTCGGTGGCCATGTTTTGCAGTCCCTCTTAAAAGATGATTACAAAGACGCCAAAATCAAAGCCGCACGACTGCAAGAAATTTTTGGCAAAGACAACCTCTTCGTAGAAATTCAAGACCACGGTCTGGCTGCCCAAACCAAGACCAATCCGCAATTACTGCAGATCGCCCAAGAAATTGGCGCACCGGTGATTGCCACCAACGACTCGCACTACGTACATCGTCACGACAGCGATGCCCATGATGCGCTGTTATGTGTTCAAACCAACTCAATGATGAACGACCCAAAGCGTTTTCGCTTTGAAGGCACCGAGCATTACCTCAAGACATCAAACGAAATGCGTTACGTCTTCCGTGAAGTTCCTGAAGCATGCGACAACACACTCTGGATCGCCGAACGCGCTGAAGTCACCATCGAGTTTGGCAAACCACAATTGCCAAACTTCAAAATCCCGCCAGGTTTCGCTGATGACGCGGCGTACCTTGACCATCTCACACGAGAAGGTGCCAAGCGCCGTTGGGGCGACAAACTCGCACCATCAATCATCGAACGATTGGCTTATGAAACCAAGGTCATTTGCGATATGGGGTTTGCCTCGTATTTCTTGATCGTGTGGGATCTCATTCGGTACGCCAAAGAACAAGGTATTCGTGTCGGACCCGGACGTGGATCAGCCGCCGGATGCGCAGTTGCCTATTGCTTGGGCATCACCGAGATTGACCCGATTCGCTACGACTTACTCTTTGAACGTTTCTTAAACCCCAGTCGTATTTCAATGCCCGACATCGATATGGACTTTGACTCCAGGTATCGCGAGCAAATGATTCACTACGCAACTGATACCTATGGCCGCGAACACGTCGCCCAAATCATTACGTTCGGCACGATCAAGGCCCGCAATGCCGTGCGTGACGCGGCTCGAGTACTTGGCCATCCATACGCAGTTGGCGACAAACTTGCTAAGGCAATGCCACCTCTCGTTATGGGTCGCGACACTCCGCTCAAATATTGTCTCGAACTCGATCCGAAATACAAAGACGGGTATCAAGCTGCTCAAGAACTTCGCGACATCTACGAGTCTGAAGAAGATATGCGGCAAGTGATCGATGTGGCCAAAGGACTCGAGGGCCTCAAGCGATCCACCGGAATTCATGCGGCTGCTGTGGTGATTTCCAAAGAACCACTGACTTCGTACTTGCCTCTGCAACGCAAGCCAGAAGCTGGCAAGCCCATCGAAGAGTCGCAAGTAACAACTCAGTTCGAAATGCACGGCGTTGAATCACTCGGCCTGTTGAAGATGGACTTCCTTGGTCTGCGTAACTTGGACGTCATCTCCGACGCAATGGCACTCATTCGTCTATCAGAACCCAATTTTGATATTGATGCCATCGCGATCGATAATCAAAAGACTTTTGAATTGTTGTCGCGCGGCGACACCATCGGTGTCTTCCAACTCGAGTCTCCTCCAATGCAACAGTTGCTTCGGGCCATGGCACCAACAAGCTTTGAAGATGTGTCGGCTGTGATTGCCCTGTATCGCCCTGGCCCCATGAGCGTCAATATGCACTACGACTTTGCTGATCGTAAAAATGGTCGCAAGAAGGTTGAGTACTTCCATCCCGACGCCGAAGAAGTTCTCGGTGACACCTACGGACTCATGATTTATCAAGAGAGTGTGATGCGTGTTGCGCAACGTTTTGCAGGGTATTCGTTAGCCGAAGCCGACAACTTGCGCAAGGCGTGCGGCAAGAAAGAACGCGCCCTCATGGAGAAGGAACGTTCTAAGTTCGAAGAAGGGTGCGCAACATCGGGCTATGGAGACATGCTTGGCAAGCAACTCTTTGACATCATCGAAAATTTCGCCGACTACGCATTCAACAAGAGTCACTCATTCGGCTACGGGTATATCTGTTACCAAACTGCTTTCCTCAAAGCGAACTATCCGGTTCAGTATTTCGCAGCAATGCTCACGAGTGTTAAAGACAACCTTGATAAAGCTGCTGGCTACCTCGTTGATGCCCGAATCGGCGGAATCACGGTTGGACCTCCCAATATCAATGTTTCCGATGTTGACTTCACGCCGCAAGTTGAAGAGCGAGTGATCCACTTTGGCCTGTCAGCGATCAAAGGTGTTGGGCACGCTATTTGCGAACGAATTGTTGCTGAGCGCCAAACAAACGGCCCATTCGAATCGTTCCACGATTTCGCGATGCGCGTTCCGACCGATTGCCTCAACAAAAAGGCCGTGGAATCGTTCATCAAGGCCGGAGCCTTTGACAGTTTGGGTCACCCCCGTCAAGGTCTGATGGCCGTCTTTGAAAACATCGTTGACGACACCGTGTCACGACGTGCTGAAGCCGATCAAGGAGTGATGAGTCTTTTCGATGCCATCGATACCGATTCTGATCCCTCGTTTGATCTTGACATTCCGATTCCTGAAAACGAATACGACAAATCAGTCAAACTGAAGTTCGAAAAAGAAATGCTGGGTCTGTACATCAGTGACCACCCGTTGTTCGGCCACGAGTCGTCATTGAACAAACATTCCACGACGACCACTGCAATGTTGGCCGAAGCCGAAAATGGTTCCATTTGGACTTTGGCTGGCATCATTACCAAAGTTGAACGCAAGGTCACTAAAAAAGGTGATCCGATGGCCATCGTGCATCTTGAAGATTTGTACGGGGGAGTTGAACTCACGGTTTTCACGAAGACCTTGCAGACCCACGGACACAAGATTGTTGACGAGGCAATCATTTCAGTGAAGTGTCGGGTGAATCGACAAGATGATCGCATCAGCGTGGCCACGATGGAAATCACTCCATTACAACTGTCAAACCGCGAACCCGAACTGCGTTTAAACCTGCCAGCAGTTGCGCTCGATCCAGAAAATGTTGCTCGCCTGAAGTCCATTTTGACGAAGTACCCCGGACCCTCGTACGTCTTTTTACATATCGGTGATGCCAAGATTCTGAAGCTTGGCGCCGAATTCATGGTTGATATTGACCGGGTCATTCCGCCGTTACGAGTCGCCTTTGGGGCCGGAGTCGTCCGTTAGGTCGTTATTTCCCCCGACACGACAAGGTCGTTTCGCTCTCACGCCCTTCCAAGTGGCAGAATAGGTGAGATCGTTTCCGGATCCCTCAATTCCGGGTCCACCAGGGAGAAGCCGTTTTCATGTCCGTCGAAGTCGAAACAATAGATTGCGCGGCGCTTACGGAGGCTCAACTCGAAGACATGGTCGCGATGGGTGGCTCATTCGATATGGAGCGCCTCGTCAAGGCCAAAGAAGACTGGGTGCTGTGCACCACGTCCATTGAGGCCGGCAAAGTCCAAGGTTTTACCTTTTCCACGCTTGAACGTATTGGTGGCACACCGTGTGTTTTGCTGGGTTTGATGAGCGTCAAGCGTTCGTCGAAACGAGATCAGATTTTGAAAGGTCTCATGGCCGAAGCCTTTCACCGAGCCCTGATGGCTTTCCCTGACGAAGATGTCGTCGTCGGAAGCCGTTTCGTCTCAGCCGAAGGCCTTGAAGCTTTCAAACAACTCACTGAACTCATTCCTCGACCAGGACATCGCGCTGTGGGCGAAGAGAGGGCGTGGGGTCGCCGCTTAGCTCGACGTTTCGGTGTTGATGCCCAGTATGACGAAAAGACCTTCATTGTTGGCAAAAAGGGCTTGTCGGGTTTTCTTGACCACGAATCAACAAAGGCCGACAAGATCAAGCCGGAAATCGCCGAGTTGTTCTCGGGGGTGAACCCCGCAGTTGGTGGTTGTTTGATCATTCACGGCTGGACGATGACTGAGGATCTGCTCAAACTTGGCAAACTCAAGTAGCCCCAATTCTTCGAGTGCGCTCGAGGCATTGTTGCGCCGGCGGCGCATGACCCGACGATTTTCCGGCGGACCGTCATCAACGGAGTTGACCGACATGTGCGCCTTGGCTTTACGGGCGCCCTCAGCCGGTTTTTCACAAGGTGCGCATTTTCTTGTCCTCGCTGATGATCAGCTCACCAAGTTTTGGCAGGTTTCTGGTTCAGGGGACTGGTTCAGCGTGAAGGCGCCTGGGGTACTTGATGCCAGCGCCATTGTTCTGATTCTCGGGGACCAGGATGCCTACACCGAGCGTTACAGCCTGCCTGATAAGGCCGGACACGGGCTCGACGATGCCGAGCGGTGGGTCACGCCATTTTGGTTGACTGACGCGGCGATGGCAGCCGAAAATCTTCTCCTTCTGATCGAAGAAAAACGCTGGGGAGCCCTGTTATTTGGACTCTTCGGTGACCCCCGAGTCGTTTTGGATGCATATGCGGTGCCGCCATCAGTTTCGTGCGTTGGGGCCATCGCCGTGGGTTATCGCCACCCCGATGATCAACCAAGTGGTTCTCCGACAACCCGTACTCGCCGACCAAAATCTGAGGTTGTCCACCTCGGACAGTGGTGACACCAATTGGGAAGTGCCGACACAAGGGTTTCTGCTCGGGGCACATGAAGGTTTAGGGTAAGTCTGTTCGAACAACCGTTAAACGGAGCATCCATCATGGCTAACCAAATCCCACACGTTGATTATCTAGAACTGGGCGACAAGCCCCACCTCGTTGCCAACGAATGCACCTCGTGTGGTGCTCGATTCTTTGATCGTCGCAACGCTTGCGCAAAGTGTTTCAAGAACGATTTCAAGAAGGTCGCAATTTCAACCGACGGAATTTTGAAGTCATTCACGATTGTTGCTTTCGCGGCTCCCGGAGTTCCCGTACCGTTCGTTGCCGGAATCATCGACTGTGGCGGCACCAGCGTTCGTGGCAATGTCATCAACACCGAGCCAACTCCAGAAAAAGTAACTCTTGGCATGAAAGTTCGCCTGACTACCTTCAGCCTCGGAACCGACGACGAAGGCACAGAAGCCATTGGTTTTGGCTTCGAACCCGCTTGATCATTACTACCTGTTTCATTCATATTCAGTAACATTTTTCAACTACGAAAGCGAAGGCACTCATCATGGCAAGTGACGACATCTGGATCCTCGGAATCGCAATGACCAAGTTTGGTAAGCATTCCGACAAAGACATTGTTGACCTCGGATCAGAAGCAGCAATTGCTGCATTGGCTGATGCAGGCGTCACGATGGCCGATATCGGAATTTTGGCAGCCGGCAACCTCATGGGTGCTGGCGCTGGGTTTGGTCAGCAATTGCAAAAGCAAATCGGCCAAACCGGTATTCCGGTGTACAACGTGGCCAACGCTTGCGCCACTGGAGCAACTGCATTGCGTACCGCGATCATGGCGGTGAAGTCCGGCGAAGTCCGTATGGGTCTGGCCGTTGGTGCAGAAAAGCTCGCCGGCGCAGGTTTGCTCGGCGGCGGTGGAGTATCCAAGAAGGACGGCAACAAATTCGAGCCACGTGGTCGCTACGGAAGCGTGCTTCCGACTGACGGACGTATCGGAACCGACACCATGCCCGGAACCTTCGCTCAAGTCGGAATGGAATACGGCCACAAGTACGGCGGAGTTTCATTTGAACTGTTCGCCAAAATTTCCGAGAAGAATCACGCTCACTCGGTCTTGAACCCGATGGCTGCGTACCAAAAGCGCTTCACCCTCGACGAGATCATGAACGACATGATGATCGCGTATCCGAATACTCGTCCAATGTGCTCGGCCAACTGTGACGGTGCTGCTGCAGCAGTTGTGACATCTGGTGAAGTTCTCCGTACGTTGTCGAAAGAACAACAGCGTCGCGCGATCAAGGTTTCAGCTTCAGTGTTGACGACCGACCCGTACGAAGAAGCGTGTCAGATCCTGCCCGATGTCAACACCTTGACGCGTAACGCCGCCAAGATTGCTTACGAGCAAGCCGGCGTGTCACCGAGCGATCTTGACCTCGTTGAACTCCATGACTGCTTTGCCACCGCAGAACTCGTGCACTACGACAACTTGATGTTGTGCCCCGAAGGTGGCGCCGTTGACTTCTTCATGAGTGGTGCAACCTGGCGCGACGGCTCAATGCCAGTCAACGTTTCTGGTGGTCTCGAATCAAAGGGTCACCCCATTGCCGCAACTGGTATTGCCAACATTTGGGAAGTCTGTCATCACCTGCGCAATGAAGCCGGCGATCGTCAGATCAAGGACGCCAAAGTTGGTCTAGCCCATGTCATCGGCTTGGGCTCAGCCTGCGGAATCCACATTTTGGAACGAAGCGGTCTGTAAATCTTTGCCTCACGCACCAGTTGCGTGATACCCGCCGTCAACGTGGATCATTGATCCCGTTGTCGCGGGAAACCAATCAGATAACAATGCAACGACGGCACGCGCCACTGGTTCTCCGTTGGTGACATCCCATCCCAAAGGCGCTCGATCGTCCCAGATATCTTCAAATTTTTTAAATCCGGGAATCGATTTTGCTGCCATGGTTTTGATGGGTCCAGCGGCCACCAGGTTGGAACGAATTCCTTTGGGACCTAATTCTTTCGCCAAATAGCGATTGATACTTTCGAGCGTTGACTTGGCAACACCCATCCAGTTGTACGCCGGCCACGCGACCGTGTTATCGAAGTCAAGACCAACGATGGATCCGCCTGGCTTCATTAAGGGCACGAAGACATCAGCGAGATGCTTGAGTGAATATGCGCTGATTTGCATCGCGACCGCAACGTCATTCCACGTCGCAGCCATGAAATCATCACCGAGACATACTTCAGGCGCATACCCAATGGAGTGCACGACACCATCAACTGAACCCCAAGTGGCTGCAAGGTGATCCCGAACAATGGGTGCATGTTCATCAACCGTCACATCGAGTTCAAGAACCTCAACCGTTTGTGAGAGTTTGCGGGCAGTTCGCTGAGTCAACGACATTGCTCGGCCCGCCCCTGTTAAGACCACCTGGGCTTCTTGTTCGAGCGCCAATTTGGCGACCCCGAAGGCAAGGGATGCATCAGTGAGAACACCTGTGACGACAATTTTCTTACCAGCAAGAAGACTCATACGAACAAACTAGTTGTTTCACTGTTCTTAAAGGGTCAACTAAAGAATCGCTGATCATCTGTGCCATTGTGTATTCATGCGTATTGGAATTCTCGGCGGAACAGGTCCCGCCGGCTCAGCGTTAGCCGCCCGCCTTGCCTCCATTGGCTACCACGCCGTCATCGGCTCTCGTTCAGCCGATCGGGCCACCGAGATTGCCAACGAATTTGTGGCTAAGTTTCCCGAACTCGCAGGTTTACTGACGGGGGGAGACAATGCAGCAGCTTCGGCATGCGACTTAGTCGTGATTGCCACCCCTTGGGATTCGGCAGCGACCACGGTCCAAGACAATGCCGACGCACTTGCCGGCAAGGTCATCATCAGCATGGCCAATGCATTAGTTCGCGTCGCCGGTGAATTCCAACCGCTTCTCCCACCTCGCGGCAGTGTGGCTGCCCATATTCAAGCTGCTGTACCGCGCAGTCGTGTTGTTGCCGCTTTCCATCACCTTCCCGCCAAAGAGCTCGGACATATTGGCGAACCGATCGACTCTGATGTTTTGATTTGTTCAGATGATCTCTCTGCACTCAAAGAAGTCAGTGCCATCGTCGACAAGATTCCAGGATGTCGACCCTTGGATGCCGGTCAACTATCAAATGCCACGGCCATCGAGGCATTTACGGCAGTACTTTTGCAACTGAATGTTCGTTACAAGACTCGAGTTGCGCCTAAGTTGACAGGTATCCGTTCAATTCCTGAACAAAAATAGAAAAGGGCTAGTCACTTGCCAATCAGGCTATTTGATACTGCTCGTCAGGCCATCGTGCCTTTCGAACCTGGACCGCGTGTACTGATGTACACCTGTGGCATTACGCCGTACGACGCGACGCATATCGGACATGCGGCGACCTTTATGGCCTATGACGTTCTGCAACGTCGCCTCATTGATCTTGGACATGAAGTGCGTTGTGTTCGTAACGTCACCGATGTGGACGATCCGCTTTTCGCGAAGGCTCGCCAACTTGGTGTGCACTATCTCGATTTAGCTGCAGGAGAAGAAGCACGTTTTGAGCGGGACATGGAAGCGCTCAATGCTTTGCCGGTGTACTCAACTCCTCGCGCCTCGTCGGCGATTCCAGATATTCGCGGATTCATCGGAATGGTTCTTGAACGCGGTTTTGCCTATGTCGCTGGTGGCTCGGTGTACTTCGACGTCAGTCAATTCAATTCATTCGGCAGTGTGAGTCATTACACACGCGAGCAAATGATTGAGTTCGCCCGTGAACGTGGTGGCGATGTCGACAACCCCAACAAGCGCGATCCACTCGACTTTGTCTTGTGGCATCCGTCGGCTTCTGACGAACCCTCGTGGGAAGCTGTTTGGGGGGCTGGGCGCCCAGGTTGGCATATTGAGTGCAGTGCTTTGGCGTTACGCGAACTTGGTGAAACGATTGATTTACACGGTGGTGGAAGCGACCTCATTTTCCCGCACCACGAATGTGAACGTGCGCAAAGTGAAGCCGCTACTGGCGCACCTTTTGTGAAGCACTGGATGCACGTTGCCATGGTCTTTATGGACGGTGCCAAAATGTCGAAGTCGCTTGGCAACTTGGTCTTTGTTGATGCGTTGAGAAAAGAGTGGGATCCGCGCGCAATTCGGATGGCCATCATTCAACACCATTATCGTTTTGAATGGGAATGGACCAACGATCAGATGCCAGTGGCTCGTGAGCGGCTCAATGTGTGGGCAGGCAGTGTCGGTTTACCAGAGTCCCCGAACTTGATGAACGAAGTTCGCGAACACCTCGATAACGATTTAGACACTCCATCAGCCATGACTGCTATTGATCAAGCAATTGCCCAAGGTTTCTCGGCTCAAGCCGCCGCCAATTTGTTAGGAATCACTCTCTAAAACTCAGAACTTCCCAGCGAGCCAATTTTCCTGCATAAGATGCGCACAGCGTCAGTGAGGGGCAGGTGATCTCAGCCATGAAAGCACAAGGTGCCGGTAAAGCCCAAACCCGTGCTCGCTCCGCTTTAGCGCCCGTCGCCCGTCGCTTGTGGTCAATCGAAGTGTCTGGACTTGATCGCCTCCCCGAAACAGGGCCGGCAATTCTGTGCCCGAACCATGTGAGCTTTCTCGACTCAGCATTTTTGATGTTGGTGGTGAAACGCAATATCTCGTTTGTTGGCAAAGCCGAATACATGGATTCTTGGAAGACAAAAGTTCTGTTTCCGATGATGGGCATGATTCCGATTGATCGTGCGGGCGGCGAAAAGAGTCAAGCAGCGCTTGACGCTGCCGAAGGTGTCCTCGCCCGAGGCGAACTTTTCGGCATGTTTCCTGAAGGTACTCGCAGTCGTGACGGAAGCTTGTACAAAGGACGCACGGGAGCAGCTCGATTAGCCACCAAAGTTGGTTGTCCAATTTATCCCGTCGGCATCGTCGGAACTGATGAGATACAGCCACCCGACGCCAAGGCCCCCAAGCTGTTCCGCTCGTGTTCAATAACTATCGGACGACCAGTTCGACCCGAAAGGTACACCGCAGCCACAGACCCTCATTTGGCGTGGCGATCAATGATTGATGAAGTGATGTTTGAAGTTCAATCAATGACGGGCCAGGTATACAAAAACGTTTACGCCGGCAAAACTGCCGATTCTGAACCAATCACGACGGCCAAAGTCGGTCACGTCCAAGATCAATCGGTACCTTCGCTTCACTAACCCGTCAAATCACGCGGTGAGCAATGGGGGATACCCGTAAACTGTCTGCAATGGCCGAGATATCAATCACCCTCCCTGACGGATCACAGCGTGAAGTCGCCGCGGATTCAACCGTGTTATCTCTGGCGACTTCGATCAGTCGAAATTTGGGCAAAGCTGCCATCGCCGGAGTCGTCAATGGACAACAAGTTGATGTGTCTCAGGCATTAACGAACAACGACTCGGTCGAAATCATCACTATTGACTCCGATCGTGGTCGCCATGTATTGCGCCACTCAACTGCTCATGTCATGGCCCAAGCGGTTTTGAATTTATATCCAGGTGCGAAGTACACCATCGGGCCCGCCATTGAAAATGGTTTCTATTACGACTTTGACCTCGGTGGTCGAGTATTTACTGAAGAAAATCTGGCCAACGTCGAAGCCGAGATGCGCAAAGTCATTGCAGCAAACCAGCCATTTGTGCGAGCCGACATTTCAGTTGCTGAAGCTCTCGCACTCTTTAGTGAACAACCGTATAAATGCGAAATCATTGAGCGCGTCACCGGAGGTGCAGCCGATGGCACCGACAGCGCTGAGGTCGGCGGCTCGGGTGATTCAGTCAGCATTTATCGCAACACCGACGAATTCGTTGACCTCTGCCTCGGACCTCACGTTCCGAGCACTGGCCGACTCGGACACTTCAAACTGCAAAAAGTTTCGTCGGCGTATTGGCGCGGTAACGAAAAGGGTCCAGTTCTACAACGTATTTATGGAACCGCGTGGGAGAGCAAGGCAGCTCTTGAAGAACATCTCCACCGGCTTGAGGAAGCCGAGCGTCGCGATCACCGCCGCCTCGCGGTTGAACTTGATTTGCTGTCATTCCCGACCGAACTTGGCGGGGGACTTGCGGTGTGGCATCCCAAAGGCGCCATTGTGCGCAAATTGATGGAGGACTACAGCCGCTCCCGTCACCAAAGCGGTGGCTACCAGTTCGTTTTCACTCCTCATCTTTCAAACGCAACACTCTTCCAAACTTCAGGGCACCTTGACTTCTACGCCGACGGTATGTACCCGCCCATGGAAATGGACAACGGCACGTACTACCCGAAGCCAATGAACTGTCCCATGCATTGTTTAATCTTCCGCGGACGACAGCGCAGCTATCGCGAACTTCCCTTGCGACTCTTTGAACTCGGAACCGTGTACCGCTACGAACGGGCCGGAACCTTGCATGGACTGATGCGTATTCGAGGGTTCACTCAAGATGACAGTCATATCTATTGCACACGCGACCAATTACAAGACGAGATCATTTCACTTCTTGATTTCGTGATGAGTGTCTTGAAGGCCTTTGGGTTTGAGGACTTCTCTTTCCATCTCTCCACCAAAGATCCCGACAAGTATGTGGGTTCCGATGAAATTTGGGAGTCGGCAACAAACGCGTTATCAACAGCCCTTGAAACTCACGGTGTTGAATACAGCGTCAAAGAAGGCGACGCTGCTTTCTACGGACCAAAGATTGATATTCATATCCGAGATGCGATCGGCCGCACCTGGCAACTCTCGACGATCCAATGCGATTTCAACTTGCCCGAGCGCTTTGACCTTGAATATGTCGCGACCGATGGCTCACGTCAGCGCCCCATCATGTTGCACCGCGCTTTGTTCGGCTCTGTTGAACGATTCTTCGGAGTTCTCGTCGAACATTACGCTGGCGCATTCCCAACTTGGTTGAGTCCGGTACAAGTCAAGATCTTGCCAGTTGCCGAAGCTCACGAGACATACGCTCAGCAAGTTGCCAACGAATTACTTACTGCTGGAATTCGCGTCGAGATCGTCGAAGCGAATGATCAACTCGGTAAGCGCATTCGTACTGCCAAAATGGAAAAAACGCCGTACGTTCTCGTCGTCGGTGATGACGATATGGCAGCACACACGGTTGGGGTCAACGCCCGCGGTCTTGATGTTGAACGCGGAGTTGCGGTTTCTGAATTCACCCGACGGATTACTGAAGAGGTCAGTCACTCAGTGGTCTGAGCGACTGTCACCTGAGATTTGAAATGAATCATGATTGACGCGCTGTGGACTGGCTGGCGGAGCCAGTATTTGTCATCACTGCCAAACCCTTTTGAAGGTACTCATTCTGAGGGTCAAAGTGTCTTTACCCAGATACTTGAATCGGGTGTACCGGATGAAGAAACGTTCATCGTTCATCGCGGACAATTGGTCTTTGTCATCATGAACGCGTACCCCTACGCAGTTGGCCATCTCATGGTTTTACCTATGCGGCAGATTGCCAATTTGTCCGAACTCACTCCCGAGGAGAGTCTTGAACTTTGGGCGACGGTCACCCGTGCCGACGAGGTTCTGAAAAGCGAATACGCCCCGCATGGTCTCAACATCGGCATCAACCTCGGGCCAGCCGCAGGAGGAAGTGTCAGCGAACACTTACATGTACATATCGTTCCTCGCTGGCGAGGCGATGCAAATTTCATGACTTCGGT
>CAIQJP010000145.1 GCA_903872155.1 uncultured Actinomycetes bacterium | reverse complement strand
AAGAAACAAGCGGCGGTCAAGCTCAAGGCCAAGCCGAAAGATCAAGCGATTGAAGTCGCGCGACGTTTAGCGATTGGTTATCCCGAAGTGATTTGCGAACTTGATCATCGCAACGCATACGAGTTGATATCGGCAACCATCTTGTCGGCACAATGCACCGACGTGCGCGTCAATATGGTGACGCCAGCATTGTTTGCGCGCTTCCCAGATCCGTGGTCGTTGGCATCAGCTGATCCGTCAGAAGTTGAAACACTCGTTCGCTCGACGGGCTTTTATCAAAGCAAAGCGAAAAACTTAATGGGTATGGCGCAAAACTTGATTGAACGTTTCGGGGGAGAAGTACCAAGCGAACTTTCAGATCTCGTGACGTTGCCTGGTGTTGGTCGCAAGACGGGCAACGTTGTACGCAGTGTGGTGTTTGATTTACCAGGACTACCGGTTGACACTCACGTCGGTCGCTTGTCACGACGACTGGGACTCACGAAACTCGAAGATCCTGTGAAAGTTGAATTGCAACTCAACGATTACTTGCCGCCAGCTGAATGGGGTTCGTTTAGTTTGCGACTTATCTTGCACGGACGGCGTGTGTGCGATGCGCGCAAACCGCAGTGCAGCATGTGTGAGTTAGCTGACATTTGCCCGTCGGCAGGTGTGCCGGTGACCGCTCCGACTACGAAGCGGTCACCTCGTAAGAAGTAATGACCGAGGCGCTTAGGCGTGATTCTGCGCCAGTTTGATTGTTTCGTTTTCTTCACAAATATTTTGAAATTTGTTGCTCGCTACATTGACTTTGTAACACCCTTCCTGTATCTTTAGAACATACGTTCGTAGCGTAAAAATCTCTCAATAGTCAATGAAATCGGGGTTGTTTTGAAGTTTCTGTTCGAGTGGAGTGGACCAGCAAAGGTCGCAATCAGCGAAATGAATATCGCTGAACTACGCGCCTTCATGGCCGACATTCGCTCGCGTCAAGCAAAACTTGATGCACAAATGCTTGAAGCGAACGCTCGCATGATTTCGTTGATGCACGACCCGGTCGCCCCAACCTTTGTGATCCCCGAACGTGAACTAGTTGCCCATGGTGGCCTCACATCGCGTGAAGCTCGAGAAGTTGTTTCACGTGGATTAGTCACGGAAGCCGCACCCGAGATGGGTGCTGTGTTGGCATCTGGTGACACGACTGCGGCTCATGTTGACGCTTTGGGTCGTGGGCTCAAGATCGCTGGCGCTGAGCGGGACGCGTTCATGGCGCATCTGCCAGAACTTGTTGAAGCGTCAACCACCATGAGTGCTTCTGAATTCAGTCACTTGGTGACCGAGACCGCGAAATCAGTTGTCACCGACGATGGCCTCTCAACCTTCGAACGTCAGAAGCGCGAAACGTTCTTTAAGATGCGCAACGAGGCTGATGGTTGTTTGTCGGTCAGCGGCAAGTTTGATCCGATCAGCGCCTCGATTTTGAAATCAAAGATCGGTCGTTTCGTTGAAGCCATGTTCCACTCGGGAGACAAAGAAGTTCCCGTTGAAGTGATGCCGTGGATCGAGCCAAACGATCACCGCCAAGCCCAAGCCCTCATCGCTTTGGTTAATGGTGCCAGCGAATCAGTTTCTGACGTCCCGGCCCGCGCTGAAATCGTCGTTCATGTTGATCTCGAGACATTGCAGCACGGTTTGCACGCTGGCGGCACCTGCCGTACCGCTCTCGGAGCCGATCTTCCAGTTGAAACCGTTCGCAGATTGGCTTGTGAAGCAGAAATTCTGCCGGTTGTTCTTGATGGGCGATCAGTCCCAATCGATGTGGGCCGATCAAAACGGTTAGCGACCGTTCACCAACGAAGAGCACTTGAAGCGATCCATCCGACATGTGCGATTCCGGATTGTGAAGTGATTTTTGATCACTGCAACGTGCACCACATTGAATATTGGGAAAATGGTGGTGCGACCGATCTCAACAACATGCTCCCGTTGTGCTCAAGGCATCATCACGCCGCCCACGAAGGCGGCTGGAAACTCAAACTTGACCCCGAAACCAGAGAACTGCGAATTACTTGACGATTTTGCTAGCTCGAAGCAACGAGCGCTGGGCGGTTCGTAACGCTCGATCGGCTTCGTGGATTGCCATCAAAAGATCGTCGTGCTTGCCATCAAGGTTCATCTGGCCCAGATCGGCGACTCGTT
>CAIQJP010000144.1 GCA_903872155.1 uncultured Actinomycetes bacterium | reverse complement strand
GTTCATGCATTTATCAAGCGAGCAGTGTCGATCGGTTCGGTGACACACATGTCGTTTCGCACCGTGCAATCACTTCCCGCGTGGGGCGACTTCACCACCGCTGAATGGGGTGGCGGCGCACTCTTCGACCTGGGCGTCCATCCCATAGCTATTGCAGTTCTTGTGGGTCGAGCAATTGGTGCTGGTGAAGTTGTTGCGGTCTCAGCAAAACTCGACGGCGAAATCACCGACACGCACGCTGAGATCAAACTGACTTATACCAATGGCCTCACAGCAAGCGTTGTTTCATCGTGGCAAGGTTCAGAAACTCCTGAATGGAATTTTCAAGTGGCTTCCGATCAAGGTGTCGTTCGTGCCGAACTGATGCCAAACATCAACCTTGAACACAATGGTGAAGAAGTTGCCTTGCCTGCCACTACATCGCCAATTCCGTTCATTCAGCAATTTGGTTACACCGGTCAACTGCAAGCATTCGCCGACGATCTCGCACACCACACCACACCATTCATGGACATTGCCTTCGGGCGTTGGATGATGGAGATCGTGTGTGCTGGTTACGTCTCGGCGCGACAGAACTCAACAGAAGTTGCAGTTCCGAGTGGCTGTGATCGGTTCATTACCCCACTTCAACTCTGGAAATCCGCATGAAGTTAGCGCTGTCGTTCATAGCGACGATGACTGGTTGCGCTCTTGCGATAACCGCATGCGGAACAAGTGATGCCAGCGATATATCATCACCAAACAACAGCGAGTCGTCAACGACAACAATCGAAATAGCAAGCGACGTTTCATCGTCATCGGTGGCGCCCACAACAACAATTGCTCCCGACCCGTACGCAACGCCCGGTTGGTTAGCCGCCGAGAATGCCTTGCCTGGCACCGACGCTTGGCGGATCACCAAAGATGTCCCAGGCGCCAAACCTGTTACCGCCGAAGGAGCAATTGAGGGTTACGCCGATACAACGAGTGCGCAACCCGGCGATGTCGTCACGCTCTTTGTCGCAACTTCGGCACCGACATGGCATGTCGAGGCTTACCGCATGGGTTGGTACGGCGGAATGCAAGGTCGCCTCATTTGGACCTCAGGCGAAACAGCATCAACGTGGCAACTTGATATGTCCACAGATAGCACGACCAAAATGTCACGCGCATTGTGGGTACCTTCGCTGACCATCACGATTGACAACACGTGGCCCACGGGTTCGTATTTACTCAAACTTGTTTCCAGTACATCGGAAGCGCACTACGTGCCACTGACGGTTCGTCGGGATTCGACGAACGCATCTCTCGTTGTCGTTTCAGCAGTAACAACATGGCAGGCTTACAACCCTTGGGGCGGCTGCACTCTGTACCAGTGTTTTGTTGGCAACCCCCGAAGTCGCGCCACTGTTGTTTCGTTTGATCGACCGTATGCCGCCTCATACAACTGGGGTTCGGCAGACTTTTTAACTCATGAACTTCCGCTGATCAGTTTGATTGAAGAACTTGGAATTGACACGGCTTATGTCACTGATATTGATCTTCATTCAAGCGCACTTGATGGTGATGGTTCAACGAACCCAGTGCTCGTGAATCGCACTGCACTTCTCACCACTGCTCATGACGAGTATTACTCGACTCCCATGCGCGCATCGCTTGAGCGCGCTCGCGATGCAGGAATCAACTTGGCGTTCTTCGGGGCCAATGCCGTGTACCGCCACATTCGACTCGAAGCCAATAATGAAGGTCTGCCCTTCAGGCAATTAGTGAACTATCGGACTGCCGACGACGATCCCATGACCTCACAAGATCCATTGCAGTCAACCGTGCAATGGCGCAATGATCCGCTGAACAAACCCGAATCAGCACTGATCGGTATTCAATACTTTGCCGCCGGTGTGAAGACGGCGATGAAACTCGTCAACACCGATAATTGGGTTTTTGCAGGAGTCGATCTTTCGTCGGGCACTTCATTGAAAAATCTTGTTGCGATTGAGGCCGACGGACTCGGTCACTCAAATCAAGAGCCAGACAATCTTGAAGTGCTGGCAAGTTCACCAGTGAAGTATAAGAACGCTCGTTACAACCATGCAATGACGTATTACTCGGCCGATAGCGGTGCTGGCATATTTGCAACTGGCACTATTGGCTGGATTCATGCACTGGATACAACGACATGGGGCAACGAAACTGTCTCAGAAGTCGTACGTGGAATCACAACGAACGTATTACAAGCATTCGCTACTGGTCCAGCTGGCGTTGCTCATCCAAGTGTGAGCAACGCCAGCCGTTATCGAACTTCGGTACAACCAGATGTCGAGGATTAATTCAGCCCGCTGCGTTCAATGAGCTTCGCGGCACGAACGACAACGAATTAACGGCAAGATTGACGCCACCTGTGAATGCCCAAATTGCATTGACCCGGCTTGAAGTTGGACCAACTAATGTAGGTGCCGTCAGAGTAATGTCGGCGTTGGGCATCTGAGGGCTCCAAAACCGCCAATCACCATTTGGGCTATTGAAGTCTGTGGGTTGCAAGTTGCCGTTGCATTCACCATTAATCAGAATTGAACGCAGACTCAACTGATCCAAAGTCGTTTCCAGCCTGCCCGCAGGTACTTCATATTGATAACCAATGAGACCGTCAAATGACACAGGTTTGTCGTCGTACCCATAAGTCGTGTCCAAATAACCCACACCTGAACAATCATTGGACGCAAAAAACAAGTAATTAGTTTGCACACCCTGAACGTTGATATTGGTCCACCGTCCGTTGTCCCAAACAACTCCGGATGAAGAACCAGTCAACTGAATGTCGCCGAAGTCTTCGCCACCTGATCCGATGATCGCAATTGCATCACTCTTGTTGTCGATGGCTGTTTGAATTTCCACGACCGAGTGGTCCGAGTAATAACCAGTCACGTCCACCAAAATGTCGGCAGTCGCGCCAGCAACTCCCATCGAGTCGAACCACACTTCGAAAGTTCCGGCATCGGCACCCGAAGTCGG
>CAIQJP010000143.1 GCA_903872155.1 uncultured Actinomycetes bacterium | reverse complement strand
TTTTCTCAGGCAAGCTTTTCTCAGGCAAGTTTTTCTAATGAGTGAATGGTGGTGTGAACCCCGGGGCTGAAAAGCAAATGGGGTTCGCCTTCTGGGCGGGGGAGTCCTGCGGCGGTGATGAGATTGTCGTCGAGATGTAATAACTCGGCCCGGTGAAGCGGCCACGGCTCGTGTTCAACTGCTCCGTACCACAACCGATTGCCCCGCGATGATGAGACGAGTCCCCAACGCGATGTCAGAAACTTCTCAAGTGGGCTGGGCTCAACTGGTGCACCGATGCGAACAGCAAGTGCGGAATCTGAGTGGTGTGGCCACTTGCGTGCAACATTGCTGGTCAATATCGCGCCTTCGCCTTGTCCGGTCAAAGTGACCCGTGCGTTGCCATAGCAATACGGAAGTTTGAAAGCCAGACGTGCGACCAAAGTTGGAAGAAGTTTTTGCGTATCAAGCGAGAAAAACCACACTGCTGATCGTCCTCGCGAAGTGACGTACGTGCGCACATTGACTTCAGCGAAATTCGCGGTTGTGGGTATCGGCGGAAGGCCCCGCAGTCGCAAGTTACGCATGTTGAATGGCACGAGTCCCACATAGGCTTTGCCTTCAAAAGTGTCGAGTTCAACGCCCTCAGGAAGGAGTCGTTGGACGACTTCGGGCTCGTACGCCCAATGCGCGAAGAGCAAGTCCTGCCACTGTTGCGTCATGACCTTCATGTCACCATCGTTGAGCATGAGGTTCACGGGTGTCTTGTCGGGACTAGGTGACTCCTGACTCGTTGGATCTGAAATGGCAGATACTCTTACGGATGTGATTGAGAGCTCCAACGAATCTGGTTCCCATGTGTCTGGGCTGACTCACCTTGATCACCAAGGGCAAGCGCGCATGGTCGACGTCGGGGCCAAGCAGCCCTCGCAACGCCGGGCTGTCGCTCGATGCAAGATTTTCATGAGCCCAGCCACGATTGCTGCGGTGACCAACCAAGATTTGAAAAAGGGTGATGTTTTGGCCGTCGCCCGAATCGCCGGGATTCAGGCCGCCAAACGAACGTCTGACCTGATTCCGCTCTGCCACCCAGTGATGCTGACAAGTACCTCAGTCAGCTTTGAGATTGCCGATGATCACATTGTGGTCGAGGCTCATGCTGAGGTATTTGAGCGCACTGGAGTCGAAATGGAGGCCCTCTGCGCCTGCTCGGTGGCGGCCCTGACCATATATGACATGTGCAAAGCCATTGATAAGACGATGGTGATTGGCGAATTAGCCCTGTGGGAGAAGACCGGGGGCGCCTCTGGCCCCTATCGGCGAGCCCTGGAACAGGGGAAATAGCCGCAAAGACGGTTTTGGGGTGGGGTGGACGTGATGACGCCCTGTTCACCTCAAGTTCGCCTAATATTGCGTCGTTCGTCACGAATGTTGTAAAACTGTAATGAAGCGGGTTGCCTAGTAACCCGTGACCGCTTCGGTGGTCGTGAGATTTTGAGTACATCGTTAGTTCATGAAGCCAGACAACTGATTCAAGATTGAGGGGAGGACGTTGACATGGGCACCATTGTGTTGTTAGTAGTTGTCGCCGCTTGGGCCACTGTTCTCGTTCCGCCGTTGTTGCGTGGCCGTCAAGTCAATCGCCCCAATTCTTCAGTCGTCGACTTCCGTCGTCAGTTGTCAACTCTTCAGCGTTCAGCACCCATTCGCCCTGGTTCACCGATGCGTTCGATGGCTCGCCCCTTGGCTCCGTCGCCAGCGCGTCAACGTCCGATGCACATGTCGCATGCCACCCCAACTCGTGGCATCGTTCGACAAAACGTCAGCCGTCAGCATCTCATCAAGCAGCGTCGGCAAAACGTTCTCGTGGCTTTGGCCTTGGTCACGCTCGGTTCGGCGTTCATCGCCTTCACAACGAAGAGCGATCTTTTCATCTACGTGTTTGTCTTGGCAGCCATTTCGTTGGCGGGCTATTGCTACAAACTTTCCCAATTGCGTCGGTACCCGAGCTCACAGCAGCCGTATCGTCGTGACTGGGTTCGTGCCGCCTGACGTTCGTCGGCGATTTCTCGCTAGAGTTCAAACACCTTCGGGGGTGTAGCTCAGTTGGCAGAGCGCTACGTTCGCATCGTAGAGGCCAGGAGTTCAATTCTCCTCATCTCCACCCGAGACTTAACAGACTGTCGAACCGTACGCATTGGGCGACGGCAACTAGGGTCGCAGGTATGTCTGGTCCACTGCACGGAGTCAAAGTTGTTGAGTTAGGTGTTTGGGTGGCCGGCCCGGCTGCTGCTGGTGTCTTGGGCGACTGGGGTGCCGATGTCATCAAGATCGAACCCTTGTCGGGGGACCCCGCACGAACATTTCAACGCATGTTTGGTGGCGATATGCCGAACAACCCGGTGTTCGAACTTGATAACCGCAACAAGCGCGGAATAGCACTTGATATTTCAACTCCAGAAGGCCGCGAGATCGCTCTTGAACTCTTAGATCAAGCCGATGTTTTTGTGACCAACGTGCGGGTTGATGCGCTCAAGCGAGCGGGTCTTGATTACGACACGGTGAGTGCTCGTAATCCGCGGTTGGTGTACGGCCAAATCACGGGCTATGGGCTCGAAGGTCCAGATGCAAACCGGCCTGGCTATGACATCGCGGCGTTTTGGGCCCGTTCAGGAATTGCCCACATGCTCACTCCCGATGGTGGAGCGCTTCCTTTTCAGCGTGGTGGTATGGGCGACCACACCACTGGAGTTACTTTTGCGGGCGCAATATCGGCGGCGTTGTATCAACGCGAACGTTCGGGTCTCGGGCAAATGGTGTCGTCGTCGTTGCTGCGCCAAGGTGTGTACACAATCGGGTTTGATCTCAACATGATGTTGGGCTGGGGTCAGCATCCGATGATTGGTCAACGCACTCAGATGATGAATCCGTCGGTGAACAACTATCAAGCAGGCGATGGCAAGTGGTTCTGGGTCGTTGGACTTGAGGGCGAACGACATTGGCCGCCGTTGGCACGCGTTGCCGGACACCCTGAATGGATTGAAGACGAGCGCTTCGTGACTCCGTTGCAACGAGCGATCAACCACAAAGAATTGATTGCACTGCTCGATGAAGCTTTCTCGGGCAAATCGCTCGACGAATGGGCCGATATTTTCGCAACCGAACCCGACATGTTTTGGTCACCGGTGAATTCGGCCGAAGAAGTATTGGCCGATCCACAACTACGGCATGCTGGTGGTCTGATTGAAGTGCCTGACGAATATGGCACGACCACCATGATTGCGTCGCCGGCAGATTTTCATGGAACGCCAGGAGAGCCTCGTTGGATTGCGCCTAAGTTGGGCGAACATACCGCGGATGTGTTGCGCGAATTAGGGCGAAGCGATGCAGTCATTGACGAATTACTCGCTCGACAAGTCGCTGCGCAATTCGTCGAAGAATAGACGTACTAGCCCAAGCGGGGCATGACATCGTCCATTAACTGGACGACTTCAAAAGCGCAGTTAATGAAATCTTCGACTTCGCCGCCACCTGGATCGACAACTTCTTCCCACGGTTCAAGTTCGACGGTTGCCAAGTTGAGTGCCGCAATACGTTCTGCAAACGGACCGTCGTGTTCGAGATGACGCGTGAGTCGCTTGAGTGTTGATGTGCGATGGGCAACATGTGGAAAGTTGCGCCGAATCCATTCAACGTGTTCTGGAGCTAACGCAATGATGAGGTCTGCTGCATCAACATGATGTTGTTCAATTTGCTTACTGCGATGTCCCTGGGCTTGCAGACCGATCTGTTTCAACGCTTCGCGGGTACGAAAACTGATGGGCTGCCCATCGACGGTGAGTGTGCCGGCAGTGACGACATCGAGATCGGGACGTCGATCGTTGATGATGGCTCCGGCCATGACCGAACGAGCGGCATTGCCGGTGCAAATAACAAGAAGTGAAGGCACAGGTGTTTAGTTGATGTCGGCCATTGTGGTGCGCGGACGGGCGGCGGCCAACAACGGACGAATTGCTGCATCAACATCTTCGGCTTCGGCTGGGGGAGTCGTGAGCGTTGGTCCACGCTGCCAACTTTCGGCAATCGCCAAGAACATGCCGTTTGATTCAATGACTTGGCCAGTGACATCTTTCGACAACGTTGAGGCCAACCAGGTGACAATGGGGGCGACCCAACGTGGATCGAACTTGGCCAACATTTCATCAGGCAAGTTGAGGTCTTCGGTTAAACGCGTGAGGGCACCGGGAGCGATGGCATTTGCTGTGACTCCGTAGCGGCTGAGTTCTTGTGCCGCGATCTGGGTAAATGCTGCAATACCGGCTTTGGCAGCTCCGTAGTTGGCCTGGCCGGGGTTGGCATACAAACCGGCAACCGATGACGTGTTGATAATGCGAGCGTCGTTGGTCTTGCCGTCTTTTGAACGGTTACGCCAATACTCGGCAGCGAAACGACTTGTGCCGAATGTTCCCTTGAGGTGAACCTTGATGACTGAGTCCCACTCTTCTTCGGCCATGGAGAACAACATGCGGTCGCGCAAGATGCCGGCATTGTTGACAACCACATCGAGGCCACCGAAAGTATCAATGGCTTGATCAACGATGCTCTTGGCGCCGGCATATGAACTGATGTCATCAGTGTTTGCGACGGCTTGTCCGCCAGCAGCTGTGATTTCGTTCGCTACGTCTTGTGCCGGCCCAGAATCGCCACCGCTTCCGTCGCGCGACGCACCAAGGTCGTTGACAACAACGAGGCCACCGTGGGCGCCCAGCATGAGCGCGTATTCACGTCCAATTCCTCGTCCGGCACCAGTAACGATGCAGACCCGACCCTCAACCATATTGTGATTTGACATGTCTTGACTTTAGGCGTTCAGCCGTCTGCGGTACGCAATCGAATCAACGAGAAGTCAGCCCCGTAAGGCGGATAGTTGCGAAGGGTCGATGTATTCGTCGAGTTGGGTGATGAGTCCTTCGTCGTTCAACGTGACGATCATGACCGAATGTGCACAAATTTCTCCGCCGGGCGCCGTTCCGCGAATGGCTGCTTGCCACATCCAGCCGGTGCTTGTGGCGGCGACTGCTCGCGTTTCCCAACGAAGATTTGGGATTGCTTGATGCATGCGGGTCAAAGTTTTCCCGGTGCTCGCATACGGCACGCTCTTGTCATCGAAGTTGTGCCAGACAAGAGCGCCTTCAACACACATTGACATGGTGATGTCGGGTTGTCCGGCATTGGTCGCAGCCGCAAATTTACTTTGATGCTCGAGCTTTTGTTCATTTGTTAAAGCCATCGTGGTGTCCTTTCAAGAACGAATGATGTGATCAAGTTGGAACGCCGCCATCAACGGTGAAAACTGCGCCAGTTGTGTAGGTGCTGGCATCGCTAGCCAAGAATAAGGCAGCGCCAACGATTTCGTGCGGTTCGCCAACGCGCTTCAGTGCAACTCGCTTCATCATTTGGTCAACCATGTCCCAGTTCCAGGCCTTGCTGATATCGGTGCGAAATGAGCCGGGCATGATGCAATTGACGCGAACGTGCGGACCAAAGGTTTGCGCGAAACCGATCGTCATCGCGTTCAATCCTGCTTTTGCTGCTGTGTACGGAATGACATCGGGCGTGGGGTGAATAGCTGCGATGCTTGAAATGTTGATGATTGAACCAGCGCGGCCAGTTTCTTTGGCGCGTTCGCTCATGCGTGACCCAAGCAATGCCGAGAGTCGAAATGGTCCTTTGAGATTGAGGCCAATAACTGAGTCCCACATTTGTTCATTGACATTGGTGATGTTGTCGTACAACGGGGACTTGCCCGCATTGTTGACCAAAATGTCAACGCCACCTAATTCATTCCACGCGGCCTCGGCTAAACCTTCAAGTTCATCCCAACGTCCGATGTGACATGAATAGGGCACGCAGTTACGTCCAGTCTCACGACGAACTTCGGCTGCAGTTTCTTCGCAAGATTCAATGGATCGACTCGCAATCATGATGTCGGCACCTTGGTGGGCGAAAGCAAGCGCCATTTCTTTGCCGAGCCCACGACTGCCGCCAGTAATGAGGGCGGTACGTCCCGTGAGATCAAACAATTGTGCGGGGTTTGTCACAGCTGGGGGAGGTGTCGTCATGAAAAGACCTTAGGTCGGGCGCGCCGATTACGCCGAAAGGTGCTTCTCGGGCGAAACTAATGACATGGACTTTTCTGAGTCAGACCAGGCCGCGACCTTTCGCCAGGAAGTGCGAACGTGGCTAGATGACAAGTTGGTTGGCGACTATCGCAAATTAGGTACCTCGGCCGAGATGGGTGCTCACGACTGGCATGTGCGGGTGGCTTGGGAACAAGAACTCGGACGCGCTGGCTGGTTGGGGCTCACGTGGCCCAAAGCTTTTGGCGGTCGCGAGGTGTCGGTCTCTGAAGAATTGGTGTTTGCTCAGGAATACACCTTGGCCAATGGTCCGCAACGTGCCGGATTTTTTGGTGAGGGATTGCTTGGGCCAACGCTCATCACTTTTGGTTCGCCCGAACAACAGCAACGTTTTTTGCCGCCCATTTTGCAGGGTGACGAGTATTGGTGTCAGGGCTTTAGCGAACCTGGTGCAGGCTCAGATCTTGCTGGTGTTCGAACCACCGCAGTGCTCGACGGAGACACTTGGCGTATCGATGGTCAAAAGGTGTGGACAAGTCAAGCGCAATTTGCGCAATGGATTTTTGTTTTGTGCCGCACCGAACTTGAAGAAAAAGCGCACAAGGCTTTGTCGTATCTACTCGTACCTATTGATCAGCCTGGTGTTGAAGTACGACCGCTGAAAGATCTGTCGGGAAACGACCATTTCTGCGAAGTGTTCTTTGATGGCGCTATCACAACAGCCGACATGGTGGTTGGTGGACGCGGTAATGGTTGGAAAACCGCAATGGGAACTTTGGGTTTCGAACGTGGAACGGCATTCATGGCTCAGCAATTGCGATTCGCCAAAGAATTTGCCAACGTACGTGAGCTTGCTCAGCACAAAGGAGTCGCCGACGATCTCGAAATTCGTCAACGTTTGGCGCGTGCTTATGGTGAACTTGAAATTATGCGTTGGTCTGGCTTGCGTAATGTCACACGATTCATCAAAGGTGGCCAACCGGGTCCCGAAGGATCAATCGGCAAGTTGTTTTGGTCAAAGTGGCATCAACGACTTGGCGAACTTGAAGCAGATTTGCTCGGTGCCGACGCGTTGATCATGCATGCTGAAGGCTCACTTGAGCATGATTTTCAACACACGTTCTTATTCAGTCGGGCCCACACGATTTACGCAGGATCTACTGAGATTCAACGCAACATTGTTGGTGAACGAGTTCTTGGGTTGCCGCGAGAATAATTCGCGGTCAACCTAAATCACATACGTTCAATAATGGTTGCGGTACCCATACCGCCGCCGGTGCACATGGTGATGAGAGCAGTCTGCTTGTCTTGACGCTCGAGTTCATCGAGAGCGGTCTGCATGAGCATCGGTCCACTGCCACCAATGGGGTGACCAAGGGCGATTGCTCCACCGTTGACATTGACGTTTTCGTTAGTGATTCCGAGTTCGCGCATTGCCCGCAAGGGAATGGCCGCGAAAGCTTCGTTGATTTCCCAAAGATCAATGTCCTTAGTGGTCATGCCGGCACGATCGAGGCACTTCTTTGACGCTGGTGCAGGAGCGGTGAGCATGATGACGGGCTCGGCGCCGGCAACTGACGACATCACAATGCGGGCGCGGGGCTTCAGACCATGAGCCTTGGCATATTCGGGGCTGGCAATCATGATGACACCGGCGCCATCGACAACACCTGATGAGTTGCCAGCGTGGTGAACGTGGTCGACGCCGTTGATTTCGGGGTACACCTGCTTGCACATCTCATCAAACGTGCGATCGAACTCTTTGAATTGATGAGCGCCCAGACGAGCAAACGATGCCGACAAACCAGCGAGTGATTCCATGGTGGTGTCGGGGCGCAAGTGCTCGTCCTTGGCAAGAGCAATAGTGCCATCAGGATTCAAGATCGGAACCACGCTGCGATCGAAGCGACCTTCAGCTTGAGCAATGGCAGCCCGTTGCTGGCTGACCAAGGCGAACGCGTCAACATCTTCACGAGTGAACCCGCCGATGGTGGCAATGAGGTCGGCCGAAATTCCTTGCGGAACCATGGGGAACAATTCGCGTAAGGCCGCGTTGCCTGATGTGAAGTCGGGTGCGCCTTCAGGAGCTGGCCAGCGCGACATTGATTCAACACCACCGGCAATCACGAGATCTTGGTGACCGGCTTGTACACCCATGGCAGCCCAAGTGACTGCCTGCTGACCTGAACCACAGAAGCGGTTAATGGTGACACCAGGTGCAGTGACCGGCCAACCGGCAGCCAGCACGGCCATACGACCAATACACGCGCCATGATCGCCGACGCTGTTGCCGTTACCAACGATGACGTCATCGACATCGGATGTGTCGAAGCCGACGCGCTTTTGTAGGGCATTCAGAACTTGAGCGAGTAGTTCTTGAGGATGGATGTGGTGTAACGAACCAGTTGATTTGCCGCGTCCACGAGGGCTGCGTACTCCGTCAATAATCCAAGCTTCGGCCATGGCTTAACTCCTTCACGAAAGCGGCGTTGCCGCTCAATCTCGTTATTGACCGTAGTCGGCGACGAGGTCAGCCGAGTAACGCAACATGCCAGAACTCAGGCTTCTGCTGCCCCAGAAGCCTGATTCATGAGATAGACGGCGTCGGTTCGTGCTCGAGCAACTCGAGAACGAATGGTGCCAACGGGGCATCCACAAATCTCGGCAGCTTCGTCGTAACTCAGTCCCAAAATCTGGGTCAGCACGAATGCGTCTCGACGATCGGGGTCAAGTGAGCCGATGAGTTGAGTCAATTCGATATCGCGAATCGGGGCAACGGAGTATTCAGAGGAGTTGTCGCGCAATCTCTGCATCAAGTTTCGCCGGCGAGTTTGTGAGCGGATGTGATCAGCGCAAGCTCGTCGGGCGATGGTCAGCAGCCACACTTTGGCATCACAATCGCCCCGGAAACGATGAAGCGAACCGATGGCGCGCGCATAGGTGTCTTGGGTGACGTCATCGGCGGTTTGTTGGTCGGTTAAGTAGGCGCAATAGCGCCACACATCACCTTGGCTGTTTTCGATGAAGCGGGTCAAGGCCAGACGATCGCCCCGTTGGGCGCTCACGGCAAGGGTGTTCAACGAATTCACCCACCCATTATGGAACTAAACAGCGGTTGGGGGCGACTTTTCTGATGTGACCGATCAGAAAGAGGACCATAGTCCCAAAATCGCGAAAGGGCGGGTGACCGCAACGGGCGATCGCCGATCGGGCACAATGAAGAGCGTGGATTGCGGATCAGCTCAAGAGGTGTTGTCGGCTGACCTAGATGGTCAGGCTGGAGTCTTTGAAGTTCGAGCAGCGAAGTTGCATCGTGATTCGTGTGGTCCATGTGCAGCATGGTTTGACGATGTGAGTCTCTTGCAGCGTCGTGTGAGAGTTCGTGCTGCTGAATCTGTTCCAGATTTGTCAGGTGTCATTCTTGAGCGGTCGCATCCACCTCGCCCTGGTCGAGGCGAGTGGGTTCGTTATAGCTTGGTTGTTGTTGCATTGACGCAACTCGTCATCGCACTTCCCGACCTCATTGCGCGTACTGAACCGGGGACGACAGCGCACGAATCGCGCCACATTGGAGCGATGGCAGTTGCGTTATCGCTTGGGTTGTTATACACCGCGAAGGTTCCGACTCGGGCTTACGGAGTCTTGCCGATCACTGCAGCGCTTGCCGCAACGATGCTTGGTTCGGCGATTTTTGATGGAGTTCGCGGCACCACGCCATTACTTGGCGAGTCAGTGCATGCTCTTGAACTCGTCAGTTTTGTTTTGGTTTGGTTGCTAGCAGGACGACCAGGCACACCGCGTTTCATGCGTCGTAAACCTCGGTTGATTCCGGCGATTCCTGACCGACTTGACGAAGTGGCGTAAGCCGCTGTCGAGGAACGATTTACGGTTCGGGAAGATCGAACCCGACGATGGCGCCGCCATCTGGGGCGTTAGCGGCAAAGACTGTGCCTTTATGACGTGTCACGGCATCGGCCACGATGGCGAGACCAAGGCCAGATCCCGGAGCAGTTCGTGCATCAATTGATCGGTAGAAGCGTTCAAAGATGTGAGGCAAGTCTTTGTCGCTGATGCCAGGTCCGTGGTCGCGTACTCTCACCGAACCTCCGTCGACAGAGATTTCAATGGAGGATCCGGCTGGGCTGTACTTGATGGCATTGTCAACCAGATTTGAAATTGCTCGCAAGAGTTGGTTGCTGAATCCATCAATCGAATTTCCGCCACCGTCGGAAACTTCGATGGTCCGCCCACTGCGTCGACGGGCGCGTTGAGCGACGTCCCTCGTGAGAGCAAGCAAATCAACAGTGCCAATTTGTTCGGCGCTTTGCACCTGATCGGTTGCGAGGTCAACAAGCTCTGCCGTCAGTGTCGAGAGCTCTTCAACTTCAAGACGAATATCGCGAATCATTTCACGACGTTCGGCTTCGGGAATTGCATCAAATAATTCGAGGGATTCAATATTGGTGCGCAAGGCGGTGAGGGGAGTGCGCAACTCATGGCTGGCATCGCTAACAAGGCGCTGTTGCTGTTCGAGCGATGTCGACAGCGCATTCATCATTGAAGAGAAACTGCGCCCGAGTTCCGAAACCTCGCCAGTTCCGTGAATAGGAACAGCGATAGAAAGATCACGGCTTGTCGCCACCTCCGATGCAACAGCGCTGAGCTTGCGGATTGGTTTAGCGATGCGCCCAGCGATCAGCCAGCCGAGAACCCAAGCGCCAAGTGTGGCAAAAATGCCAGCAAGTAACAGTCGGATTCTCATACCGCTCAACACGTCATCAACGACGTGTAAATTACGGGCCGACTGAAGTGCACCGTTGTTGTACCAAGCAACGGTGATGACTCGGTAATCAGTTCCGTCAACACTCACTGTGTGAAGGTGAACGTTGTCGAGGTCGCCATCTCCACTAGTTGCAATTGCGAGGTCTTTGGCATCTGAGGGAAGAAGGGGTGAATCAGTGAAACATGATTCAACTGTCCCGTCTGGGTAAATCAATTGAGCCGCATCGACAGGTTGCAGCAACGCAAGCGGGCATAAATCACTTTGGCGAATCGGGCGATTGTCTTCATCACCATGTTGATCGTCTTCGCCGTTTTCGTTGTCCCCATCGTTGGGGCGGTTCGCCGGAATGTTCAAAACGCGAGCGGCCGAATCCCTGAGGCTGTTGTCGACGTTCTGCGTTAGCTCAGCATCAGTTGAGGTGTATGCGGCGAGTGAGCCAGCTACCGAAACAAGTGCGGCAATGATGGCCATTCCGCCACCAATTTTCCAGCGCAGATTCATACTTTTTCCTCCCAATCAGATTCACTCGGCGGTCGGACGATGTAGCCAACTCCCCGAATGGTGTGAAGAACTCGCGGCTCTCCACCTTCTTCAGTTTTGCGACGTAAATAACCGATGTACACGTCTAAAGATCGTGAACCAGTTTCAAAATTGAATCCCCAAATGCGGTCGTACAGCATGTCTCTTTCAAGCACGATGCCAACGTTCTGCATCAGTAGTTCTAAGAGATCAAATTCAGTTTTTGTCAAAACTAATTCACGCTTCCCACGATGTGCAGTACGTGATCGAAGGTCAAGAACCAAATCGGCAACAACAAGGTTTTGAGTTTCTTCTGTAACGAGTGTTCGGCGCAGCATTGAGCGGACGCGAGCGGACAGTTCTTCAAGTGCAAACGGTTTGACGACGTAGTCGTCGGCGCCAGCATCGAGCCCGGCGACACGATCTGACACTTCGTGCCGTGCGGTCAACATCAAGATGGGAAGAGATCGATATTTTTCTCGAATCATGCGACACGCAGTCAGTCCGTCAACATGAGGCATTGAAACGTCAAGAATGACTAGGTCGGGGAGTTGTGCATCAACTGCCTCGAGCGCTTGGGCGCCATCGTTAACCGCAGTGACGTTGTAGTTCTGAAAGGTTAAGGCTCGCGTGAGTGAAGTTCGTACACCTTGGTCATCTTCGGCGATCAGAATGCGTGCCTGCTGGGTATTGTCGGGTGTGGCCACAGACTCACCTTACGGCACTCCTGCAAGAACGGTGTAAGAAGGCGTTTCTTACAGTCTTCTTGCATTTTGTTGCAGTTGTTCTTGCTCAAGCGGGGGAGGCTGAAGATGTTCAAAGGAGAACAATATGAACCTGTTCCAGAACATCAACAAAAAAACTTTGACGATTGCGGCGATAGTGGTCGCGGTATTGGTTGGAGGCGTGGGAGTTTCGTACGCCATTTCAAATCTTTCCAGCTCGAAAAATGACAGCCCAACAACCACAGTTGTTGTTGCCCCGCCTCAAGATGTGATGAACCCTAGTGATTCGACCGTGGTCCCGACTGTGGCAACACCGTCGTCGTCAACTACTGCTGGAAGCACGACGACGACAACCTCAGTGGGCGCACCTCCTCCTGCAAGCATCGGAGGCTCGGTCGGGGGTGGCGGAAACGACGATGAAGGTGGCGAACACGAAGGAGGCGGCAATGGCGATGACGATTGATCCGGGTCTGGTAAACAGCAAAGCAAAGAAAGTGCACGCTGTGGCCCCTGATACGAAAATTCCACCGCCGCCATCGAGTGCGATGAAACGTCTCACGCCAAGTCGCTTGACGGACAACGACATCGCTGCGGTGCTTGCCGCTTACGGTTTGTGTGTCGTGGGCATGTGGTCAGTTCATGGTGGAGTCACCAAGTTGACGAGTGGTTGGAGTCAAGCTTGGACTTCAATCACTTCATTGTCAGGTTTGTTGACATCGGCAATTGCGTTATTGGCGTTGGTCTTGGTGGGTCGTCCCCTGTCATTGGAACGACGTTTCGGTCTTGACCGCATGTTTGTGTGGCACAGAATCCTTGGTGATTCCATGGGACTTCTATTGGGAGTTCACGTTGCTGCTGGCACCATCGCTTGGGCTTCAGCTTCGGGTTGGATCAATGCAATCATCGATCTCACGGGACGTACGTCCTATATGGCACTCGCATTCGTGGGATCGCTTTTGATTGGCGTCGTCACAATTTCATCGCTGAAATCCATTCGACAAAAGTTCTCGTACGAGACCTGGTACTTCATTCATATGTTGGCGTACGTGGGAATGGCAGTTTCTTTTGGTCATGAAATTGTGGTCGGTTCCGATCTGTCGGGCGACAACGTGGCCCGCTGGTTCTGGGTTGGTCTTCATGTCGCCGTGCTTACTTTGATGGTCTTTTCTCGTTGGGGTCGCACGATCAGGGCTTTTGTCCGCCCATTACGCATCACGTCCATTGAAACTGTTGGCCACAAGACGGTTGCTATTGAAGTGTCAGGTAAGTCTCTCCAACATCGTGAAGGAGATGCTGGTCAGTTCTGTTTCGTTCGGCCGCTCAAGAAAGGCTTGTGGTGGCAATCGCATCCTTTCTCGATGTCAGCTGCACCAACGAAAGATCGAATTCGTTTCACAATTAAAGATCGTGGCGAAGCGACCCACTCAATCACGCAATTGGTGAAAGGCACCAAGGTCATCGTTGAGGGTCCGTTCGGTGTGGTGACACCAGACGTACTTGAAGGCTCAAAGGCACTATTTGTTGTTGGCGGCGTCGGCGTTGCTCCGGTTCTGGCAATGGTGCAACGACTCGTTCCCGATCACGAACCAATTGTTTTGTATCGCGCTCACAGCGAAAAGGACCTCGTCCATTTTGAAGAGCTCAAGGCCGCAGTTGAACGACTTGGCGGAAAGATCCTCACGCTGACTGGACCGACGGCAAAATTGGCTGTGAAAGATCCATTCTCGGCCAAAGTGCTCACCGCTGCGATCCCTGATGTCGCGCAACGAGCGGTCGTGTTGTGTGGGCCAGATCGTTTGCTCCATGCCGCACGGACTGGTTTGAAAGCAGCGGGTGTTCCCGTAGCTCGTATTCACTCTGAACATGTTTGGTGGTAA
>CAIQJP010000142.1 GCA_903872155.1 uncultured Actinomycetes bacterium | reverse complement strand
CCAACCAGCGAGTGGTTCTAGCCTGAAACTGTGCCGAGCGACCTCCCCAATCTTTCGAGCTCTTGCGACATTTTGATTGTCGGGGCAGGGCCAGCAGGAACTGCTGCCGCGATCACCGCGGTCCGCCAGGGTTTGAAGGTGACGATCATCGACAAAGCTGTCTTCCCGCGCGACAAGTGTTGCGGTGACGGCTTAACCACACTCGCGCTTCGTGAGTTAGAAAAACTTCGTTTCGATCCCGCGAGCGTTCCTTCGTGGAAAGACATTGATGCGGCGTGGCTGCGATCGCCGTCGGGTCGCGAGGTGCGCTTGCCGATGCCGCGCAAAGGAAAATTTGCCGCAGTGACTCCCCGAGTCGAACTCGACAATGCATTAGTCATTCAGGCACGAGCCGAAGGTGTCACGATCATCGAAGATTGTGCCTACGAGTCAATGGCCGTCAATTCTGAATCAGTGTGCGTATCGGTCAATCACAATAACTCGCCTCACCAAATCACTGCATCGTGGGTCATTGCGGCAGACGGCATGTGGAGCCCAGTTCGCAAATCGCTCGGATTATCTGAGCCTGGATATCTCGGCGAATGGCATGCGTTTCGCCAATACGCCAACAACGTCACCGGAGTTGCCAACGAGCGACTCATCGTTTGGTTTGAAGAAGATTTGCTTCCTGGTTACGCATGGAGTTTTCCGCTGCCCAACAATCGCATCAATATTGGCTTCGGCGTTTTACGCGATGGCAAACGTCGCATTCAAGATATGAAAGATGTCTGGATCGATTTATTGCAACGTCCACATGTTGTTGAAGCACTCGGTCCTGATTTTGTATTGGAAGATCGCCATACCGCGTGGCCGATTCCTGCACGTATTGATGAAGCCATAACGGGCAGCGGTCGAGTGCTCTTTGTTGGCGATGCCGCAATGGCCACTGACACCTTGACGGGTGAAGGAATCGGGCAAGCTTTGTTAACCGGTTCGCTCGCCGCCGAGGCAATCCTGCAAGGTGGCCTACCAGTCGAAGTCCGAAATACATATGCGCACGCGGTGAAGCATCACCTCTTTGCCGACCATCGCATGTCGCAACGATTATCAAAAATCTTGGCTCGACGTCGTGGCGCTCGAGGAGCGATCGCTCTTGTTGCCAAATCAGGCAACTGGGGTAAGCGCAATTTCGCCCGATGGATGTTCGAAGACGAACCACGGGCTATCGCCCTCACGCCCAAACGCTGGCACCGGCGCATGTTTCACCTCAAGGGGCCATACGAATCGTGATCATTTTGTGCGGGCGTACTACGGTCAAGGTATGCGCACACGTTTAACCGATCTGCTCGATATCGAACACCCCATCATGCTTGCCGGAATGGGCGGCGTTTCGTATCACGAACTCGTGGCAGCGGTCAGTGAAGCCGGCGGTATCGGAACATTTGGTGCCGCGCCGATGGGTCCTGGACAACTCGACGAAGAAATCGCCGCAGTCCACAAACTCACCAACAAACCGTTCGGTGTTGACCTGTTAGCAGCGATCCCTGGTCAACTCGAAAAAGATGTGGAGAGCATTATCAAAGGTGGCGCACGAATCTTTGTGGCGGGCCTCGGCGTGCCGCGCGAAATCATCGATGTTCTTCATAAGAACAACATCCTCGTCGGATCAATGTGCGGAAAAGTTCGTCACGCGCAAGCCGCACTTGCCAGCGGTTGCGATTTTGTCGTCGCTCAAGGAACCGAGGGTGGCGGACATACTGGCACCGTGGCAACCATGGCGCTTGTCCCCCAAGTTGTTGACGCAGTTGGCGACAAGATTCCCGTAGTTGCCGCGGGCGGATTGTTTGACGGTCGCGGTTTGGCAGCGTCGTTAGCACTCGGCGCTGACGGCGTCTGGATGGGCACTCGATTCATCGCTACTCCAGAAGCCAATGCTCCCCACGGATACAAGTCGACACTCATTGGGTTGCCTGAAGACGGCACAGTGGTGTCACGGGCTTACACCGGAAAAACCTGTCGTGTTGTTCGTACCGAATGGACTCAACATTTCGAAGAGCACCCAGAAGAGCTGAAGAAGTTCCCCGAGCAAGTGATGAAGTCAGTTCAAGCAGGTGCCAACCATATGGGTGCACCAATCGCAACTGATGTTGATGTCAATCGCGAGTTCATGCCCGCAGGTCAAGGTGTTGGAGCAATCAAGGGCCTCATTCCGGCCGGCGATTTGGTTCGTCAGATCATGGCTGAAGCCGAACGAATCATTGACTCCATGAAGAAGTTCGCCAAGTAACTCCCGCGTTTGAATGCGGTGGACCTCTGCTTCAGGAATAGCACGGATGTGCACTGTTCAAAGTGGCGTCACTAAATGTTTAGACGGGGACTAGTTCTCGGCCGTCTGGTGTATAGACACTGCTAATGCCTGTGTCGTGGTCGATGGTTGTGGTGTAGCCCGCGGTTGCTTTGTAGCGGTTGTGTTTTCGACATAACGGGTCGCCGTTGTCGGGTGATGTTGTTCCGCCTTCAGACCATGGTGTGCGATGGTCGGCTTCGCACGTTAAAGCGCTGCATCCTGGCCAAATACATTTTCTTCGTCTCAAAAAGATTGCTTCTCGTGATGAACCAGTGAATAAGCGTGATTTGCGTCCGAGATCGATCACGGTGCTCGGTGAACCCATCACAACACGGCGCACCTGTCCGATCATGGACGCGACGATCGCATCAAACGGATCGATCGTCACTCCGGCTGTGGTTTCGCAGCGGCGTGAACCAAACGTGTCGGGCGCACCCAACAATGACGGTAGTGGCGTGTCATTGAGTAGCGCGGTGAGAGCGGTTTCATATGTTGTCGCATCGATCACGATGTTCACAACCGGTTCTGACGGGGCGAACCGGCCGTTCGCGGCACTGGCGAAGATCGCATACAAGGCATCGGCCCGTCGTTGTTTGGCCGTACGAGCCAAATCAGAATACAAATCCAAGCCTTTCGCATCACGATCAGCAAGATCTTGGGCGAGTTCGGCTTGCACATACTTTTCAAATACTTCCAGTATGAACGCACCTTGAGCGGTGCCAACTTTGGCGTCAATGTAGACGACATCACCGACGGGGTGGACGGTGGCGTCGCGGTCTTCGTGGATCCGTTCGCTGTTGCAGTGCGCGCCGTTGGCGTCTGCATAATGTTCCCAACGGATCATCACAGAATTGAAGTCTTCGTATGGCATGTCTTCAGCGCGATCGGCCAACAAGTCCACAAACGCCGGCAACTCTGCAGAGACTCGTTTGTTGGCATGCGCGGCGGCCAGTCGGCGCACTTGGGCGACACCAATCGAGCCAGCCTGCAAACGTTCAGAGATCTGTGGGAATTCGACGACCATGCGCGCGACTTTCACATGATGTTTCGCATCACCCGCACTATAGGAAATACCCGCTCGTAACCAGCCGGCCATGGTGGTGTGGCCGTGGTCGCGAAATGCTCCCGTGCGATCAACTTCGGCAAGCACTTCGGCACGAGCGGCTTCGATAAAGCGTGACGCTTTCTCTAGCTCAACAAGACGAGTCATTGCATCGTCGCCATCAACAATCAATGACTGCGACGACCACGCTGCACGTAGACCCGCAACAAGAAAACTGCTGTTACTTTCAGCAGTTTTCGGTGTCAGATCACGTAAGAACATATGTTCTTAGTATGCCAGTTGGGTGTGGCAAAAAGCAAATGAAATCAAGGGTTTTTTGAAAAAACTTTGACCAGTACTTTAGGAAATCATGCTGAGCCACAATTACTACACAACACGAAATAACGTGTCAAAACTCATTCGCTGAAGTCATCGAATAACAAAATTTACGCATCCGGCAACTACTGCTCTTAACGATCGTGGGCGACCCTTTAATAATATGCCATACTGACTGACACTACTTTTCTCCAGTTTTGGTGAAGCGAGAACCGAGGAGCCCAAGATGAATATGCCCCGCTACGGCAAGCCCAATGTTGCCTATGTCAGCTCCTGGTTTTCAGATCCCCATGACAAGCCCATGTGGGCCCTCAACCTGATGAAGTATCGCCCTATCGCCGACTACCAAGATGGTCGTGATCTGCACATCAGCGGAGCCGATGCCGACATGTTGTACAACCCCACCGGTCCGTTGGCCGAAGTTGGTGGGCGGGTCATGTTGGCCACCGATGTTCTCCATCAGATTTCGGGCGACCAGATTTTGTGGGACCGCGTTGCTGTTGCGTACTACCCCAAACGGCTCGCAATGATTGAGATGCAGCAACTACCAAGCTTCATTGATCTGCACGCCCACAAAGATGCTGCGATGGAATTCACAATTGTGATGGCGTCAATGCCGACTGAAAATTGCCCCCAGCCTGCTGATTGGTCAATGTTGACTGATGAAGACCTTCTGCTCGTGCAGGTCAGCAACGACGAATCGACTGTCAACTTCTCCACTTTGGTTCCCTCGCGGCAGGTTGGCGAATACAACGTCGAAGGAGTCATTGTCGGTGACGACCGAGCATGGACTCGAGCAACGTGGCACATCATTTCTCGAAACGATGTTGAAGCACTTGTTGATCGAAGCACGAGTCTCGCCAATGCATCGTCATACGCCATGATTCTTGAACCACTTCTCGACATGATGCCCTAGCCAAAGGACCCCCAATGAAATTCGCACTTGCCTTTTCCAACACTGGACCATTTAGCAACCCCGACAAAGCCGTTGCAATGGCTCAAGCAGCCGAAGCAGCAGGTTTTGAATCGTTGTGGACTGTCGAACACGTAGTCGTTCCCTCCAACTACGACTCGCCATATCCGTACGACGCTTCAGGCAAAATGCCCGGTGGAGAAGAATCGCCAATCCCCGATCCGCTGATTTGGTTGTCATTCGTCGCTGCTGCGACACAGACAATTAATTTGGCGACCGGTATTTTGATTTTGCCGCAACGCAACCCAGTCGTGCTTGCAAAAGAACTCGCAACTCTTGATTACTTATCTAAGGGTCGCATGTTGCTTGGTATCGGCGTTGGCTGGCTTGAAGAAGAGTTTGATGCGCTCGGAGTCCCCTTTGCCGATCGCGGCAAGCGCAACGATGATTACGTTGCAGCAATGCGTTCATTGTGGACCCAAGAAAAGGCCACTCATCACGGTGAGTTCTCGAACTTTGATGAGTGCATCATGCGCCCACAGCCAGTTAACGGAACCATTCCCATTCATATCGGTGGACATACCGATATCGCCGCACGACGCGCTGGCCGATTGGGCGATGGCTTCTTCCCCGGCAAGGGCACTCACGAGCAATTAGCGCGTTCATTCGACATCGTCCGCGATACTGCTCGACAGTGCGGACGCAATCCCGACGCGATTGAGATGACAACAGGTGGCAACGGAGCAATTGGACCGAACGCGCTCAACGAAGTCAGAGGTCTCTCCGATATTGGTGTTGCTCGCGTCATCGTGCCGTCATTCTTGTTCTATCGCGATACGGCCGACTCGCTAGCTCGTTACGGTGACGAAGTCATCAGCAAAATCAACTAGCAAACCCCCACCAACACCATCGGCCGCCGTTCACGACGAATAGGGTCGTAGTGCCATGTGGAAAATGCTGAAAACCAATCCAGATATGCGCCGGGTCTTTTTGGCGCAAGTCATTTCGTATCTCGGAGACTGGTTCAGTTTTGTGGCGATCCTCGGACTCATTGACGATCTCACTGGGTCCAAGTTTTTGATCTCGTTAGTCATGGTCTCCTTTTCGTTGCCATCGTTTCTTGCATCGCCCATTGCTGGGTCGATGGCTGATCGGTTTGATCGTCGGCGAATCTTGGTTTTCGTTTCGATCATTCAGGCAGTTGCGGCACTTGGCCTTTTGCTCGTCGGCAAAGACACAGTGTGGCTGGCCTTCCTTGCGCAAAGCACGGTCTCGGCTCTCGCCGCTGTCGTTGGGCCAGCTACTGAAGCTGCTATCCCAAATATCGCCCGCAACGATGAAGAACTAGCCCTCGCAAATTCTCTGCTTGGT
>CAIQJP010000141.1 GCA_903872155.1 uncultured Actinomycetes bacterium | reverse complement strand
CAAGTGGTGGCGCACTCCCCCGGCTGAGCGCGCTCGACTTTTGCAAGCCCTCGCCGACACCTTGCGCGAACGTCAAGGCGACCTCGTCCCGTTGATCATTAGCGAAACTGGCGCCACCGCAATGGTTGGTTCGCGTATGCAAGTACCGGTCGCCATCGAACGCTTTGAGCGTTACGCCAAGAGCGCAGCGCGCAGCCTCGATATCGCCCTCCCACCGTCAGCAATGCAGGCCACTCCACTCGCTGCTGGTGGCCTCATCAGTGGCGTTGTTCAACGTCAGCCAGTCGGTGTCGTTGCCTGTATCTCGCCCTACAACTTCCCCGTCGTCAACATGGCCGGAAAAATTGCACCCGCGCTTGCAGTTGGTTGCACAGTTGTCATGAAGCCTGCGCCGCAAGATCCGCTTGCCGTCATTGAGCTCGCCGAAATCATGCATGAGGTTGGCTTCCCTCCCGGAGTTGTCAACATCATCACTTCATCAAGTCCCGCTCCTGCTGCCGCACTCACGACAAGCCGCAATGTCGACATGGTTTCGTTCACGGGTTCAACCGGTGTTGGTGTACGCATTATGGAAGCCGGCGCCGCAACGATGAAGCGTCAATTGCTTGAACTCGGAGGTAAAGGTGCCGGTCTTGTTCTTCATGATGCCGACATCGCCAAAGCAGTCGGCGCAATTCAAAGCGTGTGGGCTTTTCATAGTGGTCAAATCTGCACGGCACCGACACGCGCAATCGTTCATCGCAGTCGTTACGACGAACTTGTTGCTGCTCTCGCCAATGTTGCTCCCAACTTAAAAGTTGGAGACCCAACTGCAATGGACACGTTGGTTGGCCCCGTTATTTCGGCCGCTCAACGCGGACGCATCGAGGGTTACATTCAAGCGGGCGCAGATGAAGGCGCCGAAATCATTGTTGATGGTCGTCGTCCGGCACATATGGAACGCGGCTTCTATGTTGCACCAACATTGATTGCTGGTTGCACGTCGACCATGACTCCTGTTCAAGAAGAAATCTTCGGACCAGTTGTCGTCGTTGTTCCGTTTGACGATGAAGATGAAGGCATTTCCATTGCCAACAGCACCGAATTCGGTCTGTACGACTATGTGTTCTCGCAGGACTCTGAGCGTGCTTACAAGATTGCCCGACAACTGAGAAGCGGAAATGTCGGCATCAACTCAGCTCAACGAAATCATGAAGCACCATTTGGTGGTTTCAAGATGAGTGGTGTTGGTCGCGACGGTGGCGACTTCGGAATGCTTTGCTACACCGAAATGCAGTCAATTATCTGGCCAGGCTGAAAAACCTTTTGATCGATCGGCGCACGCCAATCGTGCGCACCACGAAAAAGCACATCACGAGCGATACCACTGTTGCTATTGCCGCGCCCCAACGCCCTTCTGAGGTGACGGTCTCGCTATTGGCCGAGATTGCCAACACAGCCAACGAGAAAATCCATGCCACACCGGCGAATTTGATGCTCATTTGATCAATCAAAGTGAACTCAACATGATCGGCAATGTCATCCAGACGTGCACCTTCAGAGCGCAACAATGCGACCAGCCAACGCACTGGCGAACCAACTGCAAACATTGCTACCGGCGCCCACAACAAAATGATGCAGGCCAACCAGATTTCACCCGAAGTCGAAATTTCTTGACCTTCAACGACAGATGCAGCCGCATACACCGCGACAACGGTGACAAGAAGCGCAACGAGAGCTTTCACATACCGCAATAGCGCAACTTGAATTCGTAACATATGCCTGGCCATACCGGCTTCGGTTTTGGCTACCTCAGCCAAAATTGATCGCTCTTGGGATCCGGCTATTTGCAACAAGGCTTGAGCGCGATCAACATCAGTCCGATCAACCTGCGAATCATCAACGAGACCATACAGGTCCATTTTTCGATCAATTTCCGCACGAGACTTCTCATTAGACGGCACTAACAGATCAAGTGTGAATTTACTCGAACGAAATTCATTGAGTACTTTTCTCGAGGATTCACTCAACTCATCTGTTGGCAAACGGATACCGGTCAAAGTGAACCGTGGGGTAAACGTCTCTTTTTCTCCGATGCGAAACTCATTCACATGAAAATAAAAACGAGTGAGGTCGGCGATTACTAACCACAACGCCGAAATGGGCAACATGAAAACTGCGAGCATAGAAATTCCGAGCAAAACCAATTCAACAGTGAAATCACTTTGAACTAATCCTCGAGCCACCAACATGACAGAGTCATGTGCAATTGCTGGAAACAGAACCATTAGTCCAGCACCTGAAATGAGAGCAGTAGCAACTCGATGCACTGTTGATAAACGCACATCACTGCGTTGCAAGAAGGCCCTTGCCGCTGCACGTTCATCTGGCGTCATCTCAATTTCATTGTCAACCATCAAGTACGGCTTTCATTGGCATTTAGCCACAACGTTTGTTGCGAAGTCATCAATAAACGGCTGGTAAGCCGCTGACATTTCAGCAAGACCAGCGTGGTCTCCTGCTGAAGGATTGCCAAGCGCCCAAGGCATACACAGAGTTCCGGTCATGCCCATTTCTTCTTCGGCCCGCTTATACAAATCAGCAGTCGGCATTGCATACAAACCGCAAATGATTTCGAAGTTGTCGTTTTCACGCCCGTACTCACGCAAGTAGCCCTTGAGTTTGTCGATATACATCTTCGCCTCTTCAACTGGATAAGCATTACCAATCCATCCATCGCCAACTTTTGCCGCTCGCTTCAGTGCCGCATCAGTGTGACCACCGATGTAAATCGGAACTCGAGAAGGAGGTGACGGTTCCATGGTCACCGGCGGAATGTCGTAGTACTCACCGTGGAACTCGACCCAGCCGCCACCCCACATAGCGCGCAATGCTTCAACCATCTCAGTGAGTCGCTTACCGCGATTCGAGAAGTCTTGACCTTGTAGATCAAATTCTTCCTTCATCCAGCCGGCGCCCGCACCAAGCGCAACACGACCATCAGACAAAACCGATGCCGTGGCGATTTCTTTTGCCAACTGCAAAAGTGGGCGATGTCCGGCCACATAGATGTTGGTCGTGAAGTTCAATTGCTTCGTCACGCTGGTCATTGCGCCAATCAATACCCACGGGTCAGGCCAAGCAGTTGCTGGTTCCCAAATCGGTCGGCCATCGGGGTGCGGCGAATATGGGTACTTTGACTGCAAATTCTTGGGGTACACCAGGTGATCGCTCACCATTAAGCCGTGATAGCCGGCTTCATCGAGCAACTGAGCGATATGCACCAGTTGTTTCGTCTTCATAAACGCCGTTGCGCACCAGAACTTCATCATCACCCTCCGTTTCTGACACTCTTTCAGATGATGAGTGATCTTGACAGCATCAACGAACCAATTGTTCAGGTTGAGATACACGAAAACGCCTCGGGCAAGATCGCCGTGGTCCGGCTCAATCGTCCCGAATCTCGCAATGCCCTCAATGCAACCCTCTCGGCCGCACTCCCCGCAGCGATCTCACAATGTGACCTTGAACCGAACATCCGCGCCATCGTTTTGACCGGAGCCGACCCAGCATTTTGTGCGGGCTTTGATCTGCGCGATGTTTCGGGCGGAGAAAAGAAAGGTGAGAATCCGCATCCTGGCTATTGGGGCGCCCTTCCACCAACACGAGTTCCTGTGATTGGTGCCATCAATGGCGCAGCCATCACCGGCGGATTCGAGATTGCATTGGCCTGCGATTTCTTGATTGCATCTGACAAAGCACGTTTCGCTGACACTCATGCAAAAGTCGGCATGGTTCCTGGATGGGGCCTCACCGTCAAGCTTCCACGCCTCATAGGTACAGGCCGCGCCCGACGCATGAGCCTCACTGCAGAAATGATCAGTGCGCAAACTGCTCTTGAATGGGGCCTTGTCACCGAAGTCATCGCTCACGACCAATTGTTAATTCGCGCGTTAGAAATTGCTGAATCAATAGCTAACAATCATGGCGGAGCGATCACTGCAATTCGTTCGCTGTACGACGAGGTCGCACCGCTCGGAAATAGCGATGCAGCGTATGCCTTAGAAAATCAACGCGCCCGCGAATGGGCCAAGATTCGCGCTCAACAAGTGCGAGGCAATTCATAATGCGCGTCTACGCGGGCATGGACCCGCGACTGCCCATACGTGAGATTGCTGTACATGCGCAACGTATCGAACGTCTTGGCTACGACGGACTCCACATAGCTGAAACCGTTCATGATCCTTTTCTCGCGTCAATGGCTGCACTGCAGGCCACAACAACATTGACTATTCGCACTTCAGTTGCACTTGCTCTCGTACGCAGCCCAATGGCCATTGCCTATTCGGCATGGGATTTAGCAGCGCTCTCCGACGGTCGCTTCCAACTTGGTCTTGGAACACAAATTCGTCCACACATTGAACGTCGCTTCGGTGCACAATTTGATGACCCGACCGGTCGCTTGCGCGATCACATCGGAGCAGTTCGTGCGTGCTGGCGAGCTTTTGATGGTCTCGAAAAACTTGATTACAGCAGCGAGCACTACACATTAAATTTGCTCACGCCAAACTTCACACCCGATCCGTTGCCCGAACACGTTGAGCGACCAACCATTTGGATGGGTGGAGTCAACAAAAAATTGGTTGAGCTTGCTGGACAAATCGCTGATGGCTTTGTGACGCACCCAACCAACAGTCATCCGCGATACTTGCGAGAGCTGTGTCGACCTGGATTACAAGCGGGTGCAGACGTATCAAACCGTAGTCTTTCCGACATTGAGCTAGTTGTCGGCACTCAATGGATACTTGGAAAAACCCAAAGTGACCTCGAAGAACGACGAGAGCACAATCGGCGACTCTTGGCTTTTCTCTATTCGACACCGGCATATGAAAGAACTCTTGAACTTTTTGGTTGGAGTGAATTAGCACCGCAATTGCGAGCCCTTATTCGCGAACAACGCTGGGGCGATCTGTCGAATCTCGTGACCGATGAAGTTCTTGACACACTCGTGCCACAAGCAACTTTCGCGCAACTACCTGAAGTCGCAACACAGTGGTTCAACGGGTTAGCTAACGGAATTCTCGTCGCAGCACCGCCCGATGATTCAAATGATCAATTGCTTAGCAACGCAATTCAAGAACTGCGTAGTCGCTGAATCACATCACGTGAAACGACCTCTTGGCCAGAGAGGGCAATTGCTTCATCGCTTCCATCAATGAGCCACCGAGTTGCAGTTGCAACATCATCGGGCTGATGGCCAGTCACCTCTCGCCCATCACGTTGGGCGCGCAACACCATCACTTCAGTTGTGACATGGCCTGGATTCAAACTGTACGCCCGGAATCCTTGCGTCGAATATTCAGCATGCATCACACCCGCAATTCGATGCGCTGCACCTTTAGCCATTGCATATGCAACTCCCCAACCGCCTTCTCCAGCGGGCTTTTTCGGCACAAGTGAAGCCGCACCCGATGTGAGATGAATAAATACTCCACGCTCGCTCGTCAACATCCCGGGCAGAAACTTTTTCAACAAAATCATCGGGGCAATTGCATCTCCTTCAATGACCTTGCGCAAATTTTCAATCGGAAGATCTAGCAACCAATCATTCACTCCTGGCCCTTGATAGATCGCATTTGAAATCAGAGTGTCAACAACACCAAACTCTGCAAGTGCTGTCTCAGCGGCGTGAACCACACTTGACTCGTCCGTCAGATCCATCGCGATTGCAATTGCCCGCGCACCTAAAGCTTGACAATCTTTGGCAACTTCAGCGACCGACCCTGATAACTCTGCGCCTGCCAAAGGATCATTCAGTGAGGTTCCAGAAAACTTGGCACCACCGTCAACCGAACGTGCTGTCAAAATCAGCGAATGTCCTTGCTCAGCCAACGACAACGCGATCGCCCGACCGATTCCGCGGCTCGCTCCCGTCACCATGACAACTCGTGGCACTGTCCTTGGCATAGCAGTTGAGCGAGCGTCCGCTACTGAATTACTCATAATGAGCACTGTACGGTGGGCGCATGACTGAATCGCTCATTCGCTTTGACGAAAAGGTCGCCATTGTTACTGGAGCAGGTCGTGGACTCGGACGAGAACACGCACTTTTCCTTGCATCACGCGGCGCCAAAGTTGTGGTCAACGACTCGTCAGCCGAACATGCCACCGCTACTACGAACGACATCGTGAGCGCTGGCGGATTCGCGATTGCTAGCACCCAATCTGTGGCCGACCCTGAAGCAGCTCACAGCATCGTTCAGACTGCGCTCAGCGAATTTGGTGCCCTGCATATCGTTTTGAACAACGCTGGCCGTGGCGGGCCAACCGGAACACTTGAACAAACGACCGACCATCAAGTAGCGACCATCATTTCGACGCATCTCGTGGGTTCGTACAACGTGTCTCGGGCAGCCTGGCCTCATTTTCGCCAGCAACAGTACGGTCGGATTTTAATGACCTCATCGAGCGCCGCTATCGGCTCGCTCGGAATGCCGGCCTACTCAATGGCCAAGGCTGGTTTGATCGGCTTGGCTAGGTCGCTCGCTCTTGAAGGCGCCTCTGCCAACATCAGGGTCAATGTGCTGATGCCCATTGGCTATACCCGATCGGCCGCCCTCAACCCCAATGAGGACACCCGCAAGTGGATGGAGGACAACTTTGCCCCCCAGATGTGCTCACCCACCGCAGCCTGGCTCGTCCATGACGATGTCCCGTGTTCTGGACAGATATTCACGACGGGCGCCGGGCGAACTGCCCTGATATCGACCACCGGGGTTCCTGGCTGGTCGGGAGGACCAGACGCGACCATCGAAGGTCTGCGAGATCACTGGCCCGAGGTCGTTGATCACCAGGATTCAATCGCGATGACCTATAGCCGAGACGATCTGAAGTTCTACACCGGTCCGGCCACCTGGCGGGACTAACCCCAGCCCATGGCTCGTCGATCGTGAGCGCGGTTAGGTGAGGTCGGGTCGGTTTCTGACAGACTGTCAGAAACCAGCAGACGCTCGTCGCCTGCCTCTTTTCCACGGGGAACATCGCTTTCATGCATATTGGGGACACGCCAGAAGAAGCCGCTTTTCGAGCCGAGGCCCGCGCTTGGCTCGACGCTCACGCCCACCGACGCGACTCACATGAGGGCAAGACTGCTGACCACACTCGCGACCTCGCTGGACACATGCAAGCTTGTCGCGATTGGCAGCGCGTTTTGTACGACAACAATTGGGCTGGCATCACGTGGCCCAAGCAATATGGCGGACGTGGCGCGAGTGCCATTCAGTCGGCGATCTTT
>CAIQJP010000140.1 GCA_903872155.1 uncultured Actinomycetes bacterium | reverse complement strand
TTGGCAACTGCTTGAGATGCACTAGCGAGAACATAAAAATCTTGCACGACTTTGGGTGCATCGCTAAAACCGGTTTGGGTTTGAAGTGATTTGAGTGCCGAACTGAGATCGTCAGCAGTAATTTCAACACCAGCGTCGTCAAGTGCAGTCACAACAGCTTCGGTTGAAATCCAGTTCTGCACGATGGCTTGAGCAACGGCGATGTCGACATTTCCACTTGCTAAGAATGCAGTTGGAACGGCCTTGGCGTAGCCGACTAAGAGATCGTCAAATTCGCTATTTGATAGTGAGTCGCCGTTGAACCGAGCTGCATCTTTAGTGACCGACGAACACGATGTTGCGGTCGTCATGACGGTGAGAGCGAGAACAGAAAGCGAAATAAGTCGGCGAGTAGTAAGCACGATCATCAAAACTACCCTGCCGGCTGGGCAGGAAAGAGTTCGCTCAAGAAATTCACCAAGAATGAGGCTGGCTCTTGTCCTCGGGGGATCGGTATGACGAGTTGACGTACGGCTTCTTTGTGGAGTGCCTCGCGTGAAAGTCGGCGTAGGCGAGCTGTTTCACTGACTTTCAAATCGATCGGGCCAAGTCGAGCCTGGTGCGTTGCGATATTGAGTTCGCTGAGACCCAGGCGATGGCACTGGGCGCGCAGTAACCCAACTGATAAGAGGGTCTCGGCTGCCTTGGGCACCGGACCATAGCGATCGATCCATTCGTTGCGAATATCTTCGACCTCGTCGGGGGTCGTAACCAACGCCAAACGACGGTAGGCCTCAAGACGTAGTTCTTCTTTGGTGACGTAGTCCTTGGGCAAGAAGGCGTCGGTTGGAACATCGATACGGATTTCGGAGGGCTGACTAATTGGCTCGCCCTTCATTTCACCGACGGCTTCGGTGACCATCTGGCAGTAGAGGTCGTAGCCAACTGCAGCGATATGTCCACTTTGCGATTCGCCGAGCAAGTTTCCGGCACCTCGAATTTCGAGGTCGCGCATCGCGATCTTGAAGCCACTACCAAGTTCTGTTGATTCACCGATTGTTCGGAGTCGTTCGTACGCCTCTTCGGTGAGAACTTTGTCTTTCGGATGGAACAAGTAGGCATAGGCACGTTGACCACTACGACCAACTCGACCGCGCAACTGATGCATCTGCCCGAGCCCTAAAAGATCAGCGCGTTCAACGACCAAGGTGTTGACCGTTGGCATGTCAATTCCGCTTTCGATGATCGTCGTACAAACGAGCACATCAAAATTGCCTTCCCAGAAATCGACGACGACTTGTTCGAGGGTGCCCTCGTCCATTTGGCCGTGAGCAATCGCAATGCGCGCCTCTGGAACGAGCTCTCGTAATCGCTCGGCGCATTCTTCAATGGACTGCACGCGGTTGTGAACCCAGAAAACCTGGCCTTCGCGCAGTAGTTCTCGGCGAATTGATTCAACAGCAACTCGTTCGTCGTATTCGCCAACGAATGTGAGAATTGGCTGTCGATCAGCTGGGGGAGTTTGTAACAAACTCAGGTCACGAATACCAACCAAGCTCATTTCTAACGTTCGTGGGATTGGCGTGGCAGTCAGAGTGAGAACATCAACATCAGCTTTGAGATGCTTCATTGTTTCTTTATGTGTGACGCCGAATCGTTGTTCTTCGTCAACGATGAGCAGTCCGAGATTCTTGAACTTGACATTGTTTGACAAGAGTCGGTGAGTACCAATTACGCAGTCAATTTCGCCTGACTCAAGGCCATTAATGACTTTTGTTGCTTCAGCGTTGGTAAGAAAACGCGACAAGACTTCGACACGAATGGGGTAGCCCGCAAAACGATCAGAGAATGTGTTGCCATGTTGAGAAGCAAGCAAAGTTGTTGGTACTAACACTGCGACTTGCATTCCGTCTTGAATTGCCTTGAAGGCAGCACGAACTGCGATTTCAGTTTTGCCGAAGCCGACATCACCACACACCAAGCGATCCATCGGGAAAGGTCGTTCCATGTCGGCCTTGGTGTCTTCGATGGCTTTCTTCTGATCGGGAGTTTCGACGTACGGAAACGAATCTTCCATTTCAAACTGCCACGGAGTGTCGATACCGAATGCATGACCCTGTGCGCTGACCCGCTTTTGGTACAGCACAACGAGCTCTTGTGCGATCTCGCGAACGGCGCTGCGCACTTTTGATTTTGATTTCGCAAAGTCGCTTCCGCCTAAACGGTGCAGAACCGGAGTTTCGCCACCGACGTAATGACGTACCGTGTCAATTTGGTCGGAAGGCACATACAACTTGTCGCCGCCCTTGTAGGCGAGCAATAAGTAATCGCGTTCAATGCCGCCGACCGTACGTTTCACCATGCCCTCGTATTTGGCAACTCCATGAATGTAATGAACGACGTAGTTACCAGTCTTGAGATCTTCAAAGACTGTTCCGCCTTCACGCTTTTTCGGACGTGGTTGGCGATGAGAGCGACGTCGACCAGTGATATCTGCTTCGGTGATTACTGCAACTTTTGCTGACGGAATACTGAAGCCTCGATGCAACGAAGTGACGACGATTGCTCCGCCCTTACCGGTGAGGTTGGGGGCCTTGCCGTCGACGAGTTCATGGTAAATGTCGAGTTGCAGTCCAGCATTGCTGAATATCTCGCTGAGTCGTTGAGCCGAACCTTCTCCGTCGGCGGCGACAACAATGCGATAACCCTGCGTCAACAAAGTTCGCATGCGTTCGGCAATGCCATCACCGCTGCCACCCATCGCGCCCCACCCACTTGCTTCCATCAGTGGCATATCGGGACCATCAGCAACAGGAATGAGATTCCATGAGCCGCGTGTTTCGCTGAGCAATCGATCGGGGGGCGAATAGAGACGTGGAAAATCGCGTTCGGCATCACGCGCCCATGATGAAGCGAGTGCCTTGGCTAGATCAGCCTCTTCGGCGAGAAGATCGGCGGCGCGATCGCGCATGCGACGTGGTTCAATCAGCAACATTTTTGAACCGCTAGGCAAGATATCGCTCAACAATGTGGGCGACTCGGTGAGCCAGGGAAGCCAACTCTCCATGCCATCAAAGAGCGAACCTTCACTCAGGCGTTCCCAGTGTTCACGACCCCAAGGTTCGGCGCTGACCATTGACGCGGCTCGTTCGCGAACTGCTTCGCTCAGAATCAATTCACGAGCGGGGAAAATCGTCACTTCATCAAGATCGTTATCACTGCGCTGGTCATGGACCGAGAAATTGGTGAGTCGATCAACTTCATCTCCCCACAAGTCAATACGAATGGGCGCATCGGCTGTTGAAGGGAAGACGTCAATGATTGCGCCACGTCGCGCGACTTCGCCGCGGTGTTCAACGAGTTCCTCGCGCCGATAGCCACCATTGACCAAGGTGCGCATCAAATCGTCAGGATCAATCGACATTCCCTTGCGAATGACGACTGGCTGATTAGTCGCAGTATCTGGGCCAAGTTGTTGCAATAATGCGCGCATACTGGCCACGATGATTTGTGGAGTGCGATCTTCGGATTGCATTCGCCAGAGCACTTCAAGGCGACGCCCCATGGTTTCGACACTTGGGCTCACGCGTTCAAAGGGCAATGTTTCCCAGGCGGGGAACAACACGACATCACCGACTGGCATAAATGCCTTGATGTCATCGGCAAGTTGCGCGGCCATCGTGCTCGTTGGGCATGCGACGACAACTGGGCGTCGGCCAGAAAGTTGAGCAAGCGCGGCGATTGCAATACTGCGCGCTGCTTCGGGAACTGCAACGGTGCCGTCGGGTGAACCGATGAGCGACATCAGTGCCTTGTCGTCGCGCAAAAGGGTTGCTAGAGATTGAAGTGCACCGGTTTGAGAAGTAATCATGCGTGACGACTCACAATGAGTTGTACATATTCATTGCGGCATCAACACCATCCACGATGATCTTGACGACAGCATCTGCGGCAACGTTGACAGCAACGTCAAGTGTTTGTCTTTCAGCGGCAGGGACCTTAGACAAAACGTGATTCGCGCCTTGTTCTTTGTTGCTTGGTTTGCCGACACCGAGTCGGACACGAATGAATTCCTGGGTACTGACGTGAGAGGTGATGCTGCGTAATCCGTTGTGACCACCAAGACCACCACCCTTTTTGATTCGGACAGTGCCAGGCTCAAGATCGAGTTCATCTTGGATAACAATGAGGGCATCAACTGATTTGAATCCGTAGCGACGCATTAACTTGCTGACCGCTTGGCCTGATTCATTCATGAATGTTGTAGGGAATGCGAGAACTGCTCGTTTGCCGCCAGCAAGACGGATTTCAGCAACAAGTGCTGAGTCGCGGCTCGCTCGTAGAGACTCGTTATGTCGTCGCGCGAGTTCAATGACAACGTCTTCACCAACGTTGTGACGCGAACGGGCGTATTGCTTTCCTGGGTTTCCGAGACCAATAACGAGAGCATCGAAAGTTGACACGTTTGAACCCGAGCGTGTGGCTTCTTTTCCAGAGCGGCCAAAGAGGCCCACGGACTATCTCAGGACTTGGCTTTGTCGTCACCAGCGGCCGGGGCAACTTCGGCAGCGGCGGGAGCGGCTTCAGCCTTCGAACCAGCAATTGCAGTCACGATTGCCAATTCAGGATCACCAAGTGCACGGGTGCCCGCAGGCAACTTGATTTCGCCCAAGCGAATGACATCGCCAGGCTGCATGTTGGTGATGTCAATGGTGATTTCACTCGGCATATTTGCCGGGGTTGTCACGATGTCGATGGTGTCTGATGAAGCGTCAACGAGTCCGCCATCGGCCAAAACAGCCTTTGCTTCGCCGGACAAAACAACGGGCACTGAGATGGTGAGTTCTTCGCTCATGTTGATGCGCAAGAAGTCGACGTGAGCAACGGTGCGGCGAACTGGGTGACGCTGCATCTCTTTTACGACTGCGGGGTAGACGTTGCCGTCAACGCTGATTTCCAAAATGGTGTTTGAACCCGCAGCACCTGACAAGGCGTTGCGGAGGTCGCGACGTTCGATGAGGACCGAGATCGGTGCCATGCCTTGACCGTAAATGACGGCAGGAATCTTCTCTTCGCGACGAAGGCGACGTGAAGCGGCGCTTCCTGTGTTACGACCAGATGTTGCTACGAGGGTGGTGGACATGACAAGACCTTTCATGCCGGACCCCATGGTCCGGATGTTCACAAACAGTTGCCAATACTAGAGGCTTGGCAGGCGGGTTCCCACCCTGAACAGGACGAGGAGTGGTCGGGCGAGAGGCCGACAACCTCAGGCTTGGTTCTCTCCGCCGAAGATTTCGCTGACGCTGGTGTCGTCAAAGACAGCGGCGAGGGCGTCGGCGATGATCTTGCCGACCGATAGCACCTTGATTTTGTCGATGTGAGCCTCGGGGGCCAAGGGCAACGTATTGGTGAGAACAACTCGATCGATCCGTGAATTCGTCAGGCGCTCGACGGCTGGTCCCGATAGAACTCCGTGGGTCGCCATGGCCCAGACCTCGGTTGCACCCTTATCAAGCAGCAG
>CAIQJP010000139.1 GCA_903872155.1 uncultured Actinomycetes bacterium | reverse complement strand
CTCGCACAGCATGTTGTGAACTCGCTGTCGACATCGTTATTGCGGCGTTTGCAAACGCGAGTGCAATCGCGCGGTGGCGTTTTAGTTGTTGTGGGTGAAACGAAGTCGTTGACAAGTTCACTATCGGCCGATGTTCGACTCACAGCAACAACTCAGCAATGGCAAGGTGTTGGTCTTGGTTATGGTCACCTGCAACGGCGACAAGTGTTGTTGCAACTTGATGGTCGTCGACGAGCACGTACAACCGAGCATCAGGTGTGGCTGCCCGATCATCGCGGACAACTGAGTTCAGTTGAAGCGGTGACAGCAGAGAACACTGGTGTTGTGATTCCTTTACGTCGCGTTGGGTAATTGATGGCGACTGTTCAACCACCGCGATGTGCGGTTTTACATACCCCGGCATGGCCTATCACTGCGGCAATCTTGTATGAACCCGAAACTTTTGGGCCAACACAACCACTTGCTGTTTTTCATGCCCAGAGAGTGTTGTCATGTTCGCCGTTGGCTTGGCGTGAAGGGGTTCGTCCCGGACAACGCCGCCGGCAAGCCCAGGGTGCGTGTCCGCATTTAGTGATTGTTCCGTATAACAGCGATCGTGACGCACGTATGTACGAACCAGTTGTGCAATCAATTGGCACTTTGGTGCCGTTAATTGATGTTGAAAATCCTGGTTCATTGTTGTTGGCCACGCGCGGGCCGTCACGTTATGTCGGTGGGGATGATGCATTAGCGGTTCGTCTGTTGGCATTGGCGCGCGAAGGTTTATCTCACGCAAGTCACGGCCTTGATGTGGATGAAGTCATGACGGCAGGCGGTGGTTTGGGTGTCGGCATCGCTGATGGTCGTGTTGCTGCAACATTGGCAGCACGTTCATCGTCGCGTCGAGGTGAACCAGTTGTGATTCAGCCTGGCATGCTAGCAACTGCTGATTTTCTGGCGCCATATGCGGTGAAAGTTTTAACGGCAGTCGCCGGATGTCCCCCAGACTTAGTTGATCTACTTGAACGACTTGGTTTGCGACAACTCGGTGATATTGCGCGCTTGTCGGTGACCGATTTAGTGGGACGATTCGGTGCGATTGGTGAAACTCTGCATCGCTTGGCAAGTGGCACCGACGACACTCCACCCTCAACGATTCCGCCACCACCCGATTTAACAATGGCTCGAGTCTTTGATGATCCATTGTCGCAACTTGACATGTTGGTCTTTGCCGCTAAAGCACTCACCGATGAATTAGGCGGTTACTTTCATGAACGCGGCCAAGTGTGTACGCGCGTACAAGTTGAAGCCGAGAGTGAACATGGTGAAAGTTCACAACGAGTGTGGTATCGAGCCGAAGGAATGCGTTCGTCCACTTTGCTTGATCGAGTTCGTTGGCAACTTGATGGTTGGATCAATGGTGCCGAACCACCAACTGCTGGTGTCACTTTGCTGCGAGTAACACCCATTGATATTCGTTCTGATGCTGGTACTCAAGTTGGTTTTTGGGGTGGGCGATCAGAGGCCGACGACAACGCAACGCGAGCGATCACCCGCGTCATTGGTTTGTTGGGGCCGCAAAGTGTCACGGTTGCTTCGTGGCGAGGTGGACGCGACCCACGTGAGGTGTACGAGATGATGTGTTATGCCGATATCGGTAGTGCCGACTCTGGAGGCGTTGGTCAACAGTTAGTTCTGCGACCCGACGATGATGCTGACACCGCAGAATGGCCTGGTTCGTTACCTGCGCCTGCGCCAGCAGTTGTGCATCATGAACCGTTACTTGTCGAAGTCATTGATGCCCATGGTCGTGCCGTGGCAGTGAATGGTCGCGGGTTGATGAGTGCGACTCCAGAAATGTTGGTGCAGCGCGGTCATTCATATCGCATCGCGGCGTGGGCCGGGCCATGGCCTGTTGATGAACGTTGGTGGGATCACCGCGCGCGTCGGGCTGCTCGATTTCAGTTGGTGGTCGAACAGCCCAACGGGCAGTGTGCGTATCTTGCTGAAGTGGCGGCCGGGCAGTGGTGGCTCACTGCCGAGTATGCCTAATCAGAAATTGCTGGAAGCGGTTTGCGATTCGAGCAAACGTGATGAAGCAAGATCGTGCTTTGCCAATTGCAACAGATCGTCGGCAAGGCGGAAGCCGATGCCACGTACCGTGTGCAAGAAACGCAATTCGGGTGCACGCTCGGTGAGCTTGCGACGCAAGTTAGATAGGTGGACATCAACCACGTGCGTGTCACCAACCCAGTGCGGTCCCCAAACGCTTTCGAGCAGTTCAACACGACTGCACACTTCAAGCGGGCGCAAACACAATTGCGAGAACAGGTCGAACTCAAGACGAGTTGCGGCGATGGGATAGCGATTGACGCGAATTTCACGCCGGCCAAGATCGATATCAAGTGGGCCGAAATAGAGGTTCTTGGGCTGACCATCAATCGCAATCGCCTGAGCGAATTGACGCGAACGACGCATTAATGCCTGGCACCGTACGGCAACTTCATCGGGGGAGACATCAATTGGTAACGCGTGGTCGGCGCCGTTGCGCAATACGGTCATGCGCTGGTCGTCGGAGTTAGCACCAACAACGATGATGTAGATCTCGGGGCAACGTCGCACCTGAGTCATGAGATTGTTGGGAAGCGGGTAGGCATCGCGAGCGTCAATCACAATCAGATCGGGGGCAAAGGACCGAAGCATGACTTCGGCTGCGGTGTGATCGTTGGTTGCACGCACGACATAGCCGATGCGCTGTAGGGCAGCTTCGACCGAACGGCGGTCGGAGTTGTGGATCAGGGTCACCAATGCCCGAGGGGTTGATTCGCCTTCGGGACGTTGTTCGACAGCACCGGCCACAGTGGGACGGAGTCTTGATTCGGTTGATCCGGGAAAGTGGGTCTCTATAAGTGTCATGACAGTTATCGCCTTTATCGGTAGGTAGTGCTCAGAACTTGAGAACTATTTGTTGTCATGGGTAGTGAGTCTTTAGAAGACGACACGTTGCACTTTTCTTGAAGGTTTGTTTGTCTTGACTGAAACTTTCCGGAAAGGCCCAGATAAATCGGTGATTCATGGGTAAATCAGGTTCGTTGACCTGCCGAATCATGGTTGACTAGGGGTGCTTTCAACACTCGGAATCACCATGAACACTCCTTCACACTCTTTGCCGAATCACGAACCATCCGAACTTCAGCCCGAGACCGTGGCCATTAGTGCGGGTCGCCCCAACGATCAGATTTCGATGGCTCCGGTCATGTTCGCTTCAACGACCTACGAAATGGGTTCGCTTGAAGAAGGTCGCAAGATGGCCCACTCAACTAAGGCGGGCAAGTTTTACGGCCGTCATGGCAATCCAACTGTGCAGGCTTTTGAAAGTGCAGTCGCCGAACTTGAAGGTGCCGAAGCAGCGCGTGCGTATGCATCTGGCATGGGCGCAATCGCTGGAGTCATTCTTGGTTTGTGTTCGAAGGGCGATCACATCGTTGCGCAAAAGCAGTTGTACGGCGGCACGATGCAGTTGCTCGCGGGTGTGTGTCCACGATTTGGTATTGATGTCACGTTTGTTGACGGCACGAAGCATGGCGCATTTGCTGAAGCGGTGATTCCTGGTCGAACGATGATGGTGTTTGCTGAAACTCCAGCGAATCCGTTACTCGACATTGTTGATCTTGATGATCTTGGTTCAATCAAAGGCCCAATAACTGTTGTGGATTCGACATTGTCGACGCCACTTGGTTCACGTCCGCTTGATCACGGTGTGAATTTGGTTTTGCACTCTGCAACCAAAGCAATGGCTGGCCACAACGATGCAACTCTTGGTGTTGTTGCGGGCGAACGCGATCTCATTGATGCGTTGTGGGGCTTTGCAGTTTTGCAAGGCGCGTGTGCATCGCCGTTTGATGCATTGAATGGTTTGCGCGGTTTGCGCACACTTGGGCCACGTTTGCGTCAACAAGGTGCAAACGCTGTGGCGATTGGTCGTGCGCTTGAAGCGCACCCAGCAGTTCTTTCGGTGCGACATCCGGGTCTTGAATCTCATCCGCAATTTGAATTGGCATCGCGTCAGTACCGCATGCACGGCGGCGTGTTGTCTTTTGATTTGGCCGGTGGTCTTGATGCCGGAGCCAAGTTCGTGCGCTCGGTCAAGTTGTGTCATGCCGCCACATCGATGGGTGGTCCCGAGACATTGGTGACGCACCCAGCTTCGACGACTCACGCCGGCATGACTCCTGAAGAACTTGCCGACAGCGGTATCACTCCCGGAACTGTGCGGATGAGCTGTGGACTCGAGCACCCCGACGATCTGATCGCCGACATCATGCAGGCCCTCGCCTAAAACAGCCCGATCAAACATCTCTCTTGGCATACGAACATATGTTCGCTAACCTGTCGATATGGGGTCGACATGGGGGATGCAAGGACCAACGACTTGGTCTGAACTGGAAGCCCGTTTATCGGGCCGAAAACCCCAGTCATCGCCGCAGCCGATCGTTCGGCCAGTCGTCGTCCCAGAGCCCGATCGCACGCCCACTGGTGGCACACCTCGGCCCGTTGTGCCGTATGCCGAACTGCACTGCCATTCAAACTTTTCGTTTCTCGACGGGGCATCGCATCCCGAAGAGTTAGCTGAAGAGGCGCATCGTTTGGGTTTGACTGCGCTTGCAGTCACCGATCACAACGGACTGTATGGCGTGGTGCGTTTTGCTGAGGCGGCGCGCGTGGTGGGCTTGCCAACAGTGTTCGGTAGCGAAATCACTGTTCAATCTTCTGCTGGTCCGCAACACCTCGTGGTGCTGGCCGATGGCACTGCCGGATACGCGCGT
>CAIQJP010000138.1 GCA_903872155.1 uncultured Actinomycetes bacterium | reverse complement strand
TTGGCTGCACAACATCTTCCCCGTTATCAAAGAACCCGGCCTGTTGAACGATTCTGGCACTGCACTGTGGTCGGTTGGTATCTCTTCTATTTGGGCCAACCTTGGATTCACTTTCATTTTGGTCACGGCTGGTTTGCAAAGTGTTCCCAAAGAGATGCATGAAAGTGCTTACGTCGACGGCGCTGGTGGTTGGATGCGTTTCACCAACGTGACATTGCCACTCATCTCACCCACTCTTTTGTTTACAACGGTTGTCTTAACCTCGCGAGCGTTTCAGGCGTACGGCGAAATGGATTTACTCACCAATGGTGGACCTATCCCCCAAGACTCAACGACATCAGTGACGTATCTGATTTATGGCAGTAGCTCAATCATCAAGAACAACGATGGTTTGCAAGCCGCTGTTGCAGTGTTGTTGTTTGTGATCTTGCTCGCATTATCGGCTTTGCAGTTCCGCGGATTCGGAAAGCGAGTGCACTATGGCTCTTGATACCGCCCCCAAAGGTTGGCGATCGTTCGCGCGTTATTCAATGCTCACGATTGTTGCGCTGTTCATTTTGTTCCCGGTCTACACAACGGTGATCGCCGCTTTGAAACCTGGCAACAAGGTTCTTGATAATCCGTTACTGCCCAACGCATTCACACTTGATGTTTTGAAGAATGCTTGGACTGAAGGTCGTCTTGGTCGCTATTTGATGAATACCACGATCGTTGCGGTCATTGTGACGTCGGTTCAGTTAGTGACGTCAATCGCTTCAGCGTACGCGTTTTCATTCTTGAAGTTTCCCTTGAAGCGTTTGGTCTTTGGCATCTTCTTGTCGACCATGCTTGTACCCCTTGAAGTAACGCTGGTCGTCAACCGCCGCACCATCGATTCACTCGGATGGCTCAACTCATTTCAGGGCTTAACGGTTCCTTTCATTGCGACGGCATTCGGAACCTTCTTGCTTCGCCAAGTTTTCATGCAGATCCCGCCCGATCTTCGTGAGGCTGCACAAATGGATGGCCTTGGCCATTGGGGCTTTATGAAAGAAGTTGCGATCCCCTTAGTTCGACCAACTTTGGGTGCCCTCGGGCTGTTCTCGTTCTTATCTAGTTGGAATCAATACCTGTGGCCTTCTCTCATCACGACAAAAGATGACATGAATACCGTACAAACAGGCTTAAGACTCTTGCGATCGTCCGACCTTGATAAGCCAAACTTGATTATGGCGGGAACAATCATTGCTGCAGTTCCGATTTTGATTGTCTTAGTCGTATTCCAAAAACAATTAGTGCGTGGGCTCACCGCTGGCGCAGTGAAAGGATGAAATGAAAACCCCCAATAAATCCCGTCTATTACTTGCTGGTTTGACCGCAAGTGCATTGTTGTTTGCCGCATGTGGAGGTGGTGGAAGCAGTTCGATCATCGACCCAGGCACCACCGAAGCTCCCGCGACTGGTGATAGCAGTGCGCCCACTGAAGCGCCGACAACCTTGGCAACACCATTGGCATCATTGCCCGCGTGCGATACCACTGCCCTAGATTCAGCAACCGGAACCACCGACATCACTTTCTGGCACGGTATGAACGGCGATCTCGAAGATGCGCTCACTGCATTGACCGACGAATACAACGCTTCGCAGTCCAAGGTCAAAGTGTCACTCGAAAACCAAGGCGGTTACGAACAAACACTCGACAAGTATTTGCAGAGCAGTCAAGACAGTCGTCCCGACATGGTGCAGGCTCCCGAATACGCCGTGCAGGTCATGGGCGACACAAATTCGAATGTTCCCGTTGGAGCATGTATCGAATCAGCTGCATACGACACTTCCGATTTCTTGCCCAAAGCTTTGAATCAGTACTTCACCGAAGGCGTGCAGTGGTCGATGCCATTCAACGTTTCAGATCCCGTGTTGTATTACAACAAAAAAGTTTTTGAAGCCGCTGGCCTCGACCCGAACAAGCCACCAACCAACATGGCCGAATTGCGCACGATGTCGCAGGCAATTGTTGACAGTGGTGCAGCAGCATTTGGTTTGTCACTTGACACTGGTGCCGACAGCGGTGGTGGCTGGTTCTTAGAGCAGTGGTTCGCCAAGCTCGGCGAGCTGTACTCAGACAACGACAACGGACGCCTTGCTCCGTCAACCAAGGTCAACTTTGATGGACAGACCGGAATCGATCTACTCACCGAACTGCAAGCACTTGTGAACGACGGACTTGCCTACAACGTTGGCGACAACGCGAGTGGTCAAGATGCATTGCTCAAGTTGGCCGATCCTGAAAAGCCAGCGGCAATGACGATTGCAACTTCGGCGGCACTTGGCACTGTGTTGACAACCGTTCAAGGTGGATTGATTCCTGGAATCACGACCGACGACATTGGTGTTGGCCCGATGCCCGCGCCAGGCGATGCTGATGCACCAGGAGCAATCGTTGGTGGTGCCTCATTGTGGATCGTCAATCATGATGATCCTGCAAAGGCTGCAGCAGTGTGGGATTTCATTTCGTTCCTCGTCAATGCTGAGAATCAGTCAACCTGGGCAGCAGCAACTGGATATGTACCGGTGCGTTCGACTGCACTTGATGTTGGTGCAATCGCCGA
>CAIQJP010000137.1 GCA_903872155.1 uncultured Actinomycetes bacterium | reverse complement strand
GGCAGGCGGTCGAGCAAAGGCCTATGGGGCGTCGGTTGATGACCCCGAGGCAGTTGCGGTCATGGTCGATCAAGCAGTGGCAGATTTTGGCTACATCGATCTCCTCGTTTGTAATGCCGGTATCGCTTCTCGTGGTCAAGCGGTCGCCGATACTGATCCCAACGAAGTGCTTCGCTTATTGAATACGCACGCGATTGGTCCACACCATTTAGCTCGCTGTGTCCTGCCGTCAATGCGCACGCGTGATCGTGGTGACATTGTCATGATTTCGTCGGTTGCTACTTCGCATATGACCGCTAATGGCGCGCCATACAGTATGGGCAAAGCAGCGATGGAAGCCTTGGCAATGACTTTGGCGAAAGAAGAGCGTCAATACGGAATTCATTGCAACATCGTGGCGCCAGGTTTAGTTGAAACCGATATGGGCCTTCGCTTGGCACGAGCAATGACGGGCAAGCGCGAAATGGAAGATCTGCGCAGTCTCGATCAGGGGTCGCCTTTTGGTCGGGTGTGCCAACCTCTCGACGTTGCCAACGTGGTGTTGTGGTTGTGCAGCGAGGGGGCGGGATACGTCACTGGTCAACGTATTGAATGCGATGGCGGAGGGCCTAGGTAGCCCCCAAAAAGTGAAGGACGGCGGGGTTTTGTGACCTCAATCAGACAAGGTCTACGACGACACGGGTAGCCTCTGAAACGTGAGCCCACTCGCCCCCCAAACCACCACCGAAATCAGCAGCATCATCACAATTACCGATGATGCTTTGGCCGAACTCGTGAAATTACGTGACTCAGAAGAAGATGCTGCTTCACTTGGTTTGCGTCTTGAAATTGTGAGTGGACCTGGTGAAGAGTTCAAATACGACTTGTCACTTGATGAGTTTCGTAAGGCTGCTTTCACTGACGAGGTGCGCACTCATAGTGGAATGAAAGTCATCATTCCGGCCAAAGATGTCGAACTGCTCGAAGGAGCAATTCTTGACTACTCATCAACTGGCGGATTGGTGATTCGAAATCCAAATAAGCCGTCAGTTCCGATGATCGAGGGCTTGGTGAATGATGACGCGTTGTCAGCAGAAATCGAAGCAATCGTCGCAACTGAAGTCAACCCAGCACTTGCAGCGCACGGCGGTTTCGTGACATTCGCCGGACATGACGAAGCCGGCACCGCGTATCTCACCATGGGTGGCGGTTGCCACGGTTGTTCGATGAGTAAAGTCACGATGCTCGAAGGTGTCCAAACCACCCTCGTAGAAAAAGTTGAAGGAATTCAGCGAGTTCGTGACATGACCGATCACCAGTCGGGCGAAAATCCTTTTTATCGCTGAGGTCCTCGAACGAGTCGACCGGGTAATTCGCCCGTAAAAGTATCGTTTTCAACTGTTTGAACGCCCGCGACAAATGTTGCTTTGTATCCCTGTCCGTGTTGCACCAAACGTCGGCCATTCGCGGGAAGGTCGTAGGCCATGCGCGGCACATCAAACCCAAGATTGTCGTAATCGATGATGTTGATATCGGCGCGCATTCCGGGAGCGATCAATCCACGATCGTGTAATCCGTAAAACTCGGCTGTTTGGCGAGTCTGACGATGAACAATGAATTCGAGCGGAAGACGTGGCCCACGAGTGCGGTCTCGCGTCCAGTGCGTCAACATAAATGTGGGCATACCGCCGTCACAGATTGCTCCGCAGTGTGCTCCAGCGTCAGATAGGCCCATACGGGTGTGGGGATGACGATGAGCTTCATACGCCATTGAGAGGTCGCCGTATGAGTAGTTGAAGAAAGGCGCGTAGATCATGCCGTTGCCGTTGTCGCTGCACAATTGATCGACAATCAACTGCATCGGGTTGGCTCCGGTTCGACGGGCTAATCCACCGATTGAGTCTTCACGGCTCGGTTCGTAATCAATGTTTGCACCATCAACGATCCACATGCCGTCTAATTTGTCAAAAACGATCTTTTGGAAGAGTCCACCGTCATTGGGAATTTCGTTGAGAAGTCGTTCGCGTCGTGCAGGATCCCTGAGTGCAATTAGGCGCTCGGTCATCGGCAGGTTTTGTATTTCGGCATAGGCCGGATGGAAGAGAAGGGGATGGGCGCTTCCTTGTAAGCAATACATGATGCCAATTGAGCGACCCGCAACTTGTGTGTAAATCGGGATGCCGTCATTGTGCGCTTGAGTGAGTAGCTCAAGTACTGAACGCCACAAATCAGGAGATTGATCAGTTTGGCTGAGGTTCACGCTGACGGGCCGACCAGATCGTTGTGCGAGTTCGCGCATCCACGGCCACTCTTCAAGAGGCACTCGCACATGTTCGGGCGAAAACTGAAAATTGCCGTGCCCAACTCGAGACATCGCGTCGGCGATGGCATACAACTCGGCAGGATCAACCATTGTGCCAGGAACAAGTTCGCCACTCTTTGACTTGTGCAACGGTGTGCGACTTGTCGAAAAACCAAGTGCACCAGCGCGCAGTGCTTCTTCAACTAAGCGAGCCATATTGATGCAGTCGTCAGCGTTAGCTGGTTCGTTGTCAGCTCCACGTTGTCCCATGACGTACGCACGAAGTGCGCCGTGCGCAATCTGAGTTCCGACATCGATCACATAATTTCGATTGTCCACTGAATCGAGATATTCCGGAAAGCTTTCCCATTGCCATTCAATTCCGTCAGTCATGGCTGCGCCAGGAATGTCTTCGACGCCCTCCATGAGTTCGATCAACCATTGATGGCGATCGGGATGTGCTGG
>CAIQJP010000136.1 GCA_903872155.1 uncultured Actinomycetes bacterium | reverse complement strand
GTCTGGTGTGACGCCAAGTGCACCTGTCGCGCCTCCCCAACCGGCGGTGATACCGGTTTTCACTTCATCAAAAATCAACAAGGTTCCGTAGCGTGAGGTGATCTCGCGTACATCTTGCAAATAACCCTCATCAGGCAAACAGATACCAATGTTTTCCATCACGGGCTCAACAATGAAACAAGCCACGTCTTCGTTACGGAGCACTCGTTCAAGCGCTTCAGCATCGTTGTACGGAATCACAATGGTGTCACCAAGAACTGCACGAGTTACGCCTGCGGTTGCCGGCACTGAATTCGGTCGATCAGCTGGACCAGCCACGTCAAGTGACGGCTTCATGGAAATCATGACTTCGTCGTGATGGCCGTGATAGCCGCCTTCAACCTTGACAATCTTTTCGCGACCTGTCGCACCACGGGCTACACGAATGGCGTCCATGGTTGCTTCGGTTCCAGAGTTGGTGAAGCGCCACATTGGCAAGCCGTAACGTTCACCTAAAAGTTCGGCGACGTCGGCATTGAGCTCACATGGCGTCACAAACAATGTGCCGTTGTCGAGTTGATCGTCGACAGCGCGACGTACAACCGGGTTGATGTGGCCGCTAAAGAGCGCACCAAAGCCCATGTCGTAGTCAACGTATTCGTTGTCGTCAACATCCCACATCGAGGCACCGCGCGCAGCCTTGACGACGATCGGATGCGGATCGTACGCCTGAAAACTTGACGGCACTCCGAGTGGCATAACAACCCTGGCTCGCTCTGTTGCTTTTTGCGAGCCTTGAGTTCGCTGTGCGTACAGCGCGATCTCACGTCGAGTGATTTCCTTCGCTCTCCAGCTAAGGCTGTGAGCATTGGTAACTGCAGATTCCGTGGAGGACACGGTTAAACACCCCTTTTACGGTTAAAGCAACCCTAACACCGAAAACCGTCGGACCGTAACACCTGAGTTTCGGGTGAATGAACGGTGCGATTTGGCGTTCGATATGGCAGAATGAATGGGTCACATGGTGGGCGTAGCTCAGTTGGTTAGAGCGTCAGTTTGTGGTACTGAAGGCCGGGGGTTCGAGACCCCTCGCTCACCCAAAACATACGAAGTCGCTGGTTAGCCAGTCCAAAAACCGGTCAGATACCTCGGCCGAAGTGTTGGTTGATCTACACTGCTTCTTCGCGTTGCGCACCTCTAGCTCAATGGCAGAGCAGTGGACTCTTAATCCATTGGTTCTGGGTTCGAATCCCAGGGGGTGCACCATTATTTGGCGCTATCTGGTGGCGATGGCGACAGCAACTTCGGCCGCTACTCGCGCGTTGTTTTCGGCCAGTGCAAGATTTGCCGGAACACTTCGTCCTTCGGTGGCTTGACCAATTCGACCAAGCACAAATGGCGTCACTGCCGCTCCGCTAATTCCAGCAGCCTCGCAATCGAGTAACGCTTGTGCCAACACAGAATCTAGTTGCACTGCATCAAGTTCGGCTTCAACCGGAATCGGCACAGTTAACAAAACTCCTGTATTCGCCCGTGAGCGGTGCAACAAAATGTCCGCAACTTCAGAAGCCGATTGCACCTGATGTGGAACTTTCAAACCCGATGAACGCGTATAAAACGCCGGAAACCATTCATGTTTCCAACCAAGAACTGGCACACCGATGGTTTCAAAATATTCAAGCGTTCGGGGCAAATCGAGAAATGCTTTTGCTCCTGCCGAAACTGTGACGACGGGATAGGACGCAATCGCATCAAGGTCGGCCGAAATATCTCCGGTGAGTTCTGCACCGCGATGCACACCGCCAATACCACCAGTTGCAAAAACACTGACTCCCCCGGCCGCTGCAATCGAAACTGCCGCTGAAACAGTTGTTGCTCCAAAATCCCACTTTTGTGCAACGGCTACTGCAATATCGCGTTCAGCAACTTTGCGTGCCGGCCCAAGAATCCGTTCGTGTTCGGCATCGGTGAGACCGAGTCGTACGACGCCATCAAGAATTGCCGTGACTGCAGGGACACAGCCTCCGTTGCGAATCGCAGCGCTACAACGATCAAGCGCTTCGCGGTTTGCCGGCGATGGCAATCCGAGATGCGAATAAATCGTGGATTCCATTGCAACCACTGGACGACCATCAGCAATAGCGGCTGCAACTTCGGCAGATAACACGGGCTTCATAGAAGTTCCATACTTTCATCTCGAACAAAGCGACTCACAACCTCAACATGATGCGTATGGGGAAAGAGATCGAGAACCTCGCTGTACTCCAAGCGATAATTCTTTTCATTTAGTAGTCGCGCGTCTCGGCCAAGCGACGCGGGGTCGCACGAAATAAGAACAATCACCGACGCTTTGGTTGCGGTGAGTACTTGCACACCACCAGCCCGCAACCCATCTCGTGCCGGGTCCGCCACAACGACGGCAGCTTCAACTGACTGCCATTCTTCAACCGGCACCTGCACAATTTCGATATCGCGACCTGCCACGTTCACTCGCGCATCTGCGCACGCCGACGGGTTTGATTCGATCGCAATCACATGCCGATCTGCGGGGAAAACGGTGGTCGCGAAGAGTCCGACACCGCAATACGCATCAACCACCGGACCTTCGCCCCAAGAATCGACATCACCCAGCGCACGTCGAGTTGCTTCAACCAAAGCCGTTGCGGCTGGCGGTGATGATTGAAAAAATGACGACGCCGAAATCTGAAACGTTTGGCCCGAAATAGATTCATGCACCACTGCATCAGAATTAAGACCTACATCGCTTGGTAGTCCACTCACCGAATCAGCCGGTTCAGCCCACGCCATTCGTTCACCACTCGCAACGCCAACCCGCACGACACATTCTTCAGCACCGTCAAGACGCATCTTTGGTAACAACTCATTCAACGATGGATGCGCAACGAGACAACGCTCGATGGGCACGACATCATGACTACGGCGCTGACGGAACCCGACTCCTTGAGAAGCACTGGCCACGCGCAACGTGGTGCGGGCCGCGACAACTGGCAATTCACCAGATTCATAGAGTCGAACGTCGGGATTAACAGTTTTTCCCAACCGAATCAACGACTCGCGCACAATGTCGAACTTGATCTGTCGTTGGAGGTTCACTGATGCATGTTGCAGATCGCAACCACCACAGCCTTGGGCAACGTATTCGCACGGAGGCTGAACTCGCTGCTCGCTTGCTTCAAGCACCTCGGTCACGACACCTCTGGCGTAGTCCTTGGATTGCTTAAGTACTTTGGCAACCACCAGTTCGCCTGGCAAACCACCCTCAACAAAAATGACCCGCCCATCTTGCAGACGACCAAAGCCGTCGCCCTCAGCCACCACCTTTTCGATGCGTACTTGAACTTCGAAATTTGGGAGTGGTCGTGAGCCAGATTTACGGATCGGGCGCTTCGTCATACCCCTCGCAGGCTAGAGCCGACTAGCGTGTTGACGTGTCCTTGCCGATCATGATCTCCCCATCCGTCTTGCCCTGCGATTTTTCGAAGCTCGGAGCCGAAGTTGAGGCCCTCGATGCCGCTGGCGTTGATCTCTTCCAGTGGGACGTCATGGACGGACAGTTCGTTCCCAACCTCACCTTTGGACCCGACGTCATCGCCTCGGCCCGCAAATACACCAACAAGCCTTTTGAGGCCCACCTGATGGTACTCACTCCCGATGTCTTGGCTCAGCGCTATGTCGACGCCGGTTGCAGTCGTCTCATTGTTCATGCCGAGGCTTGCCCGCATTTGCATCGCACGTTGGGCAATATCAACTCGATGGGGGCCAACGCCGCCGTTGCGTTAAACCCGCACACGCCCGTGAGCGACATTGAACATGTTCTTGATTTGGTTGACATGGTGCTGGTGATGACGGTCAATCCTGGTTT
>CAIQJP010000135.1 GCA_903872155.1 uncultured Actinomycetes bacterium | reverse complement strand
TACAACACTCCGGCACTTGGCACTTTGGTCATGCTTGATGCGCAAGTGAAGTGGATGAACGAAATTGGCGGGTTGAGCGCATGCAACGCCCGCTCCGCCAAGTCTTCGTCAACCTTGTATTCATGGGCCGAATCTCGCGCCTGGGCAAGTCCCTTTGTCAGCAACCCGGCACAGCGTTCGCAGGTCGTCGGCACAATCGATATCGCGTCGCCAGCCGACGGCGGAGTCGACGCAAACGATATTTGTGCAGCCCTGAGGGCCAATGGGGTCGTCGATACCGACAGTTACCGCAAGCTTGGGCGCAATCAGTTGCGAGTTGGCATGTTCCCAGCGATCGATCCTGAAGATGTTCAGGCATTGACTGCCTGCATTGACGTTGTGGTTGAGGCATTGCGCGGGTGAGACTCTAGGAATGGAAGTCGCCGATGTCTTGATGTGGGAAGGATTGTCAGCACCGCTGCGCCGCCCCGTCATGGTTTTGGCACTCACCGGTTGGTTTGATGCCGCTGGAGTTGCAACTGCGGCGATTGAACATCTGATTCAACACAACGCCGCCGAGGTAGTCGCGTCGATTGATAGCGACCCATTTTACGACTTCACACAAATTCGGCCCGAAATTCGCCTCGATGAAGACGACGAGCGAGTTATTGAGTGGCCCACCAACGAAATCATTGCGCTGCGTTTTCCCGAGTTCTCACGCGACATCGTCGTGATGTCTGGTGTTGAGCCCCATATTCGTTGGCACACCTTTGTACGTTGCGTCGTCGCCGCATATTCGCGCCTTGGGTGCGAAGCAATCGTGACGGTTGGTGCATCGGCCGACACGGTCCCACATACACGTACGCCCTTTGTAGTTGGCAGCACGGTCGACCCGCAGTTAGCGCGCACGCTCGGATTGTCGCGACCGTCGTATCAAGGAATCACTGGTGTCGTTGGTGTGATGCAGACCGAATTTGAACGGGAAGAGTTGCCGGCGATTTCACTACGAGTTGGCGTCCCCCACTATTTGGGCAATGCCGAACATCCGCAAGCATCAGCAGCGTTGTTGCGCCAACTCGAGCATGTGCTGGGCGTACCAACACGACACGGTGAATTAGAAGAAGAGATGGAACGCTGGCGATCACTTCACGATGACGCCGTATCTGAAGACGATCGAGCGTTGCGATACGTGCAGATGCTCGAGCTTGAATTTGATCGGCGAGCCGAAGAGTTGATCCCGTCGGGCGACGATTTGGCAGCCGAGTTCCAGAAGTTCCTCGACGACAACCGCCCCGACTAACTCCATACCCATTTCCGCCACTTTGGAATATGCCTACCGCTAGGCGGCAATTACATTCCAAAGTGGCGAAAAACGAACAGTTACTTTGCGGCGGCGAATCCGGCTTCGAGGTCGGCCAAGATGTCCTTGATCGACTCAAGACCCACGCTCAAACGCACGAGACCCGGGTTCACGCCAGAAGCGACCTGCTCTTCAGCAGTCAACTGGCTGTGCGTCGTTGTTGACGGCTGGATCACCAAGCTGCGCACGTCACCAATGTTGGCAACATGGCTGTGCAATTGCAGACCAGCAACAAACTTTTCGCCAGCTTCACGTCCACCCTTGATGTTGAACGCCAAAACCGAACCGTAGCCACGGCCACCGAAGTACTTCTTGGCCCGGTCATGCCATGGGCTGCTTGTTAAGCCGGCGTAGTTGACACTTTCAACTTGCGGGTGCTTGTCAAGGAACTCCGCAACGGCGTGCGCATTGCTCCAGTGACGCTCCATACGCAGCGACAAGGTTTCGAGACCCTGCAACAACAAGAACGCATTGAACGGCGACACCGCCATACCGAGGTCACGCAACAACTGCACGCGAGCCTTCAAGATGTACGAGCCAGCACCAAGTGCGGGCCAGTATGCCAAGCCGTGGTAGCTGGGGTCGGGCTCGGTGAAATTCGGGAAACGACCCGACGCCGAGAAGTCAAACTTGCCGCCGTCGGTGATTGAGCCGGCGACCGAAGTTCCGTGTCCACCAACGAACTTGGTGAGTGACTGCACAACGATGTCGGCACCCCACTCGAGCGGACGAATTCCGTAAGCGGTCGGGACAGTGTTGTCAACGATCAAAGGAACGCCAGCTTCGTGGGCAACCTTTGAAACACCTTCGATGTCGAACACATCGTTACGTGGGTTAGCTAAAACTTCACCGTAGAACGCCTTAGTGTTCGGACGAACGGCAGCCTTCCACTGAGCGAGATCATGCGGATCGTCAACGAACGAAACGGCAATGCCCATCTTGGGAAGTGTGTAGTGCAACAAGTTGTACGTACCGCCGTACAACGACGGTGAAGCAACGATGTGATCGCCAGCTTCAGCCAAAGTAAGAATCGCCAAGGTCTCGGCAGCTTGACCAGAACTCACAACGAGCGTGCCGGGCAAACCGATTGCCGTTGTCACGCCACCTTCAAGTGAGTTCACGCGTGACTCAACAGCCAACTGCGTGGGGTTCATAATGCGCGTGTAGATGTTTCCCACTTCAGCAAGGGCAAAAAGATTGGCCGCATGCTGTGCGTCACGGAATTCGTAACTGGTGGTCTGGTAAATCGGAACGGCACGAGCGCCGGTCGTCGGATCGGGTTCTCCACCGATGTGAATCTGACGGGTTTCAAAACCCCACTCTGCTGCTGACATAGTCGTGCCCTCCTGGTTAGTAACTCAGGAGGGCACGCTAACGGTCAATTCCCGACCTAACAAGTCGGAATTAGATTTTTACTAAATTTTTGGCTAAGAACAGCTCAGCCGCCTGAGGCTTCGCTTACCTTCTGCTTACCGGCTGAGATCCACGGCATCATCGAGCGCAGGTTCTTGCCCACTGACTCGATTTGGTGGTCGGCTCCGGCCTTGCGCAGGGCATTGAAGTTGTTGCGTCCGCTTTCGCTCTCGGCAATCCATTCCTTGGCAAACTTGCCGGACTGAATTTCCTTGAGGATCTTCTGCATCATCTTCTTGGTCGCCGGGGTCACGATGCGTGGTCCACGGGTCACGTCGCCGTACTCAGCGGTGTCACTGATGCTGTAACGCATTCCAGCGATGCCCTCTTCGTACATGAGGTCAACAATGAGCTTCACTTCGTGCAAGCACTCGAAATACGCCATCTCAGGCTGGTAGCCAGCTTCAACGAGCGTTTCGAATCCGGCCTGCACCAATGAGGTGAGTCCGCCACACAACACGACCTGCTCACCGAACAAGTCGGTTTCGGTCTCTTCGCTGAATGTGGTTTCGATGATGCCAGCGCGGCCGCCACCAATTGCTGATGCGTATGACAACGCAACGCTCTTGGCATTGCCAGTTGCGTCTTGTTCAACCGCGATCAAGCACGGAACTCCGCCGCCTTCGGTGTACGTACGACGCACCAAGTGACCAGGACCCTTCGGGGCGATCATGATGATGTCGACGCCCTTTGGCGGACGAATGCGCTTGAAACGAATGTTGAATCCGTGAGCGAATGCCAACGCCTTGCCAGCCTTCATATAACGCTTGATGTCAGCGTCGTATGTGGCCTTCTGCTCGGTGTCGGGCATGGTGAGCATGATGACGTCAGCCCACTTGGCTGCTTCAGAAATGCTCTTCACCGTGAGACCAGCGGCCTCGGCCTTGGCTGCTGACGAGGAACCCTCGCGCAGACCGACCACTACGGGCACTCCACTCTCTTTCAAGTTCAGAGCGTGAGCGTGTCCCTGTGATCCGTAACCGATGATCGCAACCTTGCGGTTCTTGATAATCGAAACGTCACAGTCACCGTCGTAATACAACTTTGCTGCCATTGGTCAACTTGCCTTTCCATTTTTGTGAGGACGCGTACGCGCCTCTTTGTCGAGTTTCGGAAGCGCCACACGGCCGGTCCGTTGAAGTTCAACAATCCCGTAACCACGAAGAAGTTCCTCGAAGTCATCAAGTTTGTCGGGACTTCCCTCCAAAGACACCGTTATGGCCTCAGTTCCTACGGCCAAAATTTTGCCTTCGAAGATATTTGCCAGTTCAACGACCTGCCCACGGTCCTCTGAGGCCACCCGAACGGTGGCCATCATGAGTTCACGCTCCACCGAGCGGCGGGGGTCGAGTTCGCTGATTTTGACGACGTCAATGAGCTTGAACAGTTGCTTCACAATCTGTTCGAGCGGCGCAGACTCGACATCGACAACGATCGTGATCCGCGAAAATTCGGGATCTTCGGTCGGGGCGACAGCCAGGCTGAAGATGTTGTAGCCACGTCGAGCGAACAGGCCAGAAACACGAGCCAAGACTCCGGCACGGTTTTGCACAAGCACCGACAAGATGTGATGCGACGGCATTGATGTGGTGTTCGGTGTCATGCTCATCGCAAGAACTCCCTTCGATCATTTTGATTCGGATGCAAGAGAACATCGTCGTTGCCAAAGCCTGCAGGGACCATCGGGAAAACTTTTTCGCCGGCGTCAACACGGAACTCAACAACAACTGAACGATCATTGATGCTGTTTGCTAACGCAATAGCAGGTTCAACTTCTTCAGGGCTCTCAACGCGAATGCCCACGCAACCCATCGCTTCTGCCCACTTCACAAAGTCGGGAAGTTCTGGCGACAAGTACACCTCGCTATAACGCTCGTCGTAGAACATTTCTTGCCACTGACGAACCATGCCGAGATATGAGTTATTCAAAACTGCAACCTTGATCGGGATTCTTTCGACGCTTGCAGTCACCAGTTCTTGTGCAGTCATCTGGAAACAACCGTCACCGTCAACTGCCCACACCGTGCGATCTGGACGTGCGACCTTGGCGCCAATAGCTGCCGGAATGGAGAAGCCCATTGTTCCGAGTCCACCAGAGTTGACCCAGGTGTACGGCTCTTCAAATTTCCAGAACTGCGAAGAGAACATTTGGTGCTGACCAACGCCTGAACACAAGATGGTTCCGGCAGGAGCCAATTCATGCAGTTTTTCCAAGCAAAACTGCGGTTTCAAAGCTTCGCCTGGTTCGTTTGGCGAGTAGTACATCGGGAACTGTTCTTGCCATCCGCTGACGCGACTCTTCCATGCTGAAATGTCGGCTTGAACTTCTCCGTTAGCCAACATCTCTTTGATGGTCTTGACAAGTTCTTCGATCACGAGACGACAGTCGCCAACGATCGGAACATCGGGACGACGAACCTTGCCCTGTTCGGCTGGGTCGATGTCAACGTGAATGATCTTGGCATCGGGAGCAAATGTGCTGACTTTGCCGGTGATGCGGTCGTCGAAGCGCGCTCCGAGGTTGATCAACAGATCACTCTTCTGCATTGCAGTAATTGCAGTTGCGTTGCCGTGCATACCTGGCATACCAAGACACAACGGGTGGCTATCGGGGAATGCACCGCGAGCCATCAACGTCGTGACGACAGGAGTGTTAATGAGTTCTGCGAGTTCGCGCAACGTATCTGCTGCGCGCGCCTTCAACACGCCACCACCGACATAGAGAACGGGTTGCTTTGAATCAAGAATCAGGCGCGCTGCTTCTTTGATCATGCGCGAGTGACCCTTGGTGTTGGGCTTGTAACCGGGAAGACTTTCCAGAACCTCTTCGTCGGTGGGCCAATGCCACGTCATCATGTTTTGCAGACAGTCCTTCGGGACGTCAATCAAAACCGGACCAGGGCGACCAGTCGTCGCGATATGGAAAGCCTGACGAACGATCAACGGAATCTCATCGGCTGACATAACTAGTTCGTTGTGCTTGGTGACGCTGCGCGTAATGCCAACGGTGTCGCACTCTTGGAACGCATCAGTACCAATGGCCGATGTCGGAACCTGACCCGTGATACAGATCATCGGAATTGAGTCCATATAGGCGTCACACAATGGGGTCACCATGTTGGTGGCGGCGGGACCAGAAGTCACCAAAGCGACACCGGGACGACCAGTCACGTGGGCGTAGCCCTCAGCCATGTGCCCCGCGCCCTGTTCGTGGCGTACGAGGATGTGGCGAATATGGCTGTCGAGCAGCGGGTCGTAGGCCGGCAGAATACATCCGCCCGGCAAACCAAAGATGGTGTCAACGTTTTCAAGCTCGAGAGCCCGAATCAGCGCTTGAGCACCAGTGATCTGTTCTGTCATGTCGGTTCCTATGTCTTGTAGGTTCGAGTCCCGAAAACGAAATGGCCCCCCATCTGGGAGGCCGTACGACGCATTCGAGTGATCGAATGCGTCAGATAATTACTACTACGAGCGCGAACGAGGCAGCTAGGACCGAGGTCTTAGGAGTCAAGTTGGCGTTCATCGCTCACAAGTGTGCCATCTCGGCCCTAATAACGACAACCTAACGGCCTCAAATTCTCGATTTACGACAAGAATCAACGTCAGACGGGGAACGCCCCCTGTAGCCGAGCGGCCGACAGAGTGTTCTCGAGAAGACAAGCAATCGTCATCGGCCCCGTTCCGCCTGGCATCGGCGTAATCGCCCCAGCCACCGCCTGTACCGCAGCAAAGTCGACATCTCCAACGATTCCGGCTTCGGTACGTGAAATGCCGACGTCGATGACGGCCGCGCCGGGCTTGATATGAGCCGCGGTTATCAAATGCGCCTGTCCCACCGCCCCAACGACAATGTCGGCGTTGCGACATACATCAATGAGATCGGCAGTGCGACTGTGGGCAATCGTCACCGTTGCATCAATTCCTTTACGAGCCAACAACAACGACAACGGCAAGCCCACCAAAGTTGACCGACCAATTACCACTGCGCGTTTACCACTGGTTGCTACGCCGTATCGCTCTAAGAGACGAATCACGCCCAATGGGGTACATCCCACGAGACCGGGCAATCCACGGACAAGACGACCCATGGATTGAGAGGTCAAGCCGTCCACATCTTTGTCAGCCGGAATGAGCGACAAAACCTTCTCTTCGTCATAGCCGTTTGGCAGCGGACTCTGCACCAAAATCCCGTGCACGCTGGGATCATTCGCCAACTGACCAACAACATCTTCCACCTGAGCCTGCCCAGCATCGGCCGGCAAAATCTCGTTACGGCTTTGCATTCCGGCCTTACCCGCTTGGACATGCTTATTTCGCACATAACGCTGACTCGGAGCATCGTCACCGACCAAAACTGTCGCTAAGCACACTGGCGGAGACCCAGCGGCAGTAATCGTCTGCGCCAGTGCCGCAACGATTTCGTCCCGCAAACGATTGCCGTCCATCAGGATTGCCCCGCCTGGCGTGCGCTCGTCTCCGCCCGAGTTCAGGAGATCATTCATAGAAGTCATGCTAGGTCACGTCATGACCGCCTAGCCTGATGGAATGTCTACTCCTCCGTCCCCCATTGTTGCTCCGGCTACCGGTCGCCTCGGCGTCCTTACGGTTGGTCTCGGCGCAGTGGCTTCAACACTTATTGCTGGCGTCGAACTCACCAAGCGTGGCCTCGGTTCACCCATTGGTTCGCTCACCCAGATGGGCACCATTCGCCTCGGCAAGCGCACCGAAGACCGTTCACCACTCATCAAAGATTTTGTTCCTTTAGCAACGCTCGATGACATCGTGTGGGGCGCATGGGATGTGTACCCCGACGATGCATATGTTTCTGCGAGCCGCGCCGGAGTACTTGAAAGCGGTAAGCACATCGAAGCAATCAGCGATGCGTTACGCGAGATTCGCCCAATGCAAGCAGCGTTCGAACGCAAGTACGCGCGCAATCTTGACGGCGAACACATCAAGCCCATTAGCAGCAAGCGCGGCATGCTCAACGCAATTCGCGAAGACATCAATCGCTTCAAAGAAGAGAAGCAAGTTGATCGCGTTGTCATGATTTGGTGCGCAAGTACAGAAATTTTCATCGAGCCAGGCAAAGCTCATATGGATCTCGAGTCATTTGAGAAAGCCATTGATGCCAACGACGAAACAGTTTCGCCGTGTCAGTTGTATGCCTACGCCGCATTGCTTGAAGGCGTACCGTTCAACAACGGCGCACCTAACTTGGCTGTAGATGCTCCGGTATTGCGTCAGTTCGCTACCGAAAAGAACATTCCGATTTCTGGAAAAGACTTCAAGACCGGCCAAACACTTATGAAGACTGTTTTGGCACCAATGCTGAAGGCTCGCATGCTCGGTTTGTCGGGTTGGTACAGCACCAATATTCTCGGCAACCGTGACGGCGAAGTGCTTGATGCACCTGAGAATTTCAAGACCAAAGAAGAATCAAAGCTCGGTGTGCTTGAAGATATTTTGCAGCCTGCGAAGTACCCCGAGTTGTACGGAAATGTCTTCCACAAAGTGTCCATCAACTACTACCCTCCCCGTGGCGATGCCAAAGAGGGTTGGGACAACATTGACATCACTGGTTGGTTGGGTTACCCCATGCAGATCAAAGTCAACTTCTTGTGTCGCGACTCGATCCTTGCTGCACCGCTCGCACTTGACCTCATCTTGTTGAGCGACCTTGCACAGCGCGCTGGCATGGGTGGTATTCAAGAGTGGTTGAGTTTCTATTACAAGAGCCCACAGGTTGCACCTGGTCTCTACCCCGAGCATGACTTGTTCATTCAGCTCACCAAGTTGAAGAACACGTTGCGTTGGATGATGGGCGAAGACGTCATCACCCATCTCGGCCGCGAGTACTACGAAGAAATTTGATCCTCCAGTGGCGCGTCGCCTCTGGAATCCAAAATCTTGGGTGAGCCTGTCGCCAAACGGCATCGGCCATACCAAACCAAATCATCTCGGTGAGATGGCGCGCGTTGCGGTTAATGTTCGACGCACTCCAAAACGAGCGTGGAAGATACTGAATGAAGGTGTGTGCGATGGTTGCGCGCTCGGCGTTGCCGGATTACACGACTGGACTCTTGACGGAATCCATTTGTGCACCACGCGTTTGAAATTACTTGAGGTGAACTGCGCCCCGGCTTTTGATCATTCGGTACTGAGCGACATCTCATGGCTTCGCAATCGCACTGGCACTGAACTTCGTGAAATGGGACGACTTGCCTACCCCATGCGTCGACGTCGTGGCGACAAAGGATTTACCCGCATTTCTTGGGATGATGCCCTCGACGCAGTCGGTCTGAGTATTCGTGCTGCTGGTGGAGATCGCACCGCGATTTATCTCACAAGTCGTGGACTAACCAACGAGTCGTATTACGTGGCCGGGAAAGCTGCTCGCGCAATGGGCATTGCCAATATCGATTCGGCCGCACGAACGTGTCATGCACCCTCGACCATCGGTTTGAAATCAACAATCGGAGTTGCAGCGAGTACATGCAGTTTGCAGGATGTTCTTGAAACAGATGTGGTTGTTCTGTGGGGCGCCAATGTTGCCAACAATCAACCGGTATTCACGAAGTATCTCTATGAGGCCAAAAAGAACGGCGCCAAAGTCGTTGTCATTAACCCATATCTCGAACCAGGCCTTGAGCGATACTGGGTTCCGTCAAAACCCGAGTCGCTTTTATTTGGAACAAAATTATGCGACGTTCATATACCTGTTCGCCCCGAAGGTGATGTGGCACTTGCCAACGCGTTGCTCAAAGTTTTGCTTGAACGTGATGCGATTGATCGCGAGTTTATTGAGCAACACACTTCTGGCTGGACCGAACTAACACAACACTTAGCAACGCTCGATGTAAATGAACTTTTAGTTGATGCCGGAATTGAACACGCAACACTCAATGCACTCGCCGACCTTTACGCGACTTCAAAGAGTGCTGTCTTGATTTGGAGCATGGGCATCACCCAACATCGTTACGGCGTCGAGGGCGTACAAGCAATTGTGAATGTCGCTCTTGCTCGCGGAAATGTCGGACGCAACGGTGCAGGGCTCATGCCTATCCGTGGACACTCCGGCGTGCAGGGCGGTGCTGAAATGGGGGCGTACTCCACAGCTTTCCCAGGTGGAGTAACGGTCTCTGCCGAATCGGCTCGCGAACTTTCGGACCTTTGGGGATTTGAAGTTCCGTCAACCCCCGGCATCACTGCACCCGAAATGGTTCTTGCTGCCGAACGCGATGAACTTGATGTCCTCTATTTGGATGGTTCGAATTTCTTAGATGTCATGCCCGATCCAAAACGAGTCGAGGCCGCATTGGCACGAGTTCCGTTACGCGTTCATCAAGACATCGTGCTCACGTCGCAAATGTTCATTGACGGCGACGATGTGATTTTGTTGCCGGCCGCAACGCGCTACGAACAAGAAGGTGGAGGCACCAGCACCACAACCGAACGTCAAATTGCGTTTAGCCCCGAGATTGTTTCCGCGCCAGGAGAAGCCCGCAGTGAATGGCGCATCTTCTCAGACATCGCGGTACGCATGAACCCCGCACTTGAACCACATTTCTCATGGACTGACAACAAGGCATTGAGAACAGAGATTGCACAAGTCGTTCCTATGTATGCCGGAATTGAAAACCTGTCAAAGACCCATGATGCGATTCAATATGGCGGCCGACATTTGTGTGAAGGCGGCGCGTTTCCACTACCCAATGGTCGAGCACGGTTCACCAATCTCACTGTCTCTCCCCCGAGAATCCCCCATGGATCCTTTTTCTTGTCAACACGACGGGGGAAACAATTCAATTCGATGATCTTCAACGAAATTGATCCATTGACGGGAGCGACCCGCGATGCGGTGTACATCGATGCCCGAGATGCAGAGGCTTTGAAAGTCGTTGAAGGCGATCAAGTTGTTTTGCGAAGTGATGTGGGTTCGATGAACGCGAAAGTAAAGATTGTTGCCTTGCCTTCACGATCAGTACAAGTGCACTGGCCCGAGGGCAATGTGCTGATTGATGCTGGCATCAACGAAGATGCCAGTCGCATTCCGGATTACAACGCAGTCGTAACTATTGAAAAAATCAACAAAGGGTGATGTCATGAAATCAAAAGTTGTTTTGTGGTCTGCAGTCGCTGATGTGCTCTGCATTGTGATCTTCGTGGCCATCGGTCGCAAGAATCACGATGAAGGTGAAGTAGCTTCAGGAATCTTCCATGTGGCTGCACCGTTCTTGATTGCTGCAGTCGCTGGCTGGAGTGCGTCGCAGGCATGGAAGAAGCCGATTGAACTTCGAACTGGCGCGATCGTGTGGCTCACCACGATCGTTCTTGGAATGGTCTTACGCCACTTCGTTTTCGACGACGGAACAGCCACCGCGTTCATCATCGTGGCAACTGTGTTCTTGTGTGCGTTCTTAAACGGCTGGCGAGCGATCGCCCGCAAACGCCTCAGTTCCCACTGACCCCGGCGGCAATAACTCGCCACTTTGGAATATGGTTGCCGCGTAGCGGCAACCATATTCCAAAGTGGCGGAATTAGATGAGGTTAGTGATGGCGCCCTTTTCGGCACCCTGAGCCAACTTGGCGTACTTGCCCAACACACCACTCGTATAACGCGGCGGATTCGGCTTCCAGCCTTCACGACGCTGAGCCAATTCGGCTTCATCAACTAATAAGTCGAGACCAAAGTTGGCAACATCAATCTTGATCTTGTCGCCATCGCGCACGAACGCTATTGGTCCACCATCAACAGCTTCGGGCGCCACGTGTCCAATACAGAAGCCCCAGGTTCCACCACTGAAGCGACCGTCAGTAATGAGCGCACAGTCGTAACCGCGGCCCGCACCTTTCATTGCTCCAGTGATCGCCAACATTTCACGCATACCTGGTCCGCCCTTTGGACCTTCATAGCGAATGACAAGCACAGTATTGGGCTGAATTTCACCGGCCATGATTGCGGCCATCGCACCATCTTCACCGTCGAACACGCGCGC
>CAIQJP010000134.1 GCA_903872155.1 uncultured Actinomycetes bacterium | reverse complement strand
GTATTCGGGAATGCCTGCAACGCCTGACGAATGACTCGTTCTGAAACTTTCGCTCCCCCGTACGACAAAGTGCGCAATGTTGATGTGGCCATTACCTCACCATCAAGTTCTTCAACAACGCGCGCCAACATCGTCGGTACAACCATTGCATGAGTTACTTTTTCTTCAGCAACCTTTGACAACCATTCTTGAGCAGAAAAACTTGTCAAATAGACCAGCCGACGACCTGAAAAGAGATTCGACAACATGTTGGCAATGCCAGCGACGTGATACGGCGGCACCGAAACCAGCACTGCTTCTGAATCATCGGCACTGCCAAATTCAACGGAGCCCAACAAATAGGCCATCAGGTGGCGATGTCGCAACAATGCTGACTTTGGTTCTGAGGTTGTACCACTCGTAAACAGCACGACCGCTACGTCGTCATCATTTTCGGCCGGCTCAATTGGCCCGACTTCTTCGAGATCAATATTTGATAATTCACGAAGCCATTCACCAAAAATCAGCGGCGACAAACTTTTCAAACGAGCTGCAGTCGATTGATCGGTCAGCACCAACGAATTCGGATAACGCTCGATCAATGAGCGCAACTGACGATCTTCGAGTCGATAATTCACCGGCACAAACGGAACACCGGCCCAGGCCGCAGCGAACAAGGCGATGGGAAGTAACGGATGATTTTCGCCGACGTACATAACCGAGGCGTACTTGTTGTGAACTTGGGTCGCTCCAAGGCGAACAAGAAAACCAAAATCTGTGCCGGTTATCCGGGAGTTGTGATCACCAAGAAGAACACGATCGTCGAACCCCGATTCAACCATTTCAACAAACGACGAAAGATGCATCTCGATTCGCCGCAATCAGATTAGAAACGTGGACCGTTGGTCTTCTTCTTTTCGGGGGCCTTGAACGGAGCTTCGATCAACATTTCAAAGCGGGCATCATCGGGCTGATTCGGTTCATTGAGACGTTGCAGGTAGGTCTTGATCGCGGCACGTGCGCCAGCGACATGATCACCCTTGATTCCGACCGAACGGCTGAGGGCATCTTTAGCCTTGCTGACTCGTTCTTTGCGAGCGGCCTTCTCTTCTTCAGAGCGGGTCTGAGGAACCTTGTTCGCCTTGGCTTGTTCAGCTGCCAGTCGACGTGCCTCAGCGGCCTGAAGGGGGGTCAGTTTGGATTGATCGGACACAACGGTTTCCTTTGAGCGACTTGGACACGGAACGCCAGTGGAACTAACACTGGAGCGACGAAATGATACCCCTGCTCCGAGCCAGAGCGCGGGCGCACACGTTGACTATCTGAGGCAATTCGGCCCGAATGTATCTTTAAAGAACATTTTCCCTACTATGGGGTGCCAGAAGCTCATCCACCGCGTTTCGTGAAGCTTCACATCTCTCAAACAAAGACAAATTCTGGAAGGTCTCACAATGTCGCAAAAATCTTCTCCCACCGATCAAACATCAGAAGGTAGCAATTCAAAACTGAGTTGGGTCCGGTATCGCTTCGACCTCGCACTGTCTCGCGGAACTTCGGTGGTCATCGCGTGGCTCGCCGTATTAACGCTCATCATCATTTTGATTGCCGCATTGTTCCTCACGATCTTCCAACTCAAGGGAATCAACGGAGAGCCAAACCAGTTAGGTCTCATTGAGAACTACTGGTTATCGATGACCCGCGTCTTAGACCCTGGAACATTTTCTGGCGAAAGCGGCTGGCCCACCCGCTTCATCATGTTGCTTGTCACCCTTTCCGGAGTATTTATCGCTGGCAGCTTGATCGGTTTGATTGCCAACTCCGTTGACCAAAAGGTTGATGAACTACAACGAGGACGTAGTTCAGTTCAAGAAAACGATCACACCATCATTCTTGGTTGGTCACCACGAGTCCCATCAATCGTCAGCGAATTGATTCTTGCGAACGAAAGTCGCAAGAAGGCTGCAGTCGTTATCTTGGCCGATGTTGACAAAACTGAAATTGAAGAACAGCTTCGTGAATCAATTGACGATTTTAAAACAACTCGTTTGGTGGCACGTCGTGGTGAACCTTGGGTCGCCGGAGACCTTTCGATGGTCAACATCTCAAAAGCTCGTTCAGTGATTGTTGTGAGCGACGGAACCGATACCAATACCATCAAAACGCTGTTGGCTATCCGCTCGGTAAGAGGTCAATCCTCTACCAAACTTCCGATCATTGCCGAAATTTCTGATCGTTCAAATGCTGCTTCCTTGAAGAACTTGCTGGGCAACGAAGTTGTGGCGGTCAGCTCCGACGAAATCGTGGCCGAACTCACTGCACAAGCTTGTCGTCAACGTGGACTGAGCACTGTCTTTCGTGAATTGCTCGACTTTGACGGCGACGAACTCTACTTTGCGCCATTTCAACAATTCGTTGGTCATTCGTATCAGTCAGTCCTGATGGGTTTTGAAAAATGTGCGGTATTCGGCGTCATGCATACGGGTTCAATTGTTGAACTCAATCCGGCGCGTGATTACGTCATCGTCGATGGAGACGAAATTCTTGCTTTGGCCGAAGACGATTCACTATTCATTCCCTCTATTTCGCCGATTAAGGGCAATGTTTTGGCAGGGACACCAACCGCCATCGATAATCGTCCACGACGAATCGTGGTCGCTGGTTGGAGTGATCTAGGTCCGCGTGTTCTGTCGGAACTTGATGAATTCCTTGACAGCCGCACAACCATTGAGCTTCTGCTTGACCCGGCGCTAGTCAACGTTGCAGAACTTCGCAATCAACTGAGCACCAGCAATGTGACACTCGAGATCAGCGAATTGAGTGGTGGACCAGAAATCGTTGCTGCTCGTGCGGCCGAAAGGTCGTTCCACGAAGTCATTGTGCTCGGCTACCGGAATGCAATGTCTGAAACCGATGCCGATGCCCGCACATTGTTGACATTGATTGCTTTCAACCAAGTACGTCAAAGCGATGAAGTTGGCAAAGTTCGTATCGTGGCTGAATTGTTAGATCAGCGAAACACATCTCTCGCCGATTCAACTGGTGTCGACGACTTCGTGGTCAGCGATGAATTAACCAGCTTGATGCTGGCCCAGCTCAGCGAACGCGCCGAACTCGGCCTTGTGTTTGACGACCTCTTCGACCATTCACGTTGCTCGATTGAACTTCGACCCGTGTCAAACTATGGCGCTGAAAATGCCCAAACATTTGGTGATGTGGTGATGAGCGCTTCGGCAGTCGGTCAAACAGCAATCGGATATCGTGTGGCAGCGACTGGCCAAGTTGTGACCAACCCAGCCAAGTCGGAAGCCCTTTCGCTCACGGCCGACGACGAAATCATTGTCGTCGCTGACGGGGTAACTCTCGCCTGACCACTTGATCAAGTAATTCTCAAGTGGTGGTGTTGGTGCCCGGGATGGGACTTGAACCCATACTCCTTTGGTAAGGAAGGGGGGTTTAAGCCCCCCGCGTCTGCCTATTCCGCCACCCGGGCGCCGCTCCCAAGGCTAGGGCGGTTTGGCTAAGGTGCGATCAGTCAAAGGGACAAATCTTGCCCCCTGGTCGAAATGGCGGAGAAATGAAACTTCGATTCACACAACGTGTTGTACGTTCAGCGATTGCAGCCACTTTGTTGGCCTCAGTAGCTATGACAACTGCTGCCCATGTGTCGGCTGCTGATGGCGATAGCGACCAGTCATTCTTTGCCGGCCGTGTATTGCACGAATTCGGTGGGCCGTCAACGTTCTATGACGCCGCTGTTCAGAGCGACGGCAAGATCGTGACCACTGGCAAAGTAGAAATCGCTGGGGTTGACCAGATTTTGGTTGCGAGATTCAACACCGATGGCTCACTTGACACCACCTTCGACTCAAATGGGTGGCGTTCAATTCCTCTTGGGACTGGCGACTCTGAAGGCACCGCAGTTCTCACACAAGCTGATGGTTCAATCTT
>CAIQJP010000133.1 GCA_903872155.1 uncultured Actinomycetes bacterium | reverse complement strand
TCCACAAATCCGGCACGCTTCAGCAAACTCGAAGCAATCGATGAGCGATACCCGCCGGCACAGTACACAACCGTTGGACGTGATGCATCAAGCTCAATGAGACGGTTGGGCAATTGCACAACAGGTATGTTTTGTGCACCTGAAACAAAGCCCAACTTAAACTCACCTTCATTACGTACATCGACAACTTGCAAGCCCACGACTGTGCCACGGCGCTCCACAAAATCTTTAGCCGTCAAACGTGAGCCCTGCCGCACCGACAGTGGGGATTTCTCAAGGTCTGCAACATTGCACCAGCCGACTACTCGGTCATAACCGATACGTGCGAGGCGAATTTTTGCCTCAAGCTCATGCCCACCTTCGGTCACGATGACAATATCGTCGTGCGGTGTTACGACGGCACCCGCATACTCTGCATAGCGTCCAGCAAACCCAACATTTATTGACCCCACAATATGACCGGCAGCAAACAACTGAGGATCACGCGTGTCAATGATGACCGTGCCATTGCAGGAAAGTTTGATCGCTTCATCAATGCTCAATTGAGTGGGCAATTCGAGTTCATCAAGGACGGGACGATCTTGACTATTGAGAGTTGCATCGTAAATAAAATAACCAGGTGCTGGTGGCTGACCTTCTGTAACGACGTCAATAAAGTGATCAATATTTGTGAATTGCAACGCATAGTTCGTTTGTCGCTGCTCACCTATTGTCGACATAGTTTCAGTTGATAAGTTCTTTCCACAAGCCGATCCAGCGCCATGCGCAGGAAATACGCGTGTACTGTCTGGCAACGTCAACAGCTTGTCTCGTAGCGAAGCAAAAAGTAAGTGCCCCATTTCGTTAGATGTCTTGCCGATTGATACAAGCAGGTCTGGCCTACCTACATCGCCGATAAAGAGGGTGTCACCAGTGAGAACGCCATAAGGGTTTGTGTCACTTGCATGCTCGTACACAACAACAGAAATCGACTCTGGAGTATGACCCGGAGTGTGCCGTATCTCTAGCGTTACATCGCCGAGGCTGTAGCGCTCTCCATCAGCAAAGAGTTTGGTCTCAAACTTTGGGCTCGCTATTGAACCGTAGCCAATCTTCGCTCCAGTGGCTTTCGCAATCTCAAGGTGACCCGACAGAAAGTCGGCGTGAAAGTGTGTCTCAAGAACAAGCTCGATCGTCAAACCATGTTCACTGGCTGAATCGAGATATTGTTGCACATCTCGGCGCGGGTCAATCACGACTGCGCGGCCAGTTTTTTCGTCACCCACTAAGTACGACGCTTGAGACAAACACTCCAAATAGAACTGTTCGAAGATCATGAATACACACTATACATACCCACGGGGGTATGTATAGAATGTCGCTATGAACCTAGACACAGACACCCAAGATGCCCTCTTGCGACGCCTTGCGCGCGTGGAGGGCCAAGTACGAGCCGTTCAGAGGATGATCACGGAGGGTCGCGAATGCCGCGAAGTCATAGCTCAAGTTTCCGCTGCTTCGACAGCACTTGATCAAGTTGGGTTCAAAATTTTGTCAGTGGGCATGCAGCGATGTCTCGCCGACCCAAAGAAGGCTGGCAAAGAAGGTTTTACTCTTGAAGAAGTTGAAAAACTCTTTTTGAAACTTGCCTAGATCAATTTCAGAAATTTAATACTGAATTGATTTTGTAACTATCAATCAGTTTCCGGCCACCGAGCACTGGCAATTCAATCAAAAACACCAAACCTGCAACCTTTGCGCCAAGACTCTCCACCAAACGAATAGTTGCAGCCGCGGTACCGCCTGTTGCCAAC
>CAIQJP010000132.1 GCA_903872155.1 uncultured Actinomycetes bacterium | reverse complement strand
TAATGCGCGCAACTGCTGAAAATCCGGGATACGGCGCATACGTCCATATTCCGTTTTGTCGTCATCGTTGTGACTACTGCGCTTTTGCGACGTTCACCGATCGTGATCAGATCATTGAGAAATATCTTGATTCATTAGCGACCGAGATATCGCGAGCAGTAGCGCAAGGTATGCCGACAGCGACATCAATTTTTGTCGGTGGTGGAACGCCTACACGAGTTCCGCCTGAGGCATTGATACAAGTCCTTTCGCAGATTCCAACGACGAGTGATGCCGAAATTACAATCGAATGCAATCCTGATGACGTCACGAGTGAGATGTTGCGCGTTTTTCGTGATGGTGGAGTCAACCGCCTGAGTTTTGGCGTGCAATCAATGCAAAGTCATGTTCTTTTATCGCTTGGACGAACTCATAATCCGGCCAATGTTGAGCGATCCGTTGAACTTGCGCGACAAGCAGGATTCAGTGACATCAATCTGGACATTATTTATGGAGTTCACGGCGAATCAGTTGATGATTGGGCCGCAACGGTTGCATCGGTTTTGCAACTTGAGCCAACCCATATCTCGGCCTATGGACTCACCGTTGAAGGCGGAACTCCACTTGCTGACGACCCCAGTCGACATCCCGATGATGATGTTCAAGCTGAAATGTACGACGTCGTTGATGATTTGTTAACGGCTGCGGGAATGGAGAACTACGAGGTCTCTAACTGGTCGCTCCCCGGACGTGAGTGCCAACACAATCGCATGTATTGGTTTCAAGGTAACTATGCCGGCTTCGGTAGTGCTGCTCACGCGCACCACGATGGGCGACGCTCATGGAATGTACGCACGCCTGATCGATTTATTGAGTTGATTGACTCTGCGCAAAGTGCCGAGTCGTCAAGCGAAATTCTTGATCTTGATGCTCAACGAATTGAGGGACTGCAGTTGGCCTTGCGTATCCGTGAGGGTGTGCCTGTTGATTCATTTTCCGCAGGCGATCTTGAACTGATGAGCGAATTGGTGCTGGTGAACAACGGGCAGGTCACGTTGACCCGTGCTGGTCGCCTGATGGCTAACGAAGTAGCGCTGCGTTTGCGCTAAGGACAAATGCACGGCAAATATGGCGACCGTGGGTGGGCGAGGACCCCGCACAGGCTGTAGGGTAGTCCTACTTTTGGGCGTGTAGCTCAGTTGGTTAGAGCGCTACCTTGACATGGTAGAGGTCCCGGGTTCGAGTCCCGTCATGCCCACCAAAAGCCCCACTACGGTGGGGCTTTGTGTTTTTCTGAGATGTGTTACTTGACGATGTCAAGTTGGTGGGCTAGACATCTGGCATGACTTCAATTTCCGAAGCAGTCGCCCACAATCGCTATCTTTCAGGCAATTACGGCCCGATTTCTGAAGAGGTGACCGCCTTCGATTTGCAAGTCATTGGCGAACTGCCGCCAGAACTCAATGGTCGCTACTTGCGCAACGGACCGAACCCGATCACTGATGTTGATCCAGCGACTCATCACTGGTTTATGGGCGATGGAATGGTGCACGGTATTCGTTTACGCGAAGGTCGCGCCGAGTGGTATCGCAATCGGTATGTCGGATCAACCGCAGTGAATGCAACAAGAGGTTTGCCCGATATCTCGGGACGAAACTGGAATAACTCTCCATTCGGACCTAATACCAATGTCGGCTCTTTTGCTGGCAGCACATGGGCGATGGTTGAAGCTGGTGGATGTCCAGTTGAATTGAACTACGAATTAGAAACTGTTGGGCGCAATGACTTTTTTGGAACATTGCCTGGGGCATTCACCGCGCATCCAAAAATTGATCCGGCAACCGGTGAGATGCATGCGATCGTTTATGCGTGGGCTGAGTGGATGGATCATGTGCAATATGTGCGCGTCGGTAAAGACGGCCGCGTGACTCGTACGGTTGACATTCCGTTGCCAGGTATGTCAATGGTGCATGACATGTCAATCACCGGTCGTTACGTCGTTGTTTATGACCAACCAGTTTTGGTCGACTTTGATCTGGCTTTCGCTGGTCGGTTCCCATTCAGATGGAACGCCGACTACGGCAATCGTGTTGGGTTGAAGCCACGGGAAGGCACCGCAACAGACATCGTGTGGGTTGACGTGCCAGTGGGTTATGTATTTCACCCGATGAACGCGTACGACACGCCCGACGGCAAGGTTGTACTTGACGTGAGCTTTTACGACCTCATGATGCGTGACGATTTGTTGGGTCCATTCGGTGACGCGGTACCGCGACTCATGCGCTGGGAGATTGACCCAATCACCAAGCGAGTGTCGGTCACCACAATTGATTCATCGGCGAATGAATTCCCGCGACATCGTGGATCGCTCACCGGTCTGCCATACCAATATGGCTATTGCGCTCAGATTGATGCAGGTTCAATGCATTGGCCAACTGTGAAGCACGACCTCGTCACTGGAGAGCGCAAAGTCTTTGATCACGGCGTGTCGCGAGCAGCTGGCGAGCCAGTGTTCATCGCTCGACCTGGTGGCACCGACGAAGATGATGGTTGGTTGGTGACATTTGTACACGACGGATCGAATGACTCAACAGAATTTGTTGTGATTGATGCACGTGACTTTGATCGGGGATACGTCGCGCAGGTGACATTGCCCGCACGAGTACCGTTCGGCTTCCACGGCAACTGGGCGCCCGACCGCAATTAATTCAGCGGGCGTTGTCACCGAAGCGGTATTCGTAGGTCAATTCGTCAATACGAGCCTTGATTCCGGCATCGATAGGTGAACCGACAGCAGCGACGGGATCAGCGATTTGATCGGGTCGACTTGCGCCAATGATTGGTGAGGTGATCGTTGGATTGGCGAGTACCCACTGCACGGCCAAGGTCGCCATGGAAACCCCAGCCTCTTCGGCGATGGGACGAAGTTGATCAACGGTGTCAAACATGCGGTCGTGCCAGTACCTATCTTGGTAACGCCCAGCGGCATACCCGAGGGTGAAGCGTCCGCCCTCAGTAGGTGCGCCGCGCATGTGCTTGCCACTTAAGAATCCGCCAGCAAGAGGGTTGTAGGGGATGACGGCGATGTTTTCCTCGGCGCATAACGGCAAAAGTTCGCGTTCATTTTCGCGAAACAACATGTTGTAACGCGGTTGCACGCATTCAAAGCCACTGACACCGAGTACTTCGGCGCGACCAACCGAGCGAGCAAGTTGATAGGCCAAAACATTTGAGCATCCGACGTAACGAACTTTGCCTGACTTCACTAGATCGTCCATCGCGGTCAGAGTTTCGTCAATGCGAGTCTCGGCATCCCATGAATGCACTTGATACAAATCAATGTGATCGGTTCCGAGGCGCTTCAATGAAATATCGACTGAACGCATGATGTTGTGGCGCGAGTTGCCTGCTTCCCAAGCCTTCTTGCCAGTCGGGAAAAAGCATTTGGTGGCAACAATAAAATCATCGCGACGACCCCTGAGCCATTTACCAACGATTTCTTCGGTGCGTCCAAAGAGTTCTGGGGGAGCACCGAGCGGGTACATGTCGGCAGTATCGATGAAGTCGATACCTGATTCGGCTGCGGCATCCATAATGGCGAATGACGTGTCTTCATCGCACTGATAACCAAATGTCATCGTGCCAAGGCACAGGCGAGAAACTTTGAGACCGGTACGACCAAAACGAACGTGATGCATGTGCGTACCTTAGGTGAACCGCGCCTTGGCGGCAGAGTCAGTGACTCGTCACCCAGGCGGCGATTTCTTCTTGAACCACATCAAGAATGCTGAGACCAGCGAGTTCCCAGTCGACCGCGTGAGTTCCCCATTCGGGCGACAAGTCACCCTTGAAGGCATCAGCACGTGAGTCGGTGGGGTCGGCGTTGGTGTGCACCTGGAGGTATGAGAATCCATTCTCGTAGACACATTCAGCTTCAAGAAGATCGGGGAAGCCCATAAATGGAGTAGTGATTGATGCGGCGAGTGCGGGGTCGGTGAAAGCCCAGTCGGCTGTTTCAAAAGCCGACTTCAACATGCCCTTGCCGCCACTTAAAGCGGCGGGGTTGGTGCAACCAGCCATTTCGCCGGCGGGTGCGGGCTGCCCCATGCCACCAGGCTTGCCGAAATAGGCATTGGCCGGTGGCGGTGCGGTGTCACGGAATGACGCGTACGTGATGATGCAACCGGTTTGATCGTTCGCTCGACACAAAGGAATGTTTTGCATCGCTGCACCGATGTCTTCACCTTCGGGAACGGCAACCGCGCCGCCCAACATGATTGCGGAAATCAAGATTGATCGTTGTTCTTCGCTCGGATCGATGACTTCTTTCAGAAGTCGAATCAATTGTCCGGTTCCTTGTGAATGTCCCAACAAAATTACTCCGCGCCCCTGATTGTCATTGGCGAGGTAATGATTCCAGGCATCCTTAATGTCTTCGAACGGAGTCAACCATGCTTGGGTTCTATCGCCTGGAAGCGCTGGGTTAAAGAGACCAGCCAAGGTGACGCTGCGGTACGTCGGTGCAAACATGCGACAAGCAGTTGAAAGTCGCGCGGCTTGTTGGAAGGCAACTTCTTTTTCACGACCAGCGATGAGGTCGGAGTTCAAGGTGGCGTCTTCGCTTGCTGTTGGGTAGGCATAGAAACAGTCAACGGGTGCATTTGGATCGGCAACAAAGGATTCGACTGAGGTCGAGCCGTCAGCGTTGATCATGGTGACGCTGGTGTCGTCATCGCATGTGTCAGTCATATCGGGACGACAGGTCCAGTGTGTGGGGTCGCTGTAAATCTCACTTGTATAAGGCGCAACGATTGATGTCGGCGTTGCCAATGTCGTAGTCGTCTCAGCCGGCACGTCAGTTGTGGGCGCCTCGGTTGTTGCAGAATCTGTTGCGGGGGCGGCTGAGGTTGAGTCTTTGGAATCACTGCTACTGCAAGCAGTGAAGGTCAGGACTGAGATAATGACGATTGATAAACGACGCATGCACGAAAGGTACTCAAGTCGTGACTGATGTGTGCGGTCGTGCTTACTATGTGATGTGGAGATTTTGCTCGCTGCGGCCGCGGCTTTCGTTTATGGCCTCGGTGATTACTGCGGCGGTCGGGCATCGCGCAAAATTGACAGCCTGATCGTGACCTGTGTCGGGCAAATCTTCAGTTTGATGCTCTTAGGAATCTTTCTGGTGATTCTTGGTGATCCAGCGCCTGGCATGCACGACTGGTTGTGGGGTGCAGCTGGCGGTCTGGGTGGATTTGTTGGTCTGACGTTGTTTTACTACGCGCTCGCAAAAGGATCGATGACTGTTGTTGCTCCACTTGCAGCAGTGGTGAGTGCAGTGCTACCAGTAGCAACGGGTTTGTTTCTAGGAGATCGTCCATCGCTCATTGCATATGTCGGAATCGTGATCGCAGTGGTTGGCATTGCGTTGGTCACTGGAGCAGTGGGCAGTGCTCATGCTCCAACGAAACTTTCAATCGTTGGCATTGCTACCTTGGCGGGTTGCGGATTCGGTTGGATGTTTGTTTGCCTTGATCGAACAAGTGCTGACTCGGGAATGTGGCCTTTGCTGGCAGCGCGTATCGCATCAATCACTATTGCCGCCTCAATTATCTTGGTGCGGCGTCGTGCGAAGGAGCGTTCGGTAGAACAGGAACTTCGAATCCCGGCGATCGCACTATGGGCGGGACTATTCGATATGGGTGCCAATGTTTTGTTTGTCTTTGCCAACCGCCATGGAATGCTGTCGCTGGTTTCGGTGATTACTGCGTTGTACCCCGTGAGCACGATCGTCTTGGCACTCCGTCTCGATCATGAAAAGGCCAATCGGTCGCAATTCGTGGGGATGGCCTGTGCCGGGTTGGCTTTGGCATTTGTGAGTCTCGGTAGATAACTCACACGGCGTTACATGCTGCTGATCTCATGAAACTTCTGGAAGATTAATGACAGTTGTCGGAGTCGGCTGCGCGGTCACTGTGGGCTGATTTGGTGGTGATGCTGGGGTGTCACCCTCTAGCAATGGAATTGGAATGGATAGCGGTAAATCGCCCCATTGCATAACAGGCGTCGAAACCGAGGCAGGTCGACCTAATTGCGTTTCAGGACTGAGCGAGTAATCGCCATTCATTGGGTCGACGAGGTGCGGTTCAAAAACATTGATCATGTTGTCGCGCATGAGTTGAAGTTCGTTACAAGATGTGTTTGTTGATGGACAGCCTTGGCCGATTCCGAGTGGCATAGAGGACGTGCCGTTCCAGATGAGATTCCCGCGAATTTGCAAATCGTCGTCTGCAACTGCGGGTGACGGGACACCACTCGAGGCTGTCGTCGTGACTGGACCATCTACTTGGAAGTGCTGCCACTCCGAGACGAAACCGGCGGGGTTATAAATGACGTTGTTCAGGAAATAAACATGTCGATTTGGAATGAGCGCGTCTTCAGATTGAGTTGAGCCCCATCCGCCCAACGCATGATTTTCTGTACATTTCGTGGTGTCACCGTCGCAGCCCCGACCACCACGGACAAACTCGATGAGATGACTTCGTGAGCCAACGCGATACAAGATATTTTCGTTCAACAAAATGTTGTAGCCGCCTCCGACTCCGAGTCCCGCTCCTTCGGTGTCGTGAATGATGTTGCTCGTGATCGTGATCCCGTAGGCCTCGTAATTCAGCCATGGCGCAGTCATGAATTCAAAGCCCGTCCCTTGCCCAGCTGTGATGCCTCCGGTACCACAATCAAAAACTTCATTGTGGGCAAATGTGATGTAAGCACTCCCGCCTTTGGCATACGCACACCAATCTTGTGCACCGTGAATGTGATTGCCGACGACGTGACCATATTGAACGGCAACAAAATCAATTGCGTTGTCGTCGGCTTCATGGATATCGGAGTTTTCGATATAGATGTATTGCGACTGATTGACTTTGATGGTTTCGTGAGCTCCGTTACCACCCGACATCTCAGAGTCGCGAATGACGATGTGATCACAAAGTTCACAGTGAAATGCATCTCCGTCGCGAATAATGTCGACGCCAATGAAGTAAAAGTAACGAACGTTGTACATATTGATGTCGGCGCTCATCACGGCAGTGTGTGGGCCGTCGGCGGCTTCAATGATCACAGGGTTTGCTGCAGTTCCGAAGCGGTTCTCCCAATAGTTAGGAGAGACTGATTGTGGGTAAGTGCCCGCGGTTAAGCGAATTCGGTAGCCAGTTGTCAGTGTCTGATCTGAAGGGATGAGTCGCCACGCCTGGGCAATGGATCGAACTGCATGTGATCGATCGGAACCGGTATTGGCATCATTGCCGGCCGTCGGGTTGACCCAAATATCTTGACCGACGAATGTCCCGATGTCGTACTGACTTGTTTGATATTGATGTGTCGTTTGCGCTCTTGGCGTCGATGAGATGATTTGTGTGGTTGCCGATGCACAACCAAGAGCACTGAATATGAATACCGCACCGAGTCCCGCCAAGGTGGTGCGCATTAGAACAGGTATCTACTTGGGGTAATCGTCATGTCATGATCCACACTCGAAGGTGCCCGAGAATGGGCGACGGTTGATATTGGTGACATCGGGAAGGTAAAAGTCTCCGGTAAATGTTCCAGATTGACCATCGCTGGAAATGTTGACCACTAATGTCTCCGGGTAAGCCATGTAACCGTCGTCCCCAGTTAAGCCCCAAACTAAAAAGATATTCGTGTGATCGGCACCCTCCCAACTCAACGTTGCTGTTGAATCGGCGCTTGCAATGCCGTACACATAGTTCGTGCCGTCAATAACTGAGCATTCAACATTGTTGGTTGAAAAGGATTTTTCAAAGGCATCAATGACGAATTCTCCGTTGCCGCCAGTTGGTGTATTTGTCTGGGGGGCTTCGGTCGGTGGGGAAGGTTCGCTAGTCGCGGGAGGATTGGTCACGTCGACTTCAGATGTGCTTGCTGCGACTGACGAGGCAGGTTCGGTTGAGCTTGAACCTCCGCAACTTGCCCCCACGAATGAGAGAATCACGACGGAAATGGGGACGATGATCGGGCGCATGAGATTCTTTCTGTCGAGTTCTCAACAGTCTTACCTATTGAGGCACTCCCTCGGGATGAGTGCGATGAATCTTGAGAAGATCGTGAACTTCACGGATGGAGTCGCCATCGGGCTAAGGTTGACAAGTACAATACAAGTGACATAACCCGTGGTCGCCGAGCGACCACCACACCCGGAGGCGCCCCATGGCCAAAATCAAGGTTGATAACCCCGTCGTCGAACTCGATGGCGACGAAATGACTCGCATCATTTGGCAGTTCATCAAGGACCGCCTCATCCTCCCGTATCTCGACATCAATCTTGAGTACTACGACCTCGGTATGGAGCATCGCGATGCAACCGATGACCAAGTCACCATTGATTCAGCGAACGCAATCCTGAAGCACGGTGTCGGCGTGAAGTGCGCAACGATTACTCCCGACGAAGCTCGCGTTGAAGAATTCGGACTGAAGAAAATGTGGAAGTCGCCTAATGGCACCATTCGCAACATCCTTGGTGGTGTGGTTTTCCGTGAACCAATTATTTGCAGCAACATTCCGCGACTTGTTCCCGGTTGGACGAAGCCCATTGTGATCGGACGTCACGCACATGGCGATCAGTACAAGGCCACCGACTTCAAGGTGCCGGGTGCTGGAACAGTCACGATGACTTTCACTCCTGAAGATGGCAGCAAGCCCATGGAATTCCAGGTTGCTCACTACGGCGCCGATGGTGGCGTTGCGATGGGTATGTACAACTACAACGAGAGCATCCGCGACTTCGCTCGTGCCTCGATGCGTTATGGCTTGAGCCGTAACTATCCGGTGTACCTCAGTACTAAGAACACGATTCTCAAGGCTTATGACGGTCAGTTCAAAGACTTGTTCCAAGAAGTATTCGAAGCTGAGTTCAAGGCTGATTTCGATAAGGCTGGCCTCACCTACGAACACCGTTTGATCGACGACATGGTCGCGTGTGCCATGAAGTGGGAAGGCGGCTACGTCTGGGCCTGTAAGAACTACGACGGCGACGTACAAAGCGACACTGTTGCTCAGGGTTATGGTTCGCTCGGTTTGATGACATCAGTCTTGATGACGCCAGACGGCAAAACCGTTGAAGCCGAAGCTGCTCACGGAACCGTGACGCGTCACTACCGTGAACACCAAAAGGGCAACAAGACATCGACTAACCCCGTTGCGTCGGTGTACGCCTGGACTGGTGGCTTGAAGCATCGTGGCAAGCTTGACAACAATCCCAAGCTCATTGAATTCGCTGAAAACCTTGAGAAGGTCTGTGTCGAGAGCATCGAAGCTGGTGAAATGACCAAGGACTTGTCAATCTTGATCTCGAAGGATCAGCCTTGGCTGACCACCGAGGACTACTTGGCAGCGCTTGATCGTCGCCTTCAGCAAAAGATGTCCTGAGTAAGAACCTGCTCATGCGAGCTGTTGTCTTGCGGTCGCACGGTGGACCGGACGTTCTCAACTTTGAGGATGTTCCGGTTCCTGCGCCTGGCCCTGATGAAGTGCAAGTGCATATACGGGCAACTGCTCTCAACCGCGCTGACATTTTGCAACGCATGGGCGGATATCCCGATCCGCGTGGCGCTGGTTTCTTGGAGATTCCAGGTCTTGAGTACTCGGGTGTTGTGAGTGCAATTGGCGAGCGCGTCAAAATGTGGAAGATTGGCGATCGCGTCATGGCGATCGAATCGGGTGGCGCATATGCCGAATACATCTGTACTCACGAACGTCAATTACTTGCCGTGCCCAGCAATATTGCGTTAGCAGATGCCGCAGCGATTCCCGAAGTATTTCTGACTGCGTGGGATGCACTTGTTCTGCAAGGCGGCCTCACATCTGGTCGTTGGGCTTTGGTTCATGCGGGAGCCTCTGGAGTCGGCACTGCAGCAATTCAAATTGCCAAGGCCATTGGTGCGCGCATCGCCGTCACCTGTTCGGCTGGTAAAGCGCAGGCATGTCGTGATCTTGGTGCTGATCTTGTTGTCGAGCGTTCACCACACGATTGGTTGAGCGAATTGCAGACCGCAGTCCCGCTGGGCTTTGATGTCGTGCTCGACGTCATCGGTGGTGATGAGGTTGATCGCAACCTCAAAGTTGTTGCCAACAAAGGAACGATTGTCCAGGTCGGTTTGATGGGTGGGGGATCGACGCAAGTAAACGTCGGCTTGTTGCTCATGAAGCGCGCCCATTGGATTGGCACGACACTTCGGGCTCGACCGCTCGAAGAGAAGGCCACCGTGACACGTCAGTTCGCTGCCGAGATGTTGCCGCTGTTCGCTTCGGGTCAATTGAAACCGATCATTGACAGTCGTTATCCATTCGATCGAATTGCCGATGCGCATATCGCGATGGGTGAAAATGCCAATACTGGCAAAATTTTGATTGATATTTCTTCCGCCGGTGACTGAAGAATCTCGCCAACCAGCATCTCTCGCGCATCATCGCGGGTTAGACGGGCTACGTGGTATCGCCGTCATTTTGGTGATCATTTTCCACTCCGGACTGAACTGGTTGCCTGGT
>CAIQJP010000131.1 GCA_903872155.1 uncultured Actinomycetes bacterium | reverse complement strand
GCTGGTTTGGTTCGGCGCGTATGGTGTCAGGCATAGAAGTTCGCGTGACTGATTTGCCTTTACGACGTTGGCGCGAAGTCGAAGTTCATATGGGAGACCTTGGATTGGCGGAAATTAAGTGCTTCGGCCCCGACTCATGGTCATTGGACTACGTGAGACACGATTTGTCGGTTATGACCATGCAGTGGAAATCTCGAGGCTCAATGGGGTTGACCGATCTTCCTCAGCAGATACGCACTCAGTCGCCTACAGTGCGTTTGGGTTGGTTGATGGGTCGCGTAACAATTGACGGGCTTGCGCCAGCCGGATTGATGGGATGACATTCGTGAGAAAAATTCGTAAGTCATGGTTTATTGCGGTTGCGGTCGTCGCTTCAATCGCTTGGGCTTCTCCGGTCTTTGCCCATGCTCAGTTGGACACTTCGTCACCTGCTCCTTCGGCAGTTCTTGAATCTGCACCGAATGAAATCCGTCTTGATTTCAATGAACCAGTAACACCTGTTGCTCGTTCGATCGAGATCTACAACCAAGAAGGCCAACGCATTGTGTTGGGAGAGGCCTTGGTATCGCCTGATGACCCTTCAGTTTTGGTTGCTGGAGATGTTCCAGAAATTCCTGACGGTCTCTATGTCGTTGCTTGGCGTGCTGTATCTGATGATGGGCATGCCGTTGAAGGTGCTTATTCATTCCAAATCGGATCCTCGGCGCCGATCGTTGCGACGAGTGATCTCATTGCCAATGTTTTGTCTGGGCAAAATGGACCGAACGGACTTTCGTGGTTGATGGGTGCTGCTAAGTTCCTGGGCTTTATTGGCTTGTGCCTCGTGCTTGGCTGTCTTGCAATGGCTGCAGCTGGCTCGATTCACTCTCGTCGAATCCGACTCTTTATCGGAATTGGCTGGGTGTCTGCGGCAGTCAGCGCAGTTGTACTTTTTCTGACCCAAGGTCCGTACACCATCGCCGGCAAATGGTCTGATTGTTTTGATACAGCGCTGTGGTCTGACGTATATGCGACGCGTCTTGGCAAAGCATTGGTCGTTCGTGAGCTCTTACTAGTTGCATTGTTGGTGCTCGTTTTATCACTGCGAGGGCATTTTGAACGCTCCTTAACATCGTGGTGGCGCTCAACAACATTGCTGGTGGGTGTGGGAATTGTGCTGACGTTGTCGGCATCTGGACATCCAAGTGCCTCAGCCCAATCGGGTGTTGCCGTGTTCGCCGATGCGCTACATCTCTCAAGCGTGATTTTGTGGGTCGGTGGACTGGCCGTTTTAGCCTTTGGCGGAGTGTTAAGTAGTGCCAATGCCGATGTTGTCGTGAATCGTTTCTCGCGCCTGGCCACTTTTGCTATTCCGATTGCAGTGCTCACGGGTCTCTGGCAGATGTGGCATTTGGTTCCGGCGGTGAGTGATATCACCCAAACAAAATGGGGTCAGGCTTTACTCGTTAAATCTTGTCTTGTTGTGGCAGCAGTGACTCTTGGTGCTTTCGCGCGTTGGCTCATTCGTCGAGGTGAAGGTACGTCCATTCATCGTGTGGTCCTCGTTGAAGTGTTGATTGCGGTGTTGGCACTGGGTGTCACTGCAGGAATGCTTTCGCAATCTCCGGAAGTGACTGCAGCCAACGCCGTCTTCAGCACGCAACTTGTTGAGGGAGACATGATTGCCAGTATCGCAGTCACGCCAGGGCGTGTCGGCAATAACGAAATCCATGTGACGATTTCGACTCCGAGTGGGTCATTGTCGCCAGTCGACAATGTGACAATGAGATTGACATTGCCTGGCTCAGAAGTCCCGTCGATCACCGCCGCAATCTCAGAACTTGGCCCCAATCATTTTGTGGGCGCACTGTCCATACTGACTCCTGGTACTTGGAATCTTGAAATTTTGGTCCAACCTGATCCGTCGTCCAGTACGCGTTTTTCGACGGACGTTCCAATTTCGTAAAGTTTCCAATTGACAGTTTGAATCGGTTTAGTCCACGATTTCGGCGAGTATGTGTCCGCGAGTTGTTGAGTTGTCAATCGAGTCAACCGTGTGTTGAAGTTCAAGGCGCAACTCTGTTGAGGGCGTGTCATTTGGGCTTTCTAGACGACCAGTTGTCATCGCAGAATTGAAAACAGCCATGTAGGCGATTGAAGCAAGAGTGCCGCGTTGTTGCAACAATTCAATAGATGACGAAGTTTCGATCTCTGATGTTGTGTCAAATTGCCGCGAGATGAACGAGTTGGTCTCGCTGATCACTAATGACGACGGCCACGGCAACTTGAGGGGCAGCATCGTTGGAATTGTTAATAGAGTTGCTAGATGGTCATTTTCTATTTGTGCTTGTCGAACTTTGGCGTTTCGTAGTAATTCTGTCGATGCACCAACCGAAAATGCGATGGCATCAATTCGTTGGTGGCGTTCAATCACATTTTCAGGAAGCACCGAAAGATTCCGATACAAAGCCATTCCAAGGCCTTGTGAGAGTGAGGCTGCGGCGCCTGCCGATTCGCTCACCTTCTTGAGGTAATGAAGACCTGTTTCGCTTGACCAATTCCATTCAGACGCAAGGCCCGAAAACTGCAG
>CAIQJP010000130.1 GCA_903872155.1 uncultured Actinomycetes bacterium | reverse complement strand
GCGATGACGAGGTTTGCGCCTTCAGCAGCCAAGCCCGTCGAGATACCTAAACCAATACCCGATGCACCACCGGTAACAATCACGGTGCGACCAGCCATTCGCGATCCCATCATGTCCTCCTTGACATGTTGCCCCTGTCTGGAGCTTTACAGTGTGTTTAGTCTAGATGAACAACCAATATGTCGGCAACAAACCAAAATTCACGACAACGCCTTGGCCGAGTAAGGTAATCGAAGGTTAAGCCTTGCGATTACTGGTCTAAAGCCTGTAGACATTACTTGGAATCACGAAATGTTTTTGAATCGTCATGTCTGACCACTGTGAACACATTGGCAATGGTGTTGACTGACACTTTACCTCTCTGGATGGAGCGCTAAATTCGTGTGTGTCTTGATTCCTCGGCTACCCAGTTTCTATGAGGGCTCTTCCCTTGCCTGATTCGTTCACTGTTGCGGGTGAATCAGTTCCTGCTCTATCAATTGGCTCCAAAGCAAAGGTGCCGCGGTGAGGTGAAAGAATGGCCAAATGTGTCCGTTATCCCTCCAAACGAACATTCCGCCCCGAACGGCATCGCAACGATTGTTGGGGCAATAAGCATTGTCAAGATTGACGACGGGCAATTCCAGATTGAGTGCGGTCTGAGTTGCGAGATCCATTTGAGGCTGGAACGGGCTCGTGCATGAACCGGGCTCGCTTGGGTTGTACAGCAAACACGAATACAATTCCGGCCCACGTTTCGGATTGTCTTTCACGACTGCAACATTTATTCCATTGGCATGAAGTTCACCAAACAATTCAACGAAAGGGTTGGTCGGAATCACCGGATTCTCGACCCCAGCGTCGATTATGTCCGATGACTGCGCGAGGATTACAAGATCAAATTCCCCGGAGTTAAGCCTAGGTTCAATCTCGCGATTGCGTTGCGTGCACCATTTGAAGTGGTAAAGGCGATACGAACATCGAGAGGCGAGGAATACGTGAACGGCATAACCGGCGCGTTTACCGATTAGATCGATGCTCGCCCACATAGCCTGCGCGTGCGAATCACCAACGAGAGCGATGCTTCGGCTCGCCGAGGTGTCACCAATAACGCAATCCATGATCATCCTTTGCACTTCATATTGACAAGTATCCGACGGGGGTGGTACCGGGCGATAAGAGGACGCGTCAAATTCCACCACATTGCTATTCGGGCAGACGAATACGGCCGCCCCGGCGCCGACGCAGTAGGGGAGCGTGTATGGGAAATCTTCAGCCAATCCAGGGGTGCCCACCTCCAACGGCTCAGAAAGCATGTTTGCCAAGAGAGGATCGGCAGGCTCTTGTTTGCCCAGATCGTGTGGATATAGGACCGCCGCCGCGACAACCGCCGCCGAAGTCACCACTGCCATGGAACCCGCGAACAGAGGTTTGAACGTCCAGGCTGCTCGTGCGTGTCGCACAGGGTTTTCGACAAAACGGAAAGTGAGTTCGGAGAGTATGAGGACCAGCACCAGCGCACCAATTTTTGATGCACCGCTTAGTGCGAACCCGAGGAAAACTGGCAACAGGATCAAGATCGGCCAGTGCCAAAGGTAGATCGAATACGAACGATCACCGACCCATTTCGCAACAAAAAGAACTGGCTTCGCGAAGGGAAGTGACTTTGATGTCGACACAGGACCGGTTGCCAGGATGATTGTAGTTGCAAGCACGGCCGGCAGAACTCCGATTCCTGGAGTGAAATCGTTGAGACCTGGAATCGCGAATGTTGTCACTAATGCTAGCCAACCCAATCTATTGGAAATAAGTTGACCGCGCCACGGCTCAAAATCACGTTGAGCCCACAGCGCTACACCTGCCCCCAATGCGAGCTCCCACGCCCGTGCAAAGGTGTCGAAATAGGACGCGTCGACTCCCTGTGTGATGACGATAGCGTAACCCAGTGATCCGGCGGCAATCCCGAAGATTGCGAATCCGAGCACTCGTCTCGTGGACGCCCAAGATTTTCTGGTGAGCCCGAGTGCGCCGATTACGAGAATAGGCCAAACGAGATAGAACTGCTCTTCGACCGAAAGTGACCAATAGTGTTGCAGCGGCGATGTCATATCGCCGCGACGATCGTAGTCGGTTGAGTCAAGACCGAGGAGTATGTTTTCGAAGCTGAACGCCGACGCGAAAACGTGACGGCTGATTGTGAGAATCTGAGCGGTCAACCCTGAAAGGTTTGTTGCAATCGCGGTTGCAATTATGACAATGATTGCCGCGGGAAAGATTCGTCGAATTCGGCGCACCCAGAATGAAGTAAGGCGAAGGGTCCCCGTGGCGCGCACTTCCCTAAGGATGAGAGAAGTAATGAGATAGCCAGAAATTACGAAAAATACATCGACTCCGAGAAAACCGCTGACCAATCGGTTCGGCCAAAAGTGGTAGGCCACAACGGACACGACGGCGAGAGCGCGGAGGTACTGAACATCATGACGATTGTGAACAGGAGCAGATTGGACCACCAAACAATCCTAGCAATGCCCACATATTGACTCAGAGCGCTGCTCAAATTAAACGTTGAACTGGGAATTTTGGACGTTGCCTACAACACACTTCTCGAGCGTGGAGCGGTATTCAACGCTCCGCCCGTAACGCTTACCGATGGGAATCTTGCTGGTTCACGATGGGCTTACCTGCGTGACCCCGATGGAATTCAACTCGAGATTTGGGAAAGCCCGGCATAACTGGGCGATGTCAATCACCCACAGAGGGCCCTAGCCACAACATTTCAACAGGTTGACGATTTATTGCCCTGGACTTTCTGGGTGTCGGCATTCTGAAGGTATGACCAATACATACACCTCACTGACAACAGATAACACTGAACGCGGTGCTGCCACCGCCGAATACGCGATTGCGACGGTCGCCGCCGCAGGATTTGCCGGCTTACTCGCGGTCGTCCTCAAGAG
>CAIQJP010000129.1 GCA_903872155.1 uncultured Actinomycetes bacterium | reverse complement strand
TCTGATTTTGGCTGGTGGTGCGGGCACCCGATTGCGACCCATCACTCACACCAGCGCCAAGCAGTTGGTGCCCGTTGCCAACAAGCCCATTTTGTTTTACGGAATCGAGGCCATGGTTTCGGCAGGCATTACCGAAATCGGAGTCATCGTTGGCGATACTCGAGTCGAAGTCATGGGTGCGCTTGGCGACGGAAGTCAGTGGGGCGCAAAGATCACGTTTATTCCACAAGACGAACCACTTGGTCTCGCGCACTGTGTGTTGATCGCCGCCGACTTCTTGGGTGACGACGATTTTGTGATGTACCTCGGAGACAACTTGCTTGAACAAGATCTTGGCGCTTTCGTACACGCCTTTGAATCAGCCCGTCTTGGTAGCGAACCACCAACAGCACAAATACTTTTGAAGAAAGTTCCTGACCCGCATCGTTTCGGCATTGCCGAACTTGATGCTGCCGGAAATGTGATTCGTTTGGTTGAAAAGCCAGCCAACCCACCGACCGACCTTGCTCTGGTTGGCGTGTACTTATTTGATCGCACAATTAACGATGCCGTTCGTGCAATTGCTCCGTCGCCACGAGGTGAACTTGAAATTACTGACGCCATTCAATGGTTGGTTGATCAGGGCAAGATTGTTCGCCAAGAATTACTGACCGGTTGGTGGATCGACACGGGCAAGTTGACGCCATTGCTCGAAGCCAACCGTTTGTTGCTTGAAGTGATTGAACCGCGAGTTGACGGAGACGTTGATGAAGCATCGTCGCTTGATGGACGAGTTGTCATTGAAACGGGCGCGGTTATTCGTAACTCAACATTGCGCGGACCATTAGTGATTGGCAAGGACGCCCGCATCACCGACAGTTTCATTGGCCCATTCACAGCGATCGGTAACGGTTGCGAAGTCGTGAACAGCGAAGTCGAACATTCGGTCATCATGGAACGTAGTCGCATCATTGACATCACGCGCCTTGAAGACAGTTTGATTGGGCGCGAAGCCGAAGTGATTCGTTCGCAAAAACGTCCCCGCGCATTGCGCTTAATGGTTGGCGATCACTGCCAAATTGATACGGAGTAATGACATGCCCAAAGTGACAGCAAGCGACAAGATTGACGGCGTCTGGATCGTTGAACCAACAATTCACGGAGACCAGCGTGGACTTTTCATTGAGACATACCGTCGTGAATGGTTTCCGAACGGCCGTGAAATGATTCAGGGCAATCGTTCAAACAAGCAAGCCGGTGCGTTGGTTGGGTTGCACTATCACATGCATCAATCTGACTATTGGTACACGCCAGTTGGCACAATTCGCGTGGTCTTGCACGACCTACGTGAAGGTGGTCCAACCGATGGCGCAACACAGATGCTTGAAATCAGTGGTGAAAATCATGTAGGCGTTTACATTCCGCCGGGTGTTGCTCACGGATTCTCAGCACTCACCGATGTTGTGATGACGTATCTCGTCGACGGTTACTACAACCCCGCCGACGAACTCGGTGTTGCATGGAATGACCCCGTGATTGGTGCCGATTGGGGAGTCGCCGACCCGATCATGAGCGAACGTGACCGAACAAATCCGATGCGTGCCGACTTGCCTGCAGGACGCCGCCCCTACTGGCCAATGAGGACCTGACATGAAGTTATTTGTTACTGGAGCAGCCGGATTTATCGGCTCAAACTATGTGCGTTGGCTGTTGGCGAATTCTGATGACACTGTCACGATCTTTGACAAACTCACCTATGCCGGCAACTTAGAAAGTATCAATGACCTCATTGATGACAATCGTTGCAAGTTTGTACAAGGCGATATTTGTGATGCTGATGCAGTTCTTGCAGCGATGAAGGGTCACGAAGGTGTGGTGCACTTTGCTGCTGAGAGCCACGTCGATCGTTCGATCATCGATCCCTACGCCTTTGTACGAACGAATGCTTATGGAACGAACGTAATGTGCGACGTAGCGCGTCAAGTTGAAGTGCAACGTTTCTTGCATATTTCAACCGACGAGGTTTACGGAAGTATTGACGAAGGTTCATTTTCTGAAACTGACATTTTGTGCCCACGTTCGCCGTATTCGGCATCAAAGGCATCGAGCGACTTGATTGCTTTGTCATATGTGACGACACATGGATTGCCAGTTGTGGTGACACGTTGCTCAAACAACTTTGGTCCGTACCAGTTTCCGGAAAAGTTGATTCCGTTGTTCACAACTAACTTGCTTGATGGCAAGAAGGTGCCGTTGTACGGCGACGGTGGAAATGTGCGCGACTGGATTCATGTTGAAGACCACAACATTGCCGCTCACCTGGTGTTGCAAAAGGGTGAAGTTGGCCAGGTGTACAACATCGGTGCGCACAACGAAATCACTAACCGTGAAATCACGTATCGCTTGCTTGAATTGTGTGGTCGCGATGAAAGTTCGATTACGCCTGTTGCCGATCGGCTCGGACACGATCGTCGTTACTCGGTGTATATCGACAAAGTTTCGGCGCTCGGCTGGAAGCTCAGTCGTACATTTGAAGACTCACTTGCCGAGACCGTTGAGTGGTATCGCAACAATCGTGCTTGGTGGGAACCACTCAAAGCCCGCGCCGGTCTGTGATTAACTCGTACTTATGAAAATTCTCGTTACTGGAGCAAACGGTCAACTCGGTCAAGATTTGATGCGAGTGATTACAGCCGCTGGTGACGAAGCAGTCGGAATCGATATTGACACCGTTGACATCACGAGTCGCGAGGCGGTTCACGAAGCGTTGGCGACGATCTATCCAGATGCGGTCATTAACTGCGCAGCCTTTACTGCCGTTGATGCATGTGAAGATAATGCCGATACTGCAATGTTGGTCAACGGAACTGCGGTGCGTTGGGTGACCGAAGCGAGCGATGCAGTTGGCGCACACCTTGTGCACATCAGCACCGATTATGTGTTTGACGGAACAAAAATTGGTCCGTATGTCGAAACCGATACTCCCAATCCGCAAAGTGTGTATGGCAGTACAAAGCTGGCGGGTGAAATTGAGGCGCTTGCTAACGGTTCAGGTGTTGCGGTCGTTCGCACATCGTGGGTGTGCGGCTTTTATGGCAACAACATGGTCAAGACCGTGCACAAGTTGGCTCAAGAACGCGATTCGTTGTCATTCGTGAGCGATCAGATTGGGCACCCAACGTTTACTTCTGATCTTGCTCCGTTATTGCATCGACTTGCAGTTGACCGTTGCGACGGAATTTTTCATGGCACCAATCAAGGTGCCGTGAGCTGGTATGAATTTGTGCAAGAGATTGTGCGTTTGATGGGTAAAGATCCGGGCATGGTGCATCCGATCACCACTGCCGAGTTGCAACCACCGCGTCCGGCGCAGCGTCCTGCCAACAGCGTGCTTGATAACAAAGCATTGCGTGATGCTGGTTACGCGCCAACTCGCGATTTCCGCGAACCGTTGGCCGAATTGTTGCGCCTTCTTTAAACGTCAATGGGTTAAGGCTCGAAGGTAATGGGGTCGCCGGCGGTGACATTGCCACGTTCGACCACGGTTGCGTAGACCCGGCAACTTGCGGTTCTATTCTCTAGATCACGATCGTGATGAATGCGATTGAAGTCTCGATCGACAAACAAATCGGCCAACTGTTTGCACGGCACGGCATAGGTCGAGATATCGCATAACACTTCACCAATGCGCACGCGAGTTCCGGGACGGACATCGCTCCAGTTGAGTCCGCTGACGGTGATGTTCTCGCCGGCCGAACCAGGGAAAACTTGGTGGCCTTCACTGCGAAGCGTTTCCATTACTTCTGCTGACCATAGGCACAGAGCTTGAAAGGGGCGGCCGTGATGTTTGCGCGTCGCTTGGCGATCGCCCTCAACACCTTTCCAGCCGATGTATGTGGCTTCAATTGCTTTCTTGGGCACTCCGCCGTTTGAGGCATTGAGCTGCAATAAGGTGCCCGTCTGAGCAGAAGGGATATGCCCGAGTGCTCTCAGTGTTGGAGTCGCTCCAGTAAGTGCAGCCCAGACCGGAGGCAGGGTGGACGTGATCTCGTTGTCGGGCATATCGTCAATGGAACGGCCGTCGAGTAGTTGGTTGACGTATGTCAAAAGATGGTCAATGGCTCCGTTTCGACCCTCGGACATGTGCGCCAAAATCTTTGGAGCGGCCAGCAAAGTATTTCGGGCATCTTCACGCGTGAATTCATACGGACCAACGATGAACATCTCGACACTCTAGGCTCGCTCTATGGCCGAAATAATGTTTGACGGAAAGCCATTGCGGTTGACCGAGTGGACCAGTTGTGGTGGATGCGCTGCCAAGTGGGGTAAAGACCTTCTTGCGGGTCTCGTTGATGAATTGCCGACATCGGTTGATCCGTCGCTTTTGATCGGTCTCGCGCCTTTTGATGACGCGGCTGTCTACAAAGTCAGCGACGATATTGCGCTTGTCAGTACGACAGATTTCTTTCCTCCGTTGGTAGACGATCCATCTGATTTTGGTGCGATCGCGGCCGCGAATGCATGTAGTGATGTGTATGCGATGGGTGGAAAAGTTTTGATGGCTGTCAATGTGGCTGCTTTTCCCGAAAACTTTCCGCGGGAAGCGATTGTTGCGATTTTTGCTGCGGCATCAGATGTCATGGCGCAAGCTGGTGGATCAGTTGCGGGTGGTCACACCATTCGTAACCCTGAACCAATCTTTGGCTTGGCAGTTCAAGGCACTGTGCATCCTGATCGCATTTTCACAAAGGGTGGTGCTCGCGATGGCGATGTATTGCTTTTGTCGAAGCCACTCGGAACCGGAATTGCACTCGCTGGTGGATCTGATGCTGACAAAGCAACTGCCATCGCCGGAATGCGCCGACTGAATCGTGATGCGAGTGAACGTTTGCAAGCAAGCACTGGTGTTCATGCGGTCACTGACGTGACCGGATTTGCACTTGCCGGTCACGGATGGGAGATGGCCGAGCGATCGGGTTGCACTTTCGAAATTGCATCGGCAAAGTTGCCGATGTACCCAGGTGTTCTTGAGGCAGCGCAACGTGGCGTTCGAACCGGGGGAGACGCTCGTAATCGAACTGCAGTTGGAACTCGAGTGACATTGGCCGACGGTGTCGATGCGGCCTATGACATCGTTGCATTCGACCCGCAGACATCGGGTGGACTGCTTGCGGCTGTTGACCCTGCAGCAGTTGCTGGTTTAACTGCGCCAGGTTCACCATTTGTTGTGATTGGCAAGGTTGTGGCCGGAACTCCGGGATTGCGGTTGGTCTGATGGCATCTCGCGTGTCGGCCAAAGTACCGACTCGAGATCTTGAGCAGTCGCTTCATGATGATGGGCATCGCATCATCGTTGGTGTCGACGAAGTGGGCAAAGGTGCATGGGCTGGTCCGCTTGCCGTTGGTATGGCAATCCTTCCGCTGGCGGGAGATCTTGCTGGCGTGCGTGACTCCAAATCAATCACCGAAAAATCGCGTGAGGCCATGTTTGACACTGTTGCTTCGTGGTGCACCTCATGGTCGGTTGGTTATGCATCGCATGTTGAATGTGATGAATTAGGAATGGCCGATGCGCAACGATTAGCAACGCAACGAGCATTGGCTCAACTTTCAGTTGTTCCTGATGCGGCAGTCGTCGATGGCAGTTGGGATTTTGTGACACCGCTCATTCCAAAAGTTGTGATGCAAGTCAAGGGTGACACATCGGTTCTATCGATTGCCGCAGCATCAATTTTGGCCAAGGTCACACGTGATCGATTGATGCGAGAGCTTGCGATCGATTACCCGCTGTGGAGTCTTGACACCAATAAGGGGTACCCGTGTCATTGGCATCGCACCGCGTTGCAGGGGCACGGACCTTCAGCGATTCATCGTCGAAGCTGGGCGTTTATGGACAATTTTGTGCCGTGGCCAGGAACCCCGCGCATCGACCGCAACGCTTCGCCCACTTTGTTTTGAGTGTTTACTTCTTGAGGTCTTTGAAGGCACTCTTGCTGTCAATGCCCGGATCTTTAGGCATACCCAAAACGCGCTCGGCAACAATGTTGCGCATCACTTCATCAGAGCCACCAGCGATACGTCCACCAGGTGTACCAAGAATCAATTGATTCCACGCAAAGGTGCCCCATTCGCCGCTATCGGCAATGAGTTTGGGTCCGAGCACCATCGACACAAAATCTCCGAGGCGCATCATGTTGGCAGTGCCAGCAAGTTTGGCCATGCTCATTTCTGGTCCGGGCATCTGACCCGACTTGATCTTGTCCATGGCTCGTTGGTTGTTGTAGCCCGCGACTTTGTTGTGAATGATGATCTTGGCAAGTTCATCGCGCACGACTGGGTCTTTGTCGAGTTCGTAAAACTTGACCATCTCGATGACGCGAGTGAACATGCCACCGCCGCCTCCGCCCGCACCAATGGCGGCACGTTCGTTCATGAGAGTTGTCAAGGCAACGTTCCAACCGTTGTTGATGTCGCCGAGTCGATGATCGTCACGAACGCGAACTTCGGTGAAGAACACTTCGTTGAAACTTGCTCCACCAGTCATCTGACGCAACGGGCGAATTTCGACGCCAGGTGCGTGCATGTCAACGATGAAACCAGTGAGTCCTTTGTGCTTGGGCATATCGAAATCGGTGCGAGCAATGATTTCGCCGATGTCGCTGTAATGCGCGCCACTCGTCCAAACCTTCTGGCCAGTGATGATCCATTCGTCGCCATCGCGCTCGGCTTTTGTGCTGAGGTTGGCGAGGTCGCTGCCAGCACCCGGTTCACTGAACAACTGACAGCCAACGATGTCACCGCGATACATCTTGCGCACATACAGATCGCGCGCGATATCTGAACCGTGAGCGACGATGGTTGGGGCCACCATGCCAAGTCCGATGGTGAAGCAACTTTGATTGGGGATTTCGTAGTTTGCTTCGAGTGCGTCGTAGGCGCGTGAGTACGCGACTGGCAAGCCACGACCGCCGTATTGCTCGGATCCAAACACGTACCCGAAGCCCGCGTCAAACTTCTTGCGCCGCCATGCGCACGCTTCAGCCACATCAAGTTTTTCTGACTGGCGATCCTTCTCTTCAAACATCGCGACCTTGTCGGCCCCTTCGCCCCAGACGAATTTCTTTTCAGCCTCTTTGCGTGGGGCGTTGGCCTCTAAAAAGGCGAGGGCATCGGCCTGGAATTGCTTGAGTGTGGGTTGAGACATGTTCGGGTGCTCCTATGTGACAGGGGAAATGATCGACGAAAATAGAGACAGTGCTGTGACCGTACCGCGTGCGAACTAAGGTTGTCGCATGGGTCAGCCTGTTGTCGTCGTTGAAAAGCAAAGTCGTCGCCCCGGAATCGTCCGGTTCGAGGCCAACCGCAGTTTGTCGGGTATGGGCCACGAGAGTTTCTTGTCGTCAGACACCAATGCGCACGCTGTTTCGTCAATCACCCCGTCGGCCGAATTGGCTCGACGCCTTTTCGCCACTGGTCGCGTGGCTGGGGTTCATGTGTACCAAAACATGATTACGGTCGACCTCGAAAAAGGTTTTGACTCGACTGGTTTGCAGGACATTGTTCGCGATCTGTATCAGTACTGGAAGCCCGGAATGGTTCCGCCAGCCTTTGAAGATCTTGTTGCCGCCGAAGAAGCGCCGGCTGCAAGTAGTGCGCCAGCTGAAGGTGGCGTCGTGATTGACAGTCGGGTGCCAGCACATCTCATTGAGCGCAGTCGGGCTGCTCGCGCCAGGTTGACCGGTCAATAGAGCCAAAAGTCCCGAAATTTGGGCATATTTGTGATGGCATAACCTCGCACGCATGGCGATGCGCATTTAGCCTGTCGCTGTGGACCCAGATGTATTGACGCTTGATGAGGCCAAAGAGGTCCTCGGCGTGAGCTACATGACGGTCTATCGGTATGTCAAAAGTCGTCGGTTAGAGGGTTATCAAGTTGGCGGCGTGTGGCACGTACCGCGTGAAGCGCTTCAGCAGTTTCAAGATGAGAAGAACCAACCCAAGACGTCGGCAGTTGCATCGGGCGATCCACGCCGGACTGCAAATTATGTTCTTGAACTTGAACGTTGTTTAGTCGCTGGTGACTCAAGTGGGGCTTGGGAAGTTTTGAAGCGGGCGATTGATTCGGGTGCCGATGTTGAACGGGTGTATCTCGAAATTTTGTCGCCCACGTTGGCAGATATTGGGGCGAGGTGGGCCGCTGGTGAAATTGATATTTCGGTCGAACACCAAGCCAGTGCCATTGCGGCTCGTTTGATTGGGCAGTTGAGCCCGCGGTGTTTCAAACGGGGTCGACGTCGCGGGCAGATTTTGATTGGTGGGTCAACGGGTGAGCGTCATGTCTTGGCCTTGGCCATGCTGGGCGACTTGTTGCGTTTACAGGGTTGGGAAGTTCTTGACCTCGGGGGCGACACCCCGGCTGAATCGTTTGTGTATGCCGCCAGCAAGTTGCCCGACCTCGTTGCGGTGGGGGTCAGCGTGACCTCGGGCGAATCAGAAGCCTCAGCCTCAGCGACTGTTGCCGCGTTGCGAGCCTCGATTGGACCCAATGTTCCGGTGGTGCTCGGCGGAGGCGCCATTCGGGACGAGAAGCATGCTCATGACCTGGGGGCTGATCACTTTGCCCAGGGCGCCCAGGGCTTTATTGAGTTCCTTGATCAACTGAAGAAAAAACGGGCCTGAAACTTACGAACACCTGTTCGCTATAGTCGGAGGCATGTCCACGGTCCTCCTGCCATCTGTGCCGAATTCGCTCTCGGGTCCGCTCTCTGAAATGACGCTGGCGCGTGAACGCCTCTTGCCGATTCACCAAGCTCTGGCACCGCTTTTTGGTGTGAGTTCTGATGATCCGGCACCACTTGCTCTCACGCGTGGACACACGGTCGCCTGCGTGGGTTCGGCGGCAATGTCATGCGCCTTGGCAGTTCTGGTGGCCCCAACTCAAGCGGGTTCATGGGCCGGGGTCGTGGGTCTGCCGAGTTGTGGAGTTCAAGCCGCCGCTGACTTAGGTGTTGCACTTGAACGCACTGTTTTTGTGGCCGACCCAATGGGTGGTTCGCCGGCTTCTGGTCAGCAGACCGATGCGGCTGCAGTGTTATCGGCATTAGTTGACGGTGTCGATGTGTTGTTGCTCGCGCAGCATGTTGTGAACTCGCTGTCGACATCGTTATTGCGGCGTTTGCAAACGCGAGTGCAATCGCGCGGTGGCGTTTTAGTTGTTGTGGGTGAAACGAAGTCGTTGACAAGTTCGCTATCGGCCGATGTTCGACTCACAGCAACAACTCAGCAATGGCAAGGTGTTGGTCTTGGTTATGGCCACCTGCAACGGCGACAAGTGTTATTGCAACTTGATGGTCGCCGGCGAGCACGCACAACCGAGCATCAGGTGTGGTTGCCCGATCATCGCGGACAACTGAGTTCAGTTGAAACGGTGACAGCAGAGAACACTGGTGTTGTGATTCCTTTACGTCGCGTTGGGTAATTGATGGCGGCTGTTCAACCACCGCGATGTGCGGTTTTGCATACCCCGGCGTGGCCTATCACTGCGGCAATCTTGCATGAACCCGAAACTTTTGGGCCAACACAACCACTTGCTGTTTTTCATGCCCAGAGAGTGTTGTCATGTTCGCCGTTGGCTTGGCGTGAAGGGGTTCGTCCCGGACAACGCCGCCGGCAAGCCCAG
>CAIQJP010000128.1 GCA_903872155.1 uncultured Actinomycetes bacterium | reverse complement strand
TGCGGGGCTTGAACCCACGACCTCCACGGTGTGAACGTGGCGCTCTAGCCGACTGAGCTAATCGCCCCAGCGGACTTTGACGCTACCACTCGACCTTCGGCCCGACACCCTCAAGACAGGGCGACACAGGCCTGCCCCATGCCCTGACGGTCACGATAGGCGGTCAAGGGATACGGACACACCGCGTCAAAAGGGATGATCTGCTGCACGACACCTTTGTGGGCCTCGGCACACGACACCTCATACGCCTCTTGCTGAATTTCGTTGATCGCAACGCACGAACCGACGCGCAGCACGTTGTCAATCGGCGCGGGTTCATTCGACTGACTGAACGCGCCAAGCCCCAAAATCAAAATAGTTCCTAACACGATGACGGCCACAACAAACTTCCACGGGAACTTCGCTGGTGAATAATGACGACGATCAGCGTCTACTGCAATGTTTTGCAATCGCTCGTGTCGTTGTAGCGCATCGTCTGTATCTACTTCGTTGCGATGGGCTCGAAGATCGGCATCATATTTATAACGCAGCACCGGATCAGATAAGACACGCCACGCCTCGTTGATCTCGAGCATCTGAATAGATGTCTTGCCTTCGTGCTTGTCGGGATGATGCACGCGCGCCAAGTTGCGATAGGCCGTACGAATTTCTTCGGGGGTCGCAGTCGGTGCAACACCGAGACGTTGGTAATGAATTCCTTGCATCATCGACTACTTAACGAACTAGTAGCCGAGATCAACGAATACGGGACCGATCAAATCTTCACCATCAGCCCAATGGCGAACATTCTCGGTAATGCGCTCACTCAATAACGGAACGGCCATGGCCGGCGTGTTGCCCACGTGAGGCGTGATGATGCAATTGTTCAACGACCACAGCGGATGTCCATCGGGCAACGGCTCAGGGTCGGTCACGTCAAGACCGGCACCACCGATGATGTTGTTTTCAAGCGCCCACACCAGATCATCCGTGACGATGTGCTTGCCACGCGCCACATTGATGATCCACGCATGATCTTGCATTGCTTCAAGTTCGGCCCGGCTAATAATTCCTTCAGTTTCAGGAGTCAAAGCGAGTGCCAAAACAACAACATCGGCACCAGTCAACGCGTCAATGAGCCGATCGCTTTCAAGAACTTCATCAACGCCATCCATTTCGGCGACTCGATTGCGCACCACAGTGATGTGACAATTAAATGGAGCGAGCATGCGCACTAGAGATTCAGTAATTCCACCGCCACCCAAGATGGTGATATGCGCTTCGTGCAAGTTGCGCCCACGCGGACCACTCCATGTGGCTTGCCGAGCGTACGAATTGATACCCCGCATTCCAGCCAACATTAAAGCCAACGCCATTTCGGCTACTGGCTCGGCATAGACGCCTTTGCCACATGTCCACAAACGATTGTCGTCGATGAGATGCAGGAAATTTTCGATGCCAGCAAAGGGAAGCTGAACCCATTTGATGTGATCAGCATCTTTCAGAATTTCTTCAAGAGCGTCAGGGGTGCGCGGTGCACCCCATATGAGACCCTCCGCATCTGCGAGCGGAACGATTTCGCCGCCGCCTGCAATCACCGCATCGGCCATCCAAGATGGTGCGGTTGATGGAGCAAGGGCAATACGCGGAGCAGAGGTACTTGGCATGACAGCGCAAACGCTATACCGAATCGGCAGTTGATACACACCCTTGCCCTCTTCACATTTGGCCTTGAACGCTTATGCTCGTGAAATGGCTGCTGCGAGTTCTATCGAACCCCATCTTGTTCCGTATCCGACACCGCCAGTTGATGCACCCAACATGGTGGTCATCGTGCTTGACGACATTGGTTTTGGGCAACTTGGCTGTTTCGGTTCGCTCATCAACACGCCACATATCGACTCATTGGCCGAGCGCGGAATTCGTTTGAACCGCTTTCACGTCACCTCGATTTGTTCGTCGACGCGCGCCGCACTCTTTACTGGTCGCAACCACCATGCCGTTGGCGTTGGGGCAACTCAAGAAACGTCGTTCGCATTACCCGGATACAGCGGGCGCATTCCGAAAACTGCCGCGGCGCTCCCCCGCATCTTGCGCGACAACGGTTACAACACGATGTGCGTTGGCAAGTGGCACCTCACGCCACAGGCTGACTACTCAGCATCGGGACCTTTCGAACGCTGGCCGCTTGGTTTGGGTTTTGAGCGTTATTACGGATTTCTTGGTGCTGAAACCAATCACTGGTCTCCCGAATTAGTTCGCGACAACACGCCAATCCCAACTCCGACCCACACCACACAAGACGGCGCGTACCACCTCTCTGAAGACTTGGCCGATCAAGCAATATCCATGATTCGCGATCAGCAGCATGCAACAACCGACAAACCATTCTTCTTGTGGTTCGCAACCGGAGCTGCTCATGCACCGCACCATGTCACACGCGAATGGTTCGAACCTTATGCCGGTCAATTTGACGAAGGTTGGGAAGTTCTGCGCGAACGCACCTACCAACGGCAACTTGAAATGGGTGTCATTCCGCCCGACACCAATCTCACTCCCCGACCAACTTGGGTTCCCGAGTGGTCAACTCTTTCGCCCAATGAACGACGACTGTTCGCTCGCTACATGGAAGTCTTTGCTGGATTCGTCACGCACACCGATGCCCAAATCGGCCGCATCTTGGCTTTCATCGACGAACAAGGTTTAGCCGACAACACCATCATCACCTTGATGTCCGATAACGGCACATCAAGCGAAGGCGGGCCGACTGGAACGTTGAATGAAGCAGCATCGTGGCTGGGCGATCACGCGACAGTCGAAGAAGCATTAGCCAACATCGACGAAATCGGAGGACCCAATCACACCAATCACTATCCGTGGGGTTGGGCGTGGGCTGGAAACAGTCCGTTCCAATTGTGGAAGCGATATTCGTGGCTTGGTGGCGTGCGTGCACCATTCATTGCTCGTTGGCCCAAGAAGATCAAAGATGCGGGTTCGGTGCGCAACCAATTCACCCACGCCATTGACCTTGCTCCCACATTGCTTGGTGCTATTGGATTGTCAATGCCCAAAGTTGTTGATGGAGTTCAACAACAGCGAGTTGATGGAGTAGATGCAAGCACGATGTTGTTTGACACGTCGCGACCAGAGCATCGGGCCACTCAATATTTTGAAATGCATGGCTCTCGTTCGATTTATCACGAGGGTTGGAAAGCCACCAGCAACTTTGTTTCGCCGTTGTTTAACGAACGTGCCCACATCACGGGTAGTCACTCGTACGAAACAGATGTCTGGCAACTCTTTGATCTCACCAACGACTTCTCTGAATCAACCGATTTATCGGCTCAATATCCCGAGCGCATTCGCGAACTTGAATCGTTGTGGATCGAACAAGCGACGGCAAACAACGTGTTCCCGTTGTTTGATCCAGCCGCCGGTTACCCCGGCCACCCTGGCGAATACCCATTGCCCCGCTCGGCGACATATCAACCAAGCGATCACCCGATCGCTGCAGGTCGTGTCCCGTCAATGTTCGGTGGCTTCACGATGGCGGCCTACATTGACTGCCCAGCCAACGAAACCGGAATCATCGCTGCCCTCGGTGATCATCAAGGCGGATGGACCTTACGACTTGATCATGGAACTCCCCATTTCGATGTTGTGTACGGACATCAACGCGCCCATCTTGTTGGTACCGAAAAAATCAGTGGTAGTGAATTTCGGCTGACTGTCACGATGAAAGCCGGAGCGCTTGCTTTGTTTGTCAACGACTCACAAATTGCAACCGGACATTTCGGCGGCATGTTTATGTTCCCCGGAGTCACAACGGCGGCTGGCGGAATGTGGATTGGTCGTCACGAAGGGCTACCAATCGTCGATCAATATGCAAGTCCGAATGCATTCACGGGCCACATCAAGACTGTGACAATCTCAAGTGGTTCATCCTCAGCAGGCCCATCGCTTGCCACCACGATGCGTATCGCCGAAGGCGCCGACTAACTACTTCGCAAAATGCGATCGGCGACATCGCGTCCCGACTCAACTGCACCTTCCATATAACCCGTGCATGTTGCGACGTGTTCACCGGCCAAATGAACTCGGCCCCACGGCTCACGTAGAACTTTCCAGTACTTCGTCACCTGTCCAGGTTCGTAGGTCGCATACGCTCCGCCGTAATTCGGCTCACTCGACCACGCACGCGAAAATGCTCCAGTTGATAGAGACGTGATCCCATGAATTGTGCGCATGTCAGTCGTCATCGCATCAATGCGCTCGGCTTCAGACTTAGTTGCTACTTCTCGCCCACCATCGCCACCGCAATACGCCATCACCATTCCTGATTCGCCATCTTGATCGACGCTCGGGTCATATAAACGTTGCGACAACGAGTCTGTGGTGCCGTAGCCAGAATCCCATTCACGGTTCGCAAATTGCACCGCTGTCTTCGTAATCGGTCCATAGCCCAGCCCCCACATCGCTTCGCGCAAAGCAGTGGGAATTTCTGAACGAAACTCAACGTTGCGCAATGGAACAAGCGAACATGCCAACACCACATGACTGGCTGCCAATTCGAAATTTCCTTCGGAGCTCGAGCAACCGACGACGACGCCTTCAGAGGTTTGTTCGACCGACGTCAGAGCGCAACCCAACTTCAACGTGAGCCGTGAGTGCTGGCTCAGGTCACGACCAAGCGCCTGAGCGATTTGCGATACTCCGCCTTTCACTCGATTCGACAGCATCTCAATTCCCTGCCGCTGTACCTCAGAATTTTCAAAGGCTCGTTGTTGAGCAACGAAGAGCGCCGACACCTTGTCGGGCTCTGAAGCAAATTCTCCCTGCGCATTTCGGCGAGCAAAGAGTCGGCCAACTGGACCTAAATCACTTTCCCGAATGAGATCGGCTAACGAACGTGAATCTAAAAATTCGGCGTCGCGATGAAGATGCGGTTGGCTTGGATCATCCATTGTTGTCGCAGGTGCTTCACACAGATTTTCATAGCACTCAATCGCCGCAAAAACGTTTGCTTCAAGCTTCTCAATATCACTTCCGGCATGGCGTTCACCATTCCAATAGACCCAACGTCGAATCGTGGTCCACGGCATGCCCTCACCCAAGGTTTCGATATCAAAACGTTGCATCAAATCGAGCATGCGCCAATGAATTGAATCAACCCACTCGGCACCACTCTCGGCATATTGCCCACCAAGGTACGAATCATGAATCGTCCGAGTTCGCCCACCAAAACGTTGTTCGGCTTCGATCAACGTCACGTCGGCCCCACCGGCAAGCAGTGATTCGGCAGCACTTAAACCAGCGAGACCTGCTCCGATAACGATGACCTGCATAAAGGGTTCAGCCGCCAGCGAGGGTTGCGGCAATATCACTCGACGATTCGCCTGAGCGACGTAGAACTACCGCAACGAACGCAAGTGCACCCATCGTGATGGCAAACAACATCACTGCACCAACACCCCAGAAAGGTTTAATCGTGCTCTTGGTTGCACCAAGTAATGCCACTGGGAACGTTGTGCTACCCGCTTCACTCACCAAAGTAGAGATGACAGCATTGTCAAGGCACAAGGTGAATGACAACAGCGCACCAGCGATCAAGGCTGAAGAAATTAACGGAAGTGTGATCTGTCGGAATGCACGAGCCGGAGTTGCACCTAGGTCGGCAGCAGCCTCTTCGAGCGATTCATCAAGACCAGCCAAACGCGCGCGCACAATCAGCGTCACTACCGCACTTGCATAGAGCGATTGACCCACCCACAACTTGTTAATTCCACCATTGAATGGTCCAAGACCATGTTTGAACACATATCCCAGCACTGGCACGTCAGAAATACGCTGGAACCACGTCACGAGCGCGATGGCGTCCATGATCTCTGGCGTCACAAGAATCAAGAAGATCGTCGCCATGAAGATCTTGGTCCATGTGCCAGGACGACGAGCGAGGGCAACACCCGATAAACCACCAAGCACGACAGCAATAACCGTCGCGCCAAAAGCCGCCAAGAACGAGTTGCGTATGGCGTCACCAATTCCGGCGAAGTCAAATATGTCGTGGAACCAATCAGACACCAAACCATTGACAACAAATGCCACGATGAAACCAAGTGGTCCAACCCATCCCAATAAACGAGGCGAGATGTGCGACTTCGCCACCAAGATTCGCTTGACTACTAGACCAATCGCGGTGATCACAACAAAGCGAACAATGACTGCCCATGTCGCCGTGCTGTCAAATAACTCACCCCACCACTTAATACTGGTGTGACCCGACCAAATCGAGAATGACGATCCTTCATTAAATGAATGGCGAAATACCAACAGAATCGGGATGAACATGAAGACAAGAACGAGGGCAGTCCAAACTGCCAACAAAATTCGCGTCATCTCAAAACGACGAACTCGGCCGGGCTTCGTTGATGCATCGTGATTTTGACGACGAGCGTGCATTGAACGCCGAACACTTTGGGTGAGTGGCTCGAGCGCTCGGGTCAGCCACGGAACGATCCAAACAATTAACGCACCAGCAACCAAAGCAACGAGTACTGCACCGATCATCAACACGGCCATCGCCGAACCAAGTGGCCAGTTCTGAGCTTGCGAGAATTGTGAGGCAATCATTGAACCGATCATGTTGCCTTTGGCGCCACCAAGCACCGTGGCCGTGACGTAGTCGCCACACATCGGAATGAAGGTCAACAACACGCCAGCAACGATTCCGGGACCAGCGAGTGGCAACGTGACGCCAAAGAAAGTGGCGACGCGACCGGCGCCCAAGTCTTTGCTCGCTTCACGCATGCGGATGTCGATGCGATCAAGAGCTACGAATAACGGCAAGATCATGAAACCCAAGTAGTTGTACACGATGGCAATTTGCACTGCTGTTGGCGTTTCAAGAAGCTGGATACCACGGTCGCTAATCCAACCGAGATCAATCAACCAACGCGAAAACTCTCCTTTAGGCGCCAGCGGAATACGCCACGCAACAGTTCGGATGAGGAACGACGTGAAGCTCGGAATGACGACAAGCGCCAAAATCAACGCTCGCCATTTTTCACTGACTTTGAAGGCTGCGAAATACGCAACCGGCAGACCAATAAAGACGCACAAAATCGTCGCGACAACAGCAATTCGTAACGTTGCCTTAAACGTTTTGAAAAAGGTGTCACCGAAAACTTCTGAATAGTTACTGGTTGTCAACTTGCTGAGGTCAACTGGTAACAAACGCTGGGTGTCTTTAGTGCCGAACGAGTAAATAACGACGAACACAATCGGGACGACAAAAAATAGCAAGTACCAAATGATCGACGGAAGCGCGAGAAGGAACTTGGGTCCCTTGAACTTCCGTCGACCAGGTGTCGATACTGCTGAGGTCACCCGTTATCAGGCTCCAGCTTTGGCTTTCATCTTGTTGAGAATTTCAACAAGGCGATCGATTGACTCATTGATTTCTTGGGTGCGCATGGTGGCCACTTCGGCATCGCCGAAGAAAATCATCTCGCCGTTCACCAAATCGGGAGCCAACTCACTAATGAGTTGCGACATGTTCTTCATACCAGTGTTGTATCCATGGTACGAAAGGTCTTGGATCGATACCTCGGGAATGAGGTCCCAGTTGATCCATGAATGTGCAGCTTCGGGGTTGGGTGCACCGGCAGCGATGCAGTAGTTGTCCATCCACAATTCAGTTTCAGGTGAACCAAGTGCCCATTTCCACACGCTCGGATCGCCACCCGCTTCTTCAATGCGCTGGTATGCCTGACGAGCGTCACCATTCCACGCCATGGACAAGGCATATGAACCTTCAGCCAAAGCGGTACTTGGGTAGCTGTCGAACTTCTTAATGTGCTGAGCAAGTTCGTCAACAAGGAAAGCTTCACATGCATCGATGTCAGCGGCGTCGGTCGTATTCCAGTCTTTTCCGTTGGCCCAGAACCACGCACCACAAATGTTTGGTCCAGTATCAATGACCGAACAGTTGCCGCTTGCTTCATTCATGCAGGCATCAAAGAAGTCTTGCCAAGTGACGAGATCTTTGGTGATAACAGTGCTGTCCCAGAAGTAACCGGTCGTTCCCCAGTTCTTACAGACTGAATAATCGTTGGTCGGGTCCCACTCTTGCGCGAGGTACGCCGGGTCAACGTTGACCATATTCGGAATCAGCGACTTATCGAACTTCTGAATGAGTCCCTTGTCAATCATCTGCGGGATGTACGGGCCAGTTGGAACGACGATGTCGAATCCGCTACTGCCATTGGCCGATGCCAACTTGGTGATGAGGTCTTCGTTGCTATTGAAATAGTCAACCTTCATTGAAATTCCGATGGAGGATTCGGCAAGCGGACCAACAATGGCGGGATCGTTGTAGTCACCCCAGGTGTACATCGCCAAGGTGCCTGTTGCCGCGTTGATCACGCGACTCCAATCGCCACTCGCTAGTGCGGCGCCGTCGGTCGGAGTTGTATCTCCGCCATCGGTGGAAGGAGTCGATGAACCTTTATCGTCGCCACCGCAGGCAGCAACAACTATGGCTAGACCGGCAGCAGCCGAACCCATTTTAAAAATGGCTCGTCGTGACAACTTCTCGCGGAAGCTATCTGGTGCAAGCATTCTGAGTTGTTGGGGCTTATTTTGCTCGGTCATTGTTGTTCTCCTTGCTTAGTCCGATAAATCGGCTTGGTTATGTTGAGTTGCTTAGTTTTCTTCTTCTTCGTTATCAGTCATCACGATGTGAGCCTGACGCGCCGAGAATAAGTACACGTCATCGGCTGGCCATGAGCACCACACCGTTGCGCCAAGTTGATGACGAATCGAACGACTGTCACGTGGCACGAGCACGATGATGTCGCGCTCGCCGGTCGAAACCACATATTGCAATGCATCGCCAAAGTGCGACACACCAGCGACGGTGCCACGAGTTGAGTTGCCAGAACTTGTCGGCTGCTCGGTCGACAAGTCGATGCTCTCAGGCCGAACTGCGGCAAGGGCTTGTTCGCCATTAGGAACATCTTCCTCGGGCCGGCTGGCAACAAATTCAGTTCCGTCATCGGCGCGAATGCCGTGTTCGGTCGCGATGCCTTGCCAGAAGTTGTTACGACCAATGAAACCAGCAACGAAGGCCGACGACGGATGCTCGTACACGGTTTCAGGATCGCCAAGTTGTTCAATATGCCCATCGAGCATGATGGCAATGCGATCACTCATGCTCATAGCTTCTTCTTGATCGTGCGTCACGAAAACAAAAGTGATGCCGAGACGGCTTTGCAACAACTTCAGTTCAATCTGCATTTCTTCGCGCAGTTTGCGATCGAGTGCACCAAGTGGTTCGTCCAGCAACAACACACTCGGTCGGTTCACAAGGGCGCGAGCAACTGCGACACGCTGCTGCTGACCACCCGACATTTGACGTGGTTTACGTTCGGCCAACTTGCTCATCTGCACCATGTCAAGTGCTTCAGCAACTTTGGCCGCGATCTCCGACTTTGGAACACCTTGTTGGCGCAAGCCGTACGCCACATTTTCAGCAACGGTCATGTGTGGGAAAAGCGCATAGTGCTGGAAGACCGTATTGACATCACGCTTATACGGAGGAATACCTTGCACATACTCGCCACTAATGCGAATAAAGCCCGAATCAGGTTGTTCGAAGCCGGCCAACATGCGCAGGGTTGTGGTCTTGCCACATCCGCTTGGCCCAAGTAACGACAAAAACTCGCCAGGTTTCACTGACAGGCTGACCGAGTCCACGGCAACCATTGAGCCGAACCGCTTGGTGATTCCTTCTAGTTCGACTGCCCCTCGGTCACCGCTCACCTGTCGAGTCCCCCATTCTGACTGATCTACGTCGTCTTCATACTCGGCACTCGCAAGTGCTCAGATGCGACTATAGGACACTTGAACCGCTGGTGAAACTTATTCTGCACTCCGAAACACTGAGTTAACCTAGAACCTGAACCCTAGGAGTTTGCGTGAACACCCCCATTAATGATCCGTCCGACCTCATGGCCCTTGGGCAGAGGCACCTCTGGGGGCATTTCACCAACTTGTCAGCCATTCAGCGCCTTGGTTTACCCATCATCGATCACGGCGAAGGTGCCTATGTATATGACACTGATGGCAAGCGCTATCTCGATGGTCTGTCGGGGCTATTCACGGTCAATGTCGGACACGGGCGAACCGAGCTCGCTCGTGCCGCTGCCGACCAGAGCAAAAAGTTGGGATACTTCCCACTCTGGAGTTTCGGTCACGAACCCGGAATTCGGTTGGCTGCCAAACTGGCTTCGCTCGCCCCCGGTGACCTCAATCGCGTGTTCTTCACGGTCGGTGGAGGCGAGGCAGTTGAGTCTGCATGGAAACTGGCGGTGCAGTACTTCACGAACATCGGCCAACCCAACCGACGCAAAGTCATCAGTCGTTATTACGCCTACCACGGCACGTCACTTGGCGCGCTGAGCATCACGGGAATCCCCGCTATCCGCGAACCTTTTGAACCACTCTTTTCGTGGGCCATCAAGGTGCCGAACACCAGCCAATACCGCTGCGGTATGTGCGCCGAGCAAAACGAGTGTTCACTTGATTGTGCCGACGAAGTTGAACGCACCATTTTGCGCGAAGGACCAGAGACCATCGCGATGGTCGTCATGGAGCCAGTTCAAAACACCGGCGGCGCATTAGTTCCTCCTCCTGGTTATTGGAAGCGCATCCGCGAGATCTGTGACAAGTACGGAATTTTGCTCGTCTCCGATGAAGTGATTTGTGGCTTCGGACGACTCGGATATTGGTTCGGTTGTGAACGCTTCGAATATCAGCCCGACATGATCACGTTTGCCAAGGGCGTGACAAGTGGTTATGCGCCGCTTGGTGGAGTCATCGTGAGCGATCGTCTGGCCGCACCTTTTCTCGAAGGTGAATCAGCGGTCTTCTTACACGGTCTCACTTTTGGCGGACATCCCGTGTCGTGCGCAGTGGCCCTTGCCAATATCGAAGTAATGGAACGCGAAGACCTCTTGGGCAATGTGCGACGCAACGAAGCAATTTTTGACGAGGTCATGGAGAGTCTGCGCGACCTTCCGTTTGTTGGTGATGCACGCGGCTGCGGCTACTTCCGCGTTGTCGAACTGGTGAAAGACAAAGCCACGAAACAATCGTTCACCGACGATGAGTGCAATTGGTTATTGCGCGACGAGTTATCACCGCATATCTACAACGCAGGACTCATCTGCCGTGCTGACGATCGCGCCGATCCGGTTTTGGTTTTGTCACCTACTTTGGTGTGCGGAGAAGAAGAATTGCGCTTCATCGGCAAAGTTCTCACCGACGCCCTTACTCACGCCGCGACAGCTTTTACCAATCGTTAGCTTTCGAGGTTGGCCATGACGTGCTTAATGCGCGTGTAATCCTCAAGTGCATACATCGACAAGTCTTTGCCGTAGCCCGATTGTTTGAATCCACCATGCGGCATTTCGGCAACCATCGGAATGTGCGTATTCACCCACACACAACCGAAATCGAGACGCTTCGTCATGCGCATGGCGCGCCCAAAATCTTTGGTCCACACGCTTGAGGCCAATCCGTAATCAACACCGTTGGCCCAACGCACTGCTTCGTCTTCACCGTCAAATGATTGAACAGTTATAACCGGACCGAAGATTTCGGTCTGAACCATTTCGTCGGTCTGACGCAAGTTGCTCACGACCGTTGGCGCAAAGAAGTAGCCAGAACCAGATTGACGTGATCCACCCGCATTCACTTCGGCATGAGACGGCAAACGATCAAAGAACCCAGAAACTCGGGTCAACTGATTGGCGTTGTTCACTGGGCCAAAGAGCACGTCTTCGTTATCGGGCATTCCGCATTGCGTGGCCTTGGCTTGCTCGGTCAGAGCAGCGACGAAGTCTTTGTAGACGCCTGCCGAACACAGCACACGCGTTGCAGCGGTGCAGTCTTGACCAGCATTGAAATAACCAGCCATCGCAATTCCTTCAGCAGCGGCCGCGATATCTGCGTCATCAAACACGATGACCGGCGCCTTGCCGCCAAGCTCAAGGTGCACACGTTTCAAACTCTTTGAAGCCGATTCTGCAACTTCCATGCCGGCGCGCACCGAACCAGTGACGCTCACTAACGATGGAGTTTGATGAGACACCATGGCGCGACCAGTGTCACGATCACCACAAATCACGTTCATCACACCTGCTGGCAAGAACTCGGCACAAATCTCGGCCAACAAAGTTGTACTCACGGGCGTGGTGTCGCTGGGCTTCAATACAACTGTGTTGCCCGCTGCGATTGCTGGCGCAAATTTCCAGACCGCCATCATCATCGGATAGTTCCAGGGCGCAACTTGTGCACAGACACCAATGGGTTCGCGACGAATGTAACTCGTCATGTTGGGAACGTATTCGCCGGCACTCTTGCCTTCAAGGTGTCGGGCGGCAGTTGCGAAAAAACGCACATGGTCAACCATCGGTGGTATTTCTTCTGAGCGAGTCATACCAATGGGCTTGCCACAGTTTTCAGACTCAAGGGCGACGAACTCTTCGGCTCGAGCCTCAATGGCATCAGCAATTCGGAATAACGCCAGTGAACGATCTTTCGGTGTCGAGTCTCGCCATGTTTCAAATGCGTCGGCCGCGACCTGCATGGCCTGATCAACGTCAGCCGATGCCGACAGAGGAGCAGTTGCATACTGCTCCTCTGTGGACGGATTAATAACTGGGATCGTGCGACCATCGGCCGCGTCGACGTACTTACCATTGACGAAATTTCGGTAGGTCTTCATGACCCCACTATAAACCAATCACTGATACTGGACTTCAGTGACCCAGATGCTGAAACTCAATGACTGAGGCTGATCACTTTGTCGGCAGGCGTCATCTTGAAGTGCACGAGTCCAGCCAGAGACAAAATCACCAGCAAAGCCGCACCAATGAAACAGACCAAGGCGGCCAATGCGGCACGATCACCAAAAATGCTGAAACCATAAGTGGTTAACAGCAATCCGCGCAGAGTCTCGCCCTTGAACATTGTCTCCCGGAGACCATTCACCGAGGCAAGTGATGCATCGAGTTTGGTCGTATCTGTTCCGGCATCTTTTGCGGTCTGAATATCTGCAGCGATTCCGCGTTGAACGCTACCGATCGTTGCGTAGGTCGCACCTTCATAACCTGCATCCTTGGCAGCGGCGGCCAAGTGGAAAGCGATGTACTCATTGGCATAGCACTCAGCCTTCTTACCACTATCAAGCAGAGTTCCGGCATAAGTGACGAGGCAAGGCGCATCGGCTTGTTCGCCGTTCAGGTATTCAACGGCAGTGAATTCAATCTTTTGCTGGCCAAACTGATCTTTAACATACGTGCTTGCAAAGTTCGACTGGTTCTGAAGTACAAGTCCAAGAATCAAAATGAGACCTCCGAAAAGAATCCCTCCGATACTGAAAGCCAAATCTAAGGTACGACGTTTCATTGTGTTGCATCCTTTCTGTTGAACACGACGTGCTCACCATCACAAGGATGCGAGATCAATGAAGCAACCATTAGGGACTAACGGCGCAAAGTCAGAGGACTTTCACCAAGTATGTGTCACCGAATGAGTCAGCGCGGGTCTCTCCACATACGCCACATAGTTGGGCCGTTCGGATGATGGATCTCACCGACCACCTCAAAACCAAACTTGCGATAGTACGGAACATTCGTATCTTTTGAAGATTCCAGATACGCACCAACACCTTCAGCGTCGGCTTTTTCGAGAACCGCATTCATGAGTGCCGCCCCATGACCTTTGCCTTGCTTGACCGGATCTGTTCCCAATACTTCGAGGTAATAATGCGGTTCAGTCGGATGAAGTTTTTCCATACGTCCCAACACTGCAAGCGCCCGGAAAATCCCCCATTTGTAGGCTCTCAAGGTGTATGGCAAAGTCTTCACAATCATTTTCACGGGGACTTTCCAATTATTTGGTGTCCCCCAAAAGGCCGCCGCTGATCGATCTTGATTCGTTAACACCAAACCGTGCGACAAGATGTTGCGTCCCAACATCTGAAACGCCAATGTGGCACGCCTTTCGTCATAAGTGCCTCCCATGAGATAGATGAAAACAGGGTCATCGGCAAACGCTCGCGCCAAACTGGCAGTGACGAGGGGTAGGTCTGAGATATCGGCTTCAACAATGTCGGTCATAGGTGCACAGTATTAGGTTTATGGCATGGCAATTTCACTTTCAGAACTCGATCTACCGACAGTTGAATTCGACTTTGCTGATGCTGAAGAACACCGCAACGCACTTCTCGCATTGTCTAAAGAATCCTGGATCGCCAAGGGTGTCTTCGCTTATCCAATTTTTAGATACGAAGACTGTGTCGCGATCTTGCGCGACAAGCGCTGGCACAGTGCTGCGGCTCTTGCAGCTGAAGCATTTGGCGTGAATGATCCACGCCTCAAAGAACGCCGTCGCGAATCAATCTTGTCGGCCGAAGGCGATGTCCACACTCGCCTACGTCGATTAGTTGCACCCTCATTCTCGCCGCGTGCCGCTGACCGCTTACGCCCATTCATGCGCGAAGTCATGAATTCGTTGATTGACCCCGTTGCCAAAAATGGCAAGTGCGATCTCGCGACCGACATTTGTGATCCGTACCCGATTCCGATCATTTGCGAATTGCTCGGTGCACCGAAAAAGGATTGGCAGCTCTTTAGCCGTTGGGCCGAAGACGTCTTACGAATTTTCAATGCCACTGCTTCAGAAGAATTAGATGTGATCTTCAAAGCCCAGGACGAACTTGGCGAATACACGCGTCAACTCATCGCCGATCGTCGTTCACGCCCCGCCGATGATCTCATCACCAGTTTGATTGCTGCCGAGGAAGCTGCCGACAAACTCGACGAAGCCGAACTTGAAATGATGGTTGAAGCAGTCATCGTCGGTGGCACTGACACCACACGCAATCAACTCGGTTGCTCGATCGCTCTTTTTGCCGAACATCCCGAACAGTGGAAACTTCTCGCCGAACAACCCGAACTCGCTGGTAAAGCAGTTGAAGAAACCATGCGTTATTTCGGAGCGGTTCGTGCCACGGGACGATTCGCAAGTGAAGATATTGAATACAAAGGTGTCTTGTTCCCCAAAGGAACACTCGTCACCCCATCATTGTCAATCGCCAATCGTGACGAAACTGTTTTCAATGATGCCAATATTTTTGACATCACCCGCGAGCCGGCTGGCCAACCGCAGATGACTTTCGGATCGGGAATCCACTATTGCCTCGGCGCCGCGCTCGCTCGTGCCGAACAGCAAGAAGCATTGCCGATCATGGCGCAACGGATGAGGAATCTACGTATTGATGGCACAGTGACCTGGAAGCCATCGACCGTGGCCATCTTTGGCCCAGAAAACATGCCCATCTCATTTGACGCCGAATAGTTTTCGATACTTCAATCACTGGTTGATACGCCTATCGTTGAAGGCATGAGCGCAACCAAGACAATGAAACTCGGCTATAACACTGGCTACTGGTCGGCCGGACCGCCGGCTGGTGCCGACGAAGCAGTGAAAGAAGCCGACCGACTTGGTTTCGATTCGATCTGGACAGCCGAGGCCTACGGCAGCGATGCCCTGACTCCCCTGGCCTGGTGGGGCGCCAACACTTCCAATGTTCGCTTGGGTACAGCCATCATGCAGATGAGCGCTCGCACACCAACCGCAGCAGCCATGGCCGCGATCACACTTGATCATTTGTCGAACGGTCGTTTCATTTTGGGGCTTGGTGCCAGCGGTCCTCAGGTGGTTGAAGGTTGGTATGGCCAGGCGTATCCAAAGCCACTTGCCCGTACACGCGAATACATCGACATCGTGCGTCAGGTTTTGGCTCGCGACAAGCCCGTTGAATCACACGGCAACTTCTACGACCTGCCCTACACCGGAACCGACGGCGCCGGACTCGGCAAGCCACTCAAGTCAACCGTTCACCCGTTGCGTCGCGACATTCCGATCTTCCTTGGTGCCGAGGGACCGAAGAACGTTGCACTGTCTGCTGAAATCTGCGACGGCTGGTTGCCATTGTTCTTCTCACCAAAAGAAGATGCGTTCTATCGCAAGTGCCTCAACGAAGGTTTCGCAAAGTCAGGTGAAGCAAACAAGGCCGACCGCTTTGAAGTTGCGTCAACCGTGATGATG
>CAIQJP010000127.1 GCA_903872155.1 uncultured Actinomycetes bacterium | reverse complement strand
GGCGACCGAGTATCGGCGATGCCTCTGCTGTCGTGCGGTGTGTGCTATTTCTGTTCGCGCGGCGACAACCATCTCTGCACGTCAATGGCCTGTATTGGTCTGAGCTGCGAGTGGGGCGGTATTGCCGAGCAAGCAGTAGTTCCCGCTGCAAACGTCTTCAAACTGCACGACAACGTTTCGGACGTCGCCGGCGCACTCGTTGAGCCAACCGCGGTGGCTGCTTACGGCGTCGACCGCGGAAATGTTCGCCCAGGAGACACGATCCTCATCACGGGGGCAGGTCCGATTGGTGCGCTCGCTGCGCTCTACGCCGAAAACCTCGGCGCGCGCGTCTACGTTTCAGAGCTCAACCCAAACCGCCAAAAGATGATGAATGACCTTGGAGTTGCGACGTTGCTTGACCCAACCAAGGATGACGTGATTGCCGCGATGAAGGATGCCACGGGCGGAATCGGTGTTGATGCGGTCATCGAATGTTCAGGAAACGAGCGGGCACTGCAGACGGCAATCAAGGCCGTTCGCTCGGGTGGGTACGTTGTTCAGACCGGTTTGCACACCAAGCCAGCGTCAATTGAGCCCATGGAACTTGCCGAACGCGAGATCACCTACACGGGAACCTGGTGCTACCCGGTAACGGACTGGCCTCGGATCATCGATCTGATTGGTCGCCGCGGTCTGCAGGTAGAAAAAGTTGTGAGCTCGACAATCAACATGGACGACATCGTGACAAAGGGCTTCGAAGAACTTGTGTCCCCAACCGGCACCGAAACCAAAGTACTAGTGAGAGGACACTAATCATGAAGGCTCTGCAGTTTGTTTCGGAAGGTAAAGCCGAAGTCAATGAACTCTCTGTTCCCGACATCGCGGACGACGAGGTCCTAATCGCCTCTCGAGCCGTTGGAGTTTGCCACTCGGACATTGAGTTGCTTGAAGGCCGGTACATCATTCCGTTTAGCTACCCGATTATTCCGGGGCACGAATGGTCCGGTGAAGTGATGAAGGTTGGCGCAAAAGTAACGAATTTCGCGAAAGGTGACCACGTTGTTGGTGACTGTGTCATCGGTGACGATCACTTTGGCTTTTCGATAAGTGGCGCCGCAGCAGAATTCTTCATCACGAAGGCGTCGTGGCTCCACAAGATTCCCACCAACATTTCGTGGAACAACGGTGCGCTTGTCGAACCATTCAGCGTTGCGTACTACGCGTTGATGCGCGTCGGAAACGTTAACGCGAGCGATACCTTGGTGGTCCTTGGTGCCGGTCCGATCGGACTTGCGGTAACGGCAGCATCGAAAGCATTGGGCGCACGAACGATTGTTGTCGAGCCCGTTGATTTTCGGCAGAAGGCAGCTCGCGAGCTCGGTGCCGACATCGTGTGTACCCCGGACGAGATCAAAGCGGTGCTAGACAAAGACACCGATGGCCGCGGTGCTAACGTCGTTGTTGAGGCAACCGGTCGCCCCGACGTCATGGCAACCGCACTTGAACTTGCGGGCTTCAAAGGACGAATAGCGTACATCGGTATCGATGTTGGTAAGTCCGCGCCGGCTCAACTTGGGTTGATTCAATCCAAGGAACTAACAATCACTGGATCAATCGGTTCACCGGGTGTCTGGGAAGAAACAATTCGTTTCATGTCGACGAAGAACATTGACCTTTCCCCTCTTGTCACCGCCCGGTTTGCGATTGATGATGCACTCGGTGCGGTGGACGCAGCTCAGCACCCGATGAACAACATCAAGGCTCACATCGAACTGAACGCAAGCATCTAGAAGACATAAATGGTGGGGCCGTCCTTTCGGGCGGCCCCACTTTTTTCACTCGGAAGAGAGGTGCTTATTTCTATCGGGGAAGAATGTTCGCCTTACGGTAGGCCTCAACGTTTGAGAAGAAGCTCTTGGGGCTAGATCGGAAGTTCAAGAAGCCTGCTTCGCGTGACTTTGTCATGTCCGTGAAGCACTCGATTTGACGACCGAGGTCACTGTCACTGTGCCACCACGACGCAAGTTTGGTCACATCGGAAACCGCAAGGTTATGCTTCTTCGCAATTTCTTCCCAAACCGGCGCCGCGTCTTTCATCTGCTCTTCGAGCGGTTGAAAGTGTGATTCCTTCGGGCCCTCGTAGGGCAGACCAAAGTGTTCTGCGATCTGTGGCCACATCCAACGCCACCGGAAAGTATCACCGTTCGCAATATTGAACGCTTCGTTTTCACCAGCCTTGTTCGTTGCAGCCCAGACAAGCTGCTCACCGAGAAGGTCAGCATCGGTCACATCAACCACGCCGTTCCATGACTGGTTTGAACCCGGATAGATGAAGGGCTTGCCCAAAGCTTTTTGAATTTCCGCGTAAACAGAGAGAGTGAGCACCATGTTCATTGCATTGTCCACTGCATAGCCAAAAATGGTGTGCGAGCGGTGAACGCTCCACGTGAATCCCTGATCCTTTGCCGCAGAAAACAGTTCATCTTCTTGGGTGTAATAAAAGTTCGGAACATCGAGCCGAGGTTCGTCCTCGTGGAATGGCGTCTCTGCCATAACTGCGTTCGCATAGTTATCGAATGGGCCAAGATAATGTTTCAAGCCCGTCTGCAGCGCGACGTGGCGCACACCGCCATCGGGTTTTAGTCCAGCAAGCAGGTTGCGAATGGTGGCGCCGTTAACCTCAATGTTCTCGGCTTCCGAATCCTTCTTGATCCAGGCAGTCATAAAAACAATCTCCGGCTTGAGTCCCGCGAGTGCGGTTTTCACCTCATCGGCGTTGAGCAGGTCAGCCTTGATGTGATGCACTCCAGCCGGCAGGCCTTCCGTTCGGCGCGATAAACCGTGCACTTCCCATCCTGCATCCATCAGCTGCGTGGCGATTACTTGGCCCGAGATTCCAGTAACACCCACGACGAGTGCTTTACGGGATGAATTGCTGTTCATTTCTTCGCATCTCCATTTCATGCTGCTGTTCACTTCAGATGAACGATACCAGTATTTCTTAATTTTGAATCCGAGGAGGAGAAAGAATCTGACCGCGCCTTGCTAAGGGTGGACGCCGCGTGCGGTTGGGGAACATTTTCGCCAATATCGTTGTACTCTCGCCTTACTAAGGGAAATCTCTCACAAAAATCTCATGTTATTGTTACAGAAATTGTTACCACACGCTATGCTCGTTTTATAAAGTGGCAGTCAACACATGTTCAGTCCTACAGAACTGAACTCGGGCACGAAGGAGTGCAGATGGCACAGCGAAGTGAGGTGACCCTTTCT
>CAIQJP010000126.1 GCA_903872155.1 uncultured Actinomycetes bacterium | reverse complement strand
GGATCTCTTGTTCCGCCCCGCAACCCTGCCGAACCGCCCGGACTTGATGATGGCTCAGCAGCAGCAGTTCTCGATGAGGCTGAAGACATCTTGAATGCCGTTGGTGCGCAGGTTTTGGCCGAAGTTGAAGCCGAACAGGCAGAGCAGAATGCCAAGGGTCTGAAGCGTTTCTTTCGCCGTCGACGCAAGGATTGAGTCACAGACTTCGTTCCTTAGGGTGAATTACTACTACGGCGGTAGTAATATTTATCCGTGCCCGTTTTGACCCCCGACTCGGCGCTCAGTCTTGGTGCGACTTGGTCTCAGGTCCGCCATTCCGCTCACGAGCGGGCGATTGCAGCTCCGTTCCCCACCATTGATGAAGAGACCTGGCGTTATAGCCGCATTGGCGAACTCGATCTGACGACCTTTGCCATTGCCGAGACGCCGACCACGATCACCGGTGAATCGAGCCAGGTAACTGTGACTCGGGTGCCGGCCTCAAGTGCCAGCGTTGATGCTTCACTTGCCGAATTGTTTGCTCAATCAACAAGCACCGATCTTTTCAACAGTCTCAACTTGGCGCACATGGACGTTGTCGTTGTGTCAGTTGCCCGTGGCGTCGTTGCACCGCAACCGATCGTCATCACACACACTCTGAATGGTGATGGTTCGGTCTATTTCCCTCGGCTCGTGATCAATGCCGCCGAAAACAGTGAAGTGACAGTTGTTGAACGTTTCATCTCTGATGACGGCGTGCGTTCATTAGTAGTGCCAGTGCTTGATGCTCGTGCTGCGCAGTCGGCACGCATTCGCTATTTGGCAATTAACGAACTTGGTGATAAGTCATGGCAAATCGGCGAACACGACAGTGTGGGCGAACGTGACTCTGACACGTTGTTGGCCACGGTTGCTCTCGGTGGCGATTACGCCCGCGTCAGTACTGCTGCTCGTTTGCGTGGACAAGGTAGCAACACTCGCCAAGTCGCGTTGTACTTCGCTGGCGGGACCCAAATGCACGACTTCCGTACGTTGCAAGAGCATGCTGCTCCTCGCACCACTAGTGATTTGCTTTTCAAGGGCGCCGTTCAAGACACTGCGAAGAGCGTGTACACCGGCCTCATAAAAATTCACAACAACGCCAAGGGTTCGGTGGCCTATCAGACCAACCGTAACCTCACCTTGTCGCACGGTGCATGGGCCGAAAGCGTTCCAAACCTTGAGATTGAAACCAACGATGTGAAGTGCAGTCATGCATCAACTGTTGGCCCAATTGATGAAGAGCAGTTGTTCTATCTTGAAAGCCGTGGCGTTAACCCCGATGTTGCTCAACGCCTAGTTGTTCTCGGATTCTTTGATGAAGTGTTGGCTCAATTGCCAGTTGGCGATTTGGCCGCACCATTGCGTCAACGAGTTGCGCAAAAACTTTCGATCGGAGAGCCCTCGTGACCATCGTCTGTCGTCTCGATGAAATTGAAGCCGGTACCGCGAAGAAAGTTGTCGTTGACGGCGTGGCAGTCGCACTCGTTCGCATTGACAACGATGTGTATGCAATCGGTGATGTGTGCAGTCACGCCAATGTGTCGCTGAGCACCGGTGGTGAAGTGTGGTGCGAAGAAAAGCAACTCGAATGCCCCAAGCATGGCAGCGCTTTCAGTTTGATTACTGGACAGCCCAACACTTTCCCCGCAACTCAACCCGTCGCAGTGTTTGATGCGCGTGTTGTTGATGGGGCAGTGCATGTCTCAGCAAAAGGATTCGCATCATGAGTACTCTTGAAATTCGCGACCTTCATGCGTCGGTTGGTAACAAGAAAATCCTTCATGGTGTCAACTTGTCGATCTCATCTGGCGAAGTGCACGCAGTCATGGGCCCGAACGGCGCTGGCAAGAGCACACTCTCAGCCGTCGTGATGGGCAAGACCGGATACACGGTCACATCTGGTTCAGTGTTGCTTGATGGTGTTGAAATGCTCGGTATGCCGACGTGGAAGCGTGCCGCGGCTGGTTTGCATCTTGTGATGCAGTATCCAACCGAAGTTCCTGGCGTGATGTTGAACGACGTTTTGTCGGAGGCATTGAAGGGCCGTGGTCGCGATGGAGACATCGCTCGTCTCGACACATTGCTCAAGACCGAAGCTGCTCGCATTCACTTCGACGAGAAGTTTTTAGATCGTCCGCTCAACGTCGACTTGTCGGGCGGCGAAAAGAAGCGCAACGAAACTTTGCAGTTGTCAATCTTGAAACCACTGTTTGTGATTCTTGACGAACTCGACTCGGGCCTCGACGTTGACGCGTTGCGTGACTGTGCTCGTCGCGTCATGGACGCAACAAGCGAAGACAATCTGGGTGCACTAGTCATTACGCACTACAGCCGCCTGCTTACCGAGCTGCGTCCTAGCAAGATTCACATTCTTGTGAAGGGACGCATCGTCGAAACTGGCGGACCAGAACTGGCCGATGT
>CAIQJP010000125.1 GCA_903872155.1 uncultured Actinomycetes bacterium | reverse complement strand
GATGAATGAAATATGCGACTAATGCACCGATCATCAATAAACCCCAAATGTGGTCAATACCGAAAATTTCCGACATTGAATATGAAGCCGAATTCGCAACAAAAGTAGGTATTGCACGAAAAGCCGAATTTGTGTTGTCCGACTCTGCGTATCTCACATACCAAGCGGCATACATAATGCCTGGGACAAGACTCACCCACCAGAGCCGCTTCCATTGTGGTGTGCGAAAGGTCAGAAAGAACAACACCAAGATGCTGGCGATGCCAGTGCCGGCACTACCAACCGACAAGCACACCGCGATCATGGTCAACAACGGCCATGCCAGACTGGTCGACTCTAAAGACTTTTCATAGCACCGTAAAGCAATGAAGAAGAAAAGCAAGCCACCCATGAACCCAATTTGGAATCCCCACAAGATATTTTCGCCGCCGCCGCCCATCAGGGCGAGCGCCAAACCAATAACTGATGCCACCAACCATCCGTGCCGCCGCCGAATGCGATCGGCGGCGAGCAATGTCACTGCTAGATGAAAGACAACAGCCAATAACCGAAAAACTTCATAATGTGCGTAGCCAAATAATTTGAATACTGCGATGTATATGGCTGCGGGGACAATCGAAAGGTGTCCATTGTGGTTCGCAACTAAGGCATGGAAGCCCCAATCGCGACGACCTGTAAAGAACATCCATTCATCGAATGTGTAGGTATTGTGCGCCGTCAGTGAAAAGAGATAAATACCAATAAGTAGAAACGCCAAACCGACGCCAAGCCACTTCAACAGGGCCGACTGCTTCTCATTCACCTTCATAATGTACGACACCAGCGATTCATTACCGAGACTTGTATACCGCTAAGGTCATTACCATGCTCGCCGCACGTGCAAAACGGGCCATACGCAACCCAACATCTTGGTTTTTTATCTGGGTGCTCAGCATGGGCGTCCTGTGGTCTTTTGCTCAACCCTTGTATGGGTCCCCTGATGAAACTGCCCACGTCGTGAAAGCAGTCGCTACCGCAGATCTGCAGTTCAGCGGCCGGACGACTATTGGTGATTTTGGCTTTGAATCAAAGGTATTCAAAGTTCCTCAGGCTTATTCACAAGGCTTGCCCTTTCTCTCGTGCATCCTCGCCGCCGATCGACCATCAGCTGCATGTCTCGGACCGTTCCTACAAGGATCGAACAAAGTTGAAGTTCCATCATCAGCAGCCCACTATCCCCCTACCTATTACGCCCTTGTTGGTCCAGTTGGCCTCATGTTTCCGGGCTCTGGCGGCTTCTACGCGATGAGGTTGGTGAGTTCATTGCTCACCGCAATTGTTGGTGCTTGGGCATTCAGGCTGGCCTTATTGCACGGCTCAAAGACGCGAGCAGTTGGAGTAGTCATTGCGTTTTCGCCGATGGCATTTTCATTGTCAGGGGCAGTCAACCCACATGGCCTCGAAATCGCCGGAGCAATTCTCTTTTGGGTCAGTTGCCTGACTGCACTTGAAAAACTTCGTGCCCACCAAGCCATCTCGCGTCGATTAATCGGTGCTGTGCTTGTTTCAACATTCCTCTTTGCCACGGTTCGACCAGCCGCATTCTTTTGGATGATCCCCGTCATTGCATTAATCATCCTTTTTTCTGGTCCACGATCGAGTGTGCGCTCACTCATTCGTAAGTATCAAGGCCGGATACTGAGCGTCATCGTTTCGAGCGGTGTTCTTCTATCTATGGCCCTTTACAAACTGAGCGGTATTGGTACCGCTGTTGGTGGAGGGACCGAACCAGGACTGCCCACTTACGCACAGAATCTTGAAGCTGCATTTGACCGTGGTGACGAATACTTCCGATTTATGTTTGGTTGGTTTGGCTGGGTTGAATTTGCCGCACCACCACTGGCATTTTTTCTCTGCATCGGCGCAATCGCCCTAGCGATCGGATTCTCGAGTTTGGTTGCAGGGTCCAAGAAGACACTCATCGTCATTCTCTGTCTTGCAGCAGTTGTCTTTATTCCGATTATCAGCGAAGGAATCAAAGCGAAAACATCTGGCTTCGGTTACCAGGGTCGATACACACTCGCCCTCGAGGTTGGGTTGCCCATACTCGCCATGTGGGTTCGTGGCAGTCGTCTCAATCGTTCTGATACTCGAACTTTTTCTGTTCTTGCAATCGGCACGAGTGCGCTTGCCTCAATACTGTGTTTGAACTTTGCCTTGCAGCGTTACACCGTCGGATTGAATGGACGTAAGTTCTGGATGCTGTCCCCCGATTGGTTGCCGCCGGGCGGGCTACCCCTCATCGCGTTGCTGGCATTAGTAATTGGCACATCGTTGATGGCTTTCACGTACTTGCTCGTGCGATTACCCGACTAATTCGGCGCCCTCATACTTAGTAATGGTTGCGCCGAGGTCATCGCCCTCATACAGATAAATACTCTCCGACCATTCGGGATTGACCTTCAATAATTCACGAGCAAACTCTTGGGTGGTCACAATGTCAACTTCAAACGGTACGAATTGCGCATTAAACGTGGCGACAAATTCTGGAAAACTAAAAAAGGGAACCATGCTGACATTGCCCATTTTGAGAGCAGCCTGAAACTGTGCATCATCAAATCGCTGATTCAGCACCCCTGGCCAATAGTTCAGCAAAATCGGATGTGCCGCCGATGGAACTGAATCAATAATCAGAACAGGTCGTTCAACGCCAAGCGCAAATTGCTGATCACGATGGATTGCTTCAAGTATCGATATCGAATGGTTCATATAGCCACGGCCCGAATGAAGCACTGCCCTCGTATTCAAAGCAGGACCTGCATTAACTCCTGCCAACAACGAATAATCTGGCCCAACGTAACCCCAAATTTGAAGGCTCAACAAGCCAAACAACACGTAAGAAATTGAATATCTGGCCCGACCTTTAAAATCAAGATCGGTGTGGCCCACTTGGTCCACGCAGACCACCAGTTGCATAAGAGTCCATGCGAAGGCGATCGCTGTCCCAAGATATAGAAATTTTTGAGAATAGTACGGATAGCCACCCGTATTCAGACGGTTTGAAATAGCGATGCCGAGCACAAGGAGAATATTGACTACCGGAACTGCGAAATTTCTAATCAGACTCACCAATTTGAAACTGTGTGAGTTATGCAACGACAGTGCAACTGAGAACAAACCAAAGACAACAGGATAAAGGGGATTGATTATTGGTATTCCCCCAGTTTCCTCAAGGTGAGATGTTCCGACACTTAAATTTTGCAAAATCGGAATCGCCGAACCAAAAAACCCGGCAGCTGAAATAAAGAGAAGGATCTGCTTTGTTCTCTTCGGTGCTTTCACGAAATCTGATAAGAGCAAAACTCCGGCTGGAATCAAAATTGGTAGTGCAGCAGGAAACCAGTTATACGCACAAACCAGAATGACACCGTTAAGGATCACTGAGTTTTGCCAGGGGACTTCCATGGGTCGAAGAATGACTGATGCGCCAACAAAAAGAGCGCCACACGTAATTCCAAAATTAGGGAATCCTGTAGTTAAGGAAATTGACAACGGCCCGATGAGAACAAATCCCCCCACAGCCAACGCACAAGCGATGAACAACGTGAATTTCGTTGACCGCATAATTCGAAACACCGAGACCAATGCAAGAACCAGAATAAGAGCCATATTGGCAACATTGATCCTGCTATAAACAATCAATAGATGATTGACGTCGTTGGAAAGACCCCGAGGAATCCTTGCCAATTGCGACCAAAACATCTGTATGCCCGCTGGATACTTTTCAGTAAACCATTCGGTCACCCCCTCAGGGTGAGGCACTCTCGATAAAAATGAGTCATGCACAGTTGACATCGAGAAGAAATTAAAGTGCGAAACATGATCCCAGCCATTTAACAACAGCGACAACGGCTCACGGCCTGGACTTACTCGCCAATACATCTGCCAGAACCACAGTGTGAGCAAACTTGACCCACCAACTATCGCTACTTCAAACGCATGCCGGCGACCGATTCTTTCGCATGAGTAACACGAGAACCCAAACATCGTCGCGAGTACCAAGGCGACAGGATCAACGACATCTGATAGTCCAGAAATCCACCCCAGCATTGGGCTAAATCCAATGATTAACAAAATTGCAACGAGAAATCGGTCAAAGGACCTATTGAGAACTGCGATTCCGGTTAAAAGAATTGCGATAGCCAGCAATCTTTCGGTTGAACCGATCTCGGCGGCGAATCTCGTTAGCCCATACGCAGCTATTGCCACAGCGCCACAAGAAATAGTCTTTAGACGCAATTTCATCACTTCAAGACATCGTTGATGACTTGATGTGGCCCGATAATTCGCGACCGTTCAATTTCAACATCTTGTTGACCGTTAATCAATGCGACAAAATGATCAAGTTGCATCATCAAAGGTTCTCCATGGTGATGCAACATTGGGATATCAATAATTGTCTGTTGTCGGTATCCAATTTCGTCGTCAGTAATTGACTCAAATACATGTTTGTAGATGGTGATGTCTTGGCGGAGCAGGTCAACTTCGATCAATCGTTCGCCTTCCGCAATAGTGATTGCTCGAACTTTGCGCTGCGAACGTCGTGATGCGGACAATGAACCAACTCGGCCAGAACCGAAATTCAATAATGCCTCGACAACGTCTTCAACCGAGTTATTAACTGAATCAGTCAAACCCAGTGTTTTCACTGGGAGTTCACCAAACAAAGTCAGGGCTAAATCAACGTCATGGATCAATAGATCGCCTGTGACCCCAGTAACGATACGAGCCGTCATTGGCGAATGACGCACCGACTTGAAATGAATTGGGTCACGACAGAGATCAAAGGCAGTTCGAACTGCTGGATTAAATCGTTCAAGCAATCCGCACATCAGAGGACTGCCTTTCTTGGCGGACAATTCAATCAAATCTTTAACTTCACCAAGCGAATTTGCGAGAGGCTTCTCTAACAACAGTGGTAGACCCGCCGAGATAATTTCACTGCCAATATTGAAGTGAAATTGAGTCGGGGCCGCAACCACGACGGCATCAACTGCCGCCAAATCGGGCTCATTGATGTAACGGCTTGAATACTTTCCGGCGATTCCCAAGCCGATCTTTTCTTGCGGGTCGCATACCCAAGCCAATTCTGTTGAGGCATTATTGAAAATAGTGCGAGCGTGAAGTGCCCCCATGTTTCCAGCACCGATGAGTCCTATTTTTACAGGTGCACTCATTTTGTAGCCATCCGAATCGCTGTGGCGATTTCCTCAATCTCCCGTGGCCCAACACCTGGGTGCACCGGCAACGACACACAACGTCGAACTACATCTTCAGCAACAGGCACCGAATCGGTAATGACCCGAGAGTCTTGTCGGTAACAGTCGTAGTCGTACACGATCTTCGGATAATAAATGCCGCAACCAATCTCGAGCTTTGTGAGATGTGCGATCAATTCATCACGGTCAACTGGGCCACCGTCACGAACCAAAATTGTGTATTGGTGCCACACATGACCGCGCCCCTCGAGGACTTGCGGAGTCTGTACCCATGTAATGTCGGCAAGCGCCTGGTTAAGAGCAAGGGCATTCTCGTTACGGCGACGGACATTTTCTTCGTACTTTGCTAGTTGCGGCACGCATACTGCTGCTTGTAGATCGGTCATGCGATAGTTGTTTCCAGCCATCTCGTATTGGTAACGCTGACGCATACCTTGGTTGCGCAAAACGCGTAATCGATCAGCGATATCGTCATCGTTGGTCGAAATCAAACCGCCCTCACCAGATGTGAGATTCTTCGTTGCATACAACGAAAAACATCCGATACCCCAGGTGCCCGCCGCCTTGCCATTGAGGGACGCCAAATGTGCCTGTGCCGCATCTTCAACAAGGCGTGCCCCGGAAGAGCTTGCCAACTCACTAATACCCTCCATATCGGCCACTTGTCCATATAGATGCACGGGCATCAAGACCTTGGTGCGCTCGTTCACAAGGCTGGCCAGGCTGGCCGTCGTGACATTGAAGTCTTCGGCTGAAATATCAGCGAAGCGGGCAGTTGCTCCTGCTGACAAAATTGCATTCAGGGTGGCGACAAAAGTGAAGGGGCTCGTGATGACTTCATCTCCGGGCTGAAGGTCAAGAACCTCAAGCGCTGCAATGAGTGCCGTTGTTCCGTTATTGACCGCAACAACATGTTTGACATCAGTCATTTCGGCGAACGATTTTTCGAGTTGCGCAACGACAGGGCCCTGGGCAATCATCCCCGATCGGATCACTGCGAGCACCGAGGCTTCAACCTCTGGCCCTAATTGCACATTGGTAATGGGTATAGGCATTGTCTCTCTTCTCTGAATCTCGTCTATTTTATGTTCGTCAATGGTTCAACTATCGGCAATCTGCAAGTGATCACCCTCTACTATCAATACCGCAGTCGTTCAAAGGTCTAAATAGTATGAAAATTCTCATTGTCAACGCCTTTTTTCCTCCCATGACGACCGGAAGTTCACATTTTTCCTTCGATATGGCTCGCGAGTACCTTCGTCAAGGGCATCAGGTCATGGTTGTCACAACGCAACCTGAGAACACGTCAACCAGTGACCATATTGATGGCATACACATTACGCGAGTCCCCGCAAAATGGATCGCTCCTGGCAAAGTTTCATTCAACTATCGACTGCCGTTCTGCATCAGGCCTTCAATCTTTCGTCGTCTCAACAAGATCTTCAAGGCTTTTGAACCCGATGTCATCCACCAAAATGGTCAATTTTTTGATCTCACGTTGGCAACCACACTCGTGGCCAGGCGCCGCAAGATTCCTCGGGTACTCACAGTCCATACACCTTTAACCCATACGAATACTTTTGCTCGATTGCTGATTTCTACTGTCGACCGTTTGGTGTTGCGACCGTTTGCCAATACTGGGAAAAGTCGCATCTTTGGCGTCGACCGTTTCACCATGGACATGGTTCAGCGCCGTTACAAACCCAAAACCCCGGTCGGATTTATTCCCGCCACCCTTGATGTTCGTGCATTCGGGGCCGGGGACCCCACCCGCATTATTGATCATTATGACCTAGCAAATAAGAAAGTCATTTTGTCATTCGGTCACGTCATACCAATTCGAAGTCGTATTCCGTTAATTCGCGCCCTTCCTGAAATACTCAGCAAGGTTCCGAATGCCCAAGTCGTCGTCGTCGGCGAAGTGTACGACACCACATTTTTGAAAATTGCCGAAGAACTAGGAGTGGCGAGTCACATCACCGTTGTCGGACGCGTCCCCCATGTTGATGTCCCCGACTATTTGGCTGCAGCTCATATCGAAACCCATGACCTTGACATTCATGGAATCGGTATCACAACCTTTGAAGTCATGGCCGCCGGTGTACCGATCATTGCAAGCGTGGACAGCGACGTCTTCCCCGGAATTGATCTGGGTCAATGGCCGAAAGTTCGAATTTTGTCAGGCTTATCCACCAGCCAACTTTCTCATGAAATTGTTGATCTGCTCAACGCAGATTCAGCGCAGCTTGAGGAAATGCAAATTCAACAATTGGATTTGATCACAAAGAATTTTTCTGTCGAAATAGTCGCAGAAAAGTATCTAACGGTTTTTCATGAATTGACTAATTAGGTTTCGAACAGTTATCAGTGAACACTATTTCCTATTGCAACTGCAATCGCGTTTGCAAAATCAGCCATCTTGTCACCAACCAAATTTGTCATCGCCTTTTCATCTCCAGACATTAATGCGTCACCCAATTGTTGAATAAGTTCATTTGATAATCCGGCTCGCTCCATCCCGACCTTGTTGACATTGCGAATCGTTGCTGGATTACCGAAAGCAGTGGCGTACGGCAAAACACTCTTGGTAACGACTGCTCCCATTCCCACCATGGCCCGCTCACCAATCACAAGGCGTTGATGAACTACGGCACCCATCCCAAGATTTGCTCCGTTAAGCACCTGAGCGTGACCACCAAGCATCACAGAACCACTGATTGTTACGTCGTTTCCCAGAAAACCATCGTGCGGAATATACGAGTTATTCATGATGTAGCAGTTATCACCAATTTTTGTGCCGGTGACTTTGCCTGAATGAATAGCCGTGAACTCACGAATCACATTTCGGTTACCAATTGTCACTGTGGCGTTGTTGCCCGATCCGTCCCACAAAACTGGATGATCACCACCTCGAATTTCACCTGGCGTTCCGATCGAAATATGAGGCCCAATCCAATTGTCATCGCCAATTTCGGTATTTCCGAGAATGACCACGTATGGCCCAACCTTATTGCCCGTTCCGATTTTGACGTCTGGACCAATAACTGCTGTGGGATGAATCTGGTTCATTAAATACTCCTCAATTTGGTATCTGACGAGGTTGACAGGGCGTTGTTGGCGCGTCGGCAACTACTAACCTCAACCTTATGTCCTGTCGCATCGCCGTCATCGGAACTGGCTATGTCGGTCTGACCACCGGTGCTTGTCTGGCCCACCTTGGTCACACCGTCGTTTGTGCTGACATCGACGCCGACAAAATCGCCAAACTGCGAGACGGAATCATCCCGATCGTCGAACTTGGGCTTGCCGATCTCGTGGCAGACGGTATGGCGTCAGGCCGGTTGTCATTTGTCATGGGTTCGACTGAGGCCGCGAAAAACTGTGACATCGCGTTTCTCTGTGTGCCCACACCCCAAGGCGAAGATGGCTCTGCCGACCTCAGTTACGTGCAACGTGCAGCAGAAGAAATATCTGCGGTGCTTCCCTTTGAAGCAATCGTTGTCAATAAATCAACTGTTCCGGTTGGCTCAACCAAGGTCGTTGAAAAGGCTTTGAAGCGACCCGATGTGAAGGTTGTGTCAAACCCCGAGTTCTTGCGTGAAGGTTCGGCAGTTCAAGACTTCTTAAAGCCCGACCGCGTTGTGGTGGGCAGTGACGATCAGGCGGCAGCGATGAAAGTTGCTTCACTCTATGACGGTCTCTCAACTCGAGTCATTATCACCGACCCAGCATCGGCGGAAACTATTAAGTACGCAGCCAATGCGTTCTTGGCAACTAAGTTGTCGTTCATTAATGCCATCGCCGCCATTTGCGAAGGTGTCGGTGCCGACATCAATGATGTCGTTGTCGGAATTGGTAGTGACAAGCGCATCGGCGAAAACTTCTTACGTCCCGGACCCGGTTGGGGCGGCAGTTGTTTCCCGAAAGACTCACGAGCACTCATCAAGATCGCCGAAGACGCCGACTATTCATTCGATCTTCTCAAGGGTGTGATTACCGTCAACGACCAACAGCTCGATCGCGTCGCCGACAAGATTCGACTCGCGGCTGGCGGAGATTTGAGTGGCAAAATTGTTGCAGTTTGGGGCCTCACCTTCAAAGCTGGCACCGACGATCTTCGTGACTCGCCAGCCATCGCCATCATTGAACGCCTCACGAAGCTCGGGGCACGGGTTCAGGCATATGACCCAACTGTCAATGTCATTCGCCCAGGATTACCGAACGATCTTGTGATTGCCGCATCAAGTGATGAAGCAACTTCACGTGCCGATGTGCTTGCAGTTCTTACCGAATGGGATGATTTCAAATGGATTTCTCCATCAACGATTGCTACTGAAATGACCGGCAAGCAGATCGTCGATGCACGCAATTTGCTTGATCGCAAAGACTGGGAACGCGCCGGATTTACCTATCAAGGAATTGGCCGCTAAACATGCGCGTACTACTTGCTGGCGGTGCAGGTTTCATCGGTTCACATATTGCCGATGCACTTCTTGCGCGTGGTGATGAGGTTGTGGCAATTGACAACTTTGCAACTGGTCGTCGCGAAAATGTTGCGCACCTCAGCGGCAATACCAAGTTCACTCTTATCGAGCATGACATCACCCTCCCCTGGCCCGCACACAATGCACTTACAGCAAAGTTTGATGCGGTGCTCGATTACGCAAGCCCAGCGTCGCCAAATGATTTCGCAACGATGCCCCTTGAAATTCTCGCTGTTGGCAGCACTGGCACGCGCAATTTGCTCGATCGCGCCAAAGCCGATGGTGCAGTCTTCTTCTTGACATCAACTAGTGAGGTCTACGGAGATCCATTGGTGCACCCACAACCTGAAACGTATTGGGGCAATGTGTCATCGATTGGGCCACGTAGTTGTTACGACGAAGCCAAACGATTTAGTGAAGCCCTCACCATGGCATACCACCGGGTGCACGGCGTTGACGTACGCATTGTTCGTATCTTCAACACATACGGCGAGCGCATGCGTCCGAATGATGGCCGCGTTGTGAACACATTTGTCGTGCAGGCATTGCGTGGAGAACCATTGACATTGCACGGCGATGGCTCACAAACTCGATCGTTCTGTCATGTCAGCGATGAGGTTCGAGGGCTCATGGCCTTGCTCGACAGCGACTACAACATGCCTGTCAACATCGGGAACCCGAGCGAATTCACGATGCGCGAACTCGCCGAACTTGTGATTGAACTCACTGGCTCATCGAGTGACATCGTCTCTGTTGCGTTACCACCCGAACGCGATGGTGATCCTTTACAACGCAAACCTGACATCGCTTTGGCCACCGAGATTCTTGGCTGGGAGCCAACGATTTCACTGCATGATGGGTTGAAGCGCATGATCAAGCACTTCATTGAAGTTGAGGGAATTTCGTGACCATCCTGGTAACTGGTGGTGCAGGATATATCGGTTCACACACGTTGCGCTTATTGCGATCTCAACATCGTGATGTCGTTGTTCTTGATTCACTTGTTCGCGGCTCAGAAAAGAACTTGCTTGGCGCGACTCTTGAAGTTGCCGATATTTGTATCAGTGCGGCCGTTGAATCAATTTGTCGTAAGCACAACGTTGACAGCGTCATTCATTTCGCGGCCTATAAGAGTGCCGGCGAGTCAATGACTCAGCCTCATCTGTATTGGCGCAACAACGTTGAAGGAACTGTTGGACTCGTTGAGGGAATGCTTGCAGCCAACGTGAAGCAAATCGTCTTTTCGTCATCGGCTGCGGTGTACGGCAACCCCGATCACTTGCCCATTACCGAATCGGCTTCAATCAAACCCGAAAACGTGTACGCCGAAACCAAAGCGATGATGGAACGCATCATCAGTTGGTATGGCGTCACGCACGGTTTGCGATGGGCCAGCTTGCGTTACTTCAATGCTGCGGGCGCAAGTAGCGATGGCGCGCTAGGTGAAAACTGGGATATCACTACCAACCTCATCCCCTTGGTGATGAAAGCCGCGCTTGGCGCAAGTGGACCAATCAAGGTGTTGGGCAACGACTACCCCACCCCCGATGGCACTGGGGTTCGTGACTACATCCATGTGGAAGACCTGGCTGATGCCCATGCCAAAGCTGTTGATTACTTGAATGACGGAAAACCCAACCTGACCGTCAACCTTGGTACCGGAATTGGCACATCGGTTCTGCAAATTCTTGCTGCCACCGAGAAGGCGTCGGGCAAGCCAGTACCTCACCAATTTGCGCCACGTCGGCTTGGCGATCCAGCCATCGTGTACGCCGACGCGAAGCTTGCTCAGCAAACACTGGGGTGGACAGCAACTCGCTCGTACGAAGAAATCATCAATAGCGCCTTCACTTGGCACAAATCCCAAAGTTGAACCACTCATACTGCTAAGAAAGAGCGGTGAAGATCAGTCGTCTGGCTACTGCATCCTTGGCTTTTCTTTTATTCTTCGGACCAATTTTGGCCTACGCCAGCGGACGTCGTGGCGCACCAGTCGAAAATCGTCCGGCGACCGATTTCAGCGAACTGTCAGTGAGCTGGGATGGCTTTTCGACACTGAGCAAGTTCATTGGTGATCGCATCCCGTTGCGTTCGCGGGCAATCAAGTCGGACGGCTGGATTGACCAACATGTTTTTCACGAAGACCCGGCATTTGGCGGCGGATCAGTTCCGCGAATCATTCATGGCAAAGACGGGTACTTGTTTTTAAACGATGATTTCGGAATGGCGTGCCAAAGTGCCGACATTGTCTCCCAACTGATCAGCAATATCGCTACTACACAAACGACCATCAATGATTCTGGTCGCACAGCGATCTTCACGGTTGCACCAAACAAGACGACATTGCATCGCGAACTCTTGCCCGATGATCAAGGCAGCCTGGATTGCCTGAACCAGTATTCGGATGGTTTGTGGCAGGGATTAAGCGCTGCCAATATTGATGGCTACGTTGATCTGAAATCGGCAATGTCAGATGCAATGGATCAGACACGTGAGCCGCTCTTTTTGCGCAAAGACAGTCACTGGGATAGCGCCGGAAATGCAGCAGCAGCAAAAGCGGTGATCAATACTCTGCAACCCGGACTATGGGATGATTCGGCGCTGCAATACAAGGGACTCATTGATTACATCGGCGATTTGACCTATCTCGAAGGCAACCCGGTCGTTGATCAAACTCCGTTGTACGAAGTGGTCCGGCCAGAAATTACCGCAGGAACACCAGAGATTTGGGACGGCGGAGACTTAACCCACATCTATCGCCGTTACACCAATACTGGTCCGGCAGGTTCTCTGATCACCCGCAAGACAGTCATCATGGTTGACTCATTCGGCGTTGAGGCAGTCGGACGGATCATCCCCTACTTCGCCGACATTACATTCGTTCATTTTGATGCACTTTCACCAGCGGATGTCGCCAATGTAATTGCAAGATCTGAAATCTTTTGGAGCATGAGTGTTGAACGTGCAGTCGGAGATCGTCTCAGAGACCCCTCGGCAAATGGTTGGCACACAATGGGGACCCCAGAGTTCCGTGAGCAATTAGTCGTCGCATTTGAACAAGTTGGATCGAACTAGTGGTTTTCTCTGATCCCGTTTTCCTTTTTGCATTCTTTCCTGCGTGCCTACTTGCTTATTGGCTTGGTGGCTGGAGAATACGTAACCTCTTCGTTGCCTTCGTCGGCGCCGTCTTTTATATGTGGGGCGGCGGCGCGTTCATCGTTCTGTTATTGGCTTCGATCTGCATCAACCATTTTGCGGCCGTCAAAATTGATGCGTGGCGAACGAGTCAACCCGACAGAGTACGTTGGCTCAAGCGTTCGGTATTAGCTGCCGATCTTGCGGCGTTAGCCCTGTGGAAGTACGGCGGATTCGCTGTCAATCAGTTTTCAAGTGGACTCAACAAGATCGGAATCAACGCCGAATTTGAACTATCTCTAGCCCTACCTATTGCCATTAGCTTTTTTACATTCCAGTCAATGAGTTATGTGATTGATGTGTCTCGTGGCGATGCAAAACCAGCTCCGCGACTACTCGATTACGCCGCATACATTCTGCTCTTCCCCCATTTGATTGCTGGGCCAATTGTTCGATATTCACATATTGAACCCGACCTACTTCGCACGCCACGTCGTCGGCTTGACGACTTTGCCGCCGGAGCACCACGATTTTTCTGGGGTCTCGGCAAGAAGATATTGATTGCCGATCAAGTTGCAGCAATCGCTAATCATGCTTTCGCTCTGCCTGATAACCGCGTGACTTGGGCAGTTGCCTGGATCGGGGCGATCTGTTATGCAATCCAGATTTACTTCGACTTCTCGGGCTATAGCGATATGGCAATCGGTCTAGCCCGTATGTTTGGGTTTGATTTCCCCGAAAACTTTGATCACCCATACAGTGCCGTGTCAATTACCGACTTCTGGCGTCGCTGGCATATCTCGTTGTCATCGTGGTTTCGGGACTACTTATATATACCGCTCGGAGGAAACCGCAAAGGCCCGAACCGGACCTACATCAACTTGGCCTGCGTGTTTTTGTTAACTGGTTTATGGCATGGAGCCAGCTGGACGTTCATTGCGTGGGGTGTTTTCCACGGGTGTTTCTTAATCATCGAACGCTTGACCGGATTTAATGAGGTCAAAACGAAGTGGCTCATTCCGTTGCGACGAATCATCACTTTCGCTGTCGTCTGTATCGGCTGGACATTGTTTAGAGCGGTTGACATTAACCAGGGCTTTACCTTCATCAAGTCGATGCTGTGGCCTACTGGTTTGAGTTGGCCGAGTACTTTGAGTGAAATCATGACTGACCAGCGACTGGTGTGGCTTGCAATTGGACTGCTAGTGGTGTTCCTACCAGCAAAGATTCATGTCGGTCGAGATATCTCACGTGCGCAAGGGAGAACGGCTTCGGTTGTTCGATTAGCAGCAGTAGCACTGGTAGGCCCAATCGCCACCATGTACGCACTCTCAAGCACGTTCAGCCCATTCTTGTATTTCAAGTTCTGAATCTTCTAACACCGAGTTTGCAAACATTTAATACACTATTTCGATGATTTCTTGGACAGGAGAACGATTTGTGCAGGGCTACGGCGGAACGCAAATCCGATATGAGCACATGCATCGATATGCCATTGCTCATGAACTTTGCAAAGGCAAAAGAACTCTCGACTACGGGTGCGGCGAAGGTTACGGCACCGCGATTCTTGCAAAGAATGCTTCTTCAGTCGTTGGGGTTGACGTTGACCCAGAAGCAATCAAGCATTCAAAGGATTCATACGCTGATTTTTCAAACGCTACTTTTCAGATGCTCGAAAGTTCATTGCTGCCTTTTCCGGACGGGCATTTTGATTTCATCACTTGTTTTGAAGTGATTGAACACGTAATAAATCAGGAGGAAATTCTCTCTGAGTTGAGCCGCGTGCTCAGCCCAACAGGAACTTTGCTTATTTCAACACCGAATAAAGCCGAGTACAGCGATCTCAACGACTACCGCAATGAGTTTCATGTCAAAGAGTTCTATATCGATGAATTTCGAACTTTCCTAAAGAATGATTTTGCTCATGTGAGTTTTCTCGGCCAGCGCCTCATTGCAACTTCACTGATCTTCAATATTGACGAGGCCGACAGGACGCTTGAAATCACACCTGAAGTTACGCCGACCGGGAAACCAGTAACAAACCTAAAATCAGTGTTTGAGCCAATCTATGTAATCGCCGTATGTGAACACACGCCTTCTATTTCCATTAAGGGGAGCACATTCATAACCTCTGATGATGCATTGTCTAGAGAACAACTGAGTGCAGTAACTCTTGAGCAAGTCAACCAAATCCTTGAATCTATGCAGGAAGAGCGCACTTGGGTTCGAAAGCAGCTTGATGTCTACGAGGCTGAACTTGAAATTCGCCGTATCCACATCTCAAAATTGGATCGACAAGTGATCGCATCTGCAGAGAAAATGAAACAGATTGAAGAGAATTGAGTCCATTGTTTTTGTGCTTTTCACAGGTATTCAAACTTGCGTGTTGATTCAAGCCAAAAGATGGATCTGAGATGAAGTTACAAGCAAATCAACTTTGTATCTTCACAGCCAAAAATTGTGGACACTTCAGTCTTGGATTTTCCTTCCAACCGCAAGCAAGTTCCCAACTCGAATTCTAATTCCCCAAGATAAATAACGAGTATGTCTCCTCGAATCAATAAATCTCTTCAAAAACTTTGGGATTGGGGCCAACAAAAGCCAATAGGAGATTGGATAAGTGTTGGAAATTGACTTGACCCTGACCTCACCAAATCCATTTGTTTCCAGCAATGCTTTGACAGCAGATTTATTGAGTATCTGCAGATGCTCTATATCAAAAATTGGTGATCTTTGACCGAGGATTCTGTTGACTAACGAAAGTCTGTCATGGCAAACAAGCACTAAACGTCCCCGGTCAACGAGCAGTTCATGTGATTTAGTCAATAGTCCACGTAAGTCACTGAGATGTTCAACAGTTTGGAAGCAAGTTAATACGTCAAATTCTGATTCACCTTGGAATTTTTCCAAAACTGTGTGTTCAATTTTCAGTCTCACGGAGGGATCGGAATTGTTGATCGCTTGAATTGAAGGCTCTATCCCCAAAACTTTCATTTCAGAATTAGAATCCACTATAGAAATAAATGATCCATCAGAACATCCAATATCCAAAAGTTTTCCAGTGTTCAACAAACTCATCCGATTCAATTCGTGAAAATAGGTCCGAGCTGCGAATAATGAGTCGTTGCTAGAAACGAATTCTGCTTCGTTATAACTAGATTGGAGAAAATCGCTATCAGGCAAATCATCCACAAATAATGCTCTACAAGTCCTGCACTCCATATACGAATAATGCATTAGCTCAGGTATTTTTCTTGAAGAATATGTCTTTCCAGTTAGCAGACTGTTGTCAATCTTGGTTGGATATCTAAGAACTCCGTCACCAAAACAGCAGGGGCAAGCACCATTTCTATTTTGCATAGATATCAACCTGATCAAAATCTGTCGTCCGACCGTTTACTGTGATTTTCTCCGCTATGAAACGCGGTCGGCCCTTTGATTCTTCCAAAGTGCGGCCAACATACGCCCCAATTATTGATATCGCTAGCAAATTGATAGAGCCAAAAAAGGTGCTGATAGTCAAAACTGAAGCAAATCCAGGTGGAGATAGTGAAGGATCAATTATCTTGATCGCCATTTGAGCCCCAATTGCTGTCAAACTCAATCCGAACAGAACTGTTCCTAACGCAGTCACTAAGGAAAGCGGTGCCCTGCCAACAGCTACGATCCCACGTATTGCCCATCCGAAATTTCGTCTCAAATTGTTAGTTGAAGTTCCAAACATTCTTTCTGGGCGTACATAACTTATGCCTAACTGCTTATGGCCGACATATGCCCTCGCCACCCTAAGGAAGAGTTCCCGCTCGGGCATCCTTAGCAATTGATCAACCACTCTTCTTGACATTAGAGAAAAGTCACCAGCGTCTAGAGGCACAGCAAAAGTTGAAACCTTTGCAAGCAATCGATAGAACGCCTTGTAACAAAATCTCATCAAGAGTGGGGCCTCTCGGCCGACACGCCTGCCATACACGACATCAAATCCTTGTCGCCAGTTTTCAACGAAATCCTCAATTAACTCGGGCGGATCCTGCAAATCGCCGTCGAGCAAAACGCATGCATCTCCTGTGGCAATGTTCATGCCTGACATGAAGGCAGCCTGGGAACCGAAATTACGACTATGCGAAATTCCAATCACCTTGGGATTGGACTTTGAAATCTCTTCAATAACGTCAAGCGTGTCGTCTGGACTGCAGTCATTTACGAAAATGATTTCGTAATCAATATCAATCTTCTTAAATACTGCGACCAAACGATCGTGCATATAGGGAATGGCTTTTGCATCCTTGTAGCAAGCGACTATTGCACTAATTTTTTGTTTATCTAAGGAGGAGGCGGACGCATTGAAATCAATTTCTAAATACTTTTGATTCTTTTCAATGTTGTACCAATCATGGGTCTTTTTTAATCCTTCAGCAAAATTGGTGGTAACTCGCCAATTCATTTCTTCGAGTGCACGGCTCGGGTTCCCATACCATTTAGCGAGATCCCATTGACGTAATGCTGGCCCAAAAATGGGTGCAGTGTCAATCTCGAAAAGCTCACCAGCAATGCTTGCTACCCTCTCCATTGATACTGAATCACCAGAGCAAATATTGAATAATCGAAACCCTGGAATCCCAATTTGAGTGACCGCAGAGACAATAAATGCGTTGACAGCATCGTCAATGAATACGAAATCTCGCGTTACTTCCCTCGGCGAAAATGGAGGTAGTTCTCCACGTCGACCCAACCGAAGCAATGTTGGGATCAGACGTTTGGGTTCTTCCATCGGCCCATAAACGGAGTACAGCCGAAGAACCGTGACAGAAAGTTTGGAGTTACTGCACATCAATTCCAACATCTGCGTTGCCGCAAGTTTGGTGACAGCGTAGGGGCTATTTGGTTTACAAATATCAAGCTCAGAAGGCCCGGCACAGTTGACCCCATACTCCGAAGATGTCCCCGCCTGCACGAGCCCGCACTGATTTGAAGAGCACCAGTCAGCAATCCATTTCGCAGAGTTTAAATTGATGCGCGTAATTGATTCAAAATTGTTTTGATCAGGGTAAGCACCATGCGCTGACAAATTAAAAATTGTCCGTGGCATGATTTCATCTAGGCAAGTTACTAGTTCACTTGAGTTTTCTAAATTGATGAAATAGACATGACCTATCTCTTTTTCCGAAATTCTCCAGTTCTTCTTTCTCGCAACCCCAAACACATCTGAACGTACTGCCAATAAAGACTTCAACAGCGCTGCCCCGATAAACCCACCTGCGCCTGTTACCAGTATCGGGCCATCCAGTTTTGAAATACTGTTTGTTGGATCAAAAGCAATCACTTCTTCAGTCACTTGTGCCTCTTACCTCTGCTAACTTCCTCAACAACTAGTCCAATATCTGTCATAAATCGCTTCTCCAGGAATTCAGAGTCCCCATATTCAGATATTGGCAGATCCTCAACACCCACGCGGATGACCTTTGTATCAATTCCGTTCGTTGCTACCGCCTCGCAAACGAGGGAACCTAGGCCTCCAATAATGAAATGATTTTCAACAGTCACACAGAAATCAACCGCTCCCAATAAATTCGCAATCTGAGTCAGTGTCTGATCATCGATCCTGGTTACAGATATCTGTTCAACAAAAACACCAGCACTATCAAGTTTCAGTGCAATTTTGGCGCTGAGAGTATGGGCATCACCAAGGCTCAAGATCACGGTGCGGGCCGAAACTTTTGGATTCGTGTGAAGTCTTTGATTAGTTGTTTTCTCCCCCCTACGCAAAAGTCGAATATATACAGGACGTGGATCGTTGTGAATCTCTTCAAGGTCGCTTGTAACTTCATCGGAATCCGCAGGTGCCCAAATAAGAAATCCCGGATAAGCACGAAGGGCCGCAACATCATCTACAGCGAAGTGGGTCAAACCGTCAAATCCATAATCCATCCCCGCTCCAACTCCAACTACCTTTACTGGCAGCGCATGTGCAATTGGACCATTTCGAGTGAACTCGAGAGCCCGCAGAGAAGTGAACGTTGCGATTGAATAGCAGTACGGGATGAGTCCTGCTTCAGCAAGACCGGTAGCAGCTGCAACCATGGCCTGCTCGGCTACACCAACATTTATGAACCTACTGGAGAAACGCTCCGCAAACTTTTCCACTACTCCAAAACCAAGATCTGCTGTCATAAAGACTAGCCGCTCATCGTTTTCCGCAATCTCAAATAACTTGTCTAAAAACTCAGCACGCATTGTTACTTTCCCCTGGTTCTCTGCCTGAATTTGTTGACTTCTTCAATGGCAAGCCGATGTTGATCATCCGACTGTGGCAAATAATGCCACTCAATTTTTCCTTCCATAAATGAGACCCCTTTACCGGCGATCGTTTTGGCGACTACCAATAAAGGTTTGCTCCCATCATCAAGTTTTCTTGAAAATGCTAAAGCGAGATTCTCTGAATCATGACCGTCCAAGGCTAAGCAGTTCCATCCAACCATCGCTAGTTGATTTGGTAAGCCATCTAATTGCATTACATCTCGAGTTTTCCCCATCGCCTGCTGACCATTGAGGTCTAACGCAACAACGAGAGACTTTAGATTATTGTGCCCTGCAACATATAACGACTCCCATGTTGAGCCTTCGTTAAGTTCTGAATCACTTAAAACGACAAAAGTTTGACTTTGGCGATTTTTAATTTTTGTAGCCATTGCAGCTCCAACCCCAAAACCAATTCCTTGGCCTAGAGAACCGGTCATAAAGTCTGTACCAGTTTGAATTGGATCTGGGTGTGTTCCAAACTTAGAGCCATTTACACAGTAAGAATAGAGCTCATCATCGCTAATGATCCCAAATTCGCTCAAAGCGGAGTAGAAGGCCAGAGCTGCGTGACCTTTCGAAAGTACAATTCTTGTTCGGTCATCATCGTCCGTTCCGACACCGGTAGCAGAATCCAAAATGGCCACAACAATCTCACAAATTGAAAGGCCACTACCGATATGACCCTTATTCGCCTTTTTGGACACCTCTAGCACCTTGATTCGGGTGTTTTGAGAAATTTCAAACAAATTTCTTGGCATGCAAGGCAACTTACCAGAAATAAGGGGGGCGCAAAGACCCCCCTTTAAAGTGATTGCCTATCGGTATGAGTATCTGTCAACAATCTTCCCTAAGCCCGACATGAAATCTCTTCTCAACTTGATGTGGCTATAAAATCACCAGCATAAGTTTGAAACAAAACCACCGTTCAGATACAAAGCGAAGCGAAGGTACCGCTTCAATTTCAAATGTTTTGAGAACTCATCCAAGTGCAATTTATCAAGCAGTGAGAAATCTACCGAAACCTCAATAACCCTGTATTTGAACTATCTGGTCCCGACGATAATCAAAAACTATTAAATTCTCGCGCAACTCAGTCAAAGCAGTTATCTCTTCTGTCGAAGCCACTCTTCGGATATCAAAATTTTGAGTAGGGCTATATTCCCTGTAGTAAAGCCCAGTACCAACTGCCCAGTCAAATGCAGTTGAATCATGGTCAACAATCACAAATGTGGTGGTCGCCATCTGTTCTTCGTATTGAACGAACAATCGATCATTAATGGAGTCAGCGAGATTCTGAGTTGAGAAAAAGTAAGTTGACTGAGCATAACTTGCGTAATAAAGACCGATTAAAGATCCCAAACTGACAAGCAAACTAGTAATTAAATTCAAACTCTGTCTGGACCTCGCAACAATATTCAAAGAAACATGAGCAACGATGATCAGTGCAATGTATGGTGCAAACAACCATCGATACTCTTGCCTGAAAGTTATTGAAGCACTCAGAATCAACGGACCAATTAAAAGTACGGCGATGGAAATCTTCCTATAACTGTTTTGCCAACCAGTGTTACGGAACATTTGTATGCACGACAATAGAATTACCACAGAAAGCAAAATTGTCCAGCCAACTGCGAGGATTACAGCCGCGCCACCTAATGAATGTGCATTCCTGCCGCTCAAATAATCTGGTCCAGAGTTGTACCCAAAAATATTTAGAAGTGCCCGCCAAGAAAAAATCGGGATGTCGGTCGTTGCCGAGTTTATTTCAGTGCCACCGCCACCAGTGAGGAAAGTTAAATTCAAGATTTTTGTCTTGACCAAAAAGTTTTCGGCAACGATAAATAGCGGCAGACAAACCAAGAATAACCGGGCCAAGAATGGCTTAGAAGGTACGTACAACCAACTGCAGACAAAAAGCACCGGTAGCAGAAATAGGTAACGTTCATGAGTATGAATGGTCAGTAAAAAGAAGAAGTTAGAAAAATAGATATACCTGTTTGACCTCAATCGAACGTATTTTTCAAGAGATATCAACATAGAGAGCATGAATAAAACTGCAAGACTCTCCATCAGCCCAAAAACTTGCAAGACGTAGTAGAGATTGAATCTTGCGAGAATCACAAAAGAACCTGCTGATAACCCGAGCAGAAATCGTTCCCCAGTCAAGTTAAAGACCAACACGGCGATCAAAACACCACAGCCTGCAAGTAGGGCCTCATTTAGGAGTTGATATTTCCAAAAATCTCCCCCAAAAAAATCAAGCAATGGCGAGAGAACTATCTGTGAAACTGGGCGCCATTTACCACCAGTGTTATCAGTGAAAGATCCCCAAAAAGTACTCAGAAATCCGTTGTTTTGATTAGAAACGCCGAGGAGAATGACATCGTCGCCCGCCAAGGTTTTAAAGCTGTACGGTGCAAAACGTAAATGAATCGCAAGAAAATAGGCAGCGAAGCACAAGTACCACTTGGTGTTGACTTGATACTTTCTGATTCTTAATTTAACCATTTAACTGACCCCCTCCTGGCCAAATACCTTTTATCCACGATTGATAGAACTGTGAGTAATTTCAAAGGTTGTTAATCACTGAATTTCTCTTTTGAGTCCGCAACTCATAGAGGTGATCGTAGAGAATTATTCGCATTGATCATGATATCGATCATTATCGGCTTATTACGGTTAAATGCTTTGATTATTGGTTCTCGAATGCTCTGAATCGCAATATTGACCACTTCATCTTTGGGTAAAACACTTTCCTCCTACGTCGCGTCCCAATTTTAAATTGTTAAAACGCATATAGAGACCTTTTCATCACTTGACAAACAATCTGAACTTGGAGTTGATCACGGCCTCATCTATTTAGGAAAAATGGGAAAATTGAATCGTCATTGCCTAACAGGTTGATCACCGTCGATGCTGAATCAAGCGTTTCCTTAATCGTGACATCCGTGTCTAGATTTTGAGATGTAGTCCTGACTCAAGGCGTTGCGAGAATCCAAAGATTTGCGCAGTAAATTAGTCGAGAGATCCAATCTTAAAACCTCGTTGAGGCCAATCGATACTTAAGCCTTGTGTTTAAGACATATCTTGATAACGATTCTTGATTGTGCGGAAAATTCCTTTTCTTCTTTTGGACGTTGGCTCAACTACCCCATGGATCCCGTTATCAAAAAGGACAAATTTTGTGAGCACTGTAACTCCATGTCGATATGGAATATTCCTTAATAGTTTCTTTGAGTCAGTGTGCAAACTGAAGGCGTGCCAACCATCTGCCACTAAGTCATTTACCATCTGACGCTCCACCACCTGATGCACATATCCGTCCGTAGTCTCAAACGCCCAGGGAACTGACTGGTACGGATGCGTATTCGTATCGTGCAGAACTAAAACAACTCGATCTGCAAGCATCTTGTTCTTCTGTAGATTGCTCAGTATCTTCATCTGAGCGTCGTAGTCATGGCAATCGAAAAAGAGAAGTTCAATTTTGGACTGCTTTAAATCCGAGGGATCCAATTCAATGCCGTTCTTGATCAGTACTACATGGTTATTCGCAATCTGTGCCACAGGGTTCACATCGCAAGTAAATACGGTTCCTTCTGGGCCCACCGCCGCGAGAAAATTTCGGGCCGAATAACCATTGAGCCCACCTATTTCTAAAACGGTTTCAATCTGCATTCCACGAATGATCGCAAACATAAAGAGAGCTTCGTCATCCTGGATAGGACCACTTACCTCTTGCCTATCCTCTTGAGTTAAGTGTTCTAAGTTGTAAAAGACCATGTGCTACTACTCTCTATTGGGGAGATATACGTATGTCTCATTGCATCTTGTGTTATCTCAAAAAGGTTTAACTGACTGTCCATGATTCGCCGATTTGATGACCTGCGCTGCAAGCTCTAGAGCTTCTTTAATCGTGACGTCCATATCTAGATATCGATACGTTCCGAGTCTTCCTAGGAAACTCACATTTGTTTGCTCGCCGGCTACCTTCAGATACTTTTCTAGTACGTCCATCTCTTTAACCAGACGAATTGGATAGTAAGGAATATCGCCTTCTTCACAGAGTCGGCTTGATTCTCGATAAATCACCGTCTGGTCATGATTTTCCCAATGAGCAAAATGCTTGTGTTCAGTAATGCGAGTAATCGGAATATCTTCGTCAGGGAAGTTCATCACTGCACATCCTTGAAAATCTCCGTCGTGAACCTCTTCAGCAAAATCAAGAGTTCGATAGCCCAGGTTTCCGAATTCATATTTGAAAAAAGCATCTAAGGGACCGGTCCAAAACGTGTGGTCATATTTCTTGACATCTTGCGGATCAAACTCTGTCCCCAATAAAACCGAGATATTCACGTGTTCCAAAATGGCCTCCACTATCGGCGTGTATCCATTTCTGGGAATTCCTTGATAAGGATGCGAAAAGTACGACTCATCGTCGTTATACCTAACAGGCAATCTCGCAAGAATTGACGCGGGGAGATCTAAAGGGTCGACACCCCATTGCTTGCGGGTATACCCCGCAAAGAAGGCTTCGTATAGTTCTGGGCCAACGAATCGAAGCGCTTGATCGACGAATGTAACTGGATCACTAATTGATGAGTCAATCTTTGAGGCCAAGAACTGCTGAGCCTCTTCCTCGGAAAGATCTAGCCCAAAGAATTTATTTATTGTGTTCAGATTGATTGGAAGAGTGAATATCTCACCTTGAACTGTCGCCTTCACCTTGTGCACATAGGGAACCATTTCACCAAAGCGATTAATGAAATCCCATACTTCTTGATGTTGCGTATGAAATATGTGAGGTCCATAAACATGTTTCATAACACCAGTTTCATGACGCTCAGTGAAGCAGTTGCCAGCTACGTGATTACGACTCTCGAACACAGTGACTTTAAATCCGGCTTCGGCCAACTGCCTTGCTATGACCGACCCCGAGAATCCCGCACCGACGACGGCGAACATATCTATTCGGCTTTCATTTGGCGAGTTGTATTCATATCAGTTAGTCGTATCAAGATCATCACTTCCTAATTTACGCCAACCCAAAATTGACGGATGGAAGTTGCGAATCTTTCGAGGGAATTTTTGAGCCCACTTAGTGCAGTGAATTTCTAAATTTGTTTGACTAGCGAACCAATAAGCAGTCGCTCGTTCAAAAAGCAGTCCGGCCTCTCGTTCCGGATATGACGCGGTCCATTGATCTTTCCATTGAAAATTGAATTGATTTCTCTCCCAACTTTGCTGAATGACTTTGACGATGAACGCATGAAGATCTGAGTAGGTCTTGGTAGAACAGCAAAACGAATTACACATTGGAAGAAAACGAGGTTCTTGAATATCTCTAGTCAGTTCTTGAAACTCTTCGGGCCACAGACTGAGAAGATCATTAAGAATGGGCGTTACGCCAAATGTATATGACTCAGCATTAGCCGCTGGATTCAACATTCTTCCCAGAGAGTTCTTGATGACATAGGGCGAGTAAACATCCGTGGCTGAAGCATTCCGAACCAGGCGGCACATATCGTGGTGGCTGACTTGACCGAGAGTTTTTTCAGGTAGTCGGTACGAAGAGAATGAAACAAAAGGGGTCGTTAACTCCTTCGGATCAACGACAAAATACTGGCGGGCCTCAGCGATTTGATTTGAATTCCATGGTGGCTGTAAATCAGCACTTGATAAATCAACCGCTTTAACTTCACAAACCTGATACGGGCAATTGGTTTCAATTCTGTCAAGCAGAGCAGCTTCGTGCGCAACCACCACATTTGTTAATTGACGCGGTGTAGCCATACGTTAAGAATCTAGCGATCGATGTGGGCGATGAATATTCCCGAATCCTCAATCTCAGGTACACCCAATTCTGGGTTGGTCGGAACCTCGCCAATTGCCTTAAATCCCGAAGCGATCACCCGATCACAAAAGTCGCCCATCCCCCAAAGTCGGAATGCCAATGTCTGGCCACCGCCACCATGGAACTCTGGTTCATAATCGGTGTGCTGATCTCCGTTGGTGTCGACCCATTCAACACGATCTTTAAATTCGGTCCAAGACGCTAAACCTGGGTAATACTCATCAGTAGGTACTGCCCGTCCACCACAAGGCACTGACAGAATTGCAAAACCGTGATCATCCAGTAGATCAGCAATTCCGGTTAGAGCTCGGTCAGCCGGCGGTGGCACATGTTCTAAAACATCAGAACAAATGACAAACCCAAACTGGCGTCGTTGGTCTTCGGAGACATTCAGCAAATCGAGGCGGGGGAACCGATGATAATAAGAATTCGTGTAATCAAATTTTGAGGCAAGCGCCCCAGCTAACGCCATGTGATCGCTGGTACCGACGCCGCGCCAAAACCAATTGGGGTTAACTTCCGGAAAAGGCGCTTGTGGCATACCAGTTCCAACCAAGACGCCCAACGCGGTTGCGCGGACTCGCCATGTTGAGTTGCATTTTGCACACAACATGGCTTCTCTGGAAGGTTCGGACTTTTTATTTTGAAAGCCACATATAACGCACGACCACTTTTTCACTAGTAGTAGATTAGTCATATTCCTTTGGCAAATTGAGCACCGTCACCCGTGTCCCCGGAAAGCAGCGAAATGCGAATAGTAATTACTAGCAACTGCATGACTGGGGGGTTGACCTCTGCACTTTCGATGCTCTTACCGGCTGACGTCATTGTTCCCGTACCTCGCGTAGGAGTGGATGACTCTGTCCTTGACGAACAACTCTCTAAAGCCGATGTATGGCTATTTTCTGGTCCTGAAGGGATGCAATCGGCGGCCTTAGAGCGAATCAATAAACCTCATTTAAGGGTGTGCCGTTTCCCCGAGCTTTATTTCAATGCTTTTCACCCCGATCAGGTCTATGCATGGATGCGTGATGGGTCACTCGTAGAAAGCGCTACTGGCCCTTATAACTCCGCAATCGCATTGTGGGCTTGGCAACATGGCCTGAACGCCCAACAAACCATCTCGCTATTCACACCCGAAGTATTTGGCGCTCTCGGCTACCACGATCGTTGGCAAATATCAATTGATCGCTTGCGTCACGACTTCGTTCCATTTCCACACTTGGACTACCGCGACTTCATCATCCCACTACAACGTTCGGGCGCTTTCATGCACACGGTGAACCATCCAAAGGTCCCTGCGATGGCTCAAATGGCGCGACTACTTGCAAAGCAGATCGATCCCACTATTGATACCGAAAGCATCCCCGTCGAAAACATGATGGTCGATGGACTATTCATGGCCAGCGTTTCTTGGTCGGTCTATCCGTCAGTTGCCAATGCCCTCGGTATCAAGGGTGCATTCATGTGGAAGCTTGAAGATCATTCGGTGATTGGTCTTGAAGAATTTGTTCAACGCTCGTTTGCTAAATACGAGGTGCAGCAACCACGCGACGTTGATTGTCACGAACTGTTGTGGCCGATCTACAACGAAGTCTTATTACCGATCGTTAATGGAGGAAAATTGTGAGCCATCCATATCGCGGACTTCCTTCTCACCAATTCTGGAACACTGGGGTAACACAAACACCTCCAGGGGCTCTTGACCCGATGACCTCGGCGAAGTTTCAAATTCAACCTGGTGACCAAGTCTCAACGATGGGCAGTTGCTTCGCCCAACACATTTCTCGCCATCTCGTCAAACGCGGACTTTCATATTTCATTGCCGAGCAAGGCAACCCCAACGATTCAGACGAAACAAACTCGGCGCGCAACTACGGAGTCTTCTCAGCTCGGTACGGAAATGTCTACACAGTCCGGCAAGGCATTCAACTGATTGATCGAGCATTCGGAGAATTCAATCCGAGCGAACAAGTATGGGAAACAGTCGGTGGGTTTGTTGACCCCTACCGACCCCAAATTGAACCAAGGCCATGGGACTCTCCCGAACAAGTTGTTCAATCACGTGACGAACACCTTGAAGCCGTCAGGCGAATCTTCCTTGAGAGTGATGTCTTAGTGTTTACCCTCGGACTCACCGAGACATTCATTTCAAAGACCGATGGGTCAATTTTCCCTGTTGCCCCAGGGGTGAGTGGGGGCTCTTATTCAGACGATCAGTATGCCTTCATCAATTTTGGAGTGAGTGAAGTCATTGCTGACTTGCATCTATTTATTGCCAAAGCGCGAAAACTCAACCCGACCCTGCGGATCATTTTGACTGTCTCTCCAGTGCCGCTCATCGCTACTTTCGAACCGAGACACGTTTTGGTTTCGACCACCATTAGTAAAGCAACTTTGCGCGTGGCAGCCGACGAAATCACAAAGTTGTATCCATTTGTTGAGTATTTCCCGTCGTACGAAATTATTTCTGGCTCTGCCATTGGTGCTCCGTATTTTGAGCCCGATCTACGCCAGGTACGTCAAGTTGGCGTTGACCATGTGATGCGTATTTTCGAAAAGCACATGCTTCAATCGACAAACAACTCTTCAAACTTTGTTCCCGATACTGCACCGGTTGTGAGTCAGCCTCGCAATGTGGTGTGCGACGAAGAAACAATCATGAATACGTTGAATGCATCAGGACTACCTGCAAACGATCAATAAGTATTTGTCACTAAGCCTTCAGACCGCTTACTTGATCCAAGAGATCGTCAACCATTTTTCGTAGCGCTTCGCTGCCAACAAGTGAATCGATCTTTCGCTGGCCATTTTGCGACAACGAGATCCACAATTGTTCATCGTTGTAAACCTTGACGACAGCGTCAGCAATTTCATCAGCAGTATCAGCAAACAAAATGTCCTGGCCGTTAATGAGAGGCATACCTTCAACGCCCACCGAAGTAGTAACTGTGGGTATCCCATGGCTCAAAGCTTCACCAATCTTGCCTTTAACCCCTGCCCCATAGCGCAATGGTGCTACGACCATCTTGTGCGAGTTGTAATGCGGTAGAAGATCTTCGACCCATCCAAGAACATTGACCGACTCGCTTTGTAATTCAAAAATCTCAGAAGTCGCGTTGCTTCCAATAATTGTTAGTTCAATAGGGTCTAGCTTTTGCTGCACCCGCGGAAGTATTTCCATTGTCAAGAATTTCACAGCATCAACGTTGGGGTCGTGTTGAAATCCGCCCACAAACAAGATTCCTTTTCTGTTCTCATATTTCTCTAGACCATCAACAACCGGGTGGATCGTCGGAATGATTGCGGTTTTTAGACTTTCGCCACACAGTTTTTGGATGTACTGCTCATCACTCTGAGAAACCGCAATCGTGATATCAGCCATTCGGGCCGCTTTAGATTCCACACTTTCAATGTGTTCGGCATCCTTCACAGAAAATTCACCAAACAATTCGGCTTTTCGACGAAGCCGCATACCATGCGCATCGACCATGTCGTAAATGAGTGGCACTTGCGGAGCATTCAATGCGATTTGTGTAGCCAGATGAGCCATCACCTCTGGCCGCGACACGAAGATGCATTCAAGAACATCGCGATGCTTCAGCAAAAACTGCTCGACCTCATCACCTGGATTCAAAATCTCGACGCCAGCGCGAGTGATGTCATCAACCCAACTATGACTTTTATAAGTACTAACCGACAAGAAATGCACCACGAAGTCGCGTCGAGCGAATTCTTTCAAGATGTAATTCATTCGGACTGACCCGGCATCAGATTTTGGATCTAATTGCTGATGGTCACAAATCAAAATATGTCGTTCACGTCGACGATCACGGGCCTGAAGAGTCGCCGCATCTCTTTCAACATCAGGCGCTTCAACTTGACCACGTAACTCAACTTGCCATTTGTCAACAAGTAAATGACGGTTTTCGAACTGCTTACGCTTCAGCCCAAATGACGACGATCCATGAGTACTTCCCTCACGGTGAATGATCAACGAACTCGGCTGATACACACATTCGTAACCATGTCGTCGTGAGTTAAAGCAAACGTCCACATCTTCGTAATAGGCCGGCGCCAATTTCTGGTCAAAACCACCCATGGCATTCCACAATTCACGACGAATGAGAAGTGCCGCCCCCGAGCAGAAATCGACCGATCGACGGAATCGGTATTGGTAACCGCACGGATTGTCATTACTTCCGTAGTGCGCTCCAGTTGCATCTGACCAAATAATGCCACCAGCTTCTTGTAGCCGCATATTGGCCCGAAGAATCATTGAACCAGTCACGCCCGTTGACGGATGATCATCCATCTCGACCACAAGCGAATCAATCCATCCAGGTAACACTTCAGTGTCATTGTTCAGCAACAAGACAAACTCTGAATAAGAAGCATTCACCCCAGTTGTGCAAGCACCCGAGAAGCCTTGGTTCGTCTCATGCCGAATGTAACGAATGCCCGGAATTCGTGAAAGTCGTGCCGACTCGTCGGCTGATGAACAATCGTCAACAACTATGACTTCATAAGCGGTTTGATCAGCGGCGATTGCGATGGTTTCAAGACACGCAACAACATCTTTTGAATGATTAAAGGTCGGGATAATCACCGAAACACGGGGGCTGGTAGAGCCCGCAAAGGTTAGTGAGTTGAGTCGAGCCTCAAGATCAAATGGGTCAGATGACGTGTCGCCATAACCCTCTAACTGAAGATGATTTCGTAATCGACGTGCTCGATCACAAGCGAATTGTGTAATTCGTTGGGCCAATAAATCTGGGCTAATGGTTCGACCTTCGCATGAACCAAAGCGAGCAAAGTGAGCAGGCGCTCCCCACGACTGAACCATCGAATCGTCGGGATACTGCGCCACATACCAATCGCTGTCGATCAGTTCAGAAACTGTTCGACCCTCTTGACGGCCCCATACTAGATAGTGATGCAGAGCATTGATGTCCGAGTACTTCACATCTTGGTTCAACTCATAATACGAATCGGAGATGAACATCGGGTTCGGCGAATTTCCTGTTCGCCACCCTTCGGTGATGTAGTGCTCAATCGGGATAACACCCAGACCGAGTGGTTCATTGAATTGATCAAGATACCAAGCCGTATCAAACAACGGATTCACATCAAGTAGTCGCTTCCAGCCAACCGTTCTGAAATGTTCAAGTGGAGAAATACTCTCTGGAATGTCCTTTGCTTGTGAACGATAAAACTCTGAATTGAAATATGGGCTTGGTTCAAAACCGCGTTTATAACCTTTGCGAAGATAATGCGCTAAGCAATTTTCATCGCGTGAGATTCCATACTTATGTCGATACCAATCGCTATCAAAAAGCGCACAAGGGTCTCGGCCTTCATCAAACCCGGCGCGAGTGAAGTGCTGAACGGGGGAAATTCCGCTGCCTTCAACCTCGGTATACAGGTTCACATAAAAGAACTCGTCGAATATTGACTGAGCTCGAGCATTGACTGAATTCTTGAAAAGCATCACGTCGTTATCTTCTGATCTTCGGCGACGCACATGTTCACAATACCCATGGTTCCTGACAATAAGTCTGATAAGTAGATGGTTGACTCATACTATTTACTCGCCATCCAAACGTTGACGATCCAACCAACCGAACAGCACAGCCATCGCTCTCGGGTCGTGGCGCATTCGATGTCCAGCACCTTCAAGAACACGCATCTCCGCTGCGCCATGTGCTTCCGCCAATTGTCGAGTGTCAGTCGCTGGAACACTCTCGTCATCATCACCATGCAACAACAACAATGGTCGTGGGGCAAAACGTTGTGCTGCTGGCACTGGTCTGAATCGACGTAACTCACGCGTCCATTCATCAAAGTCTTTAGGGAACTGCGGAGTCTGCACCGAACCAACTGATCGACAGTGATCTAAAAACTTTCTCGGCTGCGCAGCCCAGTCGTCAAAATCTGCTCGTGGACCGAGCAATGCACAACCCTTAATGCGAGGGTCATCTGCTCCCACACACATGGCTAATGAACCACCAGTATTTGAACCAATAAGCCACAATCCAGTTGGATTTGTTTCAGAAATCATATGGTCAATAGCTGCCCGCAGATCATCAACCCAACCTTGAAGTGAGAAGTCACCAGGGCTGTCACCACACCCGCGAAACGTAAAACACATCGCGGCAAAGCCCAGTTCGTTGGCCAGCCGATCCATCAGCTCGGGGAAACTGCTCGCCGAATGGCGCGCGTCAATGGGCCCAAACGGAAACGAGTGCAACATAATCACGCCAGGCGCACCTTCAGTTTTGCCCGCGGGTTGAACCAGGTAGCGCGGCAGGCTGAGCGAGCCCGAAACAATGGTGCCGTTGCTCAGCATCGGCTACGGCAACCTTCAGGCACGGGGCTTGCGCTGGCGACGGGTTTTGCCCGGAGTTGCCAAGGTGTAGCCACGGTTGCGGGCCTCGACCAACGTGTCTGGACCAAAACACAAGCCGATTTCGGCAGCCACGATTTCGTCAATGATCGCAGGGTCTTGCCAGTTATCAACGTCGTAGACCAACTGGGTCCGCTTGTCTCCAAGAAAGCGGGTGTGCTCAAACTTTGTAGGGCGTTCCATGGCTTCTCACGGTACTAGGTTCTTGGTGTGAGCGCCCCACAAAGCGACATTTCGCAGTCAAATGCCCCGCTCGATTTGCCCGGCCATGTCCCCGCCCTTGACGGGATCCGCGGCATCGCCGTGTTGCAGGTTTTCGTCGCCCATTTTCACTGGATTGTCAGTACCGACCCGTATTTCAATGCCGTCACCCCATGGAATTGGCTGAACAAGACCTTAGAACCAGGTTTTCTTGGGGTTGACATCTTCTTTGTTCTGAGCGGGTTTTTGATTACCTCACTGTTGCTCAAAGACCGACAACGCAATCAGTCGGGAATGTTTCGTCGTTTCTATATGCGTCGGGCATTGCGGTTGCTGCCCGCGCTTTACGCGATTCTTATTGTCGACTTCTTTGTGGCCCGCTGGGAAAAGTTCCCGATGGATATTCAGTGGCGCACAACATGGCACGCCTTGCTCTATCTCAACAACTGGAATGTCGTATGGCATCCAGATGCCGCACAAAATGACCTAGGTCATCTTTGGAGCCTTGGAATTGAAGAGCAGTTCTACATTATTTGGCCAGCGATTCTGATCGCTCTCGTGGCTCTCAAAATTCCGAGCAAAGTCATGATGGGCTTAGTCGCCATCACCATCGCTGTCGTTGCTTGGCACCGCAATGAGTTATGGAATCAGGGAGTCTCGTGGCTCTTTTTATACATTCGCACCGACACCCGCGTTGATTCCTTATTGGTCGGCGCTCTGTTCGCTCTGATTTATCGCCATATACGAATCAACCGGAAAATCTTGAATTACTCAGCAACTATTGCGTTTCTCGGAATCGTGTACATCAAATATGAACTCTCACACGGTTCATTCATTTATAAAGGCGGATTCACGGTGATCGCACTACTTGCCGGCATCGTCATTTTGGCAGCTGCAAATAGTGCGTGGATCGGTAACAGCGTTTTGACCTGGAAGCCACTCGCCATACTCGGCAAAGTTTCTTATGGCCTTTATCTGTGGCATATGTTGATCTTCCAAGTGATGGGTCGCCATTTCACGTGGGGGCCACAGTCAGTTCGCATCGTGATTGGCATCATGATCGTTTCAGCTGTCACGGCAGCCTCGTGGTTCTTCGTCGAAAAACCATTCCTTCGTCTCAAAGATCGGCGGTTCAGCAGTGCCAAACCAAGTTGACAAAGTTGACTTTTTCTTCGACCCGATGTGCCCATGGGCGTATCAAACATCGCTATGGATTCGCGAAGTTCGACGACTCACCGGCCTTGAAATCAATTGGCGCTTCTTCAGTCTTGAAGAGGTCAACCGACCCGAAGGTAAACCGCACCCATGGGAACGTCCCCTCGCCTACGGCTGGAGCCCATTGCGCGTTGCTGCTCGCCTGCGCCGTCGCGATATGGCCTTGTGTGATGCCTGGTATGCCGCCTGTGGCAAAGCGCTTCACACTGACGGTCGCAAGCCCCACGACCCCGCAGTGGCTAAAGAATTGCTTGAATCCATTGGTGCCTCAGCCGACGACTGGGACCTCGCCCTGGCCGACGAGTCAACCCACGACGATGTTAAAGCCGACCACTTCTATGTCATCAACGAACTCGCTGGCTTTGGTGTGCCCATTGTGCTGTTCCCCGCCGAAGGTTCACGAACGGAGAAAGCCGTTTTTGGTCCGGTTGTCGTTCCTGCACCTATCGGCGATCAAGCTCTTGCGCTGTGGGATCTCACCGTGGCGTACACGCGTGTTGACGGGTTGTACGAAATCAAGACCCCCAAGACTCCGGCCGATTTAGAGTTCATCGGTAAGGCCTTCACGCCATATCTACAAGCTCGCGATTGGCAAAGCATTCAGAACCCGGCACCGTAAAAAGGAAACCCTCATGATCCCCAACGACACCATCGACAAGCTTGCGTTGTGTTTTGCTTCGCTATCCGAACTCGGGGCACAACTTTCACCAGCAGAGTGGAAACTTCCAAGTGACTGCCCTGGTTGGACGGTGCAAGACAACTTGTCGCACATCGTTGCCTACGAAAGTGCCGAAAGTGGCGGCGGCCGCACCACCCACCAGGCACCCAAGTTTGACTATGTGCGTAACCCCATCGGCGAAGCCAACGAAAACGAAATTGATAGTCGTCGTTCACTTACTGGAGCCCAGGTCTTAAGTGAGTGGAACGAAGTTGCGGCCCGACGTTTGAATTTCTTACGCACGGCCGACGAGTCGTACTTCACCAAAGAAGTCATGACCCCAACTGGTCCTGGCACCACTGCCGACTTCTTGCATATTCGCGTACTTGATTGTTGGGTCCACGAACAAGACATGCGTCGTGCCGTAGGTATTCCTGGCCATCTTTCTGGCCCGGCTGCCGAGCACACGATTGATCGACTGATTCGTACCGTGCCGATTGTGGTTGGCAAGCGAGCCGCAACGCCCGATGGCCAGAGTGTGGTGATTGACATCACTGGTGGGGTTCCACGCCACATCGTGTGCACGATTGTCGATGGACGCGCTGCCTTAGTGAACCAAGAACCAGAGGCTCCCCTATCGCGAATCACGATGGATACCGCAACCTTTTTGGCTCTTGCGACTGGCCGCCAGACCGATCAACAACTCGCCGACAAAATCACCTATAGCGGGGACTTAGATCACGGGCGCAAAGTCACTAGTGCCCTCAACATGATGATTTGATGTCAGTAACCTGACATACGAAGTTTGTTGAAGGGACGACAAGATGGCATTCACATGGAGATTCGGTAAAAAGTCTGGGCCAACCGATCCAATCGCTCATGCCGAACGACTCGTTCAGTCCGGAAAATTCCTCGAGGCGATCGACACCCTGACTCAGGCAAATTCAGCGAGCCCAGCCCCTGCCATTGAGGCCCGCCTGATTGAACTTCGACACGAAGCGCTCTTCCACTTGTCGCCGAAATCGTCGTTCTCCAGTTGGCCACCCGCCACCACCAATCTGTTTAGCGACGTTGTTGGCATTCCTGAAATCAGTCGCGATGAGTTGAACGTTGAGAAATTGCGTTCAGCAATTTTGAATAATGGTTCACTGATCGTTCGCAATTTGATTACACCATGCGAAGCGCAAGCGGCCATCAACGATGTCAACATCTCGTTTGAAAAATACGATGACGCAATCGTTGGCAATCCGCTTGAAGAATCAGCACCATGGTTCGTGCCCTTTAAGTCATCTGAGAAATTGGGTGTCACCGAATTTTCGGCATGGAGTCCTGAAGATCAAGGTTCACGCCACTGGGTTCGCGGCGGTGGTGGTGTCCTCGCCGCCGATTCACCTCGAACATTTTCACATTTGATCGAACTGTTTCAGAACAACTCAATTATTAGTTTGATTCAGGCTTACCTCGGCGAACGCCCGGCGTTGTCTGTCAAGAAAACCACGTTGCGGCGCGTTGCGTGTGGCGGCGACACGGCAAATGGATGGCATCAAGACGGAGCCTTCCTCGGCGAGGGAATTCGAACCATCAACCTGTGGATCGCACTCACCGATTGTGGCGTTGATGCACCGACCATGGACATGGTTCCCAAGCGCCTCCATGAAATCGCCCCGACCGGCACTCACGGTGCTGCCTTCGATTGGTCGGTCTCTCGAGAGATCGTTGATGAGTGTTCGGCTGAATTGCCGCCGGTCCGCCTGCAATTCAAGGCTGGCGACGCCATCTTGTTTGATGAAATGAACCTTCACTGCACTGCCATCGCTCCCGGGATGACGAAAGACCGCTACGCCATAGAAGCCTGGTTTTTTGCACCATCGTGTTACCCGATGAACCAACTTCCATTGATGGTCTGAGACTCGCTGGGCTGAACGCCTAGTATTTGAACGTCCAAACAACGTTGGCGAGGGCCTCGATTGAACTACATCTCTTCTCTTGACAACTTACGGGTGGCTCTCAAACGCCATGTCTTAAACCAGTCGCATCTCACGAGCCCCCACGTTTTACAAGTAGTCATCATCGGTTCCGGGTCGGGCCCCGATTACGCCCAGGTTCTGACCGGAATCAGTGCAGAAGCCCGAACTGTCACACCCAACGAAGTTTCTTCGATCGCCTCACATTCAATGGACGTAGTCGTCATCGGGCCTGATGTTGATCCTTCAGCAGCACAGATCATTGCTGCCGAAAATGCGTTGTCATCCGATGGCGTTTTGATTGTGGCAGGCAGTGCCACTCTTCAAGGCAGCCCAGCGCAGCCTCACGTCACTGATGTATGGGAAAGCCCATTTGGCGCATCGTTTGAAACCATCACTTCATTTCGCTTTGGTACCGCGATGGCCGGGTGCCCGACCGACCTCACGCTTGCCTTAGCAACACCGGTTCAAAACTCTTTTCCACCAGACGTACCCGAAGAAGTTGAACACGGCGCCGGGACTCTTGACTGCTACGAATTTTTGGTCGACCTTCACAAGTACGTTGAACCACGTTTCTACACCGAGATTGGTGTCGAGTACGGAGCAAGTTTGAAATTGGCACAGTGCGCGGCACTCGGAATTGACCCTGCCCCGCAGTTGTCAGTACCGATTGCACCTCAACATTCAATTAGCTACACAACAAGCGATGACTACTTTCGCCTTGCAGACACTTCAACGATGAAGGCAATCGACCTTTGCTATATCGACGGAATGCATCAAATTGAATTCGCGCTCAAAGATTTCATGAACATGGAACGCTTCTGCCACGCGGGTTCTGTTGTCATCGTTGATGACATTTATCCGGCACATCCTCTTCAAGGTGAACGAATTCGCCAGTCACGTTATTGGACCGGAGACATTTGGAAAATCATTCCGATTTTGCAGTTGCATCGCCCTGACCTGATTGTGATGCCCGTTGATACCGATCCCACCGGAAGTCTGATGGTTCTTGGCCTTGATCCGAACAACAATGTTCTCTGGGATCACTTTGACTCGATCATTGACCACGCGATTAACACAATGACCGAAGTTCCCGAATCAATTATTGAACGCAGCGAAAAGTTTGATCCACGCGCACGACTCATGAAGAAAGTATTCAAACTGATCCGTAAACATCGTGGAAAGCCAAGCATGAGTAATGCTCTCATTGACATTCGTACGTTGATCAACAACCCAAGATTACGCAAGGCGCGTTAACGATGAAGCCCAAAGTTTCAATCATCGTCATTAGCTACAACATGAATCGCGAATTGCCGCGCACGCTGTTGTCGCTTTCGCTTCCCTATCAAAAAGATATTGGGCGCGATGAATACGAAGTGATCTTGATTGACAATGGTTCAAAGGTTCCGCCGACTGCTACAGATTTCGCACACCTCAACCTTGATTTACGGGTTTTGTCAATGGACAACCCGACAAAAAGCCCGGTGCCTGCGATCAATTTTGGTCTGAAACAAGCTGCGGGCGAGATCATCGGTGTGTATATCGATGGTGCTCGAATCGCGTCTCCACGACTGATTGCATCAGCCCGTGACGCAATTAGTTACAACCAACGTGCCTTTGTTGGTTCACGCGGTCGTTACTTAGGAAACAAGTTTCAACGAGTGGCAATTGTTGAGGGTTATAACCAACAAGCCGAAGACGAAATGTTGGCAAAAAGCGGTTGGGAAGATGACGGTTACAAACTCTTTGATATTTCTGTCTTCGACGAATCTTCTGGTCCGACCTGGTTCGACCCGGTTGCCGAAAGCAACAGCCTCTTTATGTGGCGATCATTATGGGATGAATTAGGCGGTTACTCCGAAGGTTTCGTCACTCCTGGTGGAGGACTCGTCAACCTCGACACCTGGAAACGTGCGTGCGAACTTCTCGAGACCATTCCCACATTGCTTCTCGGTGAAGCGACTTTCCATCAAGTACATGGTGGTATCGCCACCAACGGTTCTTTAGAAAAAGTGCAAGAGTTTTACACCGAATACTTCAACATTTACGGCGAAGAATTTGATGTACCCATGCCGGCGATCCGATTAGTGGGAACATTTATTTCGACTCCTCCCCAAAAGGAAATGGCTGAAGTCTTTGCGCAACAGACCAAAGCGCCAAAAGAAATCGGTCCTCGTAAATTCCGTCGCGCCATATCAGGCCGCTTATCGCTGAACCATCGACGGATGATTAATGAAATGCTCCGCACGATTCGGTTGGTCTGCACTTTCAGAATCAAAGAGATCAAGGATGAGAAAGCGGCGGCAAGTGAAATTGCCGCGAGCGAATTCTTTAAGGGCCAATGGTTCGCAGAGCAATATCCTCATGTGCGAGCTGGTCACTATGACGGAGCCATGTACTACCTGCGTTATGGCGTGAGCCAAAAATTGCAGCCAAGCGTCGACTTTGATGCAGTGTGGTACGTCGAGCGTTATAAAGATGTTGCGGCATCTGGTGGTAATCCCTTGTTGCATTACATCCGATATGGCAAAGAAGAAGGCCGTCGGATACGCGCCTTGGTTGTCAATCCCGCCGACGACGAATAATCCGCCGGCTACATCTCGTCGGCTACTGGCCCCACTGCACCGATCGCATTGAAGTACGCCAAGTGTGCTTCGGTGACATTTACCAAGTCGACATCATCCATGATCTGAATTCCGGCCTTGTCTGATTCACCGAGTAGGTACGCAATCAACGATTCTTCAGTCACCACAATCGGCGTAGAGATGTCTTGGCGTTGATCGACGGCCTTGGCGGGCAACAGACCCTTGCTGTGCAACCAATTCATGTGCAACACCAACAGCTTCTCAAGCTCTTCCATGGTGAGTCGAGCCTGCGTTGATTCGGGTAACGACATCGCCACAAAATCGGCTGCCTGTTCGAGTTGATAGACCGCGCGAGGGGCCATGGCATCGAGACGTCGGGCTTCTCGGCCAATGGTCAAAGCTGCAATGAGAAAGACACCAATTGCTGCAATGACAATGAATAACCAGATCACATGGTCAGGCTAACCCTTGCGGTGTTCTGGTGAGGATAATTACTCGTTATGAGTAAAAATCCTCACCAGAATCACAGCGGACTAGATAAGGCTGATGCGACGTCCACGGAAGAACAACGCACCAAACACCAAGGTGAACAAGGCGATGATGATCACTCGCTCACTTGAACCACCAGTGGTTGGCAATGCGGCGGGCACCACGCGGATACCCATCATTGCGTAGGTCGTACCAGTCGCAACAACAAGCGTGTGATCGCCAACACCAATTGAATCTGGCAACTGTGCTGACTTGTTGAAGTCACCTGCTGCAGTGGTTTGGAAGTTTGCCAGCAACGTCGGAGTCGACATTGCCACGACTTCACCCGATACACCTGCACCTAGTCCTGCACCAGTCACACCGACAATTCCACCAGCACCAACCTGATACTTGCCATCGGCAGTGATGTTGGCGTTGTTTGAACCGATCATCAACGACAACTGCGGGCCGTCAAGGAACACGATGTCTTCAACTGGAACATTCACCGAGTTGCCATTTGCATCAAACACCAGGTTCTGCATGACAGCGCCAGTTGCAGTGTTGACAACGACAACATTCGAAGTTGCACCAGCGGGCAATGAAGCCAAGAACTGTTGCAACAACGCTGCGCCAGCCTGCTGAATTGAAACAACCTGTGCGGGAGTGCGGTAATCCGCCGGCGTACGAGAAGCCGGGATGTTGACAGTGTTGGATTCAATGACAACTTCTTCACCGTTGACAATGATCGACTGCGAACCAGGCGTGCGCACCAAGGCAGCAGCGTTTTCGGTTGTCACCAAAGTCGGTGCTGCAGCAGTCGTTGCGGGGGTTGAAGGAGTATCAGCCGCAGGCGTTGCGGGGGTTGAAGGAGTGTCAGCCACAGGCGTTGAACCACCACTAGGAGTCGAACCACTGCCAGCAGATGGAGTATTGGTAACTCCGCTGAAGATCAGTTTCCACAAAGAGCCTGATGTGTTCATTCCAAATATCGACCCGAAACCTAATACCTCACCAGTCGTCGCTTGAGCAATTGTCATATCTGACAATGCGCAGTC
>CAIQJP010000124.1 GCA_903872155.1 uncultured Actinomycetes bacterium | reverse complement strand
TCACGAAGACCCCTACATCGTCAGTGGAAACTCTCTACCGTTAGAAGCCGGTCACGCATTCAGCATTGAACCAGGTATTTACTTGCCAGGTAAATGGGGAATGCGCTTAGAGGACATTGTCGTGGCAACCACCGATGGTCCAGATTCAATGAACCACGCCGATCACAACTTGATTGCGGTCGACGCCTAAAACCAGCCCTAGGAGTGAATTGCTCCGTCGGTGTTTTTGAGACTTGTCGCTGAGTGACCAGTTCGGCGAGCAATAATTTCTGCGCATATTGCAATTGCAGTTTCTTCAGGTGTGCGACCACCAAGATCGAGACCGATGGGAGACATCAAACGACTCAACTGTTCGGGTGACGTCACGCCAACTTCGGCAAGGCGTTCAAGGCGCTTGTTGTGCGTCTTGCGACTTCCCATCACGCCGATGTAGCCGACCGATGTTGAGAGTGCACCTTGAACAGCTGGGACATCAAATTTTGGATCGTGCGTCAAGATACAAACTGCATCGCGCGGACCCAAAGTATTGCCGCGCTTTTCAAACATGGGTGTCGGCCACGTGACCATGACTTCATCGGCCATCGGGAAACGGCGTTTCGTCGCAAAGATTTCGCGAGCGTCACACACCGTGACTCGATAACCGAGAACTTTGGCGACTCGACCAAGAGCCGCAGTGAAATCAACGGCGCCAAAGATCCACATTTGCGGTGCTGGTGAAAAGCTCTCAATAAATACGACAACTGTTGGTGTGTCAATGAGATCTTCTGGAGTTGCTTGACCTTCTGGCCCGTAGTGACGAACTCCGGTGCGGCCTGCTTCAAGTTCGCCGGCGGTGTCGCGAGAAACAACTCGATCAAGTTCGGGGTGACCGAGTGTGCCAACAACTATTTCGATGCCATCAACACGGGCGACTAAAAGTTTTGCGCCTGTCCCTGGTCCTTCGATAATCGTGGCAAGAGCAACGGGGGTTTCGCTTCGGATGTAATCAGTGAATTGTTGATAGATCGAAGTGCTCATGATCGGATCACCAATCAAGTTGTTCGATATAGAGGCGAATGATTCCGCCGCACGTTAAACCAACGGCAAATGCTTCGTCATCGCTGTATCCGAAAGTGACCATTCGGCCGGGAGCATTTTCACCGATGATGGCAAGTGCTTCGCTGACAACGGCGCCTTCAACGCATCCGCCACTCACCGATCCGGCAACCTCGCCGTCTTCGTTGACGGCCATCGCAGCGCCGGGGTCGCGTGGACCAGAGCCTTCAATCTTGACAACGCGCGCGACTGCAACTTTCTTGCCATCTGAACGCCAGCGGTCAATGTCGTCAAGGATCTCACGCATGATGACAACAGTCTGCCGTGGAAGACGGGGTGTTGCGATGCTGGTTTGCGACCTGAAGCGTCATAGACCAATCACCCGGGTCAGTTCTTCCATGGCCTCAATGGAGTGACCTTCGACGAAATGGTCGACATGTGGCAACGCGGCGGCCATTCCTCGGGCAAGTGGGGCGTATCCGGGAGAAACCTTCAATGGGTTCACCCAAATCAAACTGTGGCTCACGCGATGTAGGCGTTGCATCTGTTGCGACAAGAGTTCGGGATCGCCTCGGTCCCAGCCGTCACTGAGAACCACCACTATGGCGCCGCGGGCCATGCCGCGAACACCCCATTCGTCGTTGAAGTTGCGGATGCATTCACCAAGCCGTGTTCCGCCGCTCCAGTCAACGACTCGTTCAGCGGCAAGTTTGAGCGCCTTGTCGGGGTCACGTGAACCGAGCTCGCGCGTCACTCGCGTGAGTCGTGTGCCGATGGCGAAGGCTTCAACCTTTTGTCGGCCCGCAACGGCGGCTTGAACAAATCGCAAAAGCGCACGGGCGTATGGCTCCATCGAGCCGCTGACATCAAGAAGCAAGATGAGTCGGCGAAGTCGCTCGTCATTTTCTTGCCAGTGTCGACGAATTGGTTCGCCACCAGATCGAAGGCTCGAGCGCACGGTCCGTCGTAAATCGGGACGAGAACCTGTGGCAGTTGAACGCATCCGAAATGAGTTTCGTGGAGACCCGACGAGTCGAAGTTGGCTCATGAGATCTTGAGCGAGATGTAGTTCGTCCACAGAATAAGTAGCAAAATCTTTTTTGCGAAGAGTTTCAACTGCCGAAAATCTCAAGGTAATTGATTCAGCATCGTCGTTGGCATCTTCCGATGAATCATCGTCAGCCCCTTCGGCCTCATCATCGATTTCAATGTTGATGCGAATCAGTTGTTCATCTTGTTCAATGCTCTGAGACGTGCGATGTTCCCAAAAGACCGCGAAAGCCTTGTTGTACAGCGCGATGTCTTCGGGGCGACGAAGCAAAGTTGAACGGCCAGCCCAGTAGACGTTGTCGCGGTTGTCGATCCCGACAAGTCCAAGTGCTTCGACAAAGGTCAATACATTTCCGATCGGAGTGCTGATGCCGGCACTACGCAGGACACGGCTGAATGCAACGGCGATTCGTTCAGCGTTTGAGTTTTCTTCAAGCACTTCAGACATTGCGAATGTTCTCAGGTGCCAAGTGCGCGTTGTACAGCGGCCTTGATGAGGTCGGTCATGCCATTCGTCTCGACACGTTCTTGATCTTCGCGATATTTGAGTACGGCGCCAAGAGTTGAACGAACACTGTCTTCATCGAGGTTGGCAATGCCCAAACTTCCGAGAGCAGTAGCCCAATCGATTGTTTCGGCGACTCCCGGCGGCTTGTACAACTGCATGCCACGCATCGCTTCGGTTGCGGCCGCAACTTGTCGTGCCAATGAAATTGCCACTTGCGGAACGCGCAAGCGAACAATGGCAACTTCTCGATCGAAGGTTGGATGTTCAATCCAGTGATACAGACAGCGACGTTTCAAAGCGTCGTGCACATCGCGAGTGCGGTTTGAGGTCAAAATCACGATCGGTGGTGTGGGTGCCTTGAATGTTCCAAGTTCGGGAATCGTGACCTGAAAATCGGATAGCACTTCCAACAAATAGGCTTCGAACTCGTCATCGGCACGATCGATTTCGTCGATCAATAAAACTGGGGGAGCAGGGGCAGGTTCGAGGGCTCGCAACACTGCGCGTCGCAACAAAAAGCGTTCTTGGTACAACTCATTCTCTAAGGCATCGGCTCCACGATTGGCTGCTTCACCACTTGCTTCGGCCGCGCGAAGGTGCAGTAACTGGCGAGAATAATCCCAGTCGTAGACGGCTTGAGTGGCGTCAATACCTTCGTAACACTGCAATCGAATGAGTTCGCCTCCGGTCAACGCGGATAAAACTTTGGCGAGTTCGGTCTTGCCGACTCCGGCCTCCCCTTCAAGAAGAAGAGGGCGCTTGAGCGTTAATGCTAAAAAGACCGATGTCGCCAGCCCTTCGTCGGCAAGGTAGTTATGAGCGCCTAAAGAGCGGGAAACGGCTTCGACAGATGACAGATCAATGGCTGCTGAGGACACATCTGCAGGTTAGAGGCAAGAAACTACCTGGGCACGATTGACTGCCGAGATA
>CAIQJP010000123.1 GCA_903872155.1 uncultured Actinomycetes bacterium | reverse complement strand
GGTTCTGAAAAGCGAATACGCCCCGCATGGTCTCAACATCGGCATCAACCTCGGGCCAGCCGCAGGAGGAAGTGTCAGCGAACACTTACATGTACATATCGTTCCTCGCTGGCGAGGCGATGCAAATTTCATGACTTCGGTCGCAAATGCCAAAACAATTTCAGAACCGCTCAACGAAACTGCTGCACGAATCCGCCATGCGTGGACGAACTGCTGATCTGTCTCGTAAGGTTGTTTACCTGAATAGATCAATAGTTGTTTAATGGAGAATTTCTGATGTCCGAACTCGACACCCCAACTGACGTGGCAAACGATGCCAATGATTTCCGTGATCAACTTCCCGAAGATCTCAATGCCTCCGAATTTGTCGGGGTGTACAAGTTCCCTGATAACAGCCGTCGACGTGTTCCTGGATATATCTATCTCGGAGCCGGAGTCGTTGTCGTGGCTCTAGTTCTGGCAGTCGGCAGTGACGGACCCTTCATCAATTCTGGCTTATTGACAGGAGGGGTAGCGCTGGCACTGTTTGGTCTGCTGAGTCTCACTTCGGGTTGGCGCATGGCTATCGACGAACAAGAAGCACTTGAGGCTGCCGGTGTCGCCGTTGGTTTCGCCGTGGGCCACGCTTCTGCTCAACAGGTTTGGCGGGGCTTTCGCAGCCGACCCACTTGGCGCGTGCTGTGCTACTCAAACGAAGACCCGCCCAGTCGACGAGGACTGGTCTTGGTCGATGCCGTTAACGGCAAGGTTGTTGAACATCTGACTCAAGAAAACCTCGAAGATTGGTCATAATTGGCCTGTTTGAGTCGTTGGGTAGGCATGACACCGACGGGTCTTCATTTTTCGTAGACTCTGTCAATGTTTGACGGACACTTTCGAAGTTCAGTTGACCGAGCGGTCAAACCTCTTGGCAACACATTACGTCGCACCAAAATATCGCCTGATCACTTAACGATCGCTGGGATGCTCATTGCGTGCGGGGCAGCGGTAGCAATTGGTAATGGTTATCTTGCTCTTGGTTTGCTTTTAGTCATTCTTGCGGCGTTACCTGACTTACTCGACGGAGCTCTTGCAAAAGCTTCAAATACTTCGAGTCAACGAGGAGCGTTTTTTGATTCGGTAGTTGATCGCGTGACAGATGCTTTGTTATTTGGTGGAGTGGCGTGGTATTTCGCATCGCACGAATCTCCCCATATGGCAATTTTGCCGTTAGCGGTTTCCGGAATGAGCTCAGTGATTTCTTATGAGCGGGCCAAAGCAGAATCGTTAGGACTATCGGCCAAGGGCGGACTCATGGAGCGAGCCGAACGCATCATTTGTTTATGTCTTGGTTTGTTGTTCCCGCCGCTGTTAATTCCGATCATGTGGATCATGTTGGTGCTCACCACCGTGACCGCAGTTCAAAGATTTTTCAAGGTGTGGCAGCAAGCCGCAGTTGCCCCAGTCACAGCAGCCAAAATCGAATTACGTCGTTCACGCCGCCAGAGTCGTCGCTCAGCGTTGCAGTCGCGACGGACCCGTCCAACGACACGCCGCCCTTCGTAAAAGATTTTTCGCAGATACTCATGGCTCAATCAGAGCGTCAAGAAATAGGCGACACCCTCGTTGTCGGTGGTTACAAACTCGGTTCACTTTTATCGAAAGGTATTCCCGGTTTTCTGTCGGGAACAGTTGGCTCGCTGATTGGCGTTCCCGCAGCAATCGGAATGCGCGACAAACGCAAAATGGTCGAGCGACACATGCGCCGCGTGCGACCACAAGCGTCATCAGTTGAAATTCGGCGGCTCACCCAGCAAGTTTTTGATAGTTACGCGCGGTACTACTTAGAAAGCTTTCGCCTCCCCACATTGACGAGTCAACAAGTTGCCTCATCAATGACAGTTGAGGGTTACGACGAAAATATGGTTCCGGCACTTGAGCGCGGAAACGGAGTCATTCTCGCTTTACCGCATCTTGGGGGATGGGAGTGGGCGGGACGCTGGGCCGCAGATCTTGGTAACAAGATGACTGTTGTCGTCGAACCCATCGAACCTCCCGAACTCTTCGAATGGTTTGCTGATCTTCGCCGAAAATTTGGCATGACAGTCATTCCACTTGGTCCAGAAGCTGGGCCTGCAGTTTTAAAATCGCTGCGTAACAACGAAGTGTTGTGTCTGTTGAGTGATCGTGACATCACCGGTGGCGGCATTGACGTTGAGTTCTTTGGTGAACGAACAACATTGCCAGCCGGGCCAGCAACACTTGCGCTCAGAACCGGAGCTGCGTTGTTGCCAACCGCGGCTTATTTCACCGATCGCGGAGTCGGGCATCACGGCGTGATTGGTGCACCAATGAATTGCGAACGTCAGGGAAAACTTCGCGCCGATGTTCAACGGATCACCCAAGATTTAGCGTATGAACTCGAGAAATTGATTCGACGAGCGCCTGAGCAATGGCATCTTCTGCAACCGAACTGGCCAAGTGATCCTGGTTATGGCCACGAACACCAAAACAGCCATTCTGAAGAAACTGATGAATGAATCCTTCTGACAGTTCCTCTTCAGACAGCGCTAAGTCGTAGTCTGAATGATGTGAGGTTGAACGGGGGTTCTTCAGTCCTAACTGGATTAGGTGTATCTCTCCTTTTGTTGACCTCCTGTGGATCGGCAAGCGAAACGACCACGGTCGTTCGTGATGTTGATTCGATACAAGTCATGACCCCTGAAGAAGTGACGGCGATGCGATCCACCTTGGTTCCTGTGAACGAAGGTTCAAGTACCAGCGCAACCGGAGATTCAGTTGCACCAGGTGATGCATCTCCTGATCAAGATTCATCCGACACGATCCCTTTGAACAAAGACAATCGTCCACCCGAACTCAAACTCTTTGATGCGTTTTCAGAGTTCTCAGGATGTATCAAAGATTCGGGCGAAACCATTCGTGGTGACTTGCAAGATCCGAACAACCCCGCCTACAAAGATCCTGCCTATCTTGAGATCATCCAGAAATGTGCTGCACGAAGCGACATCGTCAATATTCTGAATGAGGTTTCAACCACTCGCGCCAATCTGACTCCCGATGAAATCAAAACGCGCAACGAGGCTTTTGTGGTTCTTTCAGACTGTCTCAAGAAAAAGGGATGGAAGATTGAGACCACCATCGACTCCGCCGGTCTCATCAACCCAACAACTTTTCAAAGTGCTGACGGTGCTTTAAACCAACGTGACCTCGATCAATGTCTAACCGAAACTGGTATCAACGATGCCATTGAAAACGGAGCCTAAATGTCCAGTATGAAGAAGATCTCTCTCGTCGTCGGCCTTATGGCTGTTGTTGGGGTAGCCGTATTTATTGGCCGTCAGTCTGGTGGTGACTCGACCAATAACACCTTGCTCATTACTCCACGGGCCGTTGAACGTCGCGATCTTTCCGATGTACTCACAGTCTCGGGTGAAGTTCGACGTGATGAGACAAAGAAAATCAACTCGGCAGTTGATGGCAAGGTCAGCCAAATCAATGTCGAGGACGGAGACACTGTCGAAATTGGTGACGGAGTTTTTGCTCTAGATGGCCGCACCGCTGTAGCGGTACCTGGCGATTTTTCGTTCTATCGCGAACTCACTGTTGGCAGTGTCGGACCCGACGTGCAGCAACTTGAAACAATTCTCAATGACAGCGGATACCCAATTCGTGATGTTGATACCTTGTTCACCGAAGACACTCGTTCAGCGTTGGCCAAATGGCAGTTCGATCGTGGTTATAGCGGTTCAAGTAATGAAAATGATGAGACCATCACTGCGTCATTGTCGCCTAATGGCGCCGCCTATTCGGTCGGTCGAGAAAACACCGCAGCATTTATCGTGACCCAAGCCGTTCCTACTGCGACTGGTTCTCGACTTCGCCCCGTCACTCCCACAAAACCAACTTTGAATCTCTCCGTCGACAAGACGACGGTGAATGAAGGTGGGTCAGTCACCTTCACGATTACCGCCGACGTCGCTCCGACGTCCGACCTCACTATTGCTCTGAACAGCGGCGGAAGCGCAACAGCCGGCGATGATCCAGCTAACGATGACGATTACGACACAATTTTGGGAAGCGCCATCATTAAGGCTGGTGAACTGTCAACATCGTTCACCTCAAAAGTCTTCGTCGACAACACCATTGAAGATGAAGAAGACATCACGTTGGCAATGACCACTCAGTTTGGCAACGATCCGACGTACACACTGGGAAATACGAACCAGATCCGAGTCGTCATTCCGGCTAACGGATCTGAGTTACGCCCGTTGTTAACAGTGAAAGCGAGCAGTGAAACAATCAGCGAAGGTTCATCGGTGACCTTCACGGTTCGTACCTCGGTTAAGTCAAACCGCGACATCAAGTTCAATGTGTCTCTCACTGGCACCGCCAGTCAAGACGTTGATTTCTTAACCCCTGATGCCGACACCTATACGATCAATGCTGGTAACTACAGCGTCGATGTACAAATCCAAATTCGTCGCGATGACACCGTCGAACCCGACGAGAATTTGATTTTGACGCTTGGGGTAGACACTCCACCTGCTGGAAAAACCGAGCGTTACTTCTTAGGCGATACCACAAGCGCCGAAGTCACTGTTCAAAGTGAAGACCTTCCTGAGTTATCTCTCGTCGGTGGAGGGACAGTCGCCGAGGGTCGTACAGCCTCGTTTCGAATCGTCGCTGATGCTCCCGTCACCGATGACACGTCGGTCAACTATCAACTTTCAGGTACCGCGCAAAACGGTGCCGACTACAAAGCCTTAAGCGGAACCATCATTATGAAGGCCGGATCCAGCAGTGTGACTGTTCCGATCAATGTCATCAACGATGACGTGACGTTCAAGCCATCTGACATGCTCGTCGCCGATTGGCCGGCCCGTATCGGCAAGGTTGAGGTGGACGAAGGCGAATTCGTTTTGCAAGGCAACGTTGTTCTCAGTCTGACCGAACCCCAGTTCACCATCACCATGAAAGTAAGCCCCACCGACCGTGCTGAACTTGAAGTAGGTCAAGCCGTTTCCGTCGACCTCAAGGTTGGTGGACAAATTTTGCCAGGCACGATTTCAGAACTTGATGACAGTGCAACAGTTGGCTCAGCCGGAGAAGAGTTGTACGAAGGGACAATCACTGTCTCTGGAGAATTCAGCGCCGTTGACGGCGCAACAGTTTCCATTGACGTCACCCTTGACGAAGCTTTACAAGTACTCGCCGTTCCAGTTGCCGCTGTTCTGCGGTCGGCTGATGGTGATGAAGTACGAATCGTCAATGACGCTGGCACGATCACTCGTGTCAAAGTCACAATCGGCTTGATTGACGGTGAATGGGTTGAAATCAAAGATGGATTGAAGGGTGACGAATTAGTAGTCGTCGATATTGCGTCTGGCAACGTCGCCTCGGCCGCTTAATCAATCCACATGAATCCTTTGTCAACTACCCAGGCAGTAGCGCTTCCGACGCTCATGGAATTGAGCCATGTGTCGCGCGTCTACGGAACTGGTGAAGCAGCTGTTTGGGCTTTGCGAGATGTATCACTAGTTATTCGGGCTGGTGATTTTGTATCCATTGTCGGCCCCTCTGGTTCGGGCAAATCAACGATGTTGGGTTTACTTGGATGTCTTGACGTTCCGACCGAGGGCACCATTACGGTTGGCGACGAAGAGGTCACTCGTCTCGCAGATGCGGCACGAACTCGAGTACGCGGTAAAAGTATCGGTTTCGTTTTTCAACAGTTCCATTTGATTCCTCATCTCGACGCACTCGGCAATGTTGAAACGGCACTTTTGTATCGTTCGTTGAAGCCAGCCGAACGGCGAGAACGAGCGATGGCCTCACTTGAACGAGTCGGACTTGGTCGACGTGCCGATCACCGTCCGGTGCAACTTTCGGGTGGAGAGCAACAACGAGTTGCTCTCGCTCGCGCCCTTGTCACTGAGCCCAAAATTCTTTTGGCCGACGAACCTACTGGCGCGCTTGATACCAAGAATGCCGCCAACGTGATGGAGATTTTGTCGGGATTGCAATCAACCGAACGTGCCGTTGTCATCGTGACCCACGATACGAATATCGCTAACTCTGCTGCCCGTAAAGTTTCGATGCTCGACGGTGGAATCGTTGCCGATGAGGTGCTCCGCCGATGAGTACTTTTAAAGACTTGGTGCGAGTCGCTTTCACGGGATTACTTGCTCGTAAAGTCCGAACGCTCTTATTACTTCTTGGACCGATGATTGGTGTTGCAGCAATCATCGCTTCAGTCGGATTGACCGACTCGGCTAAGGGAGACCTGAAACAGAAAGTCTCTAAACTCGGGACCAACCTGATTGAAGCGGCCGCATCAAGTTCATTCGGCGGACAAAATCCAACTCTTCCCACTGATGCTGTTGAGCGCGCGTTGACTGTCACCACTGTCGAAAAGGTTTCGGCAGTGGTTGAACTTTCGAATATCGTGGTCACTCCATACGACGAGGCTCGTGAAAAGTTTGAAACCGTACCGATACCTGTCCTTGGTGCTGATGACAATTTGCCTAATGTTCTCCAGGTCAATCTGGTATCAGGGCGATGGATCAACCAGTTTGACGAAGAAAGCGATGTCCGCGCCGCGGTGATTGGCGTTGGCTTAGCTCGTGAGTTTGATGTTTTGCCAGGAGAAAACCGCACGATTGAATTGAACGGAATTCCTTACGGTGTCGTCGGCATTCTGAATTCGGTCGAACTTGAACCCGGTTTTGATAATGCTGTCTTTATCTCTTTTGCTCGCGCTGAAATAGATTTTCTCAGCGATGATGTCGAGCCGAACAAAATGTACGTGCGCTGCACTGAAGGCACCGAAGCCGAGACTTCTGAAGCACTCAAGACCGCAGTGAACCTGGGTGGACCTCAAGAAATTACCACCGACATCAAAAGCGAGGCTTTGGAATTGGCCGCCCAAAGTGACCGACAACTACAAATGATCGTGATCTCAATGGGTTTGTTGGCAATCATCGTTGGTGGGCTCGGTATCGCCAACGTGATGTCCATTTCAGTGATTCAACGTTCGGCCGAAATAGGCATCCGTCGAGCTCTGGGACACACCAGAAACATCATCGCTATTCAGTTCTTGTTTGAGGCCATCGTCGTCGGTGTCATCGGAGGAATACTCGGAGTGCTTCTGGGAATGTTGGCAATCTTTATTGGCGCGTCAATTGCCGGCTGGGTCTTTGTGATGGCCTCATGGCTCGCTCCCGCCGGAATTATCTTGGCGATCACAATTTCAATTCTTGCTGGGTTGTATCCAGCTCGTCGCGCCGCTGCACTCGAACCCCTCGAAACTTTGCGACTGGGTTAATTTCGTGAGCGCCAATTGACGCTCACGAAATAGTCATGAGTAAATATCGAACAGTTCGTTGATCGCTTTGATCTGTCCACCACTTGTACTTGACATGACAGCAATGGGCTCAACGCCAATGTCGTACCAACGTTGCAAACCGTCACGTACTTGGTCAGCAGTTCCGTACAACGTGCAATCAGACAACCATGCATCACTCATAAACGACGAATGATCGTCCCGATTACCTGATGCGATGGCATTTTCAATTGCTTCCATCTCTTCGACGTATCCCGCAGCCTTCCAGTAATTGCGATAATTAGGAAGCCGTACGTACACAGCCATGGTCTTGCGATTCACCGCAGCCGCGGCTTCTCGATCATCGCTAATCACCGTCGGAATCATGTTGGCAAGATGAAAGCCCCCATCAATCTTTTCCCGGGGTACTTGATGTACTTGCTTGACCGTATTGCTGTAACTCGCATTAGCCCACAAGGCACCTTCACTGATTTCTGAGGCCAAGGCCAGCATCCGATCCCGAAGAGCTGCCAAATAAATAGGGGGGAGGGGTCCGCCAAATTTCTCTTGTTTGCGCAGCGCTTCGACGAAAGCCCGCATATCCGACAACGGCGGTCCCATTTCAACTCCGAGGCGTTTCACCATTGCTTCATGACTCACTCCGAGACCCAACGCAAAGCGCCCACCAGATACCTCGCCGATATGACTCGCAATCGAACCAATCTCGGCCGCCGAGGTGCCGTAGATGCCTTGGATTGCGGTATAGAAACGCATTCGTTGGGTGACATGGGCCAAACTCACGCACAGACCAAACGCATTCCCGAGGGTCGGACATGCCAAAGCGGGGAAGCCCCGTCGCTCAGCCTCGGTCGCTAGTTCGAGAATCTGGAGCCGTTTGGTCGGCGAAGCAACGATCGATAAAGCGGGAAGCATCATGTCTTGAAGTTAGCCGAACACTGACGACCGATCAGTTCTCGCTAGTTTGGAGAAGTCATGGCCGCAACGCACGAGTCCTTCTCCGTCGATTCTGAATCGCGTCTACGAATTGGTCTGCTCTGTCCGTACAGTTTGACGACCCCCGGCGGAGTACAAGGTCAGGTCATGGGACTCGCTCGTTCATTGCGCAAAATGGGCCACGAAGTTCGCGTCCTTGGGCCATGCGATGGGGCGCCACCAGACACCTTTGTGACACCAATTGGGGAATCGTTGCCAACAGTCGCTAACGGTTCAATTGCTCCACTTGCGCCAGATCCATCGGCAGCGTTACGCACGATCAGAGTTTTGCGAGATGAACAGTTTGATGTGTTGCACCTTCACGAGCCCTTAACGCCAGGCGCAAACATCACTGCACTCGTCATGCGAACTGCACCGATCGTCGCTACGTTTCATGCCGCCGGAGAAAGTCTGAGCTACAAGTATTTAAGTGCTCCGCTGAAAGGCTTCGCCAGCGCAATCGATCATCGCGTTGCAGTTTCCAAAGATGCGGTGCATTTGGCGCAGCGTTATATCGGCGGCGACTATCAGATCTTGCCCAATGGCGTAGAACTCGATCGCTTTTTGACGTATTCGCAAACGCCTCGCGCCACACGTATCCAGCCAAGTCAATCGCGTCAGTCGATCTTTTTTTGCGGACGTCATGAACCCCGTAAGGGACTAGAAATTCTCTTACAAGCGCACGCAACTTTGCCCGACACCGTCGATTTATGGATCGCTTCAGAAGGTCCAGAAACTGAACGCCTCAAACGTGAATGGGCAGGCGATTCCCGAATCATGTGGCTCGGCCGTATCAGCGATGCCGACAAAGCCATGCGTCTTTCGCAAGCAGATGCTTTTTGTGCACCGTCTCTTGGTGGTGAAAGTTTTGGAGTTGTTTTGATTGAGGCAATGGCTGCAGCGACTCCCATCGTTGCCAGTGCGCTTGATGGATATATGAATGTCGCGACTCACAACGTTGATGCCCTGCTTGTTGAACCCAATAATCCGGCAGAACTTGAAGTAGCCCTGCGTCGGATTCTGTCTGACCAACAACTTTCCGATCGTCTCGTCGTACAGGGTCAAAGTCGGGCCAATGGGTTTTCGATGGTCCAGTTAGCACAGACATACGTCGAGATCTATCGACGAGTGATCGCTGAGTCTCAGAATCGACCAAGTCGGGGGCAAAGAGTTCGTCGTTTCTTATCGCGAAAACGTCATTAATCTCGTTGACGTGGGCAGACGCCTTCTATTGACCGACTCGACTGCATTTTTGTACCTATGATGAACCCATGATCTTCATCATTCTCGCTGTGATCGCCCTGTTGGTCGTTCTTGTCATTTTGTCGTATAACGGTCTCGTCCGTCGTCGTAACCAAGTTGATAATGCCTGGTCGCAAGTAGATGTTCAACTCAAGCGTCGCTTAGATCTCATTCCTAATTTGGTTGAGTCTGTCAAGGGTTACGCTGCTCACGAAAAGACCACGCTTGAAGCTGTGATCAACGCCCGCAATGCTGCGATGGCTGCCGCTCCCGGACCTGGCGCTCAAGGCCAAGCCGACAATGTGCTTTCCGGAGCATTACGACAGTTGTTCGCTTTGTCTGAGGCTTACCCCGATTTGAAAGCCAATCAAAATTTCTTGGCGCTGCAAGAAGAACTCACGTCAACTGAAAGTCGTGTGGCTTACGCCCGCCAGTTCTATAACGATGCGGTCCTTGGTTACCACAACAAACTCGATACGTTCCCGACCGTACTTGTGGCCAAGATGGGCAACTTCCCTCATCGTGAATTCTTTGAAGCTGAAGACGCTGCTCGCACGGCACCCACCGTCAAGTTCTAAACTGTGTATCAACAGATTGCTTCAAATAAGCGGAGAAGTGCTGCCCTCATCTTTGGGTTCGTACTTTTAGTAGTTCTCGTTGGTGTCGTCGTTGGGCGTCTCATCGGCGGGGGACCACTTGCAACTGTGGTCGCACTTGTCATTGCTGCCGTAATGGCGTTCACGTCCTACTGGAAGTCTGATGCAATCGCGCTCGCAGTCAGTCGAGCAGTTCCGGCCGATCCAACGACCTATCAACGTCTTCACAATCTGGTTGAAGGTCTATGCATCGCTGGCGGTTTACCAAAACCTCAGGTGTATGTCATTAACGACCCGGCACCGAATGCTTTTGCAACTGGGCGTAACCCTCAACACGCTGCAATAGCGGTCACGACTGGTCTCTTAGAAAAGATGAATCGCGTTGAACTTGAGGGCGTTGTTGCCCACGAGTTGTCGCATATTCGCAATTACGACATTTTGGTATCGACGATCGCCGTTACTTTGGTCGGCTCGATTGCTTTGATGACCGACTTAGCGATTCGCATGATGTGGTGGAACGGTGGACGTACCTCACGTGACGGCGACCGTAATAACGGGGCCAACCCACTCGCACTCGTCGGCTTTGTGCTTTTGATTTTGGCTCCCTTCATTGCCAAGGCGATGCAAGCCGCGGTCAGTCGCAAGCGCGAAACACTTGCCGATGTCTCGGCGTGCCAGATGACCAGATACCCGCCTGGGCTCATCTCGGCCCTAGAAAAGTTGCGCGCAGACACCACAACAACGCACTCAGCGTCAATGGCTACTGCCCATATGTGGATTGAACAACCGCTGTCAGGCGTACGTGATGGTGGCAAATTGAGTTTCTTTCACCGCATGTTTGATACGCATCCACCACTTGACGAGCGAATTGCGTTATTAAAGGAACTGTGAAAATTTCTTCAAAGCGCTCGTTTGCCATTTCCATCGCCCTCGCCGGCATCTCGTTAGTCGCCTGCGGAGGTGGAGGGGATTCTGCTCAAACCACGACGTCGACATCGGTAGCACCAACCACTGTGGCGGTCACCGAAGCACCAACGACAGTTGCTGATACCACGACCACGACGACAATCCCGTTGCCCGTGATGCCTCTCACCGGTCTTCCCGTCGTCGACGAAGCAGTGGCAGCGCGTCCTGCCATTGTCGCCAAAATCGACAATCATCCCGGAGCTCGTCCGCAGACTGGCATCAACGAAGCCGACATTGTCTATGAAGAAAACGTCGAAAAATGGACGCGTTTCGCCATCGTGATGCATTCTCAGGGATCTGATCCGATTGGTCCAATTCGTTCGGGTCGCTCGCAAGACATCAACTTGTTGACGTCACTCAATCACCCCCTGTTTCTCTGGAGCGGTGGCAACCCAACGGTGACCGGTCTGATTAAGAAGTCGGAACTCATCAACATGAGTGCGTCTGCGGCAAGTAATGGTGGAGGATTCTTCCGTTCAACCGACAAAAAGGCTCCGCACAACTTATTCTCGAAGACCACCAATATTTGGGCTCTTGACGCTGGGCGGGGCGGCACTCCACCCCCTCAGTTCACATATCGCACCGACGGTTCTGCAGCAACAGGCACAGCAGTTGCTGGGCTCAAGCTCACCATGGACGGAAATATGAAAGCGGCCTGGCAATGGGACGCTGCATCTGGCAAGTTCATTCGTTTCCATGAAGCCAAACCACATGTCGACAGCAACAAGGTTCAAGTCAATGTTGACAACGTGGTTGTGATCGTATGCGAATACAAGTTCAGCCAAGCTGACAAAAATAGCCCTGAGGCACAAACGGTTGGCACTGGCGTCGCCTGGTTGTTCACCCAAGGTATGTGGACTGAAGGAACCTGGAGCCGAGCTGACAATCACTCGGCATGGACCCTCACCGATTCATCAGGTCAGCCCATGCTGTTAACGCCCGGACGCACCTGGGTCGAACTGACTCGTGAGAAGCAGGCTGTGGTCGTCGCTGCTGGTTCTTCTGTTGCTGACACACCCTGGCCCTGATCAGTACAAACAGATTGACGGCTAGTGACAGATTTCAGGTCTAACCATCAAGTCTGAGTCGATACAAGGTCTCACTCAGTCGGGTTCACGGTTAGCCTGACGTTATGTCTTCAAGCTCAAACACTGCTCAAGTTGGCTCGTTCCCCGTTAAGCGTGGATTGGCCGAAATGCTCAAGGGTGGAGTCATCATGGATGTGGTGACGCCAGAGCAGGCCAAGATCGCTGAAGATGCTGGCGCTTGCGCAGTGATGGCACTTGAGCGAGTTCCTGCCGATATTCGTCGTGACGGGGGAGTTGCCCGCATGAGCGACCCCGACATGATCGAAGGCATCAAGGCTGCGGTCACCATTCCGGTAATGGCTAAGGCTCGTATTGGTCACTTTGTTGAAGCTCAAATTTTGCAGGCCCTCGGCGTTGACTTCATTGACGAGAGCGAAGTTCTCACACCTGCCGATGAAGCCCACCACATCGATAAGTACAAGTTCACGACTCCATTCGTTTGTGGTGCAACCAACTTGGGCGAGGCTCTACGTCGCATCAGTGAAGGGGCAGCTCTTATTCGCTCAAAAGGTGAAGCCGGAACTGGAAACGTTGTTGAGGCTGTTCGCCATCTGCGTTCAATTCTTGGCGACATCAAGAAGATTGGCTCTGCAGACTCCGCCGAACTTTTTGAATGGGCCAAGCGCCTTCAAGCACCGCTGTCACTCGTACAAGAAATTGCCGAGACTGGCAAACTTCCCGTACCGCTATTTTGTGCTGGTGGTTTAGCAACTCCGGCTGACGCGGCATTGGCGATGCAACTCGGCGCAGAGTCAGTTTTCGTTGGATCGGGAATTTTTAAGAGCGACAACCCTGCGGCTCGCGCCAAAGCAATCGTTGAAGCAACGACGCACTACATGGACGCCAAAATCTTGGCCAAGGTCAGTGCAGGTCTCGGTGCCCCAATGACGGGTATCGGCATGGACGAAATCAATCAGCGTTACGCCGAACGCGGCTGGTGAATGGTTCTGTCTAAATGAGGCCCCCAGGTGAACGCTCAAACCACGATCGGTGTTCTTGCGCTGCAAGGTGCATTTGACGCGCACGTTCAACATTTGAACGCTCTCGGTGTCGACGTTCGCCTCGTCAAAACCGACGCTGATCTCGATGAGATCGATGGCTTAATCATTCCTGGTGGCGAAAGCACAACCATGAGCAACCTGCTCGTGGCGTCAGGTCTTGGCAAAACCTTAAGTAAAAAGATTGACGATGGATTTCCGGTGTTCGGAACCTGCGCCGGAATGATCATGATGGCAAATTCGATCATTGACGGTCGACCCGATCAAATCGTGTTGAACGCGATGGATATTCAAGTTCGCCGCAATGGTTACGGTCGTCAAAATGATTCCTTTGAGCAAGACATCAATATTGAATCTTTCGATGTGCCCTTTCACGCACTATTCATACGGGCTCCCATCATTGAAAAAATGGCCAACGACGTCGAAGTATTGTCAACGGTCAATGGTCATCCCGTTTTGGTGCGTCAGGGCAAAGCACTTGCAAGTTCTTTTCATCCCGAACTCGTGTCAGACTTACGAGTACACGAGATCTTTCTTTCCATGATTCACGATTCATTAACAACGAGTAAGAGGTAAACCATGTCCGGACATTCCAAATGGGCGACAATCAAACACAAAAAGGGTGCTGCTGACAAAGCCCGTGGAAAACTCTTCGCCAAGATTGCTCGCCAAATTGAAGTAGCGGCACGTGAAGGCGGGGGAGACATCAACTCAAACGCCACGTTGCGTACGGTCATTCAAAAAGCCAAAGCAGGGCAGATGACCAACGATGCGATCGACCGAGCTGTCAAACGTGGTTCTGGAGAAGCCCAAGGTGAAAACTACGAGTCGATTACCTACGAGGGTTATGCGCCAGGCGGTGTCGCAATGTTGGTCGACACTCTCACCAACAATCGCAACCGCACCGGAGCAGACGTCCGAAATATCTTCTCAAAATTGGGCGGAGCGATGGCCGAACCGGGCGCAGTTGGCTGGCAGTTCAGCCGTCGGGGCGTCATCTATGTTGGTGGTACAACGAGTGAAGACGAGATCATGTTGCTGGCACTTGATGCAGGCGCTGATGACATCAGTCGTGACGGTTCGTCGTGGAAAATTCTGAGCGAACCCAATGCTGTATACGATGTTAAGACTGCTCTTGAAGCTGCTGGAGTCGAGGTCTTGTCAGCCGAATCAACGATGGTGTCATCAACCGTCATCGATGTGACAGATGCTGAGACCGCAGCAAAAATTATGAAGGTCATGGATGCACTCGAAGACAACGACGATGTCCAAGACATTTATGCGAATTTTGATATCAGCGACGAAATCATGGAGGCACTCGGATGAGTATTTCAGTAGGCGATCAGGCACCTAACTTTTCACTTCCCGGTACAGCGAGTAAGTCGTACTCATTGAGCGACTACAGCGGCAAGCCAGTGGTACTTGTGTTTTACCCAGGCGACGACACGCCCGTATGCACCAAGCAACTCAACACCTACAACAATGAACTGTCCGAGTTTGAACAACTTGATGCACAGGTTCTGGCCATTTCGGCACAAGACGTGACGAGCCACGAAGAATTCTCCGGCAAGCATGGTTTTAAATTTCCGTTGCTGGCTGACGTCAACAAAGAAGTAGCCGCGTTGTACGGAACACTCGGACCCTTGGGTTTTCCTCGTCGCAGTGTTTTCGTGGTTGACCGACAGGGCAAGATTGTTTATGCCCACCGTGCTTTAGCCGGACTAACTTTCCGGTCAGTTGATGACATCACCGCGGCCCTCAAGAAGTGCTGATTATTTCTTTGATTTAGCCATCAATCTGCGTCCCGACACACGGACCATCCCCACAGACATTTTGTAGTTGTCCACCGAGCAGATAACCGAGCGCTTGAACGAGAACGAGTGCTTCATCACTGCCAGCACCATGTGGATCGAGACCAAACTCTGGCTCAGTTGGCGCAGCAGCACCTATCGGTGGGGCAGGGGTTCCGTAATCCCACATCACCAAGGCCGAACCATCAAAGGGATACGACTCAATTTGTTCGATTCCCCAGAATGGGGTTTTCGACAAACTACGACCGTTCTTCAAAGATGGTGAATGAACTTTGGCGTTGATTGTGCGGGCTAAAACTTCAGTTCCAACGTTGGCAACTTGATGATCTCCAAAGGCTTCAACCAATAGGACGTCCTTTGATTCAATTCCTTGATATGGACTTGATGTCAAGTGTTGTGCGTAGCCACTGTTCTCACCACGATCCCACAGAAGTTGCACCAATGCCAGTGAAATGAGTTGATCCTCTGGTTGTGTATATGCCTTATCAAAGATCACTTCAAATTCTGGCCAATCACTTGACCGCGGTAGAAGAAGCGAATAATTCATACCTGGTACACCAAGAACCGCGCGATGCCATTCCGTTGAAATTGCTGATGCAGCTCCACCCAAAATTCCGCCTTGACTGTTGCCAACAAAAACTGTTGAGTCAGCTTTCAAAATTGGGGAGCCGTCGGCATTTTGAAATGCTTGATTTGAGACAAACCCCGATGGACTGTTCGTGAGTCGACCAAGCATCTGGAAGGCAATGTGACCTTGCAACATGCGGTCAACTTGTTCGTTGAATCGACTCATGTCACCCAATATCCCAGCGAGGTTTGCAACATCTTCAGTTGCCATACCTAACCAGTCGACGGCACACGCTCCAATCATTCCTTGACCTGCG
>CAIQJP010000122.1 GCA_903872155.1 uncultured Actinomycetes bacterium | reverse complement strand
GCAACTTCAAGATCCATCTTGCGCAGGTGACCAATGATCGACGAAGTGAGCGTGCTCTTGCCGGCACCTGGTGCGCCAGTGAGACCAACGGTGTAACTGTGTCCGCCAAGTGGATACGACAAGCGACCAACGGTGCGTGCATCGTCTCCGCCTTGTTCGATCATTGACAACAATCGAGCTAGTGCGCTGCGATCACCTTCGAGAGCTGCAGCAAAAAGAGTGTCGGGATTGCGATCGCGACGACTCATACGTTCACGACCTCGGTGACACCATCGACACGATCTCGCATAATGCGCTCGATACCTTGCTTCAAAGTTTGAGTTGACGCGGGACATGTTCCGCATGCGCCGACCAAAGTAACGGTCACGATTCCGGTGACTTCGTCGACTTCTTTCAACTCAATATCGCCACCATCGGCCTGCAAGGCCGGGCGAATAACTTCGATGGTCTCTTCGACCTGTTCGCGCATGGTTGTTGTCACGGTGATACCTGAAAATCCTTTGAACTTGTTCCATTGATCGTAGAGTGGGAAGCACCGAGAACCTCTGTCAAGAGGCGCAGTTCACGAAGGCTTTTCTATGACCGCTTCAATCATCGCATTACTGGCCCATCAAGGTGGCTGGGATGAGATTTTGTTGGTCGCTGGACCGATTGCAGTGATTGTCGGACTCTTGGCAATCGTCAAAAAGCGGCTCGATCGAGCAACTGAACTACGAAACAGCGATGTCGACCCGCTCGACCAAAGCCCCAAGGGCGACTAAACGCCCCACCAGGTTGTCGTAGCCACGATCAATGTGTTCGATCCCTGAGATGACCGTTCGTCCCTCGGCAGCCAGCCCAGCAACCACCAAGGCTGCTCCTGCACGAATATCTGGGGCAACTACCGCGGCACCGCGCAAACGTTCAACGCCTCGCACAATCGCATGATGTCCGTCGGTTCGAATGTCGGCACCGAGTTTCGACAATTCTTCGACATAACGAAAACGTCCGGGATACAAATTCTCAGTCACGATGCCTGAACCTTCAGCAACAGCGAGCATGGTCACAAGCAATGGCTTGTAGTCGGTTGCCAAACCTGGATACGGCAAGGTCTGAATATCAACGGCGCGCATGCGCCCTTCGGACACAATGCGGACTCCCCCAGGAACTGCGGTGATGTCGAGACCCATGTCGTTCATGCGACTCAATAGCACTTGCATGTCGTGGGCACGTGCACCACGCACAATCACATCGCCACCAGCAACTGCAGTTGCTGCAAGATATGTGGCCGCTTGAATGCGATCGGGCACAACAGCATGTTGCACGGGCTTCAATGATCCACGTTCAACACCAACAATCGACAATGTTGATGAACCAATTCCCGAAATCTGCGCACCCATTTCAACAAGCAAGTCACATAAGTCGGCAACTTCAGGTTCGCGTGCGGCATTTTCAATGATTGTTTCACCGTTGGCGTGCACAGCGGCCGTGAGAATGTTTTCAGTTGCACCAACTGACGGAAAATCAAGAGTGATGTGAGCGCCATGCAAGTTGTCGGCACGCACCTCGATATTTCCGTGAGACAGATCAAACTCTGCGCCCATTGCGGTGAGCCCAGCAATATGCATGTCGATCGGCCGTGTGCCAAAGTCGTCGCCACCTGGCATGTCGAGTCGCACGTGACCCTTGCACGCCAACAATGGGCCGAGCAAGTTGATTGATGCACGAATCGTCTCAACCAATTCAGATGGTGCAATTGATTTGACGTCGCCGCGATTAGTTAACAACAAAACATCGGCGCGGTGAAGATCGTGTGAAACATCAACGCCTAAAGCTCCAAGTAATGATCCCATCGTGTCAACATCAGAAATGGCGGGCACATTGGTGAGCTCGTGAGTACCCGAGGCATAGAGCGACGCAACCATGAGCTTGAGAACTGAGTTTTTTGCGCCGGGAACATCGACCTCTCCGGCCAATGGACCACTGCGGTGAACGACGATGCGATCCATGAACCACAAATATAGGTCGCCAAGTAGGCTCGCCACCGTGGGTCGCGATGTGAAACATCTGGTACGGACGTGGCCCGACACTCCCGAAAGTCGCGATTGGCTCACCTCGCCCCGCGAAGACATCGTGCTTGAAACCTCGACTGGCCCCACCGCTCACGAGATCGCAGTTTTTGAACAAGAAACTGGCCCATTTGTTGCATATCGTCGCACTGTCGCCAAGGGGCCGAATAGCAACGAACTCGTCGAGACCCTCGACTACAAACTGGTCATTCCATGGTTCTCGTGGTTATTCGGTCGGCTGATTGGTCGCTTACTTCGCCGCCGCGACATTGGGCCAGAACCCAGCGGTCAACCCGCATGGGCACCGCCTGATCGCCTGACGGCGCGCCAAGCCCAAGTACTCGGTCTGCTCGCGGCGGCTTCATTGTTGAGCGCATTCGTCAACACCTTGTTCACCCAAACAGTTGCCTTTGCTGGTGACGACTTTGGTGTTGGTGATTGGGGTCGTGGAGTCGCCGGAACTGTGGTGCGCGTCGGAATCATTTTGGGTTTACCCGCGGCTCTACTCGCCGATCGCATTGGTCGACGACGCGTGGTGATTGTGTTGGCGTGGGCCGCGCCGATCATCGCGTCGCTCGGTGCAATCGCACCTAACTTTCCGATGCTTGTCGCCACTCAAACGTTAGGGCGACCACTCGGTTTGGCTCTCGATCTTTTGGTTGCAGTGATTGCTGCCGAAGAAATGCCGCGCGGTTCGCGCGCGTACGCGGTTGGTCTTTTGGCGATGGCTAATGGACTCGGTGCAGGCGTCGCAGTGATTGCGTTACCTCTTGCCGATATCGGCAACAACGGCTGGCGTTTCATTTATGTCATTGCCTTGGTGTGGCTGGCAGTTGCTCTTGATCTCACGCGTCGACTGCCTGAAACTCGTCGTTTTGAATGGCACCAAGAAGATGTCAAAGCAACTCCGGTTCCGAAACTTCGTCGTAAGCGTTTAGCGATACAGATGGCCGTTGCATTCTTTGGCAACATGCTTCTGTCACCTGCATCATTTTTCCAGAACTCATATCTCAAAGATGAACGTGGGTTTTCGGCCGGCATGGTTGCGGTGTTCACTCTTGTGACGTCAACGCCTGCAGTGATTGGGCTCATTGTTGGTGCGCGCGTTGCCGATCAGAAAGGCCGACGGCGATTAGCCATGGTCTGCGCACCTATTGGTGGTTTGTTGATCGCATTGTCGTTTGGGACATCGGGTTCATTGATGTGGATGGTCGCAATATTCGGCGCAATTATTGCCGCCACTGCGTACCCACCACTTGCGGTGTACCGCACCGAACTCTTCCCCACCGGAAATCGTGGTCGCGCCGCGTTCTTGATTCTGGCGAGCGCGCTCATTGGCGGAAGTATTTCATTACTCATCACCGGCGGAATCGTCAATGATGGAACCAGTTATGGTCCTGTCATGTTGGCACTTGTATTCGGCCCCGTCATTGTGGCGTTAATTGTGTTCTTCACCTATCCCGAAACTGCACATCGCGAACTTGAAGAACTCAATCCCGAAGATCACACGCTTCCGATTAAACGACCCAACCAGTCCTGAATCACTTCGGCGATTTCGCCTTCTTTCTTTTTCATTTCGTGATGGGCGTGCTGCACGAAATGATGAGTGACCTCGCCGGGAATTTTGGCGGTCCACTCTTGCAATTCTTCAGGTGAACCGAATTCATCTTTGGTGCCCTGGATAAACAAGCACGGCACATTGAGACGTTCAAAATGTTCGACACGCAAACTCTCGGGTTTGGCCGGCGGATGCAACGGATACGAAATCAAAATGACTCCCGCAACTGGCATCGCATCAAGCCCATCGGTGTCGGGTACACCAGCGGCCACCATCGAGCACATGCGACCACCCATTGATCGTCCACCAAGAATCAACTGCGAAGTTGACGCACCCAAGTCGGTGGCGAATGCATCGGCACATTCGCGCACGCGAGAGATCAATTTGCGTGGACGATCAGGGGCCTTGCGACCTTCAATGCGATATTCAAAATCGTTGCGACGAACTGGCAACGGCGACAGTTTTTCTTCAATCGCAATGAGCGACGGATGATCGCTTCCTGAACCAGCACCTGGAAACAGCAGAACTCCGCTGACCGCGGTCACGAGTTGGCCAACAAAATGCGCCGAGCCTCGCCTAAATCATCAATCGAAACTGCAGCCTTCATTTCATCGCCTCCGTGGTCTGGGTGAGCCTCACGTAATCGATCGCGAAATTTTGCTTTCACTTCTTTTGACGACGGTTTGGTTGTTCCAACGGGGAAGCCTAAGAGTTCGAGAGCCCATGCGCGGGGATCACCAAGTAATCGCAACGAAGTTGCCTTGGTTCCTGCAAGATGAGTCACAAATGCAGCACCTAAAGGTCCACGCCAAGTCATCGCTTTGGTCAAAACCGGACCCAATAACAATCGAGTCGCCGGGTCGAGCCTTTCAAGCGCATAAATCGAGCCCAACACTTGGCTCATCGCGCTTCCTTGCGTGTCGAATTCAAATGAATAGTCGTCACCGTCGCCGACAAGTCGGTGAGCACTGCGCGCCATTCCGTGGCGATCAACTTGAAAACGATGACGCAATCGTGGTTGCGGAACTCGATCGCCATTTTGCACTTGTGTCAGCAAGCGCTGGGTGTCGGGAATCAGATCATCATCAACATCAATGATGTGTCGAGCAATCACTGCACCTAATAACAATCCGCCAAAACCCGGAGCCGGGTCACAGGGCAACACCAAATGTCCGAGCGACACGCGACGAGTCGGTGTTAACGGTCGGGTATGCCAGATTTCTACTTCAGCAAGAAGCACAAGAAATCATCGATCTCAGTCGACGTCCACATCGTCAAATGCGACTTCGCCACCATCGAGCTCGTCGAGTAAACCGTCAACGATTTCTTCGGCGGCCGTGGGCACGATGAGGGTTGCTTCTTGCCAACGATGCGTCACCTTGGCAGCAATCAACATTTCGGTGAGATCGCGACGCTCGGCCACGTTGTATTCGTCGAGTTCGTACTCGGTGACATCGTCTTCGTCATCAACACCACCAGTGACGGCAAGAGCGCCGATGCCCAATTCTTTTTCAAGACGATCGAACAACACATCAACACGATCTTCGTATTCGGCCGGAACAACTAGTTCAGATTCAACCCATGCGTGGGGAACATCGGCCTGCGCCAAAGCGGCAGACATCTCACCTTGATGATCGGTTGACCACGACGACAAGTCGTAATAAACGTTTTCGAGATCGGGGTCGAGAGGGTTCCAGTCGGTCACAGGGCAAACGCTACCCCTGTTTTACGACATATGACTGTTCAGGAACGCTTCTGT
>CAIQJP010000121.1 GCA_903872155.1 uncultured Actinomycetes bacterium | reverse complement strand
GCTCTTGACGCTCTCGAAAACAAGCGTGAAGGCTTCCGAGGCAAGAAGCACGACAACACTCCGCTCTAAGGATTGTGTTGCAACATGACCACGTCATGAATAATCCGGGCACTAGCGCACATGGGTACATGGTTTACCTCAAACACTGATTATCCTGCTTAGCGGAGGAGCAAGCCTCCAAACGACGACCGACCCGAACAACGGGTCCTACATACAAGGGGACGATCTCGGTGTCCGAGACCATCACAATCATTGACGACCGCACGGGCAAGCAAATCACAGTCCCGATCACCGGAGGGGTTTTCCCCGCTTCAGCAGTACGCGAATTAGATCCGTCGTTGTACATCTACGATCCGGCCTACATGCAGACAGCAGCCTGCAAGAGTGCCATCACCTATCTCGATGGTGAAAATGGAATTCTCCGCTATCGCGGCTACCCGATCGAGCAGCTCGCCGAGAAGAGCACCTACCTCGAAGTTGCTTACCTACTTTTGAATGGCGAACTTCCGAATTCGACGCAACTCGCGACTTGGAAGAACGAAGTCACACACCACACGTACATCCACGAAAATATGCGTAAGCGTTTCGTTGACGGATTCCATTACGACGCCCACCCCATGGGCATGTTTGTGAGCTCATTGGCTGCACTCGGCACTTTCTATAACGATGCCAAAGACATCGAAGATAAGGCCAGCCGCGACAAGCAGATTTTGCGCATGGTTGCCAAGACCCCAACACTGGCCGCAATGGCGTACCGCTTCTCGGCTGGACTTCCATTCGTCTATCCCGACAATGACTTGTCTTTCCCCGGCAACTTCCTCAACATGATGTGGAAGGTCGGCGATTACAACATCGATCCGCGACTTGAGCGCGCCATGGATGTTTTGTTCATCTTGCACGCCGATCACGAGCAGAACTGCGGAACGACCGCCATGCGCGTTGTGGGCTCAAGCCACGCCGATCCGTACACCTCAGCCGCTGCCGCTGCTTCAGCCCTCTATGGCCCACTTCACGGTGGCGCCAACGAAGCTGTTGTCCGCATGCTCGAAGACATCGGCTCAATCGAAAATGTTCCGGCCTTCATCGAAGAAGTGAAGAGTGGCAAGGGAAGTCGCTTGATGGGATTCGGTCACCGCGTCTACAAGAACTACGACCCCCGCGCGACCATCATCAAAAAGACTGCCTACGACGTTTTCGAAGTCACTGGCAAGAACCCGCTTCTTGATATTGCACTCAAGCTTGAAGAGACCGCTCTCAGCGATCCGTACTTCGCCGATCGCAAGCTGTACCCGAACGTTGACTTCTACTCAGGCCTTATTTACCAGGCCATGGGTTTCCCGGTTTCAATGTTCACCGTCTTGTTCGCTATCCCCCGCACCGTTGGCTGGTTGGCACACTGGCAAGAACTCCTTGCCGACAAAGATCAAAAGATCAGCCGCCCGCGTCAGTGGTACACGGGTGTTGAAGCCCGCGACTACGCACCTATAGCCGCTCGCTGAACTTCACAAACTCTGAATTCATTTCGTCTCAATCCGACATCGTCGGAGTTATAGGTTGCAGACTGTCCTTGTATGAACGAGCACGATCTTTCAACCGAACGTGAAGTCGACCCGAACGCTCCTATGTCAAGCGCCGGCCTGCAAGTGGTTCCTAGTCGCAAAATCTCGGCGTTAGTAGGTCTCGTTGCGGGCGCACTTGCAGTCACGACCGGCATGGTGGTCGCCGCGCTCGGAAATGTTGCCTCGCCTATCGATGCCGTTGGTAGTTCGTTCATCGACCGAACACCTCGTTGGCTCAAAGAGTTAGCAATTGATTGGTTTGGTACCAACGACAAGACTGCGCTTCGGGTCGGGATCGTGATCGTCTTGATTCTCGTTTCATTGATCAGTGGGGCTTTCAGCAACAAGCGTCCTTCGCCTCTCATCGGCGCAATAGTGATCTTCAGTTTCTTGGGGGCGCTGAGTGCATCTGAACGAGCTGGATCGACGTGGGTTTCGATCGTCGCTCCGTGTATTGGCTCAATTGTTGGTATTGCGGTTGCGCTCATCATGTTGTGGCAAATCAATAACCAGTGGATGCTCAAGCATTTCCCCGGCGAATCACAGGCACCTCTTGGGTGGGATCGCCGACGATTCATCCGTACGGCGTCATCAGCGAGCGTGGGTGCAGTGGTTCTCGGCACCTTGGCCCAAAATGGCGAACAACAACGAGTCGACCGCATTGAAGCACAGATCCCTGATTCTCTACCGCCAGCAATTGATTCATCAAGCAACTATGAAGGCGACATTGAGCCTGGTGAACTTCTGTACATCACACCAAACGCCGACTTCTATCGCATCGACACAGCGCTGTCATTTCCCAATGTCAATCTCGACACGTGGAAGTTGCGCATTCACGGCATGGTCGACAACGACATTGAACTCACATATCAGGACATTTTGGATATGCCGCAAGTTGAGCGCACCATCACCATCTGTTGCGTATCAAATGATGTTGGCGGTCCCTATATCGGCAATGCAGTTTGGCAAGGAGTGTTTCTCAAGGATCTTCTTGAGCGAGCCGGTGTCAGCAGCGAAGCAGAGCAGGTCTTCAGTCGCAGTCTCGATGGTTGGACGAGCGGATTTCCTATCGAAGTCGCACTCGACGGTCGCGATGCGATGTTGGCGATCGGTATGAACGGAGAAGCCCTCCCCCTCGAACATGGATTTCCAGCTCGACTGATCGTGCCTGGTGTCTATGGATATGTGTCGGCGACCAAGTGGATTAAAGATATTGAGATCAACAAATGGTCCGATGCCGAGGGTTATTGGGTTCCCCTCGGCTGGTCGCGTGACGCTCCTATCAAAACACAGTCACGCATTGATGTGCCGCGCAAAAATCAAGAACTACAGCCGGGTATCAACAAGATTGCTGGAGTCGCTTGGGCACAACACACCGGCATCGAAAAGGTAGAAGTACGAATCGATAAAGGCGAGTGGAATACCACCGAACTCTCCGATGACCTCACTGACGATGCATGGCGTCTATGGAGTTTCAACTGGACGGCAACGAGTGGAAAGCACACGATTCAAGTTCGCGCAACGGACAAGAGTGGCTATACCCAAACCGAATTAGTTACGAGTGTCGCACCGGATGGAGCAACTGGTTGGCACACTCGCAAAATAGTCGTTGCCTAATTTTGCTTGGCTATTGAGCCACTCGGCATAGATCTATTTTCAAACTATTCGTGTCCGCTGATCGACATCCCGTTTGGTTCATCTCATCAAGAGTGTCAAAGTATTTATCGCGCAAACGTGGAATCAATATGACGCGAGCGAGTTCGCGACCGAAATCTTCGGCAAGATGAACGCCGTCTGGTCTCTCTGCTTTTCCTTCATCAGAGTTTGGATCGCTCAAGGCATCGGCATACGGGACCATCTTGACTGAGTGCCAGTTTGCATCCCATTCATCGATAACAGCCGCCCAACGTACAAGCGCAGAAATATCGTCTCCGAGAATTTTTGGGTTATCACGAACAGGTGGAGTTTCAAAAACCAAAACTGGCAAACCTCTCGGGGCAACGATGGCTTCAATATTTTCTAAAAATTTGTCAAGGTCGGCTTTGTATCGAGCTGAGTCAGGCTCAACCCAGACGTCGGATCCGGCGTATTGATACGCCCACTGATTTGCTACGCCAGCAATGACAACGATGGCATCTACCTCTGAAACGTGATCGTGCACGAGTCGTTCATTATCTGGGCAATAAGACACATCTTGCTGCGAGTCTTTGCGATCACGAACCTGCGCGACCTTCAGCAAAGGGCAACCTAAGACTCCCCCAGAAATCACTCCAAGACTTCCATCTGATGCCTGAGCCAATGCTGTCGCAATATTTTCTGCCGTTGAATCGCCAATGACTAAAACCGACAGCGGTCCCGTACGATCAACACGAGATGGCATGGCAGTATTGCCAACAATCGTCGTCGAAGATGAGTGTGAGGACTCAACAACTGATGTCGTAGGAGCAACGGTCACGAGCACCTCGGGCGTTGTGTCAACCTCAGTTGAAGCCGACGCAAGAATTGCACTTGCCAACACCACTGCGCCAACCACCGCTACTACGAAAGCACTCAATGCCCATCGGGCAGAAAGCAAAACCTTGCGTCGACGAATGGGCTGTTCAATTAGCCAGTAACTCATCAACGTCAAAATCACAGTGACAACAACCTGCACTCCAAAAAGAGCCGTTGGTCGAAGGTCGATCCGGTCAGAGTTGAGCCAGACAATAACTGGCCAATGAATCAGATACAGGCCATAACTCACCTCACCCACTCGCACGAGCGGAGGCGTCGACAAAAACGATCTGACTGGCCCTGCTTGAACTGCGGCAATCAAGCAGACAACGGACAAACCCGCGAACAGCGTCAACGCCCCCGAATATACCCATGGTGAATCAACCGTAGAAAATCGCGCGAGAACAATCACGCCCACCAACGGCACGATGTACATAGTCGACCAAGGCTTGGCTTTTTGAACCGCCACTCGTTCGATGCGACGTCCAAATAGGCATGCCAATCCCGAACCAAGCAACAGTTCAGCCGCACGATTATGCGTTCCGTAATAGATCAGTTCGTGACTGTTTGTGAACATCGTCGCGATTGTTGAACCAGCAACTCCAACCAGCATCACGATGCCAATTGCTCGGCGACGTAATCCAATCGCAAACAATCCAGCAATCAAAACTGGAACGATGACATACAACTGTTCTTCAATTGACAATGACCACAGGTGTTGTAACGGACTCGGTGAGGCGAAAAGTTCGCCGTATGAATGTCCCGAATAGATGAATCGCCAATTACTGAAATACAAAGCGGCTGAAATTGCGTCGCCCTTAATGCGACTAGCT
>CAIQJP010000120.1 GCA_903872155.1 uncultured Actinomycetes bacterium | reverse complement strand
CGCCCAAGAAACGATTGAGTTTGATGCCGCCATGATTTCGACTGGTTCGCGTCCGCGCATTCCTGAGTGGGTGCAGCCTGATGGCGAAAGAATCTTGACAACACGCGATTGTTATCCGCCCAAGATATTTCCGACCAACGTGTGCATCGTTGGTTCAGGTGTCACCGGCGTTGAGTTCGTGCACATGTTCGAATCATTTGGCGCCAAGGTGTCGCTGGTCGTGAGTCGTCAGCAAGTGTTGCCGGGCAAAGACCCCGAAGTTGCCGCAGTTCTTGAAGATGATTTCTTGCGCCGCGGAGTGCGTTTGCTGAAGGGCGCACGAGCCGAATCGATTGAACGTGAAGGCGATGAAGTCGTCATCAAATGTGATGATGGCCGACAAGTGCGCGCGAGCCATGCAGTACTCACAATTGGTTCAATCCCCAATAGCGACGGGCTCAATCTTGATGCTGCAGGTGTGCACATGGATGGCGGTGGGTACATTCCGATCAACCATCACTGCATTACTAACGTCGAACACATTTACGCGGCAGGCGATGTGAGCGGCAAGTTGCCGCTTTCGTCGGTTGCGTCAATGCAAGGCCGCAAGATTGCCGAACATGTGATGGGATTACACACTCGCGATCATCGCCACCTCGATTATGACAAGGCGGCTTCGGCGATTTTTACCGAACCCGAAATTGCCGATGTGGGATTGGCTGAGGCCGAAGCCTTTGCGCATGGTCGTAAAATTCGCGTGACCAAGGTGCCTTTTTCAGCAACACCGAAAGCCTTGATCAATAATGATTCGCGCGGATTTGTGAAGATTATTTCTGACCCCGCAACTGGCGTCGTGCTTGGTGGGTCAATCGTTGGGCGTCATGCGGCCGAATTGATCAGCGTGATTGCGCTTGCCGTGACGGCCAATTTGAAAGTCACCGACATCGTTGAAAGTCTTTTAGTTCACCCCGCCTTGGCAGAAGCCTTAGCCGAAGCAGCAGAATAATCACATATGAGCGATTTTGATCCACCCGTCATTGTTGAGTCCTCACGAGCCGATGCACTCGCGAGTATTGGTAAGCGTGCCCTGGCGCAATTCTTAGATGGATTAGTTGTCGGAATTCCGTTGTTCGCGATTACTGCTGCTTTGGGATACTCGTTGACCGATAGTTCGTTGAGCAACTCCACACTTACTTGGCTCACGGTGTTGTGGGTGGGTGCCAATTTGATTTACAACATCATCGGCGTTGCCGTGTACGGCTACACCGTGGGGAAGCGAATCGCCGGAATCAAAGTGGTGAATCGAGTTGATGGCGGCCGAGTTTCATGGACGTACTCGGCAGTGCGAGCCTTGATTCCGACTGCAGTTCAACTCGTGCCCGTCGTCGGACCAGGGTTGTCACTTGTTGTCTACCTGCGTGCGGTGTTTCACCCGCTTCGTCAGGGTTTACACGATGCTGCGGCTGGCACCATCGTGGTGAAGCGCTAAAAGATCAATAAAGGTTGATCAGGCAATAACGACAACAACGTCGCCAGAACCGACGGTGTCGCCAGCCTTGACTTTGATCTCGGTGACCTTGCCGGTCTTTTCGGCCAAAATCTGGTTTTCCATCTTCATGGCTTCAAGTACACAGACGGCCTGACCTGATTCGACTTCTTGACCGACCTCAACGAGCACCTTGACGATGGTCCCTTGCATGGGCACGGTGACTTGGCCAGAACCTGCGCCGCCACCTGCACCACTGCTTGCGGCGCGCTTGGGCTTTGCGGCCTTAGGTGCACCGCTCGAGACAACTGCTGTCTGCTCGGGGACCCACATCGCAACATCGAAACGCTTGCCGTTGATTTCAACGGTGGTGTTACGACGAACGAGAGGTTCGGCATCTTCGCCCGATGTTGCTGGTGCAACATTTTCAATTCCCGAAAGATCGAGAACTTCTTCAACCCACTTCGTTGAGTGCTTGAAGGCCGCAAAGTCGGGGTGCTTCAAGATTGCCAAGTCGGCAGGAATGGTGGTGTGGACACCTTCGACGACCATTTCTTCAAGCGCACGAATGGTACGAGCGATTGCCGTTGGGCGATCTTTACCCCACACGATGAGTTTGCCAACCAAGTTGTCGTAGTACTGACTGATTTCGTCGCCACTTTCGTAACCCGAGTCAAAACGCACACCGAAACCATCTGATGGCACAAGCTTCGTGATCTTGCCTGGTGACGGAAGGAACTTTCCGCCAGCGGGATTTTCGGCGTTGATACGAATTTCAATACCGTGACCGTTACGACGGGCGGTGACTTCTTCTTGCGTCATGGGAAGCTTTTCGCCACCAGCAACACGCAGTTGCCATTCAACGAGGTCGATGCCCGTGATGACTTCGGAAACAGGGTGTTCAACTTGCAGGCGGGTATTCATTTCTAAGAAGAAGAATTCGCCGTCTTGGTAAATGAATTCAACGGTTCCGGCGTTGAAATAACCAACAGCACGAGCAGCGAGAACAGCAGCTTCACCCATTGCTTCTTCAACACCTTCGCCCATCGCTACCGCGGGAGCTTCTTCGACGAGCTTCTGGTGACGACGCTGTGCTGAACAGTCGCGTGTTGAAACCCACACATAGTTGCCGTGTTGGTCGCCGACTAACTGCACTTCAACGTGGCGCGGCCACGTGAGGTACTTCTCAACATAAATTTCATCGCGACCAAAGAATGCTTTTGCTTCGCGTTGTGCACTATCCATTGCCTCTTGCACTGACTCGGCGTTCTGCACAACTTTCATGCCACGACCACCGCCACCAAAGGCTGCTTTGATCGCAACGGGATAACCAAAGTCGGCACCGAATTGTTTGATTTCGTCAGCAGTTGTCACGAATTCGGTGGTGCCCGGAACGATGGGGCAACCGCCGCGCAGTGCTGCTTTACGACTTGAAACTTTGTCGCCCATTTCGCGAATTGCATCGCCTGGGGGCCCGATGAATGCCACGCCCATATTGGTAATGGCGTCAGCAAAATCGGCGTTTTCACTGAAGAATCCGTAACCGGGGTGAACGCCGTCGGCTCCGCTCTTGCGAATGGCATCAAGAATCGCCTCAGTGTTGAGGTAACTCTCAGCTGCGGTTTGACCACCCAGGGCGTAGGCCTCGTCGGCCAGACGCACGTGAAGGGCATTGCGATCGAGCTCGGAATACACCGCCACAGTGGCGATTCCCATCTCTCGAGCGGCTCGGATCACGCGGACTGCGATCTCTCCGCGGTTGGCAATCAGGATCTTCGTAAGGGGTTTAGTCGACACAAGTGACAATGTTGGTCTGATGGAGACCCCTTTCGCCACCCCAAACGACGAGAACTTGCCCGGAGAGGCGATTTTTGGCGAAAAAATCGGAAAATTCCCCGATTCTTGGCAAGTTCGGTGGTTGGCGACGACCGGAAGTACCAATGATGACCTCCTCGAGGCTGGACGCGCCGGAGCGCCAAGTCGGGTTGCTTTGGTCACCGATTACCAGTCGGCGGGTCGGGGGCGCTTAGACCGCACGTGGGTAGCCCCAGATGGGGCCAACTTGCTCGTGAGCTTGTTGTTACGAGATGTGCCTCGCTTTCCCCACGCGCTCATGCATGCGGTGGCATTGGCGGCAGCAGCGGCGAGCGAGACAGTTGTGGCAGCAGCGGGCGGAAAAGTGAAAGTTGACGTCAAATGGCCCAATGATTTATTGGTCGATGGACACAAGTTGGCAGGAATTTTGTCGGTTGCGGGACCCGTCAAGCAGTTGATGTCCGATGTTGAGTCATACGTCGTGCCCGAATTTGTGGTGGTGGGTTTGGGTCTCAATGTTGGTTGGGCCCCCGAAGGTGCGGCGTGCTTGCAGACATTTGCAGCAGTTGAACTATCTCGAGACGCAGTACTGAAAGCGTTATTAGTTGCGCTTGATCGTTTGCTTGATTTGACGCCGGCGCAATTACATGAGCGTTATCGCACCAAATTGTCAACGCTGCGCCGAACAGTGCGTATCGAATTGCCATCAGGTGAATTCGTTGAAGGTCGGGCATTAGATGTCGAAGCCGATGGTCGGCTAGTCGTGCTTGATTCGTGTGGGGTCACGCAACGCCTCGACATCGGAGACATTGTTCACTTGCGTACTTGACCAGTTGGCAGGGATGACAAGCCTGAGGGGTTGCGGGCGAATAGTTTCTATGACATGTCTTCGCCGCGTCCTACTGCTCGACGCCGGCGCAAAATCTTTCCGCAAATCAACACTCTTACCATTGGCGCAGTATTCGTCGCGTTAACTGCGATTGGCCTTGTTGTTGCGACAAAGCAGCAAGAAGCAAATGTCAATCGAGCTGACGAACTTGGCGGAATATTGGCTGATAAGTCGGGCCCATTTGTTAACTACTTGTTAGTCGGAAGCGACACCCGCGAAACATCTGACCCCAATAGTCCCGATTATGGCGGAATCGGAAACACCAATGATGCCGGTGGGCGTCGTTCGGACACAGTGATGATTATGCATGTCGACAACGAATTGGGAGTCGCCTCAATCATGTCGTTGCCACGTGACTTATGGATTGATATTCCTGGACACGGAAAAGACCGTTTGAATTCAGCGTATTCACACGGTGCCGATGTTTTAGTGAACACGATTCAGGGAAGCTTGGGCATTCCGCTCAATCACTACATCGAAGTTGACTTCACGTCTTTTAAACACATTGTCAATGCATTGGGCGGCGTTGATATTTGTTTTGAATATCCAACGCGCGATATCAACACTGGTTTGAATGTTCCTTCACCTGGCTGTTACACGCTTGATCAGTATCAATCGTTGGCATATGCGCGAAGTCGCTACTACGAAGTCTTTCGTGATGGCGCTTGGGATGTTGATGGTCGGGCCGACCTTGGGCGTATTGAACGTCAACAGGTCTTTTTGCAAGCCGCGATATCAAAGGCCATTCAGCAAACGACTGCCAATCCGATGCGCACAAGCGAACTCATTAATGCCGCGGTGGATTCGCTCACCGTTGATCCGAGCCTGAATTTGCTTGAAACTGCGGACTACCTCAGACCCCTTGCATCGGGCGGGGTGCAACGATATTCGCTATCGGTATTGCCAGAAACCGTTGACAACAAAGATGTGTTAGTTCTTGGAGCCGATGCCGGGGCGGTTTTGGCGTATTTTGCCGGCACGGCCGGACCTCCACCATTCGGGTGACGTACTAGCCCGTCAGCGAGTCGTTGCAGATGGCAGAATAGATGCACGGTCAGACTCGACCAGATTGATCCCTTGAGGTTTGTAGACATGAAAGCTCTGATTTTGGCTGGTGGTGCGGGCACCCGATTGCGACCCATCACTCACACCAGCGCCAAGCAGTTGGTGCCCGTTGCCAACAAGCCCATTTTGTTTTACGGAATCGAGGCCATGGTTTCGGCAGGCATTACCGAAATCGG
>CAIQJP010000119.1 GCA_903872155.1 uncultured Actinomycetes bacterium | reverse complement strand
ACCAATGGATTTACGACTTCTCGTTTCCGAAAGATGGCGGTAAGCCAAATCCCCACATTTGGACCAACCCGCAGCTGGCCGGAGATATGGCGGCACTAATTCGAGATTCTTTGGTCGCGGCCGACCCTGCTCATGCGACTGAGTACGAAAGCAACTACGAAGCATTTGCGCTCAAGATCGATGCCCTCGATCAAGCAATCGCTGAAGCAACTTCAACGATTGCCGAAGATCAGCGCCAATTATTGACGTATCACGACGCTTATGCGTATTTTGCTCGGACATACGGGTGGAAAGTCATCGGGGCGATTCAGCCCTCGTCTTTCGAAGAACCAACTCCTAGAGAAATTGCTGACTTGATGGATCAGGTCACTTCAACTGGAGTGAAGGCGATCTTTGGCAGCGAGGTTTTCCCGTCTTCGGTACTCGCGCAAATTGGTAAAGAAACTGGCGTGCGGTACGTGGATGTCCTTCGTGACGATGATTTGCTTGGAGCGCCGGGCGATACCGACCATTCATGGTTGGGTCTCATGCGTTTTGATTATGTCACCATGATTGAAGCTCTTGGGGGAGACGCTTCATCATTGAAAGCAATCGATACATCTGATGTCGGCGCTGACACTGCGGAGTATCCGCAATGAGTAAATCTGCAGAAAAATCAGCGGCATTAATGACATGTGAACACATGTCATGTTCCTACGGCGCGGCGCCAGTCATTGAGAATGTCGACGTCACGATTCATCGTGGTGAATTCGTTGGAATCGTTGGACCCTCAGGTTCGGGTAAGACCACATTGCTACGCGCAATGTTGGGATCAGTGAAACCAATTCACGGTTCTATAAAACGGCAACCCGGATTGCGTTTGGCGTATGTTCCCCAATTAGAGACAGTCGACTGGAATTTCCCGGTCACTGTAGGTGAAGTCGTCGGTATGAGCCGACCGCAACGATTGATGCGACCGCAAGCGCAAGCTTCCGAGATTTCATTGATTGAAGATGTCCTCGAACGCTTGGGATTGGGTGGTTTGACGCAGCGTCATATTCGAGAGTTATCGGGTGGTCAACAGCAGCGAGTCTTCTTGGCGCGAGCTCTCATTCAAAAGCCTGACATGTTGATACTCGACGAACCGACAGCTGGCGTTGATGTGAGGACTCGACATGAGGTTCTTCATGTTCTTGCCGACTTGAATGAAAGTCCTCCAAATGGAGATGGCATTGCCATCGTTCTCACAACCCACGATCTGAATGGATTGGCGGCCCACCTTCCACGTTTGGTGTGCTTCAACCGAACCGTGATTGCCGATGGAAGTCCGGCCGAAGTATTGCAGCCATACTTTTTGGAGCGTACTTATGGCGCGCCGATGGAAGTTTTGCAACACGGAGGAATGCCCGTTGTCCTTGAACAAGGCGGCGACGAATTGCGTAATCGTTTGAATCGAAGCAGTGCATCGTGATGATCGCGGTTGATCTGCTCAAACCTTTTTCGTATGAGTTCTTTCGCAACGGATTGATCATCGCGACCTTGGCTGGTGCTCTTTGTGGGCTCATCGGAGTCTTTGTGGTTTTGCGTGGAATGAGCTATATCGGACATGGTCTCAGCCATGCGGTTTTTGGTGGTGCCGCATTGGCCGCAGTTCTGAACTTGAATTACTTTCTTGGTGCCGGATTCTGGGGCCTTGCTTCTGGATTAATGATTGGTCGAGTCTCCCGTAAGCGCATCATTGGTGCCGATGCCGCCATTGGAGTGATCACGACGGCATCGTTTGCGATGGGGTTGGCGTTGCAGGCTCGTTTTGGTCAGGCCAAAAGAAGTATTGATGCAGTTCTCTTCGGCAATGTTCTAGGAGTTTTCACCAGCGATATTTTGGCCGTTGCTGGTGTCGGAATTTTGAGTGTCGTTGTCATCATTGGTTTGTATCGCAAACTTTTGTTTGCCACATTTGATCCCGAGGTTGCTGGAGTCAGTGGAGTCAGCGTTCCGGCGATGGAAGCAGTGTTGATGGTTTTGCTGTCAGCAACGATCTTGGTGACCGTTCGCGTGATCGGAGTACTACTCATTTCTGCACTGTTGGTTCTTCCCGCAGTCACCGCTCGAATGCTGACGAATTCTTTTGGTCGGATGCTGTGGCTTTCGCCAGTTCTCGGAGCAATTTTCGGCGGCGTGGGTATGTACATCAGTTGGTATGCCGACATTCCAAGCGGAGCGGTCATCATCTTGGCGGGCACTCTGGTCTTTATTGCGGCGTATTCGGTTGTAGGAGTTCGACGTCGCACTCAACTCGCTGGTATTAACCACCATTAATTGCGAGTGTTTGCCCAGTCATTAGGTAGTGCTTCGTCATACGCTGAGCGGCATGTGGCACAACATTCTTCATCTTGATCTGTCGGTAGTTGAAAAAATAGTTCGCCCGATATTGATCTACTTGTT
>CAIQJP010000118.1 GCA_903872155.1 uncultured Actinomycetes bacterium | reverse complement strand
TGGTCCGGCATTCGTACACATCACCGATCGCGATGGAGACCGACCGCATCGTCACTGGAATATCGGCTGGTTGTACATCGCAGATATGGATGCACCACTATCAAAGGCCGAAGGTGCACGTTGGTTTGATTGCACACAACTTCCCGAAGGACCAAGCGACCTTCACAGTTCAATCGCTCTATTACGCCCACTCATTGCGCGTTAGCGCGAACGCACCAAACGACCAGGTCGCGCACCTGTGTCAACACCGTGACGACGCGTGACGACACCACTCACAATGGTTGCAACATAACCAGTCGCCGTTTGCAATAAGCGACGACCACCAGCGGGCAAGTCATCTTCGGCATGTGGAAAGCCCAAGGCCAAATGTTCCATATCGATGACGTTGATATCGGCTTTCTTTCCAACGGTCAACTGACCACGATCGTCAAAGCCCATCACTTTGGCCGTATCAAGCGTTTGCACCTTGACTGCTTCTTCAATGGTTAACTTCGGGCCACGATGACGATCTCGCGCCCAGTGCGACAACACATATGTCGGAATCGAAGCATCACAAATCATGCGCACGTGCGCACCACCATCAGAAAGTCCCGAGACGGTTGCTGGATGCTTCAGCATTTCGTAAATTGCGTCTTGAGTGCCTCCGACATAGTTGAAGAACGGCAACATCAAGAATGAACGACCTTCGTCTTTATTCAACAGGTCATAGGCGAAACTCACGGGGTCGACTCCCGCTGCTTCAGCCATGTTGGCCACCAACTGCTGCGGACCTGGTTCGTAGTCGGGCGTATCGCCCATTGAGTACATCTTGTCAAGCATGCTCAACAAGAAGGCACCAATGCTGTCGAACTGCTTCGACGGATCGGGATCAGTATCAGCTTCGGCAAGAATCTGCGCCTTCACTTCTGGCTTAGCCAGTTCGCGTCGCAATTCTTCAGACGACAACTTTTCAGAAAGTGCGATGAACGTCGGTCGCTTCTGGAAGAAGTGATAGCCGTCCCAGCCGATCATCATTCCGAATGGCCGCGCCGCGATTTGTGGATGCATCCGTCCACCCTGACCGTTCACGCGATCGACCACTTCAAGTGCCTCTCGCCATGAATCGGCGTTGAGTTCGTTCTGCAACATGGCGAACGAAACCGGAAGACCGGTGCGTTCGGCCAATGATGCCATCCATTCAACTTCTGACAAGAAAACTGGTCGGTCAAATTCGAGACCTTGTGGCGCAACTTCGAATAATCCACCACCAGCAGCGACTAGTCCGTCGGCGATTCCGTTCAATTCATCAAGAGCTGCAAATGTTCCAGGCACTGGCTCGCCGTCACGGGCTTTGTGATTGAGAGTGCGTGACGTCGAGAATCCAACTGCTCCTGCTTCGCGAGCCTCACGAACAATCTGGGCCATCTGCGCAATATCTTGTGCTGTTGCTGCTTCGTTCTTAGCGCCGCGCTCACCCATGACATACGCACGCACTGAAGCATGAGGAACATACGCCGAAATGTCAATCGCGTAGTTGCGCTTTTCAATGACATCAAGATATTCGGGGAAGGTTTCCCAGCCCCACGTGATTCCTTCATGCAACGCGGTACCTGGAATGTCTTCAACACCTTCCATTAACTGCACGAGCCATTCTTCGCTGCCGGGTCGCACGGGGGCAAAACCCACACCGCAGTTACCCATCACGATTGTGGTCACTCCATGTCCACTCGTTGGCTCAAGAAGATCATCCCAGGTGACTTGGCCGTCAAAGTGAGTATGGATGTCAACGAACCCTGGCGTGACGATCAAACCAGTTGCGTCAATCACCTCGGTTGCTTCGGCCACAATTCGGGTAGCAATCTCGGCAATACGTCCGTCTTGAAGTGCAATATCGGCAACAAACGGCTGGGCACCTGTTCCATCAACCACCGTGCCGTTGCGAATAATCACGTCAAACATGTTTCCCCCTCAGGACGACCCCAAAAGGGTCTCTACGAAATCTAATGCACCAACCAATTCTGCGCTATCTCGGCAGTCAATCGTGCCCAGGTAGTTTCTTGCCTCTAACCTGCAGATGTGTCCTCAGCAGCCATTGATCTGTCATCTGTCGAAGCCGTTTCCCGCTCTTTAGGCGCTCATAACTACCTTGCCGACGAAGGGCTGGC
>CAIQJP010000117.1 GCA_903872155.1 uncultured Actinomycetes bacterium | reverse complement strand
TGAGCATGATGCAACAAATGCGATGGTGCATATGCCTGAAAGTTCAATTGCAACGGAATTGAAGCAACGGTGCCCATGACCTGATCAATCCAGCGAAGCGACTTGTTCTGTCCACTGATGTTTCCGTGGTTGGCTTCGTGGTGAATTGTGTAGAAGAAGTAGGTGATGATCGAGTTGATGATCATTCCGACGAACATCGGCAATGTTCCATTGACGCACAGCACAATCGTGCCAGTGAAGACGGTGCAGTTGAAGATGAACAACAACACGGTCGGCCAGGCGAAACCACCCATGTATTTGGTGGCAATAGCTCTTTCTTCAGTGGGAGTCATGTCAGTCAGTATGACACAAAGAATTCCTCTAGCCTGAACCGTGTGAGTGCTTCGCTTCAGGTTCGTGGTGTGTCATTTTCATATGGCCCACGCGATATTTTGCGCAAAGTTGATCTCACTGTTGCGCCAGGGATGCGGGTCGGGGTTCTGGGTCCGAACGGCGTCGGAAAGTCAACTCTGTTGGGCGTTTTGTCGGGGCGTTTACAGCCCGATGAAGGCGCAATTATCTACGCCCCAGCAACGGCGACAATTGGCGAACTACGTCAAGAGACCGAGCGAGTGACTGGCGAAACTGTCGAGGCCTATCTCGCCCGCCGGACCGGTGTTGCTGGCGCGCAAACCGAACTTGATGCGGCGACCGAAGCCTTGTCAAAGGGCGAACCCGGTTCTGACGATCGTTACAGCGATGCACTTGAGCGTTGGCTCGATCTTGGTGCAGCCGACTTTGAGTCACGGGTTCAGACAGTCATGGCCGAAGTTGGTCTGCCCGATGCGACGCTCGCTTCGTTGATGACCACGTTGTCTGGCGGTCAAGCTGCTCGAGTTGGGCTGGCCGCATTGTTGTTGTCACGGTTTGACATTTTGATGCTTGATGAACCAACGAACGATCTTGATTTCGTGGGTCTCGAACAGCTCGAAAAATTCGCACTTGATTTCAAAGGTGCGCTCGTTGTGGTGAGTCATGACCGCGCATTTCTTGATCGTGTTGTAACGCATGTTGCCGAAGTAGATGACTACACGCATGCGATCAAAGTATTCGCCGGAGGCTGGACGTCGTATCTACATGAACGTGAAATTGCGCGTCAACATGCCGAAGAGGCGTACGCCGAATACGAGTCTCAGCGAAGTGGCCTAGGTGCGCGGGCACAACGTGAACGCAATTGGGGTCAGGTCGCAGTGAAGTCATCAAGCGACGGCGACAAGATGGGCGCAAAGTTTCGTGCCAATAACACCGAACAACTTGCCTCACGAGCGCGACGTACTGAACGTGCAATTGAACGTTTAGAAGTTGTTGAGAAACCCCGTGAACCGTGGCAGTTGCAATTCACGATTGCCACCGCCGATCGTGCGGGCGCAGTTGTGGCACGACTCGATAGCGCAGTAGTGAAACAAGGTGACTTCACACTTGGTCCAATCACTCTCGAAATTGGTTGGGGCGAACGCATCGGAATTGTTGGCGCCAATGGTGCAGGCAAGAGCACATTGTTACGAGCCTTACTTGGACGCGTTGAACTGGCTTCTGGTGCGGCGTGGATTGGGCCAAGCGTGGTGATCGGTGAGATCGATCAGGCCCGCGCGCAATTTGCGGGTGAACGCTCGTTGCTTGATGCATTCATTGATGCGTCAGGATTGATACTTGCTGAGGCGCGCACGTTGATGGCCAAATTTGGTCTTGGGGCCGAACACGTCAATCGCACTTCAGATTCGTTGTCACCTGGCGAACGCACTCGGGCCGGCCTTGCGCTGTTACAAGCCCGCGGTGTGAACCTGCTGGTGCTTGACGAACCGACAAACCATCTAGATCTTCCAGCCATCGAACAACTTGAGATGGCTATTACTTCATTTCCCGGAACCGTGTTGTTAGTGACGCACGATCGTCGACTGCTTGAAACCATTCCGTTCACGCGCACCTTGCGCGTGAACGGAAAAGTGACCGAAATTTAGTACTGGATTTTGAAGAGGCTTCCGGTGATTGCTGGACCGTACAACGAGCCATCAGTTGCCATCCATGCGAACATGAATAATGCTCCGCCGGCCATCGAGATGTTCTTCAAGAAGCCGATCATGTCAGCCTGCTTGGCTTGAGCATCTTCGAGGGTCCAGAAGTTGTGCATTTTGATGGCCATAAGAACCAAGATTGCTGCGAGCACAATGGCACCAAGGTCGGCGTATACGCCAAGAATCAGCGACAAGCCGCCAAGGCCCATGACGACTCCTGAACCGATAACTGCCAATTTGGGCGAGGGGACACCTTTGAACTGGGCGTAACCAACCATGTGGTCAGCCTTGGTGATGTGATTGATCCCAGACATCACGAACATGAACGCGAAAATGATGCGGGCGATTAAAAACACTGTGGACATTTTGTTCTCCTTGATTCAGCCGAGGGGTCTCGGCAACTAGAGCGCGTAGAGCGCCGACTGACCTTATGAACTCTTGAAGCAAATGTGGGGTATTAGTGTTCTCCAGCGCTCGCAGGCTCGTTACCGTATGGGGCATGAAACGAATGATTCCTTTTTTAAGTGGAGCCTTGCTGTTGGCGGCTTGTAGCGGCGGAGGTAACGATTCGCAAGACTCGCAGTCCGATTCGAGCGATGCATCATCAATGACTTCAGATGTTGTCACTGAAGCACCCACCACAACAGTGGCTCCAATCAGCGAACTTGAATATCTCACCTCCTCGGTTGACCCGTTGTGGTCATCAACTGCCAACGACGACTTCGCTGGCTTGAAATTGGCTCAGACCGGAGGTGGAGACGCAGTTGATGTGGCGACTCGGATGTTTGGTCAACCCGTTGATGTGCCTCTTCCAGACGACGTTTTGTTTTTTTCAGGGAATCAATGGATTACTAAAGCAGACGACGGAATCTGGAATTCGTGGAGTCAAATTGATTACGCAACAATGGGCGAAGTCGGCGCTCTAGAAGCAGCTGTCACTTCAAGTTTCAAGGATGCAAATTACACACCTGGTGTCAGAGTTGAATCAATCGTTGGCGATGGCGTGAAAATTGTGACGCTCAACTTCCCTGCAACCGATGAGGCGGCAGCGCAAGGTTGGGAAACGATGACGATCTCAATTGGTCCCGAACTTAAAGGACTCGATCCGACTGGACGCAACGCGATCACTGTTCGATGGGAACAAAACGTTGAAACTCTCAACGAGATTCCTGTGACACCGTTCTTGCGTGGTTGGCTCAGCGAACTTCCCGTTCCCGAAGATATTGATGTTGCCGAATTCCAAGCTTCGGTTTATAACTTGTCAACAACAACATTGAGTCTTGAAGCAAAGTTCACGACATCGGCTGATCGTTTTGATGAACTAGCAAAATTCTTTGCTGAAGAACGAACGAGTGGCGCTCTAGTTCTTGAGGCGTATACGTTGCCTGATGATTTGTCGGCAATAGGCGAACTTGACTTTGGCTTCTTCCCGACATTGGCTGACAATGATCTGACAGTTGAGATCACTCGGGACCTCAATGACTCATCCGCTCCGATGAATATCCGCCTCGGAATCAGTTTCGACGACTTCTAGCCCTGTGATTCTGGTGAGGATTTTTCTTCATTTTGAGTAAAAATCTTCACCAGAAGCACGAGTTGACTACTGGTTGGCGGCGATGTAAGCCGACAACAATGCGTTGGCCTGGGTTGCGGCATCGGTCAGCGCTGCTGCCACATCTCCACCTTGCAACATGGTTGCAATGGCGCGAGCACTCAAAGTACGAATCTCACGTTGCGGTCCAAGAATTGCACCAACGCTGGCCGGTGAATCAGCAACTTGTGAAAGCTGATCGTACGCAACCTTGAATCGTGGATCGCTCGTGTACTTTTCGGCGATTGCACCAACATCAAGTGCAGTCGAACGCACCGGTACATATCCAGTTGCTGCTGCCCAGGTTGACTGATTCTCAGCATTGACGAGGAACGAAATGAAATCCCACACTGCTGCAGCCTTTGCAGGATCATCATGA
>CAIQJP010000116.1 GCA_903872155.1 uncultured Actinomycetes bacterium | reverse complement strand
TGCCTGTTCGGCTTCAACTTCGGCCAAAACCTGCGCACCAACGGCATTCAAGATGTCTTCAGCCTCATCGAGAACTGCTGCTGCTGAGCCATCATCAAGTCCGGGCGGTTCGGCAGGGTTGCGGGGCGGAACAAGAGATCCGTAGGTCCATCCGGCATCGGGACGACGGGCGAAAGCCGAGCAGTTTTCGGGGCAACGCCACGGGGCGTCAGGAGCTAGATCAAGGTTGCACTTGCGAACAGTGTCGCCGTTGCCATAGGTGCGACTTTCAAAGTTTTTGCACTCTTGTCGCATCGGCATAAAAACAATCTACCCCTTGTGATTCTGGTGAGGATTCTTCTTCATTATGAAGAAAAATCCTCACCAGAATCACGACTGAATCAGCCGACGGAGCCTTCCATCTGGAGTTCGATGAGACGACTCCATTCAACGGCGTATTCCATGGGCAACGTACGAGTTACGGGCTCGATGAATCCGTTCACGATCATGCCCATGGCCTGTTCTTGCGACAAGCCGCGGCTCTGCAAATAGAACAACTGCTCATCAGCAATCTTTGACACGGTTGCTTCGTGGCCGATCTGTGCGTCCTTCTCGCCCACTTCCATGTATGGGAAGGTGCGGCTTTCGCTTTGATCATCAAGAATGAGCGCGTCACACTGCACGTGGCTCTTGCATCCGTATGCGCCTTCGTCAACTCGCACGAGTCCGCGGTATGCAGTGATTCCGCCGTCTTTGCTGATTGATTTCGACACAATCTTCGATGTGGTTTCGGGAGCAGCGTGCACCATCTTGGCGCCCGCGTCTTGATGTTGGCCTGCACCGGCATAGGCAACGCTCAATACTTCGCCCGTTGCCTTTGGTCCAACCAAGTACACACTTGGGTACTTCATGGTGAGCTTTGAACCGATGTTGCCGTCGATCCATTCCATGTGGCCTTCAGCTTCAACGCGTGCACGCTTGGTAACCAAGTTGTACACGTTAGGCGACCAGTTCTGAATCGTTGTGTAGGTCACGTGAGCGCTTGGCTTCACGATAATTTCAACAACGGCCGAGTGCAGCGAATCGCTCGTGTACACCGGAGCTGAACAACCTTCGATGTAGTGAACCTTCGAACCCTCGTCGGCGATGATGAGCGTGCGTTCAAATTGTCCAGCGTTTTCAGCGTTAATGCGGAAGTACGCCTGCAACGGCATTTCACATTCAACGCCCGGCGGAACATAGATGAATGATCCACCCGACCACACTGCGCTGTTGAGCGCCGAGAACTTATTGTCCCCTGGCGGAATAACTGTGCCGAAGTACTGCTTGACCAATTCGGGATACTCGCGCAATGCGGTATCCATATCGCAAAACAAGATTCCCTGTTCTTCAAGTTCAACACGGTTGCGGTGGAACACCACTTCACTTTCGAACTGTGCAGTCACGCCCGCCAAATACTTACGCTCGGCTTCGGGGATACCCAACTTTTCGTAGGTGGCCTTCATCTGCTCGGGAAGATCGTCCCATTCATTAACTTGGGCATTCGCTGGACGTAGGTAATAGAAGATGTCTTGGAAGTCGATGTCGGGCATGTTGTTGGCGAACCACGGCGACATGGGCTTCTTCTCGAACAAGTTCAGGCTGCGCTCGCGGAATTGTGTCATCCACTTGGGCTCGCCCTTCCACCACGAAATCTGATCGACAACGGGCTTGCTCAGACCTTTTTCGGGTTTGAAGGCATACTCAACATCATCGCTCCAACCGAGCGAGTACTTGCTGAGATCAAGATCGAATGATGTCATTGGGGGGACTCCAAAGAACGCAGGATTCGCTGGTCACGAACCCTCTAACTGAATTAACACTACGGCGATAGTAACAATTATCCACGCCGATTGATAGACCCGGCTCAGAAATTTCAAGCCACTCGACCTAAGTGCTCGCCGTGAGCTCTCCGACTGGCTGAGCAGGTAGTTCGATGAAAATGCACTCCCCCGGACAGGCTTCAGCGGCGTCGACGACTGCCTGATAATTCTTGATGGGTACCCAGGCCAAACTGCCCGACCCACCAGGGTCGTTGAGAGCCACCCCAGCCTCGGCGACATAGGCAATGCCATCTTCAAGTTGTACGAAGGCGTCGGGGCAATGGTCGAGACACAGGCCGTCTCCAGTGCACAAGTCTTGATCGATCCACACCCGCATCGCCGTGCACGATAACGGCGGGACGCCATGAGTGCCCGATCGGGCGTACTCTCGGATCGTGCCTTTTGACTCTCGCGGCCCTGTCGCCAAAAAACTTCCCCACGTTCTCAGTCGTCCGACCGGCGACGTGGATGACCCGTATTACTGGATGAGCAACCGCGGCGATCCCGACACCATCGCCTATCTCGAGGCCGAGAACGAAAACTGTGAATCTTGGTTCGCTCCGCATACCGAATTAGTGGAGACACTTTTCAGCGAGATCAAATCGCGTATTCAAGAGACCGATGAAAGTGTGCCGACTCTTAAAGATGGTTGGTGGTACGCCACGCGAACCGAAGAAGGTTTGCAGTATCCCATTCATTGCCGTGGAACTTCACGTGAGACCGCAACGGCGACAACCATCTTGGACGAAAATGTTCTCGCTGACGGCCACGAGTATTTCTCGCTGGGTTCATTTGATATCAGCCCCGACACGCACTTACTGATTTGGTCAAGTGACACCGATGGCAGCGAACATTTCACGATGCGTATTCGAGATCTGCGCACCGGGCTTGATTTGGCTGATGAGATTGAAGACACTTCCTGGGCAGGAACAGCTTGGAGTGCTGATTCACAGTTCATCTTTTACGTCACCTACGACGAACAAGAACGACCAAGTACGGTCTGGCGTCATCAAATTGGCACCTCGCAAAAACAAGATGTCAAAGTTTTCGAAGAAACTGACGAACGCTTCTATGTCGGAATTGATCTCACGCGCAGTGGTGAGTGGATAGTTATTGATGCCGATAGCAAAACATCCAGCGAAACTCGTCTGATTTCGGCTCACAGTCCCCTCGACCAACCGGTCGTGGTCCGCGAACGTCGCGAAGATGTTGAGTATCACATTGACCACTGGGGCGATCGCTTCATTGTGCTCACAAACGAAGACGCCATTGATTTTCGAATCATGCAAGCGGCCGAGTCGCAGCCATCTGAATGGGCCGAACTGATTGCCCATGTTGAAGGCAATCGCATCATGCGCGCCGACTGCTTTGCTACCCACCTCGTGATTCACGAATGGGTCAATGCACAACCACGACTACGCATCATGCTTCGCGATGGATCAATGCAACCAATAGATCTCGGCTCAGCACCTCATGATGTTGAACCTGATAGCAACCCCGAATGGAATACCGAGTGGTTGCGATTTGTCACCGAAAGTATGGTGACTCCATCAACTGTGTGGGAACAAAACATTGCGACCGGTGAGCGCAACATGCTCAAGCGATCGCCCACACCAAATGTTGACTTGGGGACTTACGAAACAGTTCGAGATTGGGCTACATCGCCTGACGGAACCAAAGTTCCGTATGACATCGTGCGATTGAAATCTGCCCAGGCAACTGGTGATGCACCATGCATGGTCTACGCCTACGGCAGCTACGAAGCATCAATGCCGCCGTGGTTTAGCGTTGCTCGACTGTCACTCGTTGATCGTGGTTGGACATGGGTTCTTGCTCACCCCCGTGGCGGTGGCGAAATGGGCCGGCGTTGGTATATCGATGGGCGTCTTGAGAATAAGCGCAACACATTTGACGATGTCAACGCAGTTGCCGACGATGTGATTGCTTCAGGTTGGGCTAAACCAACACGCGTTGCAGTACGCGGCGGAAGTGCTGGCGGATTGATGGTTGGTGCGTGCATCAACTTGCGTCCCGAATTATGGAGTGCTGCTGTTGCCGAAGTTCCGTTCGTCGACGTGGTGACAACTATGAGCGATCCCTCATTGCCACTCACTGTCACCGAGTGGGAAGAGTGGGGCGACCCGCGCGTTGAACCATTTGCAACATGCATGTTGCAGTACTCGCCATACGACAACGTCAACGCGCGTGACTACCCAGCAATCTTCGCAAGTGGTGGGCTGAATGATCCACGCGTTGCATATCACGAACCCGCCAAGTGGGTTGCCAAGATTCGCGAACTTCGAACGAACGATGCACCCTTGTTGTTGCGGACTGAAATGGGAGCAGGCCATGGTGGCCCGAGTGGGCGTTACGAACGTTGGCGCGAAGAGGCTCGCGTCAGTGCATTTCTTTTAGCGACGCTTGGCTAAGAACTAAGCGAAGATCGTGATCAGCGCGAGTGCAATGAAACCCGCGTTACGCGCCACATGTTGCCAACTCAATGGTTTGCTACTCCATGATCCAAAGCATGCACACACTGGTCGATTTCCATCACGAAGTTGACGGGCGATCAACAAAGTAAAAATGACAAGCATGCCAAGAGCCAACAAGCCAACTATCTCGGGCGCAATTTGCACAATCAAAAGTGCACCTAATGCAATCTCACACCACGGCACAATCGGTGCAATCGCCTTTGGTGCGCCTAACGCTTGGGCTTCAACCGGCCAGCGATGACCCATGGCAATCTTTGAGCCACCGGCTACGCACATCACTCCCCCAAGAATGACCGAAGCAATAACACCGAGCATGAAGATCAGGCGGTCGGCATGTTGACCGAGGCAACTTTGCCGCGGAAGAAAACCATTGCATCGTCAACATCTTCTGCATGTGACATGCCGAGCACACGTCCAACAACAAAGAGATGGTC